>NZ_BAAAMV010000007.1:0-702886 GCF_039529455.1 Nonomuraea bangladeshensis
AGGTTGCTCACGTGTTACTCACCCGTTCGCCGCTCGAGTACCCCGAAGGGCCTTTCCGCTCGACTTGCATGTGTTAAGCACGCCGCCAGCGTTCGTCCTGAGCCAGGATCAAACTCTCCAAACAATGCTTTTCAAGGCTTGTTCGGATGAATCATCCAAGCAAGAATCCGTCAAAAATGACGGGGTCATACATGTGTGATGCACATGCACTGGCTTTTAACACACTGTTGAGTTCTCAAGAAACGGACGCGTACTTCCTTGCCGGATTCCCTTGCGGGCCCCGCCTCGGAGGCGTTCATTTCGTCTTCGTTGTGTCTTAATTCTTTCAGCCGTTCAAGTCTCTGTCAAATTGACCGGACTTGCTCGACCTGCTGGAATTAATCCGCGCCCCGTTTCCGGGGCAACCCCTCTAACTTACCAGCCCATCCGAAGTGGTCGGTCCAGGTCCGTCAGTGGGATTTGCGGGCCGACTCCTGGAGCTCCGTGAGCCCCGGGCGTCCCGCGCGAAGCAACTCTAGCAGCCGATCGCCGGTGCTTCGCGCAACTCGGGTAATCACATGGTCCTTCCCTCCCCTGCAGTCCCCCAAACCTCTCCCATGCTTCGCCCGCCCGACACGCCCGGTCAAGCGCACAGCAAGTCATCCGCAATCGCCCCCCGGTAGGAAGTACTCCACGAGCAGAGCGCTCTCTCGGAGGTGTCCGCCATGACCCGCTCGGAGTTCGACGACATCCGCGCCTTCCTCACCGACAAGGGGACCAGCGCCGGAGACCTGCTGCGGGTGGCCATGACGCTCATCGACGATCTCGAGCACGTTCACACGCGCGAGGCCGTCCAGCGTTCCCGGTATCTGCAGTTGCTGACGGCCGCGCGAGCCAGTGCCGCGGCCGAGATGGCGGGCGAGCCGGACCCCCTGTCGTTCGTACGGGACGAGCTGGCCCGGCGCGGTGAGCTCCCCCAGGACGACGAAGAGGTACGGCGCATTCTGGCCGATGCCAGAACGGCGGCCGCTCTGCTCGCCCACATGGAGAGCGGCGTCGACCCTGTCCCGCCGAGCCCGCGCGGCCCGCGACTGCGCCGTTGCGCCGGCACCCGCCGCACTCTGCGGCACTGAGGCGCCGAGACGGCGGAGCGGCCGGCGCCGGTCGGGCCAGACCTGACTCGTTGGCGACTGCGGACATACCTGTCCTTTCACCCTGGACTGCCAGACTGCCGATATGTGGCAACGGAGGCTGAACTGGGTGGCGATCCTCCTGGTCGGGATCTTCGGCCTGTTGTGGGCCGGTGTCGTGCTCTACGCGGACGACTCCTCGCCATGGATGCACATCGCGCAGGTCGTCTTCGGCTTCCTGCTGATCGGCTGGGCCGTGCACAAGGCGGCCGCCTTGATGGGCAAGCGCCTCTGAGCCGGACCGGTCAGGTGTTGCCTTCGTCCTCGGGGATGGGCTCGTTCTCGTTGCGGATGTACTCCAGCAGGTCGGCTTCGTCGATCACCTCGTCGGCGGGCGGTGCGGTGATGACGACGCGGGAGCCCCAGGCGGAGTAGCGGGTGTCGGTCCGTTTGACCAGGGCCGCCTCGGTGTCCGTGGTGAGCAGGCGCTTGAGCGTCCCGTCACGACCGGTCCAGAGCTTCCAGGTGATCTTCCCCCGGCTCTTCGGCCCGATGGGGCGGCCGCTGGTCCAATGGAACAGCGGAGTCTTGGTGATCTTGTCCAGGTCGCGGTAGCTCATGGTGCCCTGGTAGAGGAAGCCGGGCTTGCGGGTCGAGCGCTTCAGCACGGCCTTCAGCGTCGTCGGGTCGTACACGTTGATCGGCTGCTGGCTGGCGTCGGCCGCCATGTCGCGGGCCATGACTCCCCGGTGCTTGTTGGGGAACCGGATCCACTTCTTGCCGTCGGGAATCGGCCCGGGGTGGGCGTTGCTGCCGTCGTACACGGTCGAGCCGACGCGGATCACGCGGTAGGTCTCCTTGCGGGGGACGCTCCACCAGGTGAACTGGGCCGCGGCGGGGCCTGCCGGCGCGAGCCGGAGCCGGCCGGTGATCCGGGTCTCCGAGGGCCGCTTGCCGAGCGTGATGCGGGTGGTCTCGGAGATCCGTACGCCGTGGCCGGCGCGGAGGTGCCGTTCGAGGGCACCTGCCGGATCCGTGGCGGCCTGGGCCGGAACCGGTGTGGAGGCGACCAGCACGGCGACCGTCAGGAAGGCCCACCGCCTCGGCGTCGAAAGTCCCATGGGCCCATCCTCGCGGAAAAGCCCTGCCAGAGTGCGGTCAAGCCGAGGGAAAAGAACAAGGCCCTGGTCTCCGATTTCTCGGTGACCAGGGCCTTCTTGGTAGCGGGGACAGGATTTGAACCTGCGACCTCTGGGTTATGAGCCCAGCGAGCTACCGAACTGCTCCACCCCGCGTCGGTGTGACTTCATCAACTATACAGGCTGGCGAGAGTGCTTCGTACCGGGACGAATCTGGCCCGGAAACGAGCGAAGGCCCGGTTTCCCGGGCCTTCGACTTCTTGGTAGCGGGGGCAGGATTTGAACCTGCGACCTCTGGGTTATGAGCCCAGCGAGCTACCGAACTGCTCCACCCCGCGTCGCTGCGTTGCGCCTTAAGACTAGACGGCAACGCGGGGTGGATGCAAACCGGATGGCTAGGTGCCTCCCGTCGGCGACGCCGATGGGGACGGCGTGGCAGGCGGGGAGGCCGTCGGTGAGGCCGAGGGTGAAGCCGACGGCGACGCGGACGGTGACGGGCTGGCGGAGGCGTCCGGCTGCTGCCGGTTCGCGCCCTCCAGCGCCTTCAGCGCCTCCTGCAGCCGCTTCTGCGCCTCGCCGTACGCGTCCCAGTCGGGCGGGCTGGCCTGCAGCGCCTTCTGGGCGTCGTCGTAGGCCTTCTGCGCGTTGGTGATCGCGGAGGAGAGTGCGGTGTTGGCCTGGGCCTGGCCCTGCTCCTGCTGCTGGTTGTTCTGTTCCTGCTGCTGTTGCTGTTGCTCCTCCGCGCCGAAGACCTCTTGGAGGGCCTCGGTCAGGGTGCGTCCCACACCGATCTTGCTGCCGAACGACACCAGGACGCGCTGCAGGATCGGGTAGGGCTCCTGTCCGCCGCCCGCGGTCACCTGGATGTACACCGGTTCGATGTAGACCAGGCCGCCCGCGTACGGGAGCGTGAGCAGGTTGCCGTAGCGGACCGACGAGGCGCCGACGCCGAGGAGGTTGAGCTCGCCGGCGAAGCGGCTCTGGAAGGCGTTCTGTGCCTGACCGGGGCCGGGGATCGGGGTGCTGGACGGCATCCGCAGGATGCGGATGCGTCCGTAGCCCGACTCTGCCGAGGAGTTGACCGCCATGAACGCCGCCAGGTTGGGGCCCTGGCGCGGCACGAACGTGGTGGTCAGCGAGAACGTCGGCTGCTCACCCGGCATCGTGGTGGTCAGGTAGTAGGGCGGCTGCTTGGTGTTCTTGTCGCCCTGCGTCGGGTCGCCCGGGACGTTCCAGAAGTCCTGGCCGCTGTAGAAGGCGGACGGGTCGGTGATGTGGTAGCGCGACAGGGTGTAGCGCTGCACCTTGAACAGGTCCTCGGGGTAACGGACGTGCGCCTTCAGGTCGGCGCTCATCTCGGAGGCCGGGCGGATGACGCCGGGGAAGGCGGAGCTCCAGGTGCGCAGCACCGGGTCGTTGGTGTCCCAGGCGAACAGCTTGACCGTGCCGTCGTAGGCGTCGACGGTGGCCTTGACCGAGTTGCGGATGTAGTTGATGCGGTCGGTCGGCTGCTGGGCGATGACGCGGCGGTCACTGGAGGTGTCGCGCGTCATGTCGCCGAGGCTCTCGCTCTGCGAGTACGGGTAGTCGTTGGACGTGGTGTAGCCGTCCACGATCCACACGATGCGGCCGTCCACGATCGCGGGGTAAGGGTTGCCGTCGAGCGTCAGGAACGGCGCGACCTTCTGGACGCGGTCACGCGGGTGGCGCTCGTAGAGGATCTTCGAGTCGGCGTTGACGTCGCCGGACAGCAGGATGTTCGCCTCGCTGTACTTGGCGGCGTAGAGCATGCGGTTGAAGAACGAGCCGAGGGCGACGCCGCCGCCGGTGTAGGTGGTGTTCTTCTGGCCGGTGCCGCCGGTCTGCGGGTAGTCGAGCTCCTGCGGCCGGTTGGGGTTGCCGCCGGCGATGACGTATTCGGCCGAGGCCGGCTCCTCGCCGAAGTAGACGCGCGGCTCCTTCAGGCCCGTGCTGGTCGCGAGCGGGCCGGTGACCGGCATGTCCTTGGCGTCGTAGTCGGGCAGGCCGCTGCTGTCGACCTTGTTGCCGGGCGCGGCGACGAAGCCGTAGCCGTGGGTGTAGACGAGGTGGCGGTTGATCCAGTTGTTCTGGCCCTCGGGCGGGCCGGTCAGCTCGCGGACGCCGACGACGTGGTCGATCATCTTGCCGTTGGCGTCGGGGTAGCGGTCGACGTCGAGCGGCTCGGCGAAGTTGTAGAAGCCGCGGATGCGCTGGGTCTGCTCGTACGTCGAGGAGACCAGCGCAGGGTCGAGCAGTCGCACGCCGGAGACCGAGGTGTCGCCGCCCGGCTGGACCTTGGCCGGGTCGGCCTGGGCGTTGTACGTCTCGACCTCGGTCTTGTCGACGTTGTACGCCTCCCGGGTGGCGTCGATGTTGCGCTGGATGTACAGCGCCTCCTTGCCCTGCTGGTTGGGCTTGACCTGGAACTGCTCGACGAGCGCCGGGTAGACGCCGCCGATCAGGATGGCCGAGAGCACGAGCAGGCCGAAGGACACGCCGGGCAGCATGCCGCCGGGCCGCACCACGCCGGCGAAGAAGAGCGCGGCGCAGATCAGCGCGATGATCGCGAGGATGGTCTTGGCCGGCAGGACCGCGTTGACGTCGGTGTAGGACGCGCCGTGCACGAAGCCCCGGTCGGAGAAGACCAGTCCGTAGCGGTCGACCCAGTAGGCGATGGCCTTGAGCAGCACGAAGATGCCGAGCAGCACCGACAGGTGGACGCGGGCGGCCCGGGAGGCGTGCAGACCGGGCGACTGCAGGCGGAAGCCGCCGTACAGGTAGTGCGTGATCGCGGCCAGCAGGATCGAGATGATGATCGCGGTGAACAGGAAGTTCAGGACCATCCGGATGAACGGATAGTCGAACATGTAGAACGAGATGTCGAAGCCGAACAGCTCGTCCTTCTTGCCGAACGACGCGCCGTTGACGAACTGCAGCCACGTCTGCCACTGACCGGCGAAGGACGAGCCGGAGAAGAGCGCGAGCAGCCCCATGCCGATGATGAAGATCAGCTTGCGGTGCGGGTCGAGCGCCATGCGGTAGCGGTCGGCTCCGCTCGCCCCGCCGAACATCGCGGGGCCGAACATGGGCCGCGTGCGGAACGCCAGCAGCATGTTGCCGCCCGCGATCACGACCATCAGCAGCGCGCCGACCAGGAACAGCACGATCTGGGTCAGCACCACGCCGGTGAAGACCGACGTGTAGTCCACGGCGTCGAACCACAGGTAGTCGGTATAGATGCCGCTGAAGAGGAAGAACAACGCGACGATCGCCACAAGGGCGATCGCCACAGGTAGAAGCAGTCGCGGTCGGCGGGGCAAGCGCATCGCCCTGCCGGCTCCTGGGGTCCGGAAGCTCAAGGCCAACCCCTCGTCGTAATGAAGAAACGGTCCGTGTCTGGCAACCTACACCGCTAGGCCAGCCGTACGGCTAACGCACGGCGGCCGGCGAAAGTTTCCTCGTCCGAGGGTTTGTCTGCGACTACGCAGGTTCAGGAAGGGCAGGCCGGGACGTTGCCCGTGCCGGTGCGCAGCGCGTCGAGCGCCTGCACCGCGGCGTGCAGCGTGTCGGCGCGGACCAGCCGCAGCCCGTCGGGCGCCGCCTGCACCGCCTCGCCGCAGTTGTCGGCCGGCGTCAGGAACACCGTCGCGCCGGCCTTCTTCGCGCCGATCATCTTCTGCTGGATGCCGCCGATCGGGCCCACCTCGCCCGTGGGCTCGATGGTGCCGGTGCCGGCGATCTTCTTGCCGCCGGTGAGCTCGCCGGGGGTGAGCTTGTCGAGAATGCCCAGCGAGAACATCAGCCCGGCGCTCGGCCCGCCCACGTCGCCGACGTTGATGTCGACGTCGAACGGGAATTTGTACTTGGTCTGCATGAGCACGCCGACCTGCGGCTGCCCCTTCGGCCCCGCGATCGGCCGCAGCGGGACCTCGACCTTCTGCCCGCCCCGTAGGACGCCGAAGACCACCTCTTCGCCGGGTTTGTGCGCCTTGACGGTGCTGCTGACGATGTCGACGTCCTTGGCGTCCTTGCCGTCGATCGAGGTGATCTCGTCGCCCTTAAGCAGCTTGCCGTCGGCGGGCTTGCCCTTCTCCGTGGAGACGACGGACACGATCATGCTGTAGGGGATCTTGAGCTCGTTGAGCGCGGCGGCGGTCGCGGAGTCCTGGGAGTTGGTCATCTCCACCGTGTTCTCCTCCTCGACCTCCTTCGGGTCGCGGTTGGGAGCGAAGATGGTCTCCTGCGGGACCACGGCCACGTCGGGATCGATCCAGCCGCGCAGCGCCGTCAGCAGGTCGATCTGGGCGGCGGGGCCGCCCTGGTAGGCGACGGTGACCAGGCTGAGCGCGCCGCTGGTGGGATAGGTCTGCCGGCCGGAGATCGAGATGACCGGCTTCTTCTCGAGCTCGCCGAGGGTGTTCTCGGTCGGGCCGGGGCTCAGCACGACGTAGGGCACCGGCCTGAAGGCGCCCGCCACCCCGAACGCGAGCACGAGGAATCCCGCGAGCAACAGCGTCAGGGCGCGTCGAGACATGGTCAAGAGCTTATTCGCCGGCGCCGACCCACTCGGTCGCGCCGTCGGCGAACTCCTGGTGCTTCCAGATGGGGACCTGCGCCTTGAGATCGTCGATCAGCCTGCGCGAGGCGCGGAACGCCTCGTCGCGGTGGGGCGCGGCGACCGCCACGATCACGGCGATGTCGCCCAGCTCCAGGTCGCCCACCCGGTGGACGGCGGCCACGGCCGTCAGGGGGAAGTCGGCGGCGATCTTCTCGGCGACCGCGCGCAGCTCGGCCTCCGCCGTGGGGTGGGCCGAGTAGGAGAGCTTGGTCACGGGCTTGCCGTGGTCCTGCTCACGCACGGTGCCCACGAACAGGGTGGTGCCGCCCGCGGCGTGGTCGCCCACGGCGGCCAGCACCTCGTCGACGGACAGCGGGGTGTCGCGAATGGCGAGCAGCCGGATGACGTCCACGCCGCAAGACTACCTTTCCGCCGTCGCCGCTTCCCGCCGCTCGCCCGGCCCCGCGCCCCCCGCTATTGGCGGCGCTTCTTGCGTACCTGGCGGACGATCGCGGCGGTGCCGATGACCGCGACGGTCGCGCCGGCCGCGGTGAGGGTCGCCTCCTTGACCGGCAGCCGCCTGCCGACCACGGTAGTGGCGTCCTCGCGCAGCTCCAGGAGCTGACGGAAGGCCGCCTCGTTGGTCCAGGCGGGCTTCCAGCCGGCCTCGCGCAGCGTCGCGCAGTCGACGACCCACGGGTAGACGACGTAGTGCAGGTCGGTGGCCGGGGCCGGGGTGATGCCGAGGCGGTGCAGGCGCTGCGCGGTGCCGAACGTCAGCCCCGCGGGCAGTTCGAACCTGCGGATGCCGGACAGCTCCTCGACCTGCTCCTGCTCCAGCCAGCCCTCGCTGCCGACGGCCACCACGCCGGTGACGACGCCGCGCGCGGCCAGCTCCAGCACCGAGATCAGGTCGTCGAGGTGGCAGAACTGCCAGCGCGGCATGCAGCCCTTGACGGTCAGCAGCCGGGGCGACTCGAAGTGGCGGGTGATCACCGTGTCGATGCCGGGGCCGACGATCGCGGCCGGGCGGACCACGGTCACCTCCAGGCCGGGGTGGCTGCGCAGCGAGCGGCGTACGAGGGACTCGATCTCCAGGTGGTCGCCCACGAGGCCGGTGTCGGGCTCGGCCGCCACCGGGGCGTCCTCGGCCAGGGGCACCTCGTTGTCGGGCGCGGCGCCGTACACCATGGCGCTCGTGACCAGCACCACGCGCCGTACGCGCGCCGCGGCGCAGGCGGTGAGCACGGTCTGGGCCGCTCTCAGGTTGTAGGCGCGCCGCTCGACCGGGTCGGAGTCGAGGGCGTAGTCGCCGGCCAGGTGGACCAGGACGTCGATGTCGGAGATGCGGTTCGCCAAGAGCGGATCTCGTACGTCGATGACTCTCCAGGTGGCCTCCCGGATGTCGCCGCGTTCTTCGTCGATGGCCACCACCCTGCGGAAATCCGCGGAGGACACGAGCTTCGCGAGCAGCTCCCGGCCTATGCCGGAGGCGGCGCCCGTAACGGCGACGACGGGTTGGCGCGGGCGTTTCGAGGTAGGCACCAGGTCCTCACTTTGCACTGATCCGCCGCAGGACGACTAACGTGGCGGATGTGGACTCCTCCATCCTGCACGAGGTAGAGCGGTGACTGACCTGCCAGGTCGTGAAAACGACCCCAACGAAAACCCGTTCGCGATGTTCGGCAACCCTGAGCAGATGGCTCAGGCGATGCGCCAGTTCGCCGACATGCTGTCGGCGCCTCAGGGCTCCGGCCCTGTCAACTGGGACATGGCGAAGAACATCGCCCGGCACGCCGTGGTCGCCGAGGGCGACCCGAGCGTCATGGAAGGCGAGCGCCGCCAGATCGTGGAGGCGCTGAGCCTGGCCGACCTCTGGCTGAACGAGGCGACCACGCTGCCCAGCGGCGTGGTGAATCCGCAGGCCTGGAGCCGGTCCGAATGGATCGAGAACACCGTCCCGGTGTGGCGAAAGCTTTGCGAACCCATAGCCCAGCGCATGGTCGACACCATGGGCGGCGCGCTCGGCGGCGCCGGTCTGCCGCCCGAGGCGCAGCAGATGGCCGGCCCGCTCATGGGCATGCTGAAGCAGATGGGCGGCATGATGGTCGGCCAGCAGATCGGCCAGGCCATCGCCTCGCTCGCCCGCGAGGTCGTCGGCACGACCGACATCGGCCTGCCGCTGTCCGACAGGGCGGCGCTGCTGCCGGGCGGCATCGCCCACTTCAGCGACGGCCTGGAGATCCCCTCCGAGGAGATCAGGATCTACCTGGCGCTGCGCGAGGCCGCGCACCACCGGTTGTTCCAGCACGTGCCGTGGCTGCGTTCGCACCTGCTGGGCGCGGTCGAGGAATACGCCAGGGGCATCACGGTCGACACCTCCAAACTGGAGGAGCAGATCCGTGGGCTCGACATCAACAACCCCGAGGCCCTTCAGGAGGCGCTGAGCGGGGGCGACCTGCTCAAGCCCGAGGAGACCGAGCGGCAGAAGGCCGCCCTGGCCCGGCTGGAGACGACGCTCGCGCTGGTCGAGGGCTGGGTCGCCACCGTGGTGGACAGCAGCGCCTCGGGCAAGCTGCCTTCGGCGGTCGCGCTCGCCGAGACCGTACGCCGGCGCAGGGCCACCGGCGGGCCCGCCGAGCTGACCTTCGGCACGCTGGTGGGGCTGGAGCTGCGGCCCCGGCGGCTGCGCGAGGCGGCGGCGCTGTGGCGGGCCCTCGAGGAGGCGCGCGGCGTCGACGGCCGCGACGCGCTGTGGGGCCACCCCGACCTGATGCCGACGGCCGACGACCTCGACGACCCCGAGGCGTTCGTCCGGGGCGAGCAGGCGTGGGACATCTCCGAGCTGGAGCGCAAGCCGGACGACGGCAAGGGCGACGGCGAGGGCGAGGGCGGCGCCAGTTGAGCCTGCACGGCGACGCGGTCTCGGTGCTGTCGGCCTGGACCGCGCCCACGCCCGAGGAGGAGGCGCTGCGCGTCGAGTTCCTCGGCCACCTGCGGGACCACGACGACGCGATGCTGCGCGCCTGCGTGCCCGGGCACCTGACGGCGACCACCGCGGTGCTCTCGCACGACGGCGCGCGGGTGCTGCTCACGCTGCATCCCAAGGCCGGCATGTGGCTGCCCATGGGCGGGCACTGCGAGCCCTCCGACGCCTCGCTGACCGAGGTGGCCCTGCGTGAGGCGCGGGAGGAGTCCGGCATCTCCGGTCTTGAGCTGCTGCCCGGGCCGCTGGCCGTGGACAAGCACGAGGTGTGGTGCCATCCGCCGAGGAGCTGGCACCTCGACGTCGAGTACGCCGCCGTGGCCCCGCCCGGCGCGGAGGCGGTGATCAGCGAGGAGTCGCTCGACCTGCGCTGGTTCCCCGTCGAGGAGATCCCCGAGCTTTCCGACGAGGCGACGCGCCGGTTGGCCAGACGTGGACAGGCGGTGCTCGGCCTGCGTTCCGGCCGGGTTGGCTAGAGTCCTTTGTGTCGTTCCAAAGGGGGTCTGGTGAGCGCTCCGGCTGAGTCGCCCGTGGGGGGCACGATCGTCACGCCCGTACGCAGACGCCGGACAATTCCCGGTTCCGTCCTGACCTGGATGGCGGTGACCCCTTTCGCGGCCTGGGCCGCCGCCAGGGTGGCGGGGCTGGAGCGCGGCTCGCTGCCGACGCAGATCATGACGGCGACGCCGTACGTGGCGGCGGGATCGCTGCTCCCGCTGCTGATCGCGGCGGCCGGGCGGCGGCGCGCGGCCACCGCCGTGGCGCTGGTGGCGACCACGGCGCTCGGGCTCGCCGTGCTGCCCCGGGCGCTCGGCAGGGCCGAGGCGGCCGCCGGGCGGCCGTTCAAGGTCATGACGATCAACATGCTGTTCGGGCGGGCCGACGCCGGGACGATCGTGCGGATGGTGCGTGAGTTCGAGCCCGACGTGCTGAGCACGCAGGAGCTGACGCCCGGCGCGGTGTCCGACCTGGACGCGGCCGGGCTCAAGGAGCTGCTGCCCCACCGCGTGCTGGAGGCCGAGTGGAGCGCCGGCGGCAGCGGGATCTACTCCAGGCACGAGCTGCGTGAGTTGCCGGACGTGGTGCCGGACGTCGGGCACAAGATGCCGGCCGCGGTCGTGTCGGTGCCGGGCGGGGAGCCGATCGAGTTCGTGGACGTCCATCCCTATCCGCCGCTCGGGCCGAACGTCGTCAACTGGAACCGGGCGCTGCGGACGCTGCCGTCCGCCTCCCGCGACCGGGTGCGGATCCTGGCCGGCGACTTCAACGCCTCGCTCGACCACGCGGCGCTGCGCGAGCTGCTGTCGCGGGGCTACAAGGACGCGGCCGACCAGGTGGGGGCCGGGCTGATCCCGACGTGGCCGGCCAACAAGAAGGTGCCGCCGATCATCACCATCGACCACGTGCTGGTGGACCGGCGGGTGGCGGTGCGCGCGGTGGACGTACGGACGGTGCCGGGCACCGATCACCGGGCCGTGCTGGCCGAGCTCACGCTTCCTTGAGCAGGGTCCGGGTGTTGTCCCAGCCTTCGAGACCGGGGTCCAGGCGGTGGACGTCCTCGGGGGCGCGCAGGCGGTGCCAGCCCGGAGTGGTGGCGACCCTCCGGGGGCCGGGGGCCTGCGCGCGGAGCGTGGCCACGACGGCGGGATCGTCGAGATCGGGGTCGGCCCAGGCCGGAGCGGGCAACGCGCAGGCCAGGGCCACGGCGCCGCCTCCTTCCGCCGGGCAGACCGTGATCTCCGCGCGGCCGAGCTCGCGGAACAGCTTGCCCACCAGCAGCGGCGGCAGGTCGGGCGCGTCGGCGCCGATCACCGCGGCCTGGTCGCCGGGGAGCCGGGACAGCACGGACGCCAGCGGCTCGTCCTCGCCGATGTCGATGATCTCGGTGCCGGGCCAGACGATCTCGTCGAGGCCGGGGACACTGGTGACGAGGACCGGGGTGACGAGGTCGAGGCCGGCTGCCATCTCGTAGGTGTCCTCGGCCATCGCCTCCAGGAACGCCTTGGGGTCGATGCCCGCGGGGGCCGCGTTCGCCATGCGGTGACGTACGAGGACGGCGACGACGCGGATCAACATTCCTCCGGGGCCGAGTGGGCCGCGGCGGAGAATCCTTCAAGGAAGCCGCGGGCCCGCTCCGCCTTGGGGTACTGTTCGACCAGAGCCCAGAACGCGGCGCCGTGGCTCGGCACCAGCAGGTGCACCAGCTCGTGGATGATCACGTAGTTGATGACCCACTCCGGCAGGCCCTTGAGCCGCGTCGAGATGCGGATCGTGCCGTTCTCCGGGGTGCACGAGCCCCAGCGGTGCTGCTGGTTGTCGACCCAGCGGACGCTCACGGGCTCGGCGTCGCCGCCCAGATATTTCGCCGACAGCTCCCTGGCTCTCTCCAGCAGGGCCTCGTCCGTCGGTCTGCGGCGGCTTTCCTTGGCGGCCAGCCGATCCAGCATGCGGCTCACCCATTCATCCGCGTCTTCGCCGCTCAGCCAGGCGGGCAGGAGCACGATGGTCTTGTCGCCGTCGCGGTATGCGGAGACCGTACGCCGGCGACGAGAACTTCGACGAACCTCGACTGTCTCGGGGGGCACATATGCACGGTAGCCGAGTTGACGGAAATTCCACAGAGGGGAGGCGCTGTTTCTGCTGGTCAGATGATTAAGAGCCGGTGAATTTGGGCACGCGCCTTTCCCGATGCGCGGCCAGGCCCTCGAGCAGGTCCGACGTGGCCATGGTGATCGGCTGGGCCAGGGATTCCCACCTCAGCGCGGCTTCCAGGTCTTGATGGTCTTGGTTGAGGGCCAGTTTGGTGAGTCGTGTGGCAATGGGAGCGTTCTGAGCGATCTTCTGGGCGAGGGCTCTGACTTCGGGGATCAGGTCATTGTTAGGGAAAGATCGATTTACCAAACCTTTATCCGCCGCTTCCCTTCCGGTCAGCGTGCGGCCGGTCAGCAGCATCTCGCGGGCCAGTCCGACGCCCGCTCTGCGGGGCAGCAGGTACGTCGCCGCCATCCCCGGGTGCAGCCCCAGCGAGGTGAACGGGACCAGGAGCTTCGCGTCGTCGGCGGCGTAGACGAGGTCGCAGGCCAGCGCCACGCACAGGCCCGCGCCGACCGCCGGGCCGTTGACGGCGGCGATCGTGGGAATCTCCAGCTGGTTGACCAGCAGCCAGGTCCGGTAGAAGGCGAGCATGCGCTCGCGCAGCTCGGGGACGGCCTCGGCGCCGCGCTCGCCGAGCCAGGACAGGTCGCCGCCGGCCGAGAAGGCGGTGCCCGCGCCGGTCACGACGACGCAGCGGGCGTCGGGGTCGGTGGCGAGCGCGGTCATCGTCTCGCGCCAGCGGTCGGTCATGGCGTCGGTCATGGCGTTGCGGCGTTCGGGGACGTTGAGGGTGAGGAGCACCACGCCGTCGTCGTCGCGATCAACCAAGAGCTCGTTCATGCGGAGAGCGTACTCGGGGGGCCTTCGGGGCCTTGATCGCCGGTGGGTGGGCGGGGTTATCCACAGGCGGCGCGGAACGCTCTCGGGATCATGGTCCGGCGTGCCAACCTTCCCGCCATGAGGCCCCGAGTGAAGCCCGCCCTCCGGCGCGTACTCCGCGATGAGCAGACCCTTCAGTACGGCGTGCACCCCCTGCGCGCCGTCGTGATGTCCGGCCTGGCCCGGCCGATCCGGCAATGGCTGGAATGTCTCGACGGCACCCGCGATCTGGATCACGTCCTGCGTGCCGCGGGCGCCGCCGGTCTCGACGAGTGCCGCGCCCGTTCCCTTCTCGACCAGCTCACCGCCCAGGGCGCACTGCACGACGCGTCGGTCTGCTCCGGCGTGCTGAGTGACCTCAGCCTGGCCGAGCGCGACCGGCTGAGACCCGACCTCGACGCCCTCGACCTCGCCTCCGCGTCACCGGACGGCGGCATGGGGCTGGTCGCCCGGCGCCGCGCCTCCCGGATGCGGGTCTACGGGGCCGGGCGGGTGGGAGCGCAGATCGTCGCCCTGCTCGCGGCGGCCGGGGTGGGGCACATCCGGGTGATCGATCCCGGCACCGTACGGCCTGCTCACATCACGCCGGGCGGGCTGTCGTGGGCGGAGGTGGGGATGACGCGGGAGGAGGGCGCGGCGGCCGTGGCGCGGCGGCTCACCTCCGGTGGTCGCCCGCCTGCCCCCGATGTCCCGGACGATGTCCCCGCGTCCGGCTCCGCCGCACCTGGTTCTCCTGGTTCCCGCTCTGTCCCGGGCCCGGCCGGCGCATCCGCGGCGACGGCCCGGTCCCCGCGGGCCGCTGTTGCCGGCCAGGCGCCGACGACGGGGGCACGTACGGGTGGCGGTGGCGGGACGGGTGCGCGTCCCGACGCCGGTGGCGGCGCGGGTACGCGTACGGGTGGCGGTGGCGGGGCGGCTGGGGCGTCGCGCTCTGGTGCCGGCGGCCGGACGTCCTCCCCCGCCGTCCCGCAAGCTGTTTCCTCTGGCGGCTCCTCCGTGGGCCGGCGTCCTGGCGCGGCGCCTGCGACCGGCGAGCGGTCGCCGGGGCGTGGCACGCCACCCGCCTCGCAGGTCACGGGGCCCAGAACCGGCACGGGTGCAGGCGCAGGTGCCAGAAGCGGCACTGGCATGAGCGGCGCGGGCGTGAACAGGGGCGCAGGCGCGTACGTGGGCAATGACATGCGCTACCTCGGCAGGCCGACGAGTCAGCGGGCCGCCGAGTTGGCCGCGCGGCAGGAGGCCCTCGCACGGCCCAGGAAACCGCGCGACAGCCGGTACATCGACGGTCATGACCTGGTCAGACCGACGGTCGAGGTACTTGCCGGAGGGACATATCTTGGGGATCAGTCGGATAGGCCGGATCTGGTGGTCATCGCGCCGGTCACGCCCCTGGACGGGGTGCTGGCCAACGAACTGACCGCCCTGGGCATCCCCCACCTCCTGGCGGCCGCCTTCGAGGGGCATGGGATGGTCGGGCCACTGGTCCTGCCGGGAAGGACCGCGTGCCTGCACTGCCTCGACCTCGCGCGTCGCGACAGCGACCCCGCCTGGCCGATCGTGACCGCGACGGTGGGCGGCTACCCGCCGGGCGAGATCGCCTGTGACGCGACCCTGGCGACGCTGGTCGCGGCGGAGGCTACCGGACATGCGCTTGCTCATCTTGACGGCAAGGAATCCGCTGTGACCAACGGCACAATGGACGTAACGCCTGATTGGCGCTGGAAAAGACGCTCCTGGCAGCAACATCCGCATTGTCGTTGTATGCGAAACAATCCATCTCCGCTAACAATGGTCATGTCGCCTCACCGCGACTGACGTGCTCAGAGGACGACCACGAAGGGGGGAAGCGGACCTCTGCCGAGGTTCCGCGCATCAGTGTGAGCGATCTTCCACGCCGTGCTGTCACGCGCTCCGCCAAGCTGGCCACGCTTCCCCTCGGATTCGCCGGGCGTACCGCCATCGGGCTGGGCAAGCGGCTGGGCGGCAAGTCCGCCGAGATCGTGGCGCAGGAGGTTCAGCAGCGCACCGCCGACCAGGTCTTCAAGGTGCTCGGCGAGCTCAAGGGCGGCGCCATGAAGCTCGGGCAGGCCCTGTCGATCTTCGAGGCGGCGCTCCCGCCGGAGATCGTCGGTCCCTACCGCGCCACGCTGACCAAGCTCCAGGACGCCGCTCCCCCGCTGCCGGTCGCCACCGTCCACAAGGTGCTGGCCGAACAGCTCGGCGACGACTGGCGGGAGAACTTCCGCTCCTTCGACGACCAGCCGACCGCCGCCGCCTCCATCGGCCAGGTGCACAAAGCCGTCTGGCACGACGGGCGCGAGGTGGCCGTCAAGATCCAGTACCCGGGGGCGGGCAAGGCCCTGCTCGGCGACTTCACCCAGCTCGCGCGGCTGGGCAAGCTGTTCGGGGTGCTGCTGCCCGGCCTGGACATGAAGGCCGTACTGTCCGAGCTGCGCGAACGCATCGAAGAGGAGCTCGACTACCTTCGCGAGGCCCACGCCCAGCACGCCTTCGCCGGCGAGTTCAACGGCGACCCCGACTTCCTGATCCCCGACGTGATCGCGGCCAACGAGATGGTGCTGGTCACCGAGTGGATGGACGGCGTCCCGCTGTCGCGCATCATTGCCCAGGGCACCAAGGAGGAGCGCGACCGGGCGGGGCTGCTCTTCGTGCGGTTTTTGTTCTGCTCGCCGGCGCGGGTGGGGCTGCTGCACGCCGATCCGCATCCGGGCAACTTCCGCATGCTGCCCGACGGCAGGCTCGGGGTGCTCGACTTCGGCGCGGTCAACCGGCTGCCGGACGGCTATCCCAGGGTGTTCGGGCAGCTGATGCGGATCTTCAACCATGGCGACATGGAGAGCGTCGTGACGGGGCTGCGTCAGGAGGGGTTCATCCGGCCCGAGATCGAGATCGATCCCGACGCGCTGCGGGCCTTCCTGGCGCCGTACGTAGAGCCGACGGCGGTCGAGGAGTTCACCTTCAGTCGCGAATGGCTCCAGACCCAGGCCGCCAGCGTCGCCGACCTGCGCCCTGGCAACGTGGTGCGCCAGCTCAACCTGCCGACGTCGTACGTGCTCATCCACCGGGTGCACGCGGCGGGCGTGGGCGTGCTCTGCCAGCTCAACACCACGGCCCGGTTCCGGGACGAGGTAATTCGCTGGGTGCCCGGCTTCTCCGACGACCCGGACGACCAGCCCGACGACAAGGCCCTGGCCATCAGCTGACCCCCCGGACCCCGGCCCTCAGATCCAGAGCCTGATCTGAGTGCTGGGTACGGGCCGCACCACGTCAGCAGCGTGAGCGACTCGGCGATGACGGCCCGGCCCGGTCCTGGCGCTGAGCTCGTCGGCGGGCGGCGTTTCACGCGGAGGTGCGGAGGTGCGGAGGTGCGAAGTCGCGGGCGCGCAAGCGCCGAGGTGCGGGCGCGCAAGCGGAATCGGAAGCACAGGTGCGGGCGTGCGGCAAGGGCGGGAGGCTCAGGGTTCGGGGCGCCGACGCGAGTGCGGGCGCAAAACGCGGAGGTGCAGGGACGCGCAAGCGTGGAGGTGCGGGCGCGGGGGTGAAGCGCGGGCGCGGGGTGCAGGATTCGGGGTGCCGGTGCCGGTGCCGGTGCAGGCGCAAGGTGCGGAGGTGAGGGGCGCAGAAGCGCCGGCGCGGGGTACGGGCGCCAAGCGCGGACGGAGGTGCAGGGTTCGGGGTGCCGACGCGAGTGCGGGCGCAAAAGCGCGGAGACGCCGGCGCGGGATGCGGAGGCGCGGGATGCGGAGGCGCGGGATGCGGAGGCGCGGGATGCGGAGGTGCGGGTGCAGGCCCGGGGTGCGGGAATGGGCCTGTCAGGGGTCGGCTTGGTGTGTGTTCCGGGCGCTTACAGGTCCGGCTTCTAAGGGTGCCTGGTCTCACTGGACGTGAAGGGGCCGACGGTGGGTTCTTCAGTGGGGATGGGTCGTTGCCCTGGTGGTCGCTGCGGGCTGATTTTTGGGAACCGGTCGTCGGCCTTCATTACTCTGTGTAATGATGCCAGGGCAGTTTCCCCGCGTGCCTCAACGATTCGGGCGGGTCGTTCGTCTGCGAGGGCTTCGTCCAGGCTTCTGCTCTTCCGCGTGGCGGGGCCGTCAGGTAGCGGCGGGCGGGCGGGTCGCGGATCGGTGAGGTCACGGGTGACGGCGGGGCGCCGGCTCCAGTGCAACCGGCGACCCGCCGTCACCACATGACGGCGTTACTACAAGGCGTCACCACATGCCGGCGTTACCCGTGGCGTCACCACATGGCGGCGTCACATGGCGGCGTCACATGGCGGCGTCACATGGCGGCGTCACCACGTGGGGTCGCCATATGGCGGCGATGCGGGGCAGCTGTGGCGGCGGCCGCGGAGACGCGCTCTAGTCGCCGAGAGGGGCGGAGCCGTCTATGAGGTCGCAGGGGGCCACCGGGCCGTTGGAGATTCGGGCCCAGATGCCGGCGACGACGGTGCCCGCCTCAGCGTTCTCGTTCACGGCGAACTCCAGCACGCCGGTCTGGCCGGGCTTGATCTGCTGGGGGTCGATCTGGAAGCCGCCCGTGTCCACGGTGGGCGGGAAGACGGCGAGCGGGGCCTCCTCCTTCGGCACCCAGTTCGTGCCGCGCGGGCGGGTGGCGCACTTCTTGCCCTCAGGCAGGTAGTCGACGACGATGTTGTAGCCCATCCGCCTCAGGTCGGACTCAAGGGCCTTCGGGTTCTTGGCCTCGTTGACGGTGATGGAGATGGTGCCGTCCGGGTTCTTGGCGACGGCGTAGGCGGGGGTGCCGCCGAACATCAGCGGCAGGGCCACCGCGGCCGCGGCGGCCAGGCCCAGTGCGGGAGCCAGGACGCCCGGGCGTAGCAGCTTGCGGCGCGGTCGGAGCGGCCGGGATGAAGCCGGCGGAGTGGGTGAGGCCGGCGGAGTGGGGGAGGCGGGCGACGAAGTCGGCTGGGGAGGGGTGGGGTTGTTCTGGAGGGCGGTCATCACGAACTCCTTGAGCAGTTGGTGACGGCCCTCAGGAAGATCCCGTTCCGGCGGGAAGATGTTCATGAGGTGGACTCCTTGACGGACCGGACCGCGGTGCCGCGGTCACCATTCCTCTGTCGCCGGGCCACGGCCAGTTCCAGTTTTTTCCTGGCCCGCGACAACCGTGACCTGACGGTGCCGATCGGGATGCCGAGGGCTTCGGCCGCCTCGGCGTAGTCGAGGCCGGCCCCGGCGCACAGCAGCAGCACGTCCTGCTCGGGCTTGCGCAGCCGGCCGAGGGCCTCGCGCACCTCGGCTAACCGTTCCTGGTCGGCGAGTTGGCCGGCCAGGTCGTCGGCGAAATCAGGTGCGGCGTCGTCGCGGGGCATCCTGGCCATCGCGTTCTCGTGCCGCCGCCTGGCCCGTCGTAGGTTGCGGGCCACGTTCGTGGCGACGCCGAGCAGCCAGGGCCGCAGTGAGCCGCCGTCCGGGGCGAGTCGCTCCCGCAGCCGCCACGCCTCCAGGAACGTCAGTGACACCACGTCCTCGGCCGCCGACCAGTCGCCGGTCAGCCGCCAGGCGTGGTTGTAGACGGTTTTGGCGTACTGGTCGAAAAGCTGCTCGAAGGCGCGCTGGTCGCCGTCGCGTATGCGGGTCCGCAGGTTCACATCCACAAGCAGTACTGTCCGCCGGGCGCGGGCGGGTTCCCGGAACAGCGCGAGAGCCGGGCGCCCGTCGGCGCCCGGCTCTCGCGTTCATGAATGAGGCTGAATCATCCGTCTTCAGTGAGGAGATCCTGCGCCGGCGGCAGGATCTCCCCGATCACCACTGCAGGAGCAGGGCGCGCCGGAGGCGGTCGTTGGCCTTCTGTACCTCGCGCTGCGCCCGTCGCACACGCTGTACGCGCAGCGCGAGACGCTCCTCCTCCGCCTCGCGGTGGAGGGTTTGTATTCGGTCGTTCACGAGGTCATGGATGAGATGGGACATTCCGGTGCTCCTCGTCGGTCGAGCGTTCATCAGTCTCGGTTTCCTCTCGGTGTGGTGCGTTCGTACAGGTGGGTCAGGCAGCGACCGGGTGCTTGCGGGGACGCCCGCGCGGACGCTTGCGGGGAACGACGGTCCCCCTGAGGATCAGCTCGCCGCCCCAGACGCCCCACGGCTCCTCGCGCTCGAGCGCGCGGTCGAGGCAGGCCTTCTGGATCGGGCAGCCGCCGCAGAGCGCCTTGGCGAACTCCACGTCATCCGGCGACTCGGCGAACCACAGGTCAGGGTCGGTACGACAGGGGATCTTGGCTTCGTCGATCAGGTCCATGATCGTCTTCGCCCCCATCTTCTTTCTCCTTCGATCGATCCTTTTGTTCTTGTTGGACACCTCGTAGGTGGTCGGATCGCGGGCAACAAAATGGCCGCGGATCCGTCTGTGGATCCGCGGCCTGGGGGCTACTGTCGCCGGTCAGGTTATGACCGGTGTATCCCTCCAGGGCTGCGGACCGCACAGTCCACCGTTGGTGAGCTGGCTGGCCGGCAGTTCGATACGTCCTGCGTAGACAGGAGCCACCTGCGGAGCGGCGGCGCCGAAGTGGGCACGCGCGTAGAAGGCGGCGGACTGGCTACGGGCAGACTTCTCCTGCCGTGGCTTGGCGGGCTCGTGGGCGAGCAGCACCGAATCACGGCATGCGGAAGCGAGCCACGGCGTGGCTGCAGTCTTCAGAATGCTCATCACTGGGCTCACCTCCACTCTGCTGATCGTCGGAAACAGTCGTGTCCGACTCGCTTGCCCATGACCCTAAACCGGAAGGCCGGGACCCGGCAACATATTTTCTACCTGCGATTTCGCTATCGCAGCGGCCGGATCATCGCCTCCTGGACGACGGAGACCACGAGGTCACCGGACGCGGTGAACATCTCACCGCGCGCCAACCCCCGCGCCCCCGCAGACCACGGTGACTCCTGAGCATAGAGCAACCAGTCGTCGGCCCTGAAAGGGCGGTGGAACCACATGGCGTGGTCGAGGGAGGCGCCCATGACGTTGGACATGCCCCACGCCATGCCGTGCGCCAGCAGGATGGTGTCCACGAGCGTGAAGTCGGAGGCGTACGCGGCCAGCACGACGTGCAGCAGCGGGTCGTCGGGCAGCTCGGCGTCGTAGCGGAACCAGACGTTGGTCTCGGCGCTGCGCAGCGACGGGTCGTTGTAGGCCTCCCACGTCAGCGGGGAGGCGTAGCGGGAGTCGACCGGCCTGGGGCGCGACACCCAGTCGCGGAACTCGGGGTGGTCGCCGACCAGGGCGTACATGCGCTCCTGGAACGTGGGCAGCGTCTCGGGCGCCGGCACGGCCGGCATCACCGACGCCTGGTGCTCCACCCCCTCCTCCGCGATGTGGAACGACACCGACATCGTGAAGATCGCCTTGCCGTGCTGGACCGCCTGGACCCGGCGGGTGCTGAACGAACGCCCGTCGCGCACCCGCTCCACGTTGTAGACGATCGGGATCGACGGGTCGCCCGGCCGGATGAAGTAGGCGTGCAGCGAGTGGACGAAGCGGTCCTTGGTGACCGTGCGCCCGGCCGCCACGAGGGCCTGGGCCGCCACCTGGCCGCCGAAGACGCGTTGGATGCGCTCCTCGGGGCTCCTCCCCCGGAAGATGTCCAGCTCGATCTGCTCCAGGTCGAGCAGGTCGAGCAGCTCCTTGAGCGCCTCGTTCACGTGTCGGTCCCCCTCGCGGGCCCCGGCGCCGTCCGGTGCGTGAGGGCGGCGGGGCAGGTTTCTTCTCGGACAGGTATCCGGTCCTGACACAAGTTTGACGTGCCGCCGGAGCCGGTCCGCATCCGGCCCGGCGGTCCGATGATGACCGGCCGGCGTTTCGCGGTTGTTACACCGTGTCGGAACGGGCGCTTGTTACACCGCGCTTGTCACGCCGCGCCGCGGCAGAGGGCGAGGACGGCCTCGCCGTAGCGGTCGATCTTGACGCGGCCGACGCCCGGGATCGACAGCAGCTCCTGCTCGGTCCCGGGCGCGCGTTCGGCGATGGCCTGGAGGGTGACGTCGGTGAAGACGACGTACGGCGGGATCTTGTTGTCCTTGGCCGTGGCGGTGCGCCACGCCTTCAGCCGCTCCAGCAGCTCCTCGTCGTAGTCGGCGGGGCAGGTCGCGCAGCGGCCCAGCTTCTGCTCGGCCGCGGCCGTGAGCGTCTTGGCGCAGATCCGGCAGTGCACCGGCGCGGCCACGGTGCGCCGCTCGCGGGCGGCGCCCTGGATCGGGCGCGGCGGGGCGGCGGCGCGGCCGGTGAGGCCGTCGAGGAAGCGTGAGGGCCGGCGGCCCTTGCGCCCGCCCGGCGCGCGGGCCAGCGCCCAGGAGAGCGTCAGGTGCTCACGGGCGCGGGTGATGCCGACGTAGAGCAGGCGGCGCTCCTCCTCGATCTGCTCGGGGGTCTCGGCGTAGACGATGGGCAGCATGCCGTCGGTGAGGCCGACGAGGAACACGGCGTCCCACTCCAGACCCTTGGCGGCGTGCAGGGAGGCCAGCGTGACGCCCTCGACGGGCGGCGCGTGCTGCTCGGCCGCGCGGCGCTCCAGCTCGGCGACGAACGCCGGCAGGTCGGCGCCCTCGGCCGCCAGGTCCTCGGCCAGGTCGGCCAGCGCCTTCAGCGACTCCCACCGCTCCCTCGCCTTGCCGCCGCCGGGCGGCGCGGGGGTGAGGCCGACGCCGGCGAGGATGTGGTGCACCTCGGCGGCCAGCGGCTCGCCGGCCGCCGAACGGGCCGCGCCGCGCAGCAGCACGACCGCCTGGCGGACCTCGGGGCGTTCGAAGAAGCGCTCCGCGCCCCGCAGCAGGTAGGGGATCTCGGCCTTGGCCAGCGCCTCTTCGTACGCCTCCGACTGCGAGTTGACCCGGAACAGCACCGCGATCTCGCGGGCCGGCACGCCCTTGTCGAGCAGCTTCCTGATGGCCCTCGCGACCCCGGCGGCCTCGGCCGGCTCGTCGTCGTAGTCGGCGAAGGCGGGCCGCGGGCCGTCGGGCCGCTGGGCGACCAGCTCCAGCCGGTGGGGCGAGCGGCCGCGGGCGATGACCCGGTTGGCCAGGTCGACGACCTGGGGGGTGGAGCGGTAGTCGCGGACGAGCCTGATGACGGCGGCCTGCGGGTGCTCGACCGCGAAGTTGGTGAGGTAGCGCGGGCTGGCCCCGGTGAAGGAGTAGATGGTCTGGTTGGGGTCGCCGACCACGCAGATGTCGTCGCGGCCGCCGAGCCAGGTGTCGAGCAGGAGCTTCTGCAGCGGGTTGACGTCCTGATACTCGTCGACGACGAAGTAGCGGTACTGCTGGCGGATCTGCGTGGCGACCTCCTGGTGCTCGGTCATCACGGCCGCGGTCAGCTCCAGGATGGTCTCGAAGTCGACCAGGTGGCGCTCGCGCCGGAGCTGCTCGTACGCCTCGTACAGGCGGGAGATCTCCTCGGCGGCCACGGGGGGCGTGCGGTGGTGCTTGGCCGCGGCGGCGGCGTAGTCCTCGGGGCCGATCTGGGTGACCTTGGCCCACTCGATCTCGGAGGCGATGTCGCGCAGCTCGGACCGGTCGGGGCTCTTGCGGATGAGCCGGCACGCCTCGACCAGCACCGGCAGCTTCGACTCGATGACCGAGGGCGCCTCGCCTCCGATCACCCGCGGCCAGAAGTAGGTGAGCTGGCGCAGCGCGGCGGCGTGGAACGTGCGGGCCTGCACGCCGGGCGCGCCGAGCGCGCGCAGCCGCTGGCGCAACTCCCCCGCCGCGCGCGTGGTGAAAGTCACAGCGAGAACGCTCTGCGCGTCGACGACCCCGCTCCGCACCGCGTGCGCGATCCGGTGGGTGATCGCCCTGGTCTTGCCCGTCCCGGCCCCGGCCAGCACGCAGACGGGGCCGCGCACCGCCTCGGCGACGGCGCGCTGCTCGGGGTCGAGGCCGATCAGGACGTCATCCACGTGTGTCACCCCTTCATCTTCCCAGCACTGGCGGCCAGGGGCTTTATTCTGGCAACATGCGGGCCGTCGTATGTTCCTAGGCGGCGAGATGCAAAGAACTGGTCTCTTCCCCCACAATGGGGCCGACCATTGACCCTGGGGGAAAGGAAGGCCGTGCGGATAGCGGTTCATGTGGGCGCTCTGGCGCTCGCTGCCGTCGTGCTCACGCCCGTCAGCGCCGATGCGGTCAGCGTGGGCGCGACCGCGGCGCAGCCCACTCCCTCACCCAGCGTCGCCACCTCGGCGACCACGGACGACGTCTACGGACTGAGCACGGAGACCATCGCGTACGGCGCGCACAGGCGGCAGCAGATGGACGTGTGGTGGACCCCCGACGGTCAGCAGCGGCCCGGCGTCTTCCTGATCCACGGCGGCTGGTGGTCCAGCGGCGACAAGCGCTACATGAAGGAGATCACCCGCAGCTACGCCGAGCTCGGCTACACGGTCTTCAACCTCAACTACCGCCTGTCCGGCGACGCGGCCTGGCCGGCGCAGCGCACCGACGCGCTCACGGCGATCGCGACGGCACGCAAGTTCGCCGACCGGTGGTCGTTCGACCCGGGCAACTACGTGGTGGTCGGCTTCTCGGCGGGCGGGCACATCGCGGCGGCGGTCGGCACGTACGGCGACGGCGTGAGCGGGCTGAAGGGCGTGGTCGGCCTGTCGCCGATCACCTCCCCGCTGCAGGCGTACGCCGACGGCGACGCGAGGAAGACCACCGACCTCAACAAGCGCAGGCTGCGAAAGGCCGCGATCAAGCTGGCCGGCGGCTGCGCGCCCAAGGGCAAGTGCGCGCGCGTGTGGGCCAGCATGGAGGTCGCCTGGCACGCGAGCAGGCGCGACGCCCCGGTGCTGACCATTCACTCGCAGGACGAGTTCGTGCCGCCGTCGCAGGGCATCCTGCTGCGGGAGATGCTGGCCAAGGTGGGCGTGCCGGTGACCGTGCTGACGCAGCCGGGCATCAACCACAGCGCGCCGCTCTACCGGGAGCCGGGCGTGGCCGAGCGGGTGCAGACCTGGATCGCCGAGCGCATCGGCTGAGCCTGAGCACAGCGGCTGAGCACAGCGGCTGAACACGGCCCTCTTGGCCAAGGGATTAAGCGGGCATGCCGGGTTGTTGCACCGGACGCCTGACTTCTGACCTGGGAGGGATCACCCGACATGGCGCTCACCGTCTACAGCACGAGCTGGTGCGGCCCCTGCAAGCGGCTCAAGGCCCAGCTGACCCGTGAGGGCATCAGCTTCGACGAGGTGGACATCGAGCGTGACCCGTCGGCGGCGGAGTTTGTGATGAGCGTCAACAACGGCAACCAGACGGTGCCGACCGTGGTGATCGACACGCCTGGCGGCCGCGTGGTGCGGACGAACCCGTCGGCCCTGGAGGTCAAGGCCATCCTCGGCGCCGCCTGATCGGGCCGCCTGATCGGGCCGGTCACTCGTAGTCGAGCTGCCCGCCGTACCACGTCTCGATGAGGCGGCGGGCGATCGACACCGCGGGCGGCAGGCGCAGCTCGCCGGAGTCGAGTGCAGCGGTCAGCTCCTCGCGGGAGAACCAGCGCGCCTCGGCGATCTCCTCGGCGTCGGGCCGCAGCTCGGTGGTGACGGCCTCGGCGAAGAAGCCGAGCATGAGGCTGCGCGGGAACGGCCAGGGCTGGCTGCCGAGGTAGCGCGGCCTGATCACGCTGACGCCGACCTCCTCGGCGACCTCGCGCACCACGGCGTGCTCCAGCGACTCGCCCGGCTCGACGAACCCGGCCAGGATCGACATGCGCCCCTGCGGCCACTGCGGACCGCGGGCCAGCAGGCAGCGGTCGTTCTCGTCGCGGATCAGCATGATCACGGCGGGGTCGACGCGCGGGAAGTGCTGGCTGCCGTCCTCGGGGCAGACGCGGATGTGGCCGCCCGTCCGGATCTCGGTGCGGTTGCCGCAGCGCGGGCAGAACTCGTGGGTGGCGTGCCAGGCCTCCAGCGCGACGGCGTAGACCAGCAGGCCCGCGTCGCGGTCGCCGAGCAGCCCGCCGACCTGGCGCAGCCCGGCCGCGACCGGGTCGCCGTCGGGGGTGTCGGCCAGCTTCATCGCGAACGTGACCCGCCCGTTGGCCTCCTGCCTGGGCACGCCGGGCAGCGGCGCGGCGACCGCGAAGTAGGCGACCTCGCCCTCGACGCCGAGCAGGTAGCGCGGCCCTTCCGGCGCCTCGTCGGTGCTGAACAGCACCGCCCGCACCTGGTCGCCCTCCCTGCGCACCAGCGTGTGGCCGTCGTCGATGACCAGCACCCTGGTCGCCGGGTCGGCCCAGGCACGTTCCAGCCACCGCTCGTCGGCGCGCAACGCCGCGGAGCGGTCGATGGTCCCGCGCGCGAGAAGCAGGGGTCCGATCAGTTGTTCTTCCGCCGTGATCTCCACAGGCCCGCCCCCTCCAGAATTTCCATGTCATCCTATGACCTCGCGGGTCAGCGCCTGATCGCCGATTCGGGCCCGTCGCCGTCCGCGCTCCGGCTAAGATCATCGGGTTAGGTTAGCCTTACCTGATTCCGGGGGTGCCTCGACGTTGCGGCTCTACCTCACCGCGCTCAAACCGACCGACTCGGTGACCGCCGGCTTCCTGCCCGCCGCGCGTGCCCTGGGCTGCGAGGTGACCGTGCTGACGGACCGGCCCGAGCAGCATCCCGGCGCGGTGGCCTGCGACGTCCGCGATCCCCGCGCCCTGATCGACACGGTCGAGCGGCTCGGCCGGCCGGACGCGATCTTCTCCAACTCCGACCATCTGCAGGCGGAGACCGCGCTCGCGGCCGACTACTTCGGGCTGCCCGGCAAGGACTGGCGGGCCTGCCTGGCCGCCAAGAACAAGTTCCTCATGCGCCGCGCGCTGCGCGAGGCCGGGATCGAGCGGGTCAGGTCCGCCCGGCTCGCGCCCGGCGATCCCGTACCGGAGGGGTGGCACTACCCCGTGGTGCTGAAGCCCAGGGAGGGCGTGGCCAGCGAGGACGTCGTCCTCGTCGAGAAGGACCTCCCCGGGGCCGTCGCCGAGGCACGGCGGCGGCGGCCCGGCCAGGCCCTCGTGGTGGAGGAGTACCTGGAGGGCCCGCTGCGCACGCTGGAGACCCTCGGGGACGGCGCGGAGGTGCGGGTGCTCGGCGGGTTCGAGACCCGGCTGGGGCCGCTGCCGCACTTCGTCGAGGAGCGCCTGGACTGGGCCCCGCCGCAGGACGGGGCCGCCGAGCACGTGCTGGCGGCGCTGCGGGCGCTCGGCGCCGGGTTCGGGGCCTGCCACACCGAGTACGCGCTGACCGCCGCGGGCCCGCGGATCATCGAGATCAACTACCGGGTCATCGGCGACACCTGCGACTTCCTGCTGGCCGACGTGCTCGGCATCCCGCTGTTCGAGTGGATCCTGCGGACGCACCTCGGCGAGCGCCTGCCCCAGGCCGGACCGGCCCCGGCCGGGCACGGCTGCGCGGTCAGCGTGGTCGCCGACCGGCCGGGAACGGTCAAGGAGGCGCCCGCCGACGAGTACGTCGACCGCGACGGCGTCCGCCTCTGGCACCGCCCGCTGCGCGCCGAAGGCGACCAGGTCTCCGTCACCGGCACCAACCGCGACTACCTGGGCGTCATCCGGGCGGTCGGGCCCTCGCGGGCGCGGGTGGACGCCGCGGTGACCGCGTACCAGGCGGCCCGGCCGTGGGTGGTCGGATGAGCGAGCGGGAGGCTTACCTGGCCGCCCGGGTGCTGAACGCGCTGCTGCGTGAGGACTACGGCGGCCTGGCCGGGCGGGTGACCCGCACCAAGGACGGCGTGGGCCTGCTGCTGGCCGACGGGCGGTGGGCGCGGCTGGAGCCCGGCCTGCTGTTCCAGGACTTCGTGGTGGCCTCGGACGAGCGGCTGGGGCTGGAGCAGGTGCTGGAGACGCTGGTGGAGGTGGCCGACCCGGCCGACTCCGAAGGCGTCGCGGCCTTCTTCGAGGAGTGCCTGGCGGCGCTCGCGGGGCTGGAGCTGATGGACGCGCACGCGGCGGAGGTGCTGCGGGGCGGGCCGTCGTACGAGACGCTGGCGGCGCTGGCGGACCATCCGGTCTACCCGACGTCGCGGGCGCGGGTGGGGTTGTCGGAGGGGGAGCTGCTGGCGTACGCGCCGGAGTTCGGGCCCCGGTTCCTCCTGCGGTGGGCCGTGGCGCCGCGTGACCTGCTCGCGCCGGGCTCGGCGGCGTCGCTGCCCGCCGATCTCACGCCCCCGGACGTCCGTGCCGAGGGGGTGCTGTTCCCCGTGCATCCGCTGGCCGTCGAGCATGTACGCAAGATCGACGGCGTACGGGTGCTGGAGGAGGAAGCGCTGGAGGTGCGGCCGACGCTGTCCATGCGGACGGTGGAGGTCGATCCGCGTACGCATCTCAAGCTGCCCCTGCCGATCAGCACGCTCGGCCTGCGCAACCGGCGCTCGATCAAGCCGGGCACGCTGGCCGACGGCGCGCGGGCGGAGACGTTGCTGCGGCGGCTGGCCGGCCCGGACGTCCTGCTGGCCGACGAGCAGACCTACGCGGCCACCGGGGACGAGCACCTGGCCTGGATGGTGCGGCGGCTGCCCGAGGGCACGATCGTGCCGGTGGCCGCGCTCACCGCGCCCGGCGTGGACCTCGGCCACCTCGTCCCCGCCTACCTGCGGCTGCTGCTGCGCTGGAACGTCGAGCTGTTCGTCCGCTACGGCGTCGCCCTGGAGGCGCACCAGCAGAACCTGGCCCTGGTGCTGCGGGGCGAGGAGCTGAAGCTGCTGGTCAAGGACAACGACGGTCTGCTGGCGTCGCCGTCGCGGCTGCGCGCGGCCGGGATCGAGGCGCCGGCGTTCGCCGACGAGCGGATGCTGACCGACGACCCGCACGCCCTCGCCGACGTGTTCGTCACCATCACCCTGCACCTGTCGGCCGCCGCCGTCGCGTTCGGGACGCTGCCGCCGGCCCGCGCCGCCGCGCTGCTGCGCGACAGCCTCGCCGAGGCGCTGGACGAGCACGGCGACCACCCCATGGCCCGGCTGTTACGCGCGAGGACCCTCGACGCGGTCCGCCTGACCGGCAAGTCCATGGTCACCGCGGGAACGCTCGCGCCCAAGTGGCGCACCGGCGCGCGCGACGTCAACAAGCACTACGGGACCAGCGGCCCCAACTACCTGAGGAGAGCCTGAATGCCCGGACCGGCCATCGACGCGCCCTGCGCGCCGGCCGAGGAGGCGACGCTGGCGGCGCTGCTGCGCTGCTGCGTCCGGGAGGTGGCCGGGCCGCGCGGCCTGGTGTGGCCGGCGCCGCCGAACCTGCTGCTGCGGGTCGCGGGGACGCTGCTGCGGGTGCGTACGTACGGGGGCGCCGCCCTGCGCTTCGACGGCCCCGCCGAGCGCCTGGACGCCGGGGCCTGGCGTCCGCTGACCATGGCCGAGCTGGTGGAGCTGGTCCAGGCCGAGCTCGGCGGGCACAACGGGGAGTTCGCAGGCCAGGTCGCCGCCAGCAGGGACGCGGTCACGGCCATCCTGCGCGCCAGGGCGGCGGCCGAGCCGCCCGCCGACCCGTGGCTGGCCTCGGAGCAGTCCCTGGTGTACGGGCACCCGTTCCATCCGAGCCCGAAGGCGCGCGGCGGCGACGGCTGGCTGCGCTACGCGCCGGAGGCGCACGCCGCGTTCCCGCTCCGGCTGCTGGGCGTGCGGGCGCCGGCCACGGTGGAGGAGGGCGAGGTCGGGGCGCTGGACGGGCTGGGCCGCGCGCCGGACGGCTACCGGCTGCTCCCCGCGCATCCGTGGCAGCTCGACCTGCTGCGGCCCGCGCTCGACGGGGACGAGCTGATCGACCTCGGCCCCGGTCCCGAGGCGGTGCCGACGTCGTCGGTGCGTACGCTCTACGTCCCCGACGCGGGGGTCTGCCTGAAGTTCTCCCTCGACGTGCGGATCACCAACTGCGTGCGCAAGAACGCCTGGTACGAGCTGGCCGGCGCGGTGGAGCTGACCACACGCCTGGGCCCGGTCTTCGAGCGGGTCGCGGCGGCGCACCCGGCCACCCGGTGGCTGCCCGAGCCCGGCTACCGCACGGCCGCCCGGCATCCCGAGGAGCTGGGCGTGATCGTCAGGCGGAGTCCGTGGGAGGTGTGCGACCCCGGGGTGACGCCGGTGCTGGCCGCCGCGCTCGCCCTGGACGCGCGGCCCGCCGAGCCACCTGCTGGGCCGCTCGGCTGGTGGCGGGCGTACGTGGTGAAGGTCGCGCTGCCGGTGCTGGAGCTGTTCTTCGCGCACGGCGTGGTCCTGGAGCCCCACCTGCAGAACGTCCTCGTCGGGCTGGACGGCGACGGGATGCCCGCCCAGGCCGTCTTCCGCGACCTGGAGGGGACCAAGCTCGTCGCGGGCCGGCACGACCTGTCCGGGGTGCGGCCCGAGGTGGCGGCGGCGCTGACGTACGACGCCGGGCGCGGCTGGGCCCGGGTCGTCTACTGCCTGCTGGTCAACCACCTGACCGAGATCGCGGCGGCCGTCGCCGGGCGCGACGACGCGCTGCTGCGCACGCTGTGGGAGGCCGCCCGCGAGCTGGTCGCCGGGCAGGCCGACGCGCTCGGCCGGCCGCTGCCGCTGTCCGACCTGCTGGCGGGCGCGCCGCTGCCGGCCAAGGCCAACCTGGGCGTGCGCTGGGCGAGAGCCGCCGATCGCGCCGCCGGGTACGTGCCGATCGCGAACCCGCTCGCGTGATCCCCGATCATTTGATCCCCGGCCGCGTCAGAGAGGCCGCCGCCGCGCTCCCGGCCCCGGCCTACGTCTACGACCTGCCGGGCCTCGACGCGCACGCGGCCGCCGTGCGGCGGGCGCTCGCGGGCGTCGAGCTGTACTACGCCGTCAAGGCCAACCCCGACGCCGAGCTGCTGCGGGTGCTGGCCGGGCACGTGGACGGGTTCGAGGTGTCGTCGGGCGGCGAGCACGCGCACGTCACCGGCCTGTTCCCCGCGATGCCGGTGGCGCTGGGCGGGCCCGGCAAGACCGACGCCGAGCTGCGGCTGCCGCACCACCGCCTGCACGTCGAGTCCCCGAACGAGCTGCGCCGCCTGCGCGCCACCGGCCTGCCCGCCGACGTGCTGCTGCGGATCAACCCGGACCTGCCGGTCGAGGGGGCGGCGCTGACGATGAGCGGGCCGTTCGGGATGGACGAGGCGGGCGTGGCGGAGTGCCTGCCGCTGTTCGGCGGGCGGCTGCGGCTGCGCGGCCTGCACGCCCACCTGGCCAGCGGCCTGGACGCCTCCCAGCTCCTCCGCCTGGCCGCGCGGCTGCTCGACACCGAGCACGAGGAGGTCAACCTCGGCGGCGGCATGGCCGTGTCGTACGCCGAGCCGGAGCGCCGCTTCGACTGGGCCGCGTACGGCGCGGGCCTGCGGGCCCTCGCGGGCGGGCGGCGGCTGCGGATCGAGCCGGGCCGGGCGCTGACCGCGTACTGCGGCTACTACGTGACCCGGGTGGTGGACGTGAAGCGGGTGCGCGGCCAGGCGTACGCGATCCTGCTGGGCGGCACCCACCACCTGCGTACGCCGGTGACCAAGGGCCACGACCAGCCGTTCGAGGTGCTGCCCACGGGCGCGGGACCGGGCGTGACGGACGAGCCCGTGACGCTCGCCGGTCAGCTCTGCACGCCGAAGGACGTCTTCGCGCGCGCCGTGCCGGCCTCGCTCAGGATCGGCGACACGGTGGTGTTCGCGATGGCCGGCGCCTACGCCTGGAACATCTCACACCACGACTTCCTCATGCACCCGAAGCCGGCTTTCCGTCATCTTCGCTCCTGACGCTCTCCACGAGCGCGACCAGCCCGGCCTCGTCCAGCAGGTCGACCGGGCGGACGGTGCGGCCCGCGCGTACGTAGTGGAAGGCCGCGCCCACCCGCTCCAGCGGCACCCCGGCCAGGTGCGACCAGGCAATCCGGTAGGCCGCGAGCTGCACCGACGCCGCCTTCGCCGCCTTGCCGCGCGGCGGCTGCCCGGTTTTCCAGTCGACGACCTCGTAGCCGCCGTCCGGCGTGGCGAAGACCGCGTCCATGCGCCCGCGCACCAGCCGGTCGCCGATCATCGTCTCGAACGGGACCTCCAGGTCCACCGGCCGCCGGTCGGCCCACTCGCTGCGTTCGAAGCGCTCCTGCAGCTCGGCGAGGCGCACGTCGGCCTCCTCCGGCTCCAGCTCGTCGTAGAGCTCGAAGTCGTCGATGAGCCGCTGCTGGTCCCAGCGCGTCTCCAGCCACCGGTGGAACGAGGTGCCGCGCCTGGCCAGCGGCGCGGGCTTGACCGGCACCGGGCGGCGGATCCTGCGGGCCAGCTCGCGCGGGTCGGCGGCCAGGGTGACCAGCGACGAGACGGTCAGCTTGGCGGGCAGCTCGACGATCGTGGGCGGGCGGCGCAGGTGCCGTTCGCGCTCGCGCAGCAGCAGGTCGGTGTCGCGCTCCCAGGCGCGCATGCGCTCCTGCTCGTAGGCGCGTACGGGCTCGTCGTCCTCGTCGTCGTCCTCGCCGAGCGCTCCGGACAGGACGTCCTCGACCAGCCGGGCGCCGTCGAGCACGGACTCGTAGCGCAGGCCCTCGGGCGTGACCGGCCAGACGGCCTCGGCGGGCTCGGCGAGCAGCGGGTTGGCCGCGCCCTCGGCGAGGCCGTCGGCCCAGACGGCGACCCGGTCGGCGGTGTCGCGGATCTCCAGCAGGAACTCCGAGGGCTCCAGCGGCTTGGTGGCGCTGCCCCAGCGGTAGCCGGAGGCGATGAGGTGGTAGTGGGCGCGGGTGACGGCGACGTAGGCGAGCCTGCGCTCCTCCGTCAGGTCCCGCTCCCGGCACAGCTCGTCGAAGACCGCGAGGTCCTCCTTGCCGAGCCCGCCGAGCCGCGGCAGGTCGGCGGCGTCGCCGCGCAGCGGGTACGGCAGCTTGCGCGGGTTCTCCGTCCACCGGCTGTTCATGACCGGCGAGGCGGGGAAGACGCTGCCGGTCGAGACGTGCCCCTTGGAGCTGACGAGCTGCGACAGCCCCGGCACCACCACGACCGGCCACTCCAGGCCCTTGGAGGCGTGCACGGTCATGAGCTTGACGCTGTTGCTCTCGCCGACCCGCCCGGCCTCCAGCCCGAACTCCTCGCTCTCGGCCGCCTGGAGGTAGGCGAGGAACGCCCCGAGCGTCGGGTCCTCGGCGTCGCCCGCGAAGCGGGAGGCCGCGTCGATGAAGGCGTCGAGATCGGCCCGCGCCGCGAACGCGCCCGCCGTGCCGCTGCGGGCCGCCACCTCGATGTCGAGGCCGAGCCTGCGCTCCACCTCGGTGATCAGGTCGGGCAGCGGCTGCGCGGCGTGCGCGCGGAGCTGGCGCAGCTCGTGCGCGAGCGCGACCAGCCGGGTGCGGGCCAGCGGGGAGAACGCCGCCAGCCACTCCTCGCGGTCGGGCAGCTCGTCGAGCGCGTCCACCAGGCTGCCGCGCTCCTCGGCGAGGTCGGCCACCACCTGGTCGAGCGGGTCGGTGGCGCGCGCGCTCTCGCTCAGCTCGCGAGCCAGCTCGCGCGCGCACTCGCCGAGCACCCGCAGGTCGGCCGGGCCGATCCGCCAGCGCGGCCCGGCCAGCAGCCGGGCGAGGGCGTCGCCCGCGGTGGCGTCGTAGAGCACGCGGAGGGTGGCGACGATGTCGCTGACCTCGGGCACGGTCAGCAGGCCGCCGAGGCCGACCACCTCGACCGGGATGTCGCGCTCCTCCAGCGCCCGGCGCAGCGCAGGGAACTGGGAGCGGCGGCGGGCCAGGATGGCGACGTCCTGGGGCTGGAGCGCGAGGGTCTTCTTGCGCTCCTTGTCGCCCCAGGGCAGGCCGTCGGGGGCGACCTCCTGGCCGAGGATCTTCGCGATGCCGTCGGCGACCCACGTGGCCTCGTCCTCGGCGGTCTCGTGGAAGGCGCAGGTCACCCGGCCGCGCTCGACCCGGTTGGGCCCCGGCACCAGGACCGGCACCTCGCGCGCCTCCATGCGCAGCGGGAGCTGGACGCGGGCGGCCACGTCGAGCACCCGGTCGCCGTTGCGGAAGCTGACGCTGAGCTGACGTACGGGGGCCGGATCGCCCGCGGCGGTGCGGAAGTCGCGGGCGAAGCGGCGCAGGTTGCCCGCGGACGCGCCGCGCCAGCCGTAGATGGACTGGCAGGGGTCGCCGACGGCGGTCACCGGGTGGCCGCCGCCGAACAGCGAGCGCAGCAGGACGAGCTGGGCGTGGCTGGTGTCCTGGTACTCGTCGAGCAGCACGACCGCGTAGCGCTCGCGCTCGATCTCGCCGACCTCCTTGTGGCGGGCCGCGATCCTGGCGGCGAGGGCCATCTGGTCGCCGTAGTCGATGACCTCCCTGCGGCGCTTGAGCCGTTCGTACGCCTCCACCAGCGGCAGCAGCTGCTCCCTGGCCGCCTGCACGGCGAGCGGCCGGCGCTGCGCGAGCGTGGCGCGGCCGGGCACGCGGGCCAGCCACTCGCGCAGCCGCTCCCCCGTCTCGCGTACGTCGTCGGGGCCGCGCAGGTGCTCCGACAGCTCGCCCGCCAGCTCCAGCAGAGCCGCGGTGACCGAGGGCGGGCCCAGCTCGACGCGGTCCATCGGCCCGTCGTAGGCGGCCACGACGCGCGAGGCGAGCTGCCACGACACGGCCGGGGTGACCAGGCGCATCGTCGGCTCCAGTCCCTCGCGCAGCGCGTGGTCGGTGACCAGGCGGGCGGCGTAGGCGTGGTAGGTGGAGACCGTGGGCTCGTCGTCGAGCGCGCCGGGGTCGACCAGGCCCGCCTCGGCCAGCCCGGTCAGGCGCTCGCGCACGCGGGTGGCGAGCTCGGCGGCGGCCTTGCGGGTGAACGTCAGGCCCAGCACGTTCGCGGGTTTGACCAGGCCGTTGGCGACCAGCCAGACCACCCGTCCCGCCATGGTCTCGCTCTTGCCCGAGCCGGCTCCGGCCATGACGACCATCGGCTCCAGCGGCGCCTCGATGACCGCCGCCTGCTCGCTCGTGGGGGGAAGGACGCCGAGCTTCTCGGCGAGTTCGGCGGGGGTCAGCACACCTGGCCCCCGCTGTCGTTGACCGGGCAGCTCGACCGGGCCGCGCAGGTGCGGCAGCCGTCGTTGACCTTGGCCTGGAAGAACGGGCCCGACATGCCGGTGGCCACGGTGTCGACGAGGTCGGCGGCCCAGCCGGGGTTGGCGTCGTCGGCCAGCGCGCCCTGGCGCTGCTCCAAAGCGTCGTTCTTGCCGCCCGCCTTGCCGAGCTGCACCAGGGCGGCCCCGCCGGGCTCGGTCATGCCGTGCCTGGCGAAGGCGCCGAGCAGCGCGGCGAGCTGGTAGACACCGAGCTGCGGATGCCGGTCCAGCTCGCCGGCCTTCGGCTTGGAGCCGCCGGTCTTGAGGTCGATGATCACCGCTCGGTTGTCGGAGTCGCGCTCGACGCGGTCGACCCGGCCCTTGATCTGCACGCCCTCGGAGATCGTCGCGGTGAACGACTCCTCCAGCGCGACCAGCTCGCGCGGGTTCTCCTTGTGCCAGCGCAGGAACTTGCCGATCATCTGCTCGGCGACCTGGCGCTGCTTGCGGTTGTACCAGGTGCCGCCGAAGTCCAGCTCGTGCCAGACCTGGTCGAGGCGCTCGCCCAGCAGGTCCTCGCTCGGCAGGTCGGTGGCGGCCAGCACGGCCAGGGCGTGGATGACGTTGCCGAGGCCCTGGGCGGTGCTGGTGCCGGCCGCGCCGACGGCGGTCTCCAGCAGCCAGCGCAGGCCGCACTTGGTGAAGCTCTCCACCGCCGACGGCGAGATGCTGACGACGCCCTCGGGCCAGCTCAGGGGCCGGTCGTCGGTCATGGGCGTGAGGGCGTACCAGTCGTTGGGGTGGGCGCCCTGGACGCCGGCGGCGGCCAGGCGGGCGAGCTGCCTGGCGGCCTTCCTGCGGACCTTGGCCGGTTTCGTCGGGTCCGTCACGGCGCTGCGCAGGTCGGCCACCAGCGCGGACATGTTGAGCCAGCGGGCGCGGTCGTCCACGGTGGCGGTCTCGACCTCGCCGGGGGCCAGCTCGGACAGGAACCGCGAGGGACGCTCGTCGGTGTCCTCGCCGCCGACGGCGGTGACGACCAGCCTGCGCCTGGCCCGGGTGGCGGCCACGTAGAACAGCCGGCGCTCCTCGGCCAGCAGCTTGGAGACCAGGGACGCGGCGTTGGGCTCGCCGCCCTCGACGGTCTCGACGAGGTCCTCCACGCCCAGCAGGGAGCCGCGCAGCCGCAGGTCCGGCCAGACGCCCTCCTGCACGCCCGCGACCACGACGACGTCCCACTCCAGGCCCTTGGCGCGGTGGGCGGTGAGGACGCGTACGGCGTCGCCGTCGGGGGCGCGCTCGGCCAGGGTGTCGCCGGGGATCTCCTGGGCGGCCAGGTCGTCGATGAAGACCTCGGGGCCGGCCTTGGGCATGCGGTCCACGAACTTGGCCGCCTGGTCGAACAGGGCCACCACGGCGTCGAGGTCGCGGTCGGCCTGCGCGCCGCGCGGCCCGCCCGACATGGCGAGGTCGCTCCAGCGGGAGGCGAGCCCGGCGGCGTCCCAGACGGCCCACAGCAGGTCCTCGGCGGTGCCGCCGGAGGCGACCGACTCCCTCGCCACGCCGAGGAGCCGCGCCACGCGCTCGGCGGGCAGGGCGACGTGCGGCTCGATCCTGGTCAGCTCGCGGGCGTCGCGCACGGCCGCGACCAGCAGCTCGCCGGACGAGCGGGCCTCGCCCTGCTCGGACGCCTCGTTCTCGGCGATCTTGAGCGCCCGGCGCAGGCGGCGTACGCCGATCATGTCGGTGCCGCCGAGCGGGCCGGTCAGCAGCTCCTCGGCCACGTTCTCGTCCAGCAGGGCCGGGTCGAGGGCGACCTTGAGCACGGTGAGCAGCGGGCGCACGCCGGGCTCCTGCGCGATCGGCACCTCGTCGCCGGCGATCATCGTGGGCACGCCGGCGTTGGTCAGCGCGCGGCGCAGCAGCGGCACCTGGCGCTTGGCCGAACGCACCAGGATCGCCATCCGGTGCCACGGCACGCCCTCGATCAGGTGGGCGCGGCGCAGCGTGTCGGCCACGATCGCGGCCTCCTGGCTGGTGCTGTCGGCCAGCAGCACGCGGACTTCGCCCTCGGGCAGACCGGGCACCGGCACCAGGTCGCGGTGGTCGTGCCGGTGGTCCAAGCCGGGGGCGACGGGCAGCTTGGCGGCCAGGCGGCGGCTGGCCCGCAGCAGGCCGGCGCCGCTCCTGCGGCACACGCGCAGGGCCAGCACGGGCGCGTCGCGGCCGTCGAGGGTGCGGAAACGCTGAGGGAAGCCCATGATGCCGTGGACGTCGGCGCCGCGGAAGCCGTAGATCGACTGGTCGGGGTCGCCCACCGCGACCAGGTCGCGGCCGTCGCCGGCGAGGTGGTGGAGCAGCAGCTCCTGGGCCGGGTCGGAGTCTTGGTACTCGTCCACGAAGACCGCCTCGTGCGCGGCCCGCTCGCGCGCCCGCACCTCCGGCCTGGCCAGCAGCGCCGAGGCGGCGCCGACCAGCTCGGCGTAGTCGAAGGTCTCCTCGGGGTCGAGGTCGAAGCGGTCCTCGTAGCGCTCGGCGAAGCGGCCGGCCGCCACCCAGTCGCGGCGGCCGTGGCGGCGGCCCAGCTCGACCAGGCGGGGGCCGTCCAGCCCGCGCTCGTTGGCCCGGGACAGGAAGTCGCGCAGCTCCTCGGCGAAGCCGCGGGTGCGCAGCGGCTCGCGCAGCGACGCCGGCCAGTCGGGCGCGCCGTTCTCCAGCTCGCCGTGGAGCAGGCGGCGGATCTCCAGCAGTTGCTCGGGGCCGGTCAGCAGGCGCGGCGGGGCCTTGCCGGCGAGGACCGCCTCGCGGCGCAGCAGGGCGTAGGCGTAGGAGTGGAAGGTCATCGCGAGCGGGGTGCGGGTGGTGCGGCGCAGCCGGGCGGTGACGCGCCTGCGCAGCTCCTCGGCGGCCTTGCGGCTGAAGGTGAGGATGAGCGCCCGCTCGGGGTCGAGGCCGCGCCGCTCGATGCGGTCGACGACGCTCTCGACGATCGTGGTGGTCTTGCCGGTGCCAGGACCGGCGAGCACGAGCAGCGGGCCGCCGGGATGCCCGACCACGGCACGCTGATGCTCGTCCAGCACAGGGGGCACATCAGGGGCGGTGTTGCCACGTCGTACCAGGCGCCAGGTCTGACCACTCACAGCACTAGATTCCACCAGACCACAGGGGTAGATCGTGCCGAGTTGCCCGGTCTTCTCGCGCGAACCGCCTACGTTAGCGGCGGAAATCGCGGAAATCGCGACGACACGCCGAGGTCCCGGGCCTGGGACCTCGGCGGACGCCCTTAGGAGAAGAGGTGGTCCACGACGCGGACCGTCGCCTTGCCGTCGTCCCGGGGGGCGAAGGTGGCGCGGAAGGCGTCGTAGCGGTCGGCGTGTGCGGCCGCGACCTCGTCGATCGAGCGCAGCGCCTCGACGACCTGCGCCGAGGTGGACAGCACCGGGCCGGGGGCCTGCTCGGCGAGGTCGAGGTAGAGGCCGCGCTTGTTGGCGTATTTGACCTGGTCGTAGGCGTAGAGGACGATCGGGCGGCCGGTGGCGGCGAAGTCGAACATCACCGAGGAGTAGTCGGTGACCAGGACGTCCGCGATCAGCAGCAGCTCGGCGATGTCCGGATATGTGGTGACGTCACGCGCGATCTCGGGGACCGCGGGGACGGCCTGCATCGGGTGCGCCCGGACCAGGATCTCGTGGTCGGCGCCCAGCGCCTCGCGCGCCTTGGCGAGGTCGAGCTTGACCATCGCGTTCTTGCGGTCGTAGTCGCGGTAGGTCGGCGCGTACAGGACGACCCGCTTGCCCTCCGCCAGGCCCAGCCGCTCGCGCACGGCCGCGGCGAGCTCCTCGCGGTCGGGCGAGTTGAGCACGTCGTTGCGCGGCAGCCCGCTCTCCAGCACCTCGCCCTTGTAGCCGAACGCCTTGCGCAGCACCGGCGTGGCCCACGGCGACTGCGACAGCAGCAGGTCCCAGCCGCGCACCTCGGCGGCCTGGCGGTGCCAGATCGGCGGCCTCGGGTCGCGCTGCATGTGCGGCAGGTCGTTGCCGACGTGCTTGGCCGGGGTGCCGTTCCAGGTCTGCACCACCACCTGGTCCTCGCGGGCGCGGAACCAGGTGGGCAGGAACGCGTTGGTGATGATGTGCCGGGAGCGCGCCAGTGCGGCGTGGTGCTCGCGGCTGCCCGCGCGCACGACCGTGGCCGGGCCGGGCGGCACGAAGGCGCCGTCCTTGACGATCCAGATGTGCTCGCGGTCGTCGCCGCGCCGCAGCCGCTCCTCGTAGATGGCGCGGACGCTGTCGGCGTAGAGGCGGCCGTCGTTGACGACGTAGACGGTGGCGTCGTTGAGCGGCTCGGTGCGCTGCGCCGGGTAGAAGACGCGGCGCAGCACGTGGGTGCCCGCCACGCCGCGCTCGTCGGCGGGCCGGGCCTCCTCGACCGTGACGACCGGCACGTCGAAACGGGTGGAGAGCATGCGGTAGACGCGGCCGTCGACCGTGCGCGGCTCCTCGTCCAGGCCCGCCAGCGCGGCGTGGTCCATGCGCAGCGGCACGATCTCGCCCGACGGGTGGCGCAGCGACAGGTTCCAGGTGCCGGCGGCCAGTGGCACGGGCTCGCCGAAGCGGTCCATCGCCGAGGGCGCGACCCGGACGGAGAAGCCCTCGCCGGACCGCTCCATCGGCAGCTGGTAGGACAACCCCGACCGGTGCCGCAGCGTGAGCGTGCGCGGGCCGGGCGCGTCGGGGTAGCGGCCGCTCAGCACCAGCGCCGAGCCCTCCCACACGGCCGAGGTGATGACCGGCCTGATGCGGTGGGCGGAGACCACGACGCGGTCGCGCCGGTCGCCGAGCACGGTGATCTCGCGGTCGCCCACGACCTCGCGGGCCTCGGGCAGGTCGGCCAGCATGACGGAGGCCGCCGGGTCGCCCTTGGGCTCGACCCAGAGCCGCCGCCCGTCCTTCTCCTGGAGCAGGGCGGGCACGGCCAGCCCGACGACGACCTCGGTGCCGCCGGTGACCGGCGTGAACTCGGCCGCGATGCGGTGGCCGCCCAGCCGGGCGTGGCCCTTGGTGACGGTGCGGCCGGGCAGGGAGATCCTGAGCTCCAGGCGCTCGCCGTCGAGGGTGACGCCGGTCAGCTCGGCCCGGTTGGGCTGGAGCACGACCTGGAGCGCGCGGTCGGAGGTCCAGACTGGGCGCACCCACCAGCCGGGCTTGAGCTTGAGCCCCGCCGGCCGCTCGGGGCGGCCCAGCGAGGAGCCGCGCAGCAGGCCGGTGGCGCGGGCGCCGCGGCTCCAGAACACGATCTCGGCCCGCCACGTCGTGGTGTCGGGGACCGACGGGCGGTGCCGCATGCGGCGGCGCACCGCCGACACGACGTTGCGCACCGCGCCGCGCCAGCGCAGCGGCCACGGGCTCAGCTCGGCGGAGAAACCGGACCAGTCGTAGTTGCAGCCGGGCTCGCGCGCCCCGTGGGTGGCCTCCGGCTCGTACGTCCGCCGCGTCCGCATCCGGATCGGCGGCAGCCAGCGCGGCCCGCGCAGCACCACGGTCGCCCAGTTGGCGCGCCTGCTGCGCACCGACAGGCCCGCCAGGTAGGCGAAGCCGGTGACGCGCAGCTTGCCGTCGACCCAGGCGATGTCGTCGATGTGCGTGACGGGCACCATGTCGGCGCGGCGCAGCCGGTAGAGGTCGGGCGCCAGCTCGTCCTGCAGCGGCAGGTCGGCGTACCAGCGCAGGCCCTTGCGGATGCGCCTGGACGGCTCGGCCGCGGCCTCGACGACCTTGACCAGCGTCTCGCCGTCGATCAGCTCGTCGTCGGGACGGGTCTCGATCAGGTGGACGATCACCCGCCGGGCGACCGGCAGGTCGCGTTTGACGCCCGCGTCCACGGCCGCGAGGTAGGGGCGCACGAGCGCCAGCATCTCGCGCCGCCGCGCGGGACCGCGTTTGACCGCGAGCTCGATCCGGCCCCCGAGGGGACCGCTGAGCACCTCGGTGTCGAACGCCGCGTCGCGTCCGCCGGGGCCGACCGCTCGCATGACCGCTTCGAGAGGCTCGCCACGATCGCAGAGATCCTGGACAGCCTTGAGGCGGTCGGCGAGGGGTTCGCCGCCCTGGCTCTGGGCTGTGACGCCGGTGGCCATAGGGGAGGCACCGCCTTTCGGGCCGCCATCAGTGTTCTGCCCATGGTAATGGGCGTCACATGTCACGAAATCGCCCGATCAAGGAATCCGCTGGTCAGGACCCTTACTGAAAATCCGCTGAAGGGTCGGCCGGGTGGCCGTCCCAGCGGGCGCGGCGCATGTCGACCCGCTCCCCGCGCAGCGGGGTGCCCTCCTCGCGCCAGTGGGCCAGGCATTCGCGCAGGTGGTCGGGTGCGGCGCCGCTGCCGTCCGCGTGCACGACGCGCCACCAGGGCACGCCGCCTCCCCAGGTGGACATCACCTTGCCGACCTGGCGGGGGCCGCCCTCGCCGAGATATTCGGCGATGTCGCCGTAGGCCATCACCTTGCCGGGAGGGATGCGCTCGACCAGATCGAGCACCCGCTCGGCGAAGGGGTTCAGGGGGTCCACGCCGCCGGTCCGGCGTCGACGATCTCCTCGAACTTGCCGAGCTCGGCCACGCTGCCGCCGCTCTCGACCTCCATGACGCCGTCGCGCAGCCGGTAGACCTCGCCGTCCTCGCCCACGAGCCGGGCGCCGAGCGCGGCCGACAACCTCAGGAGCTGGGCCACCTGCCAGTCGGAGCCGGGCTCGCCCACCACCAGGCCGGTCCAGCGGGCGACCTGGTGCGTACGCCCGTCGTGACCGATGACGATCTCGTCAGATCCGCGCAGCTCGAATCCGGCCGGCGCGATGGCCTTCGCCAAGTCCGCGAAGGCGAGTGGCGACTCGCGTACCACTCGCAGCTCGTATCCCATGACGGGGGACCATAGCGGATCTTTCATGACTCTCTACGCTGATTCAGGACGACGATCGCACCACAGAACGTGATGAGCGCCACAAGCGTGCCCCCTCCGTACAACCAGAGCCGCAGCGGGTCGGGCCCCGGCCTCTGGGGCACCGGCGCCTCGCCGCTGCCGAAGTGCTCCTTGCCGCTCGGGTCGACGACGCCGCTCGGCCGGCCGGCCAGCGCGTCGGCGGCGTTGAGCGCGGCGGCGGCGTCGACCACGCCGAAGCCGATCTGGTCGTCGTAGCCGGCGGCGGGCCGGCCGCGGGCGCCGGTCGCGAGGGCCTGCGCCACCTGCTCGGGCCGCAGGCCGGGATGCCGGGACTTGATCAGCGCGGCCACGCCGGAGATCAGCGCGGCGGCCGAGCTGGTGCCCTCCGACAGGTCGTAGCCGCTCCCGCGCCTGACCACCGGCACGCCGACGCCCGGCGCGGACACCAGCACCGACAGGTTGTCGCTGCTGAACGAGGCCCGCCTGCCCTGCTTGTCGGTGGCGGCCACGCCGATCACGCCCGGATAGCCCGCGGGGAAGCTCCAGTAGGAGGTGCCCTTGTCCTGGGCGTACTGGGTCAGGCCGTCGTTGCCCACGGCGGCGACCAGCACGACGCCCTTGTCCAGCGCGTACGACACCGCCTCCCGCTCGGACCTGACCGGCCCGTACGAGCCGATCGACATGCTGACGACCTGCGCCCCGTGGTTGGCCGCGTACCGCAGGGCGCGCGCGAGCGGGCTCTCCGCGGCGGTCTCGGCGTCGGGCGCGGGCGGGATGCCGATCACCGGCTCGTCGTCGGTCGCCATCGGCAGCGACAGGATGCGCGACTCGGGCGCGATGCCGATGAGCCCGCCGCCGGTCCCGGAGCCGGCGATCAGGGCCGCCATGGCGGTGCCGTGCCGGCCGGGCGGCACGTCGTGCACGGCGGTGCCCGAGGTCATGTCGGGGCCCTTGGTGACGCGGCCCTTCAGCTCCTTGACGGTGTCGTCCACGCCGCTGTCCACGACGGCGACGGTGACCCCGGCGCCCTTGGTGACGCTCCACGCCTGCTCGACGTTGAGCGCGTCCAGCACCCACTGCTGCTGGTCCCTGACGGGGGTGGCGGCGGTCTGGCCGGTGAGGGCGAGCAGCACCGCGGCGACGGCGCGCGCGGCGGTCAGCACACGTTCCCCTGCGTGCAGGGCGGGACCTTGGGCGGGTCCGCGAGGAAGTAGGCGATCTGGTTGCCGATGGACTTGCCCGCCGGCCACAGCTCCGGGTGCAGGATCTCCTCGGGCGGGATCGCGGCCCTGGTGCGCCCGTCGGCGTAGCCGCCGGTGGAGAAGACGAGGTAGGGGCCCGCGCCGACCCAGCTCGTACGCTGCCGCTGCTCCGGCCCGAAGCGCTCGCTCACCGTGCCGGGGAAGGCCACGGGCAGCACGCCCACGCGGTCGTCCTGGGTGAGCTCCTCGCCGGCCGACATCCTGGACTCCTCGTCCTTGAGCACGGCCACGCCGACGGTGAAGACGAACGACGCCGTCTGGTCCATGTACGTGGCCCGCAGCATCGTGACGCAGCCGTGGCTGCGCAGCACGTCGGCCACGGGGGCGTCGACGCCCTTGGCGCACTCGGTCTCGGGGGCGATGCCGACCCGGCGGGCGTACTGCTGGGCCCGGTCCAGCCCGAGGTACTTGACCTCGTCGGGGAAGACGCCGGTCGTCGGCCACGCCTGCCAGCGCCGGGCGATCTCCTCCTGCTTGTACTGGTTCTGCTCGGCGGGGGTGAGCGGCCGCGAACGGGTCTCGCTGAGCAGCCCGATCGTGCCGAGCAGCACCACGGCCGCGGACACGGCGACGATGACGCCGAGCAGCGTCACGAAGATGCGCCGGTACTGGATGCCCTGCTGGAGCTCCAGCAGCTCCGCGCGCTGCCGCGCGGCGCTCGCCCGCCTGCGGCCGTCGCCGGCCGGCCAGGCGCGCACCCGAGACCCGCGGCCGGTGGCGGCGCCGAGCGGATTCCTCCGACCCGGCGTGGCTTCCTCTCCGGCGCGCGGCAACCCTGACGTCGTCCTACGTGCCTTCACCACCGCCTCGTTCCCGGTTCGGTCTTGTGTCTAGTTCGTCCCCCTACGGGGACAGATCATGCGTCATGGGGGCTGTGCGCCCGGCGTACCCGTCTGACCAGGGTGAATATGACCCCCAGCGAGGCGAGCGCGCCCGCGCCCGCCGCCGTGGCGATGGCCGCGGAGACGGCCACCCGCCGGTCGTCCCGTACGACGACCTTGACCGGGCCCGTCCGGCCCCCGGCGAGGGGGCGGCCGGGGTCCTGGACCGCGGCGCCGGTGGCGACCGCCGTGTGGCCGGCCAGGCGGTCGGCCGCCGAGAGTGCTCTGGCGGCGCTCACGACGCCGAAGCCCGTGGAGGTGTCGTAGCCGCCCGGAGGCCGGTCGAGCGCGCCGGCGGTGAGCGCCTGCGCGACGAGCGGCGGCGACATCCGCGGGTGCCGCGCCTTGATGAGGGCGACGACGCCGGACACCAGCGCGGTCGCCTGCGAGGTGCCCCGCCCCACCCAGTACTCGTCGCCGGGGCCCGCGCCCATGATGTCCACGCCGGGCGCGGCCACCTGCACGGAGGGGTTCCAGTTCGAGAACGCGGCCCGGCGCAGCCGCCGGTCGGTCGCCCCCACCGCGACCACGCCGGGGAAGGCCGCCGGGTAGGAGTAGGGCGCGTAGTCGCGCATGAGCTTCCTGTCGCCCTCGTTGCCCGCGGCGGCCACCAGCACGACGCCCTTGGAGATCGCGTAGCGGACGGCGGCGCGCTCCTTCGCGGTGGCGAGCTCCTTGGAGATCGACAGGTTGATCACGTCCACCCCCTCGTCGACCGCGTACCTGATGCCGCGCGCCACGACGTCCTCGAAACGCTCGGCGGTGTTGAACTCCCGGAAACCGGGCTCCTCGTCCTCGAGGATGACCCTCACCGACAGTACGTCCGCTTCGGGCGCGACGCCGATGATCCCCCGTTTTCCAGCCGGCCCGTGCCCGTGGCCGGCGATCAGCGAGGCCATGTACGTGCCGTGCAGCCTGCGCGGCGGCACGCCCGGCGGGTTCGCGCCCGCCGTGAAGTCCTTGCCCGTGCGCACCGAGCCGGTCAGGTCGCGGTGCCCCGGGTCCACGCCGGAGTCGAGCACGGCCACGGTCGCGCCCGCGCCCTTGGTCACCTGCCACGCCTTCTGGAGCTCCAGCGTCTCGATGACCTGGCGCTGCCCGCTGCGTACGTCGTCGGGGTAGGCGGGCGGCGCGCCCAGCAGCAGCGCCCCCACCGCCGCCCCTGCGGCGAGCAACGGCCGCGGCACGCCTCTCAGCACGCCTCGGTGACTGCCCCGCCTCAGCACTGCCATTCCTCGCCGCCGCAGTCCGGCATGGCGGGGGTGCTGAGCGCGGCGAGGATCCGCTCGGAGATCTCGACGGCGAACGCGAACACCGCGGGCCGCGGCTCGCCGACGGCGCTCCCCGGCCGCCCGTCCACCTCGCCCGCCGTGGTGAGCACGAGGTACGGCCCCGCCTGCCCGACCGATCCGGCCTGACGGACGGCGGGCGTGAACCGCTCGGCGACCGTGCCGGGAAAGGCCAGCGGGAGCAGGCCGGGCACGGGCTCGCCGCCCTCGGGGAAGGCGGCACGCGCGCGGGCGGCGCGCCGCTCGTCCGGCAGGGCCGCCACGCCGACGGTGACGAGCACGCCCTGCAGAGCGTCGAGGTACGTGGCCCGCAACAGCCCCCGGCAGCCGGCCAGGCGCAGCCCCTCGGCCGCCTCGGGGTCGGCGTGCGCGCAGGAGGTGTCGGGCGAGATGCCGACGCGGCGGGCGTGCTCCTCGCCGCCCTGCTCGGCGGAGTAGGCCAGCGTCGCGGGGAACACCCGCCCGGCGGGCCAGGTGCGCCAGCGCTCGGCGACCTCCCGCGTGGCGGCGGCGCGCAGCTCGGCGGCCGTGGGACCGCGCGTGAGCTCGGTGCCCGCCGAACCGCCGGCGACCCCGGCGGCCACCGCGCAGACCAGGGTCAGCGCGGAGGCCGCCACCAGGGTCGGCCAGGGCCGGGACGTGTTCACGTCATCGACCTTAACCAGGGCGTCACCGGAACACCCCGCAAAAATGCCGCGATATGCCTAATAGCTGGGCAGGCTCGGGTCCACCGTCTTGACCCAGCTCAGCACGCCGCCGCCGACGTGCACGGCGTCGGAGAAACCGGCGTTCTTGACGACCGCCAGCGCCTCGGCCGAGCGCGCGCCCGACTTGCAGTGGAGCACGATGCGCTTGTCCTGCGGCAGCTTCTCCAGGGCCGAGCCGTTGAGGAACTCGCCCTTCGGGATCAGCGTGGCGCCGGGGATGGAGACGATCTCGTACTCGTTGGGCTCGCGGACGTCCACGAGGAAGATGTCCTCGCCGCGGTCCTGCATGCCCTTGAGCTCCAGTGCGGTGATGGTGGAGCCCGTCGCGGCCTCGGCGGCCTCGTCCGAGATCGCGCCGCAGAACGCCTCGTAGTCGTCGAGGAGCTGGGTGAGCGTCGGGTTCTTGCCGCACAGGACGCACTCGGGGTCCTTGCGGACCTTGACGTCGCGGTACTTCATCTCCAGGGCGTCGTAGATCATCAGTCGCCCGACCAGCGGCTCGCCGATGCCGGTCAGCAGCTTGATGGCCTCGTTGACCTGGATGGAGCCCACCGACGCGCACAGCACGCCGAGCACGCCGCCCTCGGCGCACGACGGCACCATGCCGGGAGGCGGGGGCTCGGGGTAGAGGCAGCGGTAGCACGGCCCGTGCTCGGCCCAGAAGACGCTCGCCTGGCCGTCGAAACGGTAGATGGAGCCCCAGACGTACGGCTTGCCGAGCAGCACCGCGGCGTCGTTCACCATGTAGCGCGTGGCGAAGTTGTCCGTGCCGTCGACGATGAGGTCGTAGCCGGAGAAGATCTCCATCACGTTCTCGGTGGTCAGCACCTCGTTGTGGACCACGACCTCGACGAGGGGGTTGATCTCGCGGATCGAGGCGGCGGCGCTCTCGGCCTTCGGCCGGCCCACGTCGGACTGGCCGTGGATGACCTGACGCTGCAGGTTGGACTCATCGACCACGTCGAAGTCGATGATGCCGAGGGTGCCGACACCCGCCGCCGCGAGATACAGCAGCGCGGGCGAGCCCAGGCCCCCGGCGCCGACGCACAGCACCTTGGCGTTCTTCAGCCGCTTCTGCCCGGCCATGCCCACATCGGGGATGATCAGGTGGCGCGAGTAGCGGCGCACTTCGTCGACGGTCAGCTCGTCTGCCGGCTCGACCAGCGGTGGCAACGACACTTCAATACGCTCCCGTTTTCGGGGTCTCATCTCACTGTGAAACCTAGCTGGGCAGTGGGGCATTCCCCAATCGAGTCTCACGGATCAGACGGCCTGCTTCGGCCGCCACGACCTGCGGCATCTCCATCATCGCGACGTGGCCGGCGGTCGGCAGCAGCACGATCCTGACGTCGCGGAAGGCCCGCCACGCCCTGCGCGCCATCGCGGGGCGGACCAGCCGGTCGTGCCGGCCGTGCAGGATCAGCGTGGGCGCCTCGACCTTGGCGGCCTGGCGCCAGAGGTTGTCCTCGCCCCGGCGGAAGTACTCGGCCACGATGCCGCGGGCCGAGGCGATCATGGCCTCGCCCGCGTACGGGAGGTCGTCGCGGCGGCGCAGCTCGTCGATGGCGTCGCGCAGCCGGACGGGGTGGACCGCGCCCATGTCGGCCCAGACCATCGCCATGGAGGCCGTGACGCGCTGCTCGGCGGGGATGAGCTGCAGCTTGCCCGCCACCCACTCCCCCAGCACGGGGATCGCGGCGGCGGCCACCCGGGCGGGCCCGTAGCGCGGGACCAGGTCGGGCAGCGCCGGGGAGACCAGCGTGAGCGAGCGGACCAGCTCGGGACGGCTCGCGGCGACCCGCACGGAGACCGCGCCGCCCAGCGAGTTGCCGAACAGGTGGGCCGGCCCCGTCTGCTCCAGCAGGGCGATCACGGCCCTGGCGTGCCCGGCCACCGTGTAGTCGCCGTCCGGCGGCGCCGGGGAGAAGCCCGCGCCCGGCAGGTCGAGTGCGTGGCCCCTGACGGTGTCCTTGAGCTCGTCCATGAGGTCGGTCCAGTTGGTGGCGGACCCGGCCAGGCCGTGGACGAAGACCGCCTGTTCTGACGGGCCCTCGGGGGTGGACCGGACGTGCAACGAGCCGATCGTGCGTCCCGGCCAGTGCGGGATCGGCTCCGCGACCATGCGTCCTCCTCGTCGTTCATGGAACGCGGGGGTGCGTTCCCCCAACGATAACCATCGAGTCCAGAAGCGGCCCAAAAAGGGTCAGAACGGTCTTTACCGGCACATCGTCCACCGGCCTCGGCAGGGGCGAGTCGTCCCGACATGTCCAAGAGACCGGTAAAAAGCCGACGGACGCCGTTTGTGAGGGTCGCCGGCGGAAACATGTCAGGCAGCGCCACGGACGGTGACTCGTCCGGCACTGACCGTATTCAGCGGGGACAGGCCGGCACGGAAGCATTGTCCGGGCGTACGTCTATTTCTTTGAGTGTGAAATGACGACCGCCGTCATTGTATGACCGCGAATGAGCTGCCCGTCGGCGGGTGCCCACGGGGGCCATTCCGGTCCGGCGGCCGGCCGGAGTGTTCGCGGCCATTCTCACCGCGCGAAGTCGCGCCGCTTTGTGCTGCCGCTTTTCACGACTCCGGCAAATCGGACATTTCATCTCATTTCATGGGATAGACATGTAAGGCAAGCAATAGGATTCTTAATACACAGCAAAATAGGGTGATCCCAGTTTGCCTGCCCGGCCCTGCGGAAATGACATGCAGCGGATGACTCTTAAGCAGCCGTCCAAGACCTTTTTCAGGTACCCGGAAACGTCTGAAACGGGGCACTCGATCCTTTAGGGGGAAAACGCAATGCCCAAGCTCAAGAGCCTTATCACCGGTCTCGCCTTCAGCACGGCGATGACCGGCGCCGCGGTCGCCATGGGGACCCCGGTCGCCAACGCCACCCCGGTCACCTCTCTCGTCTCCGTCACCACCGGCGACTGGGACGACGACGACACCCTGGGCGATGGCCTGGTCGACGGCCTGGGCACCAACCTGGGCAACAACTGGGGCGGCAACTGGAACAACTGGGGCGGCGGCTGGGGCCACCGCCGGGAGCGCTGCCACCGCCGGGGCGGGGGCGGCTGGGGCGGCTGGGGCCGTCGCGGCGGAGGCAGGATCTGCGTCGTGGTCCGCAACCACAACCGCAACATCAACGACCAGTTCGAGTTCGACCGCCGCCGCCGCCACAACCACAACTTCGACGACAACAACGTGTCGTAATGGCGCGTCCGTGAAGCAACGGCGCAAGGAGTAAGGGGCCGTTTCGCACGACCGCCGGAAATCCGTCCATGAAACGGATGACGGCGCCGTGATGAATGGCTTGTCTCAGGTCGGTCCGCACGAGCGCGTGCGGACCGGCCTGAGATCTCTTTTCTCCTCGCCTGCCACGGCACATTATCTTCGAGGGCCCCGCCGGCTGACAGCCGGCGGGGCTCTCGTCGTGCTTTTGCAGACTTTTCCCTATGTCACAAACCGGCAAAAGTGGACAATTCCGGTTTGTGTGGGTTGGTGGCCGGTTATATGAAGAGTGCGGATGAACGGACTCGTTCCGAACATCCCCCGCCCATACACAGGACGGCAGCAATCAGGCCGTTCAGGAAAGGGCGGTACGGGGCAATCGATCCTTTAGGGGGAAGACAAAATGCCCAAGCTCAAGAGTATTGTCGCGGGCCTCGCCCTCAGCACGGCGATGACCGGAGGCGCGGTCGCCGCGAGCGCGGCCACCTCTGCCGCCAGCGCCGCCACCCAGATCGGCACGCAGACCGGCATCCAGACCGGATGGGGCTGCGGTGCCCGCCGCCGCTGCGGTTGGGGCGGCTGGGGCTGGCGCCGGGCCGGCTGGGGCCACCGGGGCCACGGCCGCATCAGGGTCGTCGTCGTCAACAACAACACCAACGTCAACAGCAACCAGCACCGCCGCTTCCGCCACTTCAACGGCGACGGCGACTGGGATTAGCGGCCAGGCCGGAGCCTGAGGTCTCCTGGGGAGCCTTTCCAGGTGGTGAACCTCCGGCCGATGAAGCCGCGAGTGCCCGTGTTCACATGGTGAACACGGGCACTTCCTTATGCCGGGGTCGCCAAGGGAACACGCCGATCGAGACCCCGGCCGCGTCAAGGCCCCCTGGTGGCCGGACAGCCCTGAGCGGCGTCTCCGAGGCCGACCGATCCCCCCGATCCCCTGGCCTACCGGACGCCGGCGGCGCCCCCAGATTCGCGCACAGCCCCTCGCATCACCCGCCCGAGGAAACCTGACACGAGAAGGCCGTTCTTCCGGGAATGCAATGAGGGTCCCCCGGCGGATGCCGGGAGACCCTCAACAGGATCACCAGGGAGACGAGGAAAAGGAATTCGCCCTCAGCGGGCCTTTCCTTCTTCCACCGTCACGCGACTGGATCAGTCGGTGTCGGTGTCGGCGTCGCTGGTGGTGGCGAGCCCACCGGTCACGCCGTACTCCGAGTTGTACATCGGGTTGTGGTGGTGGTGGTGGAACCGGCGGTCGTGCTCCCGGCGGTTCGTGAAGGTGCGGTTGAAGTTGAAGTTGTTGTTGTGCACGTTCACATGCGTCCTCTGGTTGTGGTGGCGGCGCCCCCACCCGCCCCAGCCACCCCAGCCGCAGCGGCTCCGGTAGCCACAGCCCCATCCGGTCGTGACGGTGGTGCCCGTGCCGATCTGGGTGGCGGCGCTGGCGGCAGAGGTGGCGGCGCTCGCGGCGACCGCGCCACCGGTCATGGCCGTGCCGATGGCGAGGCCCGCGAGAACACTCCTGAGCTTGGGCATTGCGTTTTCCCCCTAAAGGATCGATTGCCCCGTACTCGATCTTTCCGGCATTGCCGGAAAAAACGTTGTGGATGACCGCCGTTGAGCCATCCGGTAAAAGTCATTTCCGACACCAGTGGCACACAAACAGAAATCGTCCCTTTTTGCCACACATTAGGAGGGGCATTGCTTGTATTACACGTTTATGCATTGATTCCACATAAATTATCCGAAATGTCCTATTTGGGCGGTCATTCCTCTCTCCCGGACGCCGCACCATAGATCCGCGGGCCCGCCCGCATCTAGGTGGGTGAGACCCGAGGAGAGCCCTTGCACCCCGACCAGCAGCGTGACTTCACCGAGTTCGTCATCAGCCGTTCCGACCGGTTGATCAGGCTCGCGTACCTCCTGACCGGCGATCAGCACGCCGCGGAAGACCTGCTCCAGACCGCGCTGGCCAAGACCGCCGGGCACTGGCGGCGGATCCGCGACAGTCCGGAGGCGTACGTGCGCCGGGTCATGTACCACGAACAGGCCGGCCGCTGGCGAAGCCCGCGCTGGGGACGCGAACGGCCGGTCACGTCACCACCCGACCGGGCCGCCGGCGACCGGACCGACGAGGTCGAGACCCGCGTCACCCTGGCCCGGGCGCTCCGGACCCTGCCGCCGCGCAAGAGAGCGGTCCTGGTGCTCCGTTACTACGAGGACCTCCCGGAGTCGGAGGTCGCCAGGATCATGGGCTGCTCGGTGGGGACCGTACGCAGCCAGACGCACCAAGCCGTCGCCCGGTTGCGCGAGCTGATCGGCGAGACCATCACCCTGGAGGCCTGAGATGACCCTCGACGAACAGCGGATCTCCGCCGAGCTGCGGCGGATGGCGGACGAGGCGAGGCCCGTCGACCCGCTCGCCTACGCGGCACGGGCGCGGGCCGGCTCCACGCGGCGCCGCCGCCTCTCCTGGTCGGTCGCCGGGCTCGCCGCGGCCGCGTCGGTCATCAGCGCGGTGACCGTCGTGACCGGCGGGGGCCCCGGCCAGATCACCGCGGCGGAGGTGGACCGCCTGCCGGACAACACCCCCGAGCAGGTACGGGCCGTACGCGCCTGCATGCCCCAGGGAGGCCCGGTGCACAACATGGACGGTCGCCGGCGCATCCCCGAGCACGGCTCGGCGGAGGACTTCCGGATGCTGGTGGAGTACCGGGACGAGGACGGATCGACCGCTCTGGTCGGCAGCCTGTCCGGCTTCGTCCTGTGCACCCCGAGCACGCCGAGGGATCTCTCGGAGCGCGCGGTCTTCACCTACTGGGGCTTCCAGGCTCCGGGGAACATGAGGGGCTTCCCCGGCGCGCTCCAGGTGGACGCCTACACCTCGCAATCGCGCTACGAGGAGGGGCGGGACAAGGAGACGAGAGACCAGACCTTCCGGGTCGTGGTCGGCCGCGTCACGGCGGACGTACGCCGGGTCGAGGTCGACTGGGCGGACGGGCGGCGTACCGACGCGCGCATCGCCGGCGGCTTCTTCATCGCCCGGGTGCTCGGAAAGTCGGTCCCCCACCCCGACGGCGAGAAGGACGCGGCCGGCGACCCCGTCACCGTCCTGGACTCCCCACCGGTGACGGTCACCGCCTACGGCCCGCGGAACCAGCTCCTGGAGCAGGTCACGGACGAGGCGTTCGGCCCGTTGGGCCGGGGGACGGGGTACTGACCGGGCCGGGAGGAGGAGGTCAGGCGGACTTGCGGGTCTTGCGCCTGGCGGAGGCCTTCTCCTCCTTGGCGGTCTCGGCCTTGGAGCCCGTCTTCGCGTCCTTCGCCTTCCCCGAGGCGGCCTTCCCGCGCTTGGCGGGGGCGCCCTCCCGCTCCCGTTTGGCCGCCTCGACGCTGGCCCGCAGCGCCGCCATCAGGTCCACGGCCGGCCCGGCCTCCTCCTCCTCGGCGGCCGGGACGACCTCCTTGCCCTCCACCTTGGCCTCGATGACGTGCTGGAGCGCCTCGCGGTAGGTGTCGTGGTACTCGCCCGGGTCGAAGTCGGACTCCATCGTGCTGATGAGCGACTCGGCCATCTTGAGCTCCTGGGCGCGTACCTCGATGTCCTCCTCCAGGAACTCGAAGTCGGGCGCGCGGATCTCGTCCGGCCAGAGCATGGTCTCCAGGACGAAGACGCCGTCGCGGACGCGCAGCGTGGCCAGCGACTCCCGCTGCCGCAGCGCCACCTTGACCACCGCGACCTGACCCGAGCTCTCCAGGGCGTCCCGCAGCAGCACGTACGGCTTGGCCCCCTGCGCGTCGGGCTCCAGATAGTACGACTTCGCGAAGTAGATGGGGTCGATCTGCTCGGCCGGGGTGAACTGCAGCACGTCGATCCTGCGTGACGTGGTCAGGGGCAGATCCTCGAAGTCCTCGTCGGTGAGCACGACCATCTCGCCCGTGGCCAGCTCGTAGCCCTTGGCGATGTCGGCGTAGGGGATCTCCTCGCCGTCGAGCTGGCACACGCGCTTGTAGCGGATGCGTCCGCCGTCCTCGCGGTGCACCTGATGGAACGACACGTCCTTCTGCTCGGTCGCGGAGTAGAGCTTGACGGGGATCGTGACCAACCCGAAGGAGATCGCACCCTTCCAGATGCTGCGCATGGCTCACTCCTCAGGCTCTCCGTCGTCGTCGGCAGAAGGCACATACCCGGCATGACACGACCAATGCTTGCCATACGTGGCCGTGGCGAAATCGGTGGGTTAGGCGCGATCCATCCGGGGAGGTGGCGTACACCATGCGGACGGAGGTGCCCCCGTGGCCAAGAAGGTCCCCGTCAAGGTGGACGGACGCGAGCTGACCCTCAGCAACCTGGACAAGGTGCTCTATCCGGACTGCGGCTTCACCAAGGCCGAGGTCATCGACTACTACAGCCGGATCGCCCCCGTCCTGCTGCCGCACCTCGCGGGCCGCCCGCTGACCGTCAAGCGCTACCCCGACGGCGTGACCGGCCAGTCCTTCTTCGAGAAGAACGCCCCCGACCACACCCCCGACTGGGTACGCCGGGTCAACCTGCCCGTCCCCGGCAGCACCAAGAACCGCGAGAGCATCGACTTCGCCGTGATCGAGGACCTGCCGACGATCGTCTACTACGCCAACCTCGCCGCGCTGGAGCTGCACGTGCCGCAGTGGCGCGTGGACGACGACGGTAACGCGCTGCCCCCCGACATGATCGTCTTCGACCTCGACCCCGGGGCGCCGGCGACGATCGTCCAGTGCGCCGAGGTCGCGCTGATGCTGCGCGAGGTGCTGAAGGCCGAGGGGCTGACCGCCCGGCCGAAGACGAGCGGCAGCAAGGGCATGCAGCTCTACGCGGACTGGGACTGCAGGGAGGAGCCCTCCGCGTACGCCAAGAGGCTGGCCCAGCTCCTGGAGAAGGAGCACCCGAAGCAGGTCGTGAGCGTCATGGCCAAGGCCGCGCGGCCCGGCAAGGTCTTCATCGACTGGAGCCAGAACAACCCCGCGAAGACCACCGTCGCGCCCTACTCCCTGCGGGCCCGCGAACGGCCGACCGTGTCGACGCCTCTTACGTGGAAAGAGGTGGAAAGCTGTGAACGTCCGGAGGACCTGGTGTTCACCGCGCCGGACGTACTGGCGAGAGCGGAGAACCGCGGCGACCTTTTCGCGCGGGCGTAGTCTGGAGCCGTCCACACCTGGAGGGGGACCACGAGATGTCGGAGATGGACGTTCGCGGGGACGAGGGGCCCTACGACGAGGAGGTCGAGGAGTTGTCGATCGAGGCGCCCGAGGCCGACGTGGCCGAGCAGCAGCGCGAGGCGGATCGGGCGGCCGGCGGGCTGCGCCGCGAGCTGCCGCTGGACGTCAACCCCGCCGACGCGGCCGAGCAGGACCGCGAGGTCGAGCTCGACGACGACGAATACCGGTGACGACCGCCGCCGGGTGTGACGCCTGCCCGCGCGCGGGACGATCTTCTTCCTGCTCGCGCGCGGGGCGACCTGCCTACTCGTGCGTAGGACGACGTGACTACTCGCCCGTAGGATGTCCGCACGACCCGTTGAGAGCGCTGAGAGACCAATGGAGACCCGCGTGACCGCAACCCCGGACGCCAAGCCCCGGGGCACCCGGCTGCCCCGACTCGCCCGCCGCCGGCAGCTCCTGAGCGCGGCGCAGGAAGTGTTCGTCGAGAACGGCTACCACGCGGCCGCCATGGACGAGATCGCCGACCGGGCCGGGGTCAGCAAGCCCGTGCTCTACCAGCACTTCCCGGGCAAGCTGGAGCTCTACCTCGCGCTGCTCGACCTGCACGTCGACGACATGGTCAACCGCTGCAGGGAGGCCCTGGCCTCCACCAACGAGAACAAACTGCGCGTGCAGGCCACCTTCCAGGCGTTCTTCGACTTCGTCTCCACCCAGGGCGAGGCCTTCCGCCTCGTCTTCGAGTCCGACCTGCGCAACGTCGCCCCGGTGCGGCAGCGGGTGGAGCGGTCCCTGCGCGAGTGCGCGGAGATGGTCAGCGCGCTCATCCAGGAGGACACCGGCTGCACCAGCGACGAGGCCCATCTGCTGGGCGTCGGCCTGGTCGGCATGGCCGAGGTGAGCGCCCGCTACTGGGTGACGACGCACGGCTCCATCCCCAAGGACGCGGCCGAGCAGATGATGGCCCGCCTCGCCTGGCGCGGCATCAGCGGTTTTCCGCGTACGGCATAACCCGTTCGCTGGGCGCGATCATCCGCGTGTCCGTCGTGCGGCAGAGGCCACGATGGAGTAGAGCCAGCCCGTCCATGAGGGAGCCACGATGGAAGTCAAGATCGGCGTACGTTCCGTGCACCGCGAGCTCGTTGTCGAGACCGACCTGTCCGCCGAGCAGGTCGAGGAGGAGATCAGGAACGCGCTCTCCGTCGAGCGTGGCGTCTTCGCCATCACCGACGTCAAGGGACGGCGGGTGGTCGTGCCGGTGGCCGCGCTCGGGTTCATCGAGATCGGCGAGGACGAGGCCAGGCCGGTGGGCTTCGGCGGCACGCTGTAACTTCTGACGGCGCCCGGCGTCGGGGGACGGCTCACACCACCGCCGTGCCCCGGCGTCCTTCCGCGTCCGGCGCGGGAGGCGCGTCCGCACGGACGGCCTGCCCGCGTGGGAGGCGTTTCTTTCCGCGTGGTCAGCGTGGGAGGTGGCGGGCGGCGAGGCGGCAGCCCGGTGGCGGGCGGTGCGCCCTCGGGACGGGATGCCGGGGCTGGGCGATGGCCGGGCAGCGCGAGCTCTCCCGCCGCAGCACGGCCCGTGAGGTCCAGCGGTTAGGCCCGCATCTGGTCAAAGAACCGCCGTCGCGTCGCAAGGCCCTCATGCTCGAACGGTACCGCCGTTGCGCCGCTCCGCGCCGCCCATCCGGCCGACTTTCGGCTGCCCGGGCTTTCAGATGCCGAGGGCGGCCATGCGCTTGTTGTGCTCCTCGGTCAGCGTGGCGAAGAGCCGGGAGATGTCGGCCTGCCCGCCGCTCGCCTCCATCAGCGACAGCGCCAGCTCCGGCCGCGCCGCCGCCACCTGCTGTGCCTGGCTGAGCGCCTCGCCCACGAGCCGCCGCGCCCACAGCGCCAGGCGCGCCCCCGCCGTCGGGTCCGCCTCGATCCCGGCGCGCACCCGCTCCACCGCGAACTGCGAGCGCCCCTCGTCCACCAGCACCTCGTCCACCAGCTTGGCGACCGCCGGGTCGAGATGCCTGGCCACCTCCCGGTAGAAGTCGTTGGCGATGCCGTCCCCCACGTACGTCTTGACCAGCGCCTGCAGCCAGTCGGCCGGGCGGGTCTGGGCGTGCCAGGCGTCGAGTGCCCCGGCGAACGGCGCCATCGCCCCGTCAGGATCGGCGCCCAGCTCGGTGAGGCGGTCGCGCAGCAGACGGAAGTGGGCGTACTCGGCGACCGCCAGCTCACTCAGCGCCGCGCGGTCGGCCAGCGAGGGCGCCAGCGTGGCCGCGTCCTCGGTCATCCGGGCGTAGGCGCTGAGTTCCGCGTACGCCAGCACGCCGAGCAGGTCGACGACTCCTGGAGACTGCTTCATGGTGGCAGCGTACTTCGGGAAATCTTCGGGAACATACGTGAGCTCGGCCAGCGTTGTGCTATCGAGTACACTGCTCTGTGAAAGTGCGACCGCACTGTGTAAATTCGGGGGTTTCTCCCGGATACCTCCGCTCCCAGGAGGCCGCGGTCGCTGATGACGCGAGAGGGCTGGCTCTACCGCGAGGACCCAAGACACGGGGTGTCCATCCACCCGTCGGTCCCGGCAGGCCCGCCTTCATTTGAGACTGAGGCAGGCCACGCTGACGACTTTCCGAGACCTCGGAGTCACACCAGAAATCGCCGACGCCCTCGAGACCGAGGGCATCGTGTCGCCGTTCCCCATTCAGGAAATGGCGCTCCCGCTCGCGCTGAGCGGCCAGGACCTCATCGGTCAGGCACGCACCGGCACGGGCAAGACCTACGCGTTCGGCATCGCCATGCTGCAAGGCATCGGCAAGCCGCGCAAGAACCGCAAGAAGCCCCGCGGGCTGGTCGTCGTACCGACCCGAGAGCTGGCCACCCAGGTCAGCGAGGACCTCGTGACCGCCGCGGGCAAGCTCGGCTCCCGGGTGCTGACCGTCTACGGCGGTCGGGCGTACGAGCCCCAGGTCGAAGCGCTCAAGGCGGGGGTCGACGTCGTCGTCGGCACCCCCGGCCGGCTGCTCGACCTGGTCAAGCAGAAGCACCTCGACCTGAGCCAGGTCACCTCCCTCGTCCTCGACGAGGCCGACCGCATGCTCGACCTGGGCTTCCTGCCCGACGTCGAGCGCATCTTCAAGCTGGTCCCGGCGGAGCGGCAGACGATGCTGTTCTCCGCGACGATGCCGGGCGAGGTCGTCGCGCTGTCGCGCAAATACCTCAACCGCCCGACGCACATCCGCGCCGAGCACGAGAGCGGCGAGGGCGAGGCGACGCCGCAGGTGCGCCAGCTCGTGTGGCGCACCCACCGCATGGACAAGATCGAGATCCTGTCGCGGCTGCTCCAGGCCGAGGGCCGAGGGCTCACCATGGTCTTCTGCGAGACCAAGCGGGCCTGCGACATGGTCGCCGAGCAGCTCGACACGCGCGGCTTCGCCGTCGCGGCCGTGCACGGCGACCTCGGTCAGGGCCAGCGCGAGCAGGCGCTGCGGGCGTTCCGCAACGGCAAGATCGACGTGCTCGTGGCCACCGACGTGGCCGCGCGCGGCATCGACATCGACGACGTCACGCACGTGGTCAACTACGACTGCCCCACCGAGGACAAGACGTACGTGCACCGCATCGGCCGCACCGGCCGGGCCGGGCGCACGGGCATCGCGGTCACCTTCGTGGAGTGGGAGGAGCTGACCCGGTGGAAGATGATCAACAACATGCTCGGGCTGGCCTTCGCCGAGCCTGAGGAGACCTACTCCACCTCGCCGCACGTCTACGCCGAGCTCAACATCCCCAAGGGCACCAAGGGCGTCCTGCCGCACGCGAACCGCTCGCGCGCCGGGCTCTCCGCGGAGCATCTCGAGGACCTCGGCGAGACCGGCAGGGCACGCGGGCGTGGCGGTCGCCGCCGCGACGAGCGTGAGCGCGACCGTGACCGTGAGCGTCCTGCTGCCCGTACGCAGCGCCAGCGCCGCCGCACCCGTGGCGGCAAGGAGCTGGCGGAGACCGCACCCGTCGAGACCTCGGAGGTCGAGCTCGTGGATGCCAAGGCGGAGGAGACTCCCGCGATCCTCACCCCCGACGAGGTCGGCGCCGCCAACGCGCAGCCGAAGCGGGCCCGTACGCGGAGGGGGGCGGCCTCGACGGCGATCGAGCAGGCGCTCGCCGTCGCGCCCGAGTCCGCGCTCGCCTCTTCCGGCGCCCCTTCCGGGGCTCCGGCGGACGGTACGGTCGCGGAGGCGCCGGCGCGGAGCACGCGGAGCGCCCGCTCCCGCCGGGTCGTCGCCGACGCCCCTGCCGCCACGGCGCCGTTGTCGGACACGCTGCCGGAGTCGTCCCCGGTGGAGACGCCGGTGGAGACGCCGGTGGAGGCACCGGTGGAGGCACCGGCGCGGACCACCCGGTCCCGCCGCACCGCCGCCGCCAAGACGACCGAACCGGCCGCCGCGGGCATCGAGCCGGCCCCGCCGATCGCCGACCAGGCCCCGACCGCCAAGCGGCCGTCGGTCGCCGAGCAGGCCCCGGTTGCCAAGCAGGCCCCCGCCGCCAAGCAGGCGCCGGTCGCCGAGCAGGCGCCCGTCGCCAAGCGGGCGTCGGTGGCCGAGCAGGCGCCCGTCGCCAAGCGGGCGTCGGTGGCCGAGCAGGCGCCGGTCGTCGCGGAGCGTCGGGAGGCGCGGGTTCAGGCGGAGCCGGAGCCGAGCTTCCTCGCCCCGCCGCCCCCCGCCCCCGTTCGCCAGCCGGAGCGGATCATCCCGCCGAGCCCGTTCGCGGTGATCTTCCAATCACCCGACCTGGCCACGGACGACGATGACATCGCGCCGTCCGCCGCCAGCGAGCGCAAGCAGCAGCGACGCCAGTCCCGAGGCGGCGGCGGCAACCGCCGCCGCGCCGGCTGACGTCCCGGCACCACCGCGAAAGGCGCGCATCCCGCACTACGGGGTGCGCGCCTTTCGGCATGTGCGGCAGGATCGCTGTACGGCCCCACGGCGCGTCACCCGGCCGCGACGCCTCCACGTGGGCCCGACCCGCTCCAACACCCGCCCACGTGCCTCTGAAGCCGCGTACGCCGGGCGTACGGCGTCGCGTCCCGCCGGCCGCACGGCGAGATCCGGCATTCGCGACATCTCCCCCAAAGTCGCACCAGCGTAACGGGCATGCCGGTGTCGAGGCGCTGACCTCTGGGTATTGTTGCCCCACGTGAGTACGCCGCGATTCCTCGACCTGCCTCCTGGCGTCACCCCACAGAAGATCGAGACGCCACAGGGCACGTTCGCGGCCCTGGAGGCCCTTCCGGTCAGTGGTGTGGTTGAGCGCTGGCCCGCGCTCCTCGTCCCCGGCCTGACCGGCAGCAAGGAGGACTTCATCGCGGTCCTGATGACGCTCGCGCAGTCCGGCCGCCGCGTGGTGGCGGTCGACCTGCGCGGCCAGTACGAGACCCCGGGCCCCGACGACCCCGCCGCCTACACCTGCGCGGCCCTCGGCGCCGACCTCGACACGCTCGCCCAGGTGATCGGCGGCGGCGGCCCCATGCACCTGGTGGGCCACTCCTTCGGCGGCCTGGTGGCCCGCGAGGCCGTCATCGACGGGCGTACGAAGTTCGCCTCGTTCACGCTCATGGGCTCGGGCCCGGGGGCGATCGAGGGCCGGCGGGCGCGCAACGGCAGGAAGATCATGGAGGAGGTGCCCGAGCACGGCCTGGAGCACGTGTGGCACCACAGGTTCGAGCCGGACGCGCTGGCGGCCGACGTCCCCGACGACATCGTGGCGTTCCTGCACCGGCGGCTGCTGGCCAACTCGCCGACCGGCCTTTCGTCCATGGCCGAGCAGGTGCTCACCATGCGCGACCGCACCGACGAGCTGCGTCAGATCGAGGTGCCCACCCTCGTCCTCTACGGCGAGGACGACGACGGCTGGTCTCCTGAGACGCAGTCGGAGATGGCCGCCAGGCTGGGCGCGGAGTGCGTGGTCGTGCCGGGCGCCGTCCACTCCCCCGCCGTCGAGGCGCCGGAGACGACGGCGGCCGCGCTGGTCAGGTTCTGGAACGCGGCCGAGAAGCACTATTTGGACATCCATTCCAATAGCCTGTAATCATGTACTTACCATGAACGGCATCGAAGACCTCGTCGTCCAGCCGCCGCACACCGTCACCTACCGCGTGCACATCGACCGCACGATGTGGGTGGGCGGCGTCCGCGGGCTCATGCTGCAGGCGCTCCACCCCCTGGCCATGCGCGGCGTCTGGCAGAACTCCACCTTCCAGCAGGACCCGTTCGGCCGGCTGCGGCGCACCGCCGACTTCGTGGGGCGGGTCACGTTCGGCAGCCCGGAGGAGGCGGCCGAGGCCGGGCGGCGGGTGCGGGCGATCCACAAGACGCTGCGCGTGCAGGACCCCGACACCGGGCGCAGGCACCGGGTGGACGACCCCGAGCTGCTGCTGTGGGTGCACTGCGCCGAGGTGTCGTCCTACCTGGAGGCGGCCAGGCGCGGCGGGCTGCGGCTGAGCGAGCGCCAGGCCGACCGCTACCTGGCCGAGCAGCGCGCCGCCGCGGCCTACGTCGGGCTGCACCCCGAGGACGTGCCGGGCACGTGCGCCGAGCTGGACGCGTACGTCAAGCAGGTGCGGCCCGCACTCCGCGTCACCGAGGAGGCCGCCGCGACCGTGCGGTTCCTCATGTGGCCGCGGCTGCCGGAGGAGCTGCGCATGCTGTCGCCGGGCAAGCCGGTCTACTTCCCGTTCGGGGCGCTCTGCTACTACACGCTCCCCGACTGGGCCAGGCGGATGTACGGCGTGCTGCCCGAGGTGCCCCGCGCGGCGGTCACGGCGGCGCTGCGGGCGTTCAGGCTGGCGATGAACTCCGTCCCCGAGCCCGTCCACGACCGGGCCTTCATGCCGGCCACCCGCGAGATGCTCCGGGCGACCAGGGAACGGCTGGGCGCGGCCGGCTACGACGTCAGCGAGGGGCTCAAGGGCCTCACGGACCCCCGCCGCTGGCCCAAGGGGGCAGCGGACCCGGCGTCCGCCGCCTGACCCCCGGAAGGGCCGAGGCGGCGGCGCTCATATAGCGCGGTCGTCCCAGGGACGCTCACTCGGCGAGGCCGTCCCAGGGGTCGCGGTCGGGGGCCACGGCCTGGCCCTCGGGACAGTGGCGGCGGAAGTCGCACCAGGAGCAGATCGGGCCCGGACTGGGCGCGAACAGCTCGTCGATCTCGGGTGGCACCGCCGCGGGCCCCACGAACGGCCGCCCGGACGCCCCCGCGGGAGACGGGACGGAGGTGCGGGACGCCTGGCCGCGTGGGGCGGTGCGGCCCTTGGCGGGGGCGGCGACGGCAGCACGGTAGCGCTCGTCGGCCTCCGCCGCCTCGCTCGCCAGCTCTTCGGCCCGCCTCAGATGGCGGGCCAGCGACTCGTCGGTGTGCCGCCACTGGACGATCTCGCCGGTGGGCAGGTGGTGCAGCTCGACCTCGTGGCACGGGGTGCGCAGCATGCTGGAGGCGGCCACGGCGTAGGCGGCGAGGGCGAGCGAGCCGCGGGCGTCGTCCTGGGTGAGCGGGCGGCGGCCGGTCTTGTAGTCGACCACGACCAGCTCGTCGCCGCGCCGGTCGAGCCGGTCGATGCGGCCCGACAGGGCGATGACCTTGGTGCGCGTGGCGACCGTGCGTTCGACGCCGACCGGCTCATCCGCCGGATCTAAAGTCGCGACATATCCGGACACGAGGTCGCGGGCCCGCGCCAGCCACCGCCCCGACTGCTCGGCGTCCCTGAACCCCTCGGCGATCCACCCGTTGGTGAGCAGGACGGCCGCCGTCAGCGGCGTGCGCCGCTCGTACGGCTCCCGCCACCACCCCGCCAGCGCGTTGTGGACGCTCGCGCCGACGCTGTTGTGCGCCCAGGCGGGCCCCTTGGACGGCTGGGGCCGGTCGAGGTAGCTGAACCGGTAGCGGCGCCGGCAGTCGAGCCAGGCGTTCAACCGCGACGGCGTGCATGAGTAGAGCCGCCGCGGCATGTCCTCCAGCGGGAGCTGGCCCTGCACCGAGCTCACCCGGCCGCCTACTCGTCGCCCGGACCGAGCTTGATCCCGGAGATCCTGGTGCCGTCGGCGAGCGGGCCCTCGGACTCCTCGCCCTCGGTGGCGACCCTGGTCAGCGAGCCGGACACCCAGTCGTCGAAGTGCGGCTCCAGGTCGCCGACCGTGACCTCGTCGCCGTGGATCGGCAGCACCCGCGTCTCCGGCGGCAGCGTGAACAGCCGCCCGCCGATCGAGGTGAGCTGGTCGGCCAGCGCCGGGTATTCGCCGCCCAGCTTGCCGGGGCCGTCGGCCTGGAGCGCCTTGCCGGTGAACACGGCCCCGAGCGCCTCGCAGTAGAGCGACACGCCGCCGGGGGTCACGCCCGGCGTCTCCATGACGTCGAGCTGGACGTCGGCGACCTCGAAGATGCCGTCGTCCTCCATGTCGATGTCGGGCCAGGTCTCGGACCAGGTCTCCCGCCACAGGGGCTTGTCCTTGGGGTGGAGCGCCACGACGGCCTCGTCCCTGCTGGCCACCTCGATGGCCGCGGAGACGTGGTCGGGCAGCCCGGCCGTGCAGATGACGGCCAGCACCTCGCGCTCACCCACCTGCTCCATGATCTTCTCGGCGTCACGGGACGGGTCGATGACGATCACCTCGTCGTCGTCGCCTATGACCCAGGTGTTGTTCTCGACCTTGTGCTCGGTGCCGTCGAGGTCGACCACGCCCTCGGTCACCACTCTCTCGATACGCGCTGTCACGCCTCCGAACTCTAGCCCGTCTGCCTGACAGCGCGAATCGCGAAAGCGCGTCCTAGTCCTCGAGCCGTGGCGAGAAGGCCCCGAAGGGCACGTCCAGATCGTGGTCACGGGCGTCGACCAGGGACAGCTCGGCGAGCGCGATCATGCATCCGGCGTCGGCCGGCCAGCAGATCGTCCACAGCCAGTTGCCCAGGGCCTCGCCCGCGTAGACCGCGCGGTCGTCCTCGCCGTCGACGCACCAGAGCGGGGCGGGATGCCCGAGCACCTCGATCTTGGCGTTGGGCGGGCCCTCGTCGAACCCCGTGCCGGGGTCGGGGCCGTCCAGCCCGGCGAACGCCGCGCCGAGCCCGATGCCCGGCTCCTCGGCGATGATCAGCATGTCGGCCGGCCCTTCGACCAGGGACGGCCCGGTGAGCGCGACGACGCTGGCGCGGGCGCCGGTGCGCTGGTCGCCCACCTCGGCGAAACCGGTCACCACCCATCGGGAGGGCAGCGGCCACGGCAGCCATACGGGCACGACGGAGCTCTTGCGCATCGCGTCCAGGGCCTCGCCGGTCGGCGGCCACGGAGGCTGATACGGCAGGACGTCGCCGTGCGTGTCACATCGGTACGCGCTTGACCAGGCGCCCGGCCCGTGAAGAGGGCCGAAACACCGTGGGCAGGTTGGAGCCGCTCTCACACCTACCCACGGTGCTTTCTCGGGTACGGCCCCGTCAAGGCCGCTCCCCGTTATCCCGTCGTAATCTTGGTCATGTGCGCGTAAATTGTGTCGGCGCCGTCATTCTCGACGCCGCCGGGCAGCGGATCCTGCTCGTCCAGCGGGGGCGTCCTCCTGGCGTGGGCCTGTGGTCCGTGCCCGGCGGCCGGCTGGAGCCCGGCGAGGACGACGAGACGGGCGTGCGGCGCGAGGTCCTGGAGGAGACCGGCCTGCGGGTCGAGGTGGGCCCGCTGGCCGGCGTGGTGGAGCGCCCCGGCCCCGGCGGCGTCACGTACGTGATCCGCGACTACCACGCCACCGTGACCGGCGGGGCGGCGGCGGCCGGTGACGACGCCGCCGACCTGCGCTGGTGCACGCCGGCCGACCTCGCCCGGCTGCCGCTCACCGAGGGCCTGCTGGAGACGCTCACCGACTGGGGAGCCCTACCGGCTTGAGGTCAGGCTGGAGGTCCACAGGATGAGGTGGTCGGCGTCGTACGTGGTGGACCGCCCGAGCGCCACCACCTCCGACCCCGACACCGCCACGGCGGTGAGCCACTGCATCCCCGGGCCGGCCAGCCGGTCCTTGGTGAGCGCCATGCGGTTCCAGTTCAGGCCGTCCTGGGAGGTCCAGGCGGCGCTGTCGCCCTCGCCGGGCGCGCCGTGCCAGCCGACCGCCACCAGGCCCTCGGCCGCCGCCGCGAGGTCGTAGACCGCGGCCGCCTGCTCGGCGGGCAGCCACGCGGTCTCCCAGCTCTCGCCGTCGTCGGCGGAGACCGCCGCGAAGGCGCGGCGGGAGCCGCCGCTGATCGCGGTGCCCATCGCCACCAGCCTGCCCTGGTGCTCGACGATCCTGCGCAGCCCGGCGGACGTGGCGTCCGGCGGGGCCACGCGGGGGCGGGCGCTCCAGTTGAGCCCGTCCTCGGAGTACCAGACGAGGCTGCTCTCCCGGTCGGCCGGGCCCGCGCCGCCCACCGCCACGAACCCGTCCGCCGTCGCGGCCACGTCGTGCACGCGCGCGCCGGCGCCGCCGTTCGGCAGCTTGGCCGCCCTGGTGAACCTGCGCAGGTCGGAGGTGAACCACATGGCCGCGCCCGCGTTGTTCGCCTGGTCGGTGTCCTGGCCGGCGAGCACGTAGCCCTTCTTGCCCGCGGCGACGACCCGCGGCTCCAGGCCCACGTGGCCGGAGCGCCTGGCCAGGTCGCCCGAGACGTTCACCCGCCTCCAGCTCTCGCCGTCGGCCGAGGTCACCAGCAGGGGGTCGGTGACGCCGACGTTGGTCTCGGTGCCGCCGACCGCGAGCCAGCCACGGGAGCCGTGGGCCACGTCCTCCAGCCGCTGGCGGCCGGAGCCGCCGAGGCTCATGGACTTCCAGCTCTGCCAGTTCCTGATCGTCCACAGGCCGGCGTCGCCGGAGGCCGAGCCGACGGCGACGTACCGGCCGCCGAAGCTGGTCAGGGCGCTCGTCTCGCGGGCCATGCGGGTCAGCCCCGCGACGTCGCCGAGCGGCACGCGGGCGGCCTGCCCGCGCGGCGGCGCGGACATCAGCACGAGCTGGTTGTCCACGTCGGAGGCGGCCTGGTCGCCGCCCGCGAACAGGGTGCCGCCCTCGGCGATGGTGAAGCCGCGCAACGTGGCGTTGCGCAGGTTGCCGAGCTCGGCCCGCTTGGTCCAGCCGCGGCCGTCGGACGTGGTCAGCACGGCGTACCGGCCGAGGCCGGCCTGCGTGATCGCGGCCGCCCCCGACTCGTACGAGATCAGCGACTCCACGCCGACGCTCTCGCCGCCGAGCCCCGCGATCGAGCCGCACTGCGCCCATTCGTCGCCGCCCGGCGAGCAGTAGACGCGTACGTCGCCCGTGATCGTCCGCTGCCGCGTCGGCACCAGCACGAACCGCTTGGGCAGCACCGCCAGCGTCCCCGCGCGCGGCATCGCCTCGGGGAGCAGGAACGCCGTGACCTGCCACGTACGCCCGCCGTCGGCCGACCGGACGACCCGCGAACCCTCGCCTTCCGCGGGTCGCCCGATGGCCACGACGGTGTCGCCCTTGGCGACCACCGCGTTGATCTCGCGTATCTGCAGGCCCGTCGCCTCGGCCCGCTCCCAGGCGCGGCCGTCGGCCGACCGCCAGGCCGCCGGGCCGGGCGCGCCGTCGTCGCCCGTGGTGGTGCCGACCGCGACGAACCCCGACGACGTACGGGCGATGTCGGCGATCCGGTCGCCGGCCCGGAACGCGGTCAGTGCGGAGGCGGGCACGGCGTCCCAGCTGAAGCCGTCGGCGCTGGTCCACAGGCCGCGCTCGCCGGTGCCGTAGTCCTCGCCGCTGGCCAGCCAGCGCCCGCCGCCGCCGACGACGCGCTGGACGGTGGGGGCGGAGGCGCCGTTGACCTGGCCGAGCTGCCACGTCTTGCCACTGTCGGGCGAGAACAGGAACAGCGGGCGCGGGGTGGGATCGGTGATGTCGCTGCCCACGGCGACGACCGCGCGGCCGACCGAGGCCATGTCGTTGAGCTTCTGGTTGACGCCGTCGCCGGCGGCGGGGACGGTGAACAGCTCGTCGCCCGAGCGGCCCGTCCCGGCGGCCAGGCTGAGGCCCTGGGGCTCGTCGCCGGCCCACTGCCAGACGAGCACGCCGGTCGCCACCAGGAGGGCGGCGGCGACGGTGAGGACGACGGGGGTGGCGCGGCTGCCCCGGCGTACGGGGCTGGACCTGCGGACGGCGGCGGGGGCCGGGCCTCTGTGGTGGCGCCCGCTCGCGCCCTGGGGGCGGGGCGGGCCGCTCGCCACGAGCAGGTCGGGCCTGGTCGGCCGGCCGGCCGGCGGGCGGCCGACGCGCCGCACCTCGGGCTCGTCCTCCCCGCCGGGCTCCGCCGGCGCGGCTCCGTCGGCCGGGACCACCAGCCGGTACGGGGCCGTACGCGGGTCCCTGCGCGGCGTCCCCTCCTCCACGCCCTCCCGCACCCCGGAGACGGCCTCCTGGCCCTCCCGGCCCTCCCCGCGCCGCGACTCCTCCTGAGCCCCCTGTACGGCCTCCTGAGCGTCCTCCTGCGGCTCGGGCGGCGCGTGGCCGGCAGAGGGGGGTTGGGCGGACGGAGTGTCATGGGGACCCGCCGGGCGATGCGCTGCGCCCTGGGGGACCCCGGGATCATGCGGGGCTGCTGTGCCATCAGCGGCCGTTGCCCCAGAGGGCGCCGCATCCTGCGGGGCCGCTGCGCCTTCGGGGGTCGTGTGCGAAGAGGCCGCCGCGCCCTGAGAGGCCGATGGACCAGGGGGAGCCGACGGGCTCTCGGGGGCCGCCGCATCCTGCGGGGCTGTGTCCTGGGGGGCCGGTGGGCCCTGGGGGGTCGGGGGCTTTCTGGGGGGGCCGGAGGCGACGAGTTTGTCCGGGCGGTTGACCACGCGGCGCGGCCGGCGGCGCGGCTCGGCCTCGGGCTCGGCCGTCGGCGAGCTGTAGGGCCTACGTCCCTTGGGCGGCTCCTGCGGCGTCTCGTCCGGTACGGGCGCCGCGAAGGGCGGCATGCCCCACGGGGACGTCAGGGGTAAGCCCCGGGCCCGGTCGTCGGTGGGCCCGGGCGGGGAGTGGCTGATCCTCGGCTCTGGAGAAGATTGCGGCTCTGACGCGCCCTCGGAGCGGGGGTCGTCGTCACCTGGCGGTCGCCGTGGCGGTTCGCTGGGGCCGGAGGCCACGCGCCGTACCTCCTAGTCGAACTAGTCGTACGGGAACGGTCACCATCCGGGACCGTTCCAGGAAGGATGTCCATCCTTATGCGCTTATTTCGAGTTTTTCTGTCTCACTCGACGAAGTATCACACGCGCCCACCCCTACCCCGCCGGACCGAAACGATCACCTCCGGAAGACCTCGCCCTCCCCACAGGTTCCAGAGCAGCACGAATGAGCGCGAATGGCGAGACCTCTCTAGTGAGATTCCCCCAACCACTAGCCCGATTTATCTCGAAATTGTGGCGATTGACCGCTTTTTGGCCAGGTACAAAACCCCGAGCGAGAACACCAGGAACTGCACCGCCGTCCCCGTCAGCGCCTGCCACGGCACCGCCACCTCCGCCTGGTTCAGCGACTCCTGCAACTCCCCCGCCGCCGCGCTCAGCCCGAACGCCACCACGTTGTTGAGCACGTGCAGCGCGATCGCCGCCTCCAGCCCCCCGGTACGCACCGACAACCAGCCCATCACCACGCCGAAGGCGAACACGTCGGCGAGCCCCGTCCACGAGTAGCCGTGCAGCGAGGCGAACAGCGCCGCCCCGACGACGATGCCCCACACGGGGTTGCGCACGTGCGCCCCGACGGCCTGGAGGAACCAGCCGCGGAAGACGTACTCCTCGGCGGCGGCCTGGAACGGCACCAGCACCAGGATCACCACGAACACGGGCAGGAACCTCTCCCAGCCCACCCAGCCGAACATGCCGGCCTCCGCGCCCGTCAGGGTCAGCATCAGCCACTGCGCGGCCTGCCCGAGCACCATCGCCAGCACCGCCAGCCCCGCGCACCGGACCATCCAGCCCCAGCGCAGCCGGCCGGCCACCGACGACAACGTCCCGGGCCTGCGCCGCTGCACCAGCGCCGTCACGCCCACCACGAGGAGCAGCACGGGCGCGATCGACATCAGCGTCGTGCCCAGCCCGAACGGGGTGCCCTCGGGCAGCCCGGTGTTCACGTCCACCGGCGAGGGCAGGCCGAACACGGCGGCGAACAGCATGGCCGCGGTGATCACCACGAACCCGATGACGAAGAACCCGATCGCGATCACCAGCGTGCCGACGATCGAGCGCCACGGCCGGGTGGCCTCGTTCCGCGCCAGATGGTCGAAGCGGGCGCCCGAGGGCATCGGCAGGAACCAGGACCGCTGCGGCGGCACGGGCGGATAGGGATATTGCGGCTGCGGGTACGCGGCCCCGTACGGGTGGCGCGGCGGACCAGGGTTCTCCTGCATTCCTCCATTCTGTCCATCTGATGCGCAATAGTTCACAGACGGATCGCGCTTTTGGGCGGATGCTCTCAGAGGTAGGCACTTCAACCCTGGGAGCAGTCCATGTCAAGGCTGGGACCTGTCATCACCCTCGTGGCGGGAGCCGTGCTCGCCGCGGGGCTCGGTGTCGCCAGCGTCAACGCGACACCTGCGGCGAACACCGCCGCCCCCAACGTGGAGAACACCGTTCCCGACGAGGAACAGACGGCTGAACAGCCGGCTGAGGAGCCGGCGCAGGAGGCGCAGCCGACGCCCACCCCCGAGCGCACGGAGGCCAAGAAGATCGACAAGGCCGACTACGGCGGCCGCGTCACCGGCAACGGCGGCCTCATCGCCATCTCGATCAGGAACGGCAAGGCCGTCGGCTACTTCTGCGACGGCCGCGCGGAAGCCTGGTTCAAGGGCACCCAGTCGGGCGACTCGGTCAGCCTGACGGGGGTCAAGACCGGCAAGGTGACCGCCGACCTCGGCGCCGGCAAGGCCACCGGCCAGTTGTCGCTCGGCGGGAAGAAGTGGAGCTTCGTCGCCCAGTCCGTGCGCAAGCCGTCGGGCCTGTACCGCGCCACCGCCCTCGTGCGCGGCGCCCAGTACCGCGCCGGCTGGATCCGGATCAAGAACCCGGACGGCAGCTACACCTCGGTCGGCGCCGCCACCTCGAACGACCGCCTGGTGCCCGTCCCCACGCTGAACCCCGACCAGCCGACCGCGCCGCTGACGGTGGACGGCACCACGGTCACCCCGAAGGACGTCGACGGCTTCATCGAGGAGATGTCATGACCGCCATCCACCGGACGCCCTCGCGCGGCCTGGCCTCGTTGCTGGTGCCGCTGCTGATCGGCGGGCTCGTGGTGCTCGCGCTCGGCGTGTACGGCCGCGCGCACACCCCCACCGGCTACGCCGTCGGCGTGGCGGGCTTCTCCGCCGCCCTGCCGATGAAGGCGTGGCTGACCACGGCCGCGCTCGTGCTGGCGTTCGTCCAGGTCGTCTCGGCCCTGTCGATGTGGGGCAAGCTCGGGATCGCCATACCGGCCGGGGTGCACCGCTGGTCGGGGCGGCTGGCGTTCCTGGTGACGATCCCGGTCGCCTTCCACTGCCTGTACGCGCTCGGCCTCCAGTACGACGTGCCCAGGGTGCTCGCGCACTCCCTGCTCGGCTGCTTCTTCTACGGCGTGTTCACCGCGAAGATGCTGGCCCTGCCCAAGCGGGACACGCCGGGCTGGGCGCTGCCGGTGTTCGGCGGGCTGGCGTTCACCGCGCTGGTGGGGCTCTGGCTGACCTCGGCGTTCTGGTTCTTCACGGCCGTGGGCATCAAGGTGTGAAGGTGACGGTCCTGCTCAGCCCGGCCGCCCGCCCCTTGGCGGCCACGACGAGCGCCATCTTGCGCGAGGCCTCGTCGATCATCTCGTCGCCCAGCATGACCGCGCCGCGCTTCTCCACGGTGGTGTAGTACTCGTACGCCTCCAGGATCAGCTCGGCGTGGTCGTAGTCCTCCTGCGCCGGCGAGAACACCTCGTTGGCCGCGTCCACCTGGGAGGGGTGCAGCACCCACTTGCCGTCGAAGCCCAGCGCCGCCGACCGCCTGGCGACCCGGCGGAAGCCGTCGACGTCCTTGATCTGGAGGTAGGGGCCGTCGATGACCTGCAGGTCGTGGCTGCGGGCCGCCATGAGCAGGCGCATGAGGATGTAGTGGTAGGCGTCGCCCTCGGTGTAGCCGGGGGGCTGCTCGCCGACGACGAGCGTGCGCATGTTGATCGAGGCCATGAAGTCGGCGGGCCCGAACACCAGCGTCTCCAGCCGCCGCGACGAGCCGGCGATCATGTCGACGTTGACCAGGCCGCGGGCGTTCTCGATCTGCGCCTCGATCCCGATCCTGCCGGGCTCGTAGCCCATGGCCTTCTCGATCTGCGTGAGCAGCGTGTCGAGCCAGACCACCTCGGTCGGGTCCTGCACCTTGGGCAGCATCACGCAGTCGAGGAACTGCCCGGCGCCCTCGACGACCTCGATGACGTCGCGGTAGGTCCACTGCGTGGCGAGGTCGTTGACCCGCACCACACGCGTCTTGCCCGACCAGTCGCCCTCGCGCAGCGCGGCGACGACGTTGCGCCGCGCGTCCTCCTTGGCGGCCGGCGCGACGGAGTCCTCCAGGTCGAGGAAGACCTCGTCGACGGGCAGGGTCTGGGCCTTCTCCAGGAAGCGCGGGTTGCTCCCCGGAACCGCGAGAACCGAACGACGTGAGCGCATGCGCACACGCTACTGGTGGCGCCGCCCCCTCCCGGTGGCGGCACCCACCCGTACGTCTTCGCTCAGCGGCGCGGGGCCAGGCCGAGCTGGAGGCCCTTCAGGCTGGAGGAGCGCTTGCTCAGGGCGCCCGCGATCGAGCGCAGCTCGGCCGCGGCGGGCGAGTCGGGGTCGGTGAGGACCAGCGGCTTGCCCTCGTCGCCGCCCTCGCGCAGCCGCATGTCGATCGGGACCTGCCCGAGCAGCGGCACCCGCGCGCCGAGGATGCGGGTCAGCGCGTCGGCGACGGTCTGGCCGCCGCCCTCGCCGAACACCGAGATGCGCTCGTCACAGTGGGGGCAGGGCAGCCAGGACATGTTCTCGATGACGCCGGCGATCTGCTGGTGGGTCTGCGCGGCGATGGAGCCGGCGCGCTCGGCCACCTCGGCGGCGGCCATCTGCGGCGTGGTCACGACCAGGATCTCGGCCCCCGGGAGCCGCTGCGCCACGGAGATGGCGATGTCGCCGGTGCCGGGCGGCAGGTCGAGCAGCAGGACGTCGAGGTCGCCCCAGTAGACGTCGGCCAGGAACTGGTGGAGCGCCCGGTCGAGCATCGGACCGCGCCAGACGACCGGGGTGTTGCCCTCCGGGGGCTTGAACATGCCGACCGAGATGACCTTGATGTCGTGGGCCACCGGCGGCATGATCATGTCTTCGACCTTGGTGGGCCGCTCGGCGGCTCCCAGCATGCGCGGGATGCTGTGGCCGTAGATGTCGGCGTCGACGATGCCCACCTTGAGGCCGCTCGCGGCCATGGAGGCGGCCAGGTTGACGGTCACCGACGACTTGCCGACGCCGCCCTTGCCGCTCGCCACGGCGAACACGCGGGTCAGCGAGCCGGGCTGGTTGAAGGGGATCTCCTTCTCCGGCCCGCGGTTGCCGCGCAGCTTGGTCTGGAGCTCCTTGCGCTGCTCGGTGCTCATCACGTCCAGCTCGATCTGGACGCCGGTCACGCCTTCGACCTTGGAGACGGCGGTGGTGACGTCGCGGGTGATGGTGTCCCGCATGGGACAACCCGCCACGGTGAGGTAGACGCCGACGCGCACCGCACCGCCGGGAGCGATATCGATGCTCTTGACCATGCCGAGGTCCGTGATCGGACGGCGGATCTCGGGGTCGATGACGGTGGAAAGAGCCGCCGTCACCAGTTCCTGGGTAGGTGCCATCGAAGTCTCGGCACGAGGGAGTGCCGTCCCTCCTTTGTCGGTATATGTGTGACAGGCGCTGGACGCCAGCGAGGATGCCCCTCCATGGTATGAACCGGCGGCCCCGCTGAGTTAATCCGTGCTGTTAGATGTCTGTGCAACAACGTCCTAAGGTTACTCCGTGACTCTTCTGCGCGACGAGGGCCTCACCGCCGAGGAGCTGGCGGTCTGGCGAATGTTGCAGCGCGCCCAGGTCCGCATCACCCGCCGCCTGGAGGCTGAGCTGCTCGTCGCCCACGATCTGCCCCTGGCCTCGTACGAGGTGCTCATGCAGCTCGCCGAGGCGGACGGGCGGCGGCTGCGCATGAATGACCTGGCCGATCGCGTGCTGCTGTCGCGCAGCGGCCTGACCCGCCTCATCGACCGGCTGCAGCGCGACGGCCTGGTGACCCGCGAGGCGTGCCCCGACGACGCCCGCGGCCTGTTCGCGGTGCTGACCGACGCGGGAGCGGGCCGGCTGGCCGAGGCCACGCCCACCTATCTGCGCGGCATCAGGACGCAGTTCCTCGACATGCTGGGCAGCGGCGAGATCGGCCAGATCAGGGCCATGCTCGGCAGGCTCGACGGCGCCGAAGCAGGCGCCGAAGCAGGCGCCGGAGCAGGCGCCGGAGCAGGCGCCGGAGCAGGCACAGCCGCTAGCGCGGCTGGCGGCGGCGCTCTTTGACCTCGGGCTCCTGGAGCTCCTCCAGCAGCCGGCCCAGCTCGGCGCGCAGGTAGTCGCGGGTGGCGACCTCGTTGATCGCCAGGCGCAGCCCCGCGATCTCCCGCGTCAGATACTCGATCTCGGCCTGGTTGCGCTCGGCGGCCTCGCGGTCCTGCTCGTACTGGATGCGGTCGCGGTCGTCCTGGCGGTTCTGGGCCAGCAGGATGAGCGGCGCGGCGTAGCTGGCCTGCAGCGACAGCATGAGCGTCAGGAAGATGAACGGGTACGGGTCGAACTTGAGCGAGGGCGGCGCGGCCACGTTCCAGATCACCCAGACCCCGACGAACACCGTCATGTAGACGATGAACCTGGCGGTGCCGAGGAAGCGCGCGATCCGCTCGGACAGCCGTCCGAAGGTCTCCGGGTCGTAGTGCGGCCGCAGCGTGCGGCGCAGCTCGCGCGGCTGGTCGAGTCGTTCGGTGGTCACGTGTCGTCCCTCTCGCGCCAGTCCTCGGGCAGCAGGTGGTCCAGCACGTCGTCGACGGTCACCGCGCCGACGAGCCGGCCCAGCTCGTCCACGACGGGCGCCGCGACGAGGTTGTAGTTGGCGAGGTACGAGGTGACCTCGATCAGCGTGAACTCCGGCTTGATGGGGTCGATCGACGGGTCCAGCGCCGCGCCGAGCAGCGTGGAGGGCGGCTCGCGCAGCAGGCGCTGGAAGTGCGCCACCCCCAGGTAGGTGCCGGTGGGGGTCTCGGTCGGCGGCCTGGACACGAACACCTGGGCCGCGACGGCGGGCGAGAGGTCCTGCTGGCGGATGTGCGCCAGCGCCTCGGCCACCGTGGACGAGGGCGGCAGGATGACCGGCTCGCTGGTCATGACGCCGCCCGCGCTGTTCTCCGGGTAGGTGAGCAGCCGCCGCACCGGCGCGGCCTCCCCCGGCTCCATGAGCGCCAGCAGCTCGGACGCCTGCTCGTCGGGCAGCTCGTGCAGCAGGTCGGCGGCGTCGTCGGGGCCCATCTCCTCCAGGACGCGGGCCGCCCGCTCGGGCCCCAGCATGCCGAGGACGCCGACCTGGTCGTCCGGCGGCATCTCCTCCAGCACGTCGGCGAGGCGGTCGTCGTCGAGCGCGCGGGCGATCTCGGTGCGCCGCTTGGGCGGCAGGTGGTGCAGGGCGCTCGCCACGTCGGCGGCCCGCATGGACGAGAACGCCGCGATCAGCCCGGCCGCGCCCTGGTCCTGCTGGAGGGTGTCGAAGCCGGTGACCTCGTTCCAGTCGACCACGCGGGGGTCGCGCCGCCTGCGCCGGTAGACGGCGACCTTGGTGATCTCCCAGGTGGACGGCTTGACCTCCTCCATGGCCACGTCGTAGACGGTGACCTGCTCGCCGCCGACGCGTACGGACAGGTCGAGCAGCTCGCCGACGACCAGCGTCTCGCTCGCGCGCTGCTCGAACCTGCGCATGTTGAGCCGGCCGCTGAAGACGACGGCCCCGGCCTCGATGCGGCGGACGCGGGTGATGGGCAGGAAGACGCGGCGGCGCGGCTGCACCTCCACGACCAATCCGTGGATGTTGGGGCGGCGGCCGGGGCGCAGGCCCGCCACCAGGTCGCGGACGCGGCCGATCTGGTCGCCCGCCGGGTCGAAGACCGGGGTCCCAGGGAGCCGCGCCACGAAGATCCTCACGTGGCCAGGCTAACAGCGCCGTCCCATTGCGCCAGGTGAGGGCGACATGTCAGGATCAAACCTGCTTGACGGTAATTACGAGGCGGGAATGGTGTTGCGATGAGATATGCGGGGCTGGCGCTCGCGTTCGTGTCCTCGTGTTGTTTCGCGTTCTCGGGGCCCATGGCCAAATATCTGATCGCGGCAGGGCTGGCGCCGATCGAAGCGGTGTGGACGCGGATGGCGGGCGCGGGGCTGCTGCTGCTCGCCGTGCTGGCCATCGTACGGCCACGGGCGCTGCGCATCCCCCGCTCCCGCATGCCGTTCTTCGCCCTGTACGCGATCATGGCCGTGGCCGGGGTCCAGTCGCTCTACTTCGTGGCCATCACGCGGCTGCCGGTGGGCATCGCCCTGCTGCTGGAGTTCATGGCGCCGGTGATGGTCGTGGCCTGGGTGCGGCTGGTGCGCAGGATCAGGCTGGCGCCCGCCGCCTACGTCGGCGCCGTGGCGGCCGTCCTCGGGCTCGCCATCGTGGTCGAGGCGTGGCAGGGCATGCGGATCGACGCGCTCGGCCTGCTGCTCGGGCTGGCGGCCGGGGCCTGCTGCGCGGGCTACTTCCTCATGAGCGACAGCTTCGGCGACGACGTGGACCCGCTCGGGCTCATCGCCTGGGGCATGGCGGGCGCGGCCGTGGTGCTGGTGCCCTTCGCCCGGCCCTGGGACATCCCCTGGAGCGCTTTCACCCTCACCACCACACCGGCCGGGGGCGGGGTGAGCCTGCCGGTGCTGGGGGCGTACGTGTGGATGGTGCTGGTCGCGACCGTGGTGGCGTACATCCTGGGCGTCAACGCGGTGCGGCGGCTGTCGGCCGCCGTCGGGGCCACGGTCGCGTCGCTTGAGGTCATCGGCGGCGCCCTGGTGGCCTGGGGGCTGGTCGGCGAGACCCTCGGCGTGTTCCAGATCACCGGCGGGCTGCTCGTGCTGGCCGGCGCGCTGCTCGCGCAGACCGCGACCGCCTCGGCGCGGCCGGCGGAGGAGCCCGGCGAGCCCGGGCTGGCGTCCCTGGACGGGGTCAGCTCACGGGGGTGAGCCGGACGACGACGCACTCGCGGGCCCACCGCTCGGCGAGGTGCTCGGCGTCGCGGGCGTTGAGCCGCTCCTTGGCGAGCGCGGCCACCGCCTCGGGGGCCCGCTCCTGGTCGACGGCCGACACCGCGGCGTCGAACTCCACCAGCCTGGCGCCGTTGTCCTTGCTGCGCAGCGTCACGTGGACCCGGTCGAGCGCGTCGAGCCCGGGCAGGCTCTGCTCCTCGCCGCCCGTCACGAGATGGATCGCGCCGTCGTGCCAGACGTGCCAGGCCAGCCGGGGCCCGTCGGCCAGGCCGAGCCACAGGATGCCCGACTTCTTCGCGCCCTCCTCGACGCCGGGCGCCAGGGAGGGCTCCACGGGCATCAGGTGGCCTCGGAGTCGTACGGCGGGACCTCGCCGTAGCCCAGCTCGTCCACGACCGGCTCCGGCGAGTAGGAGGCCGCGACGGAGTCCAGCTCCTTCGGCTTGTCGTTCCAGGTGTCCTCGATGTCGTCGAGGAGATGCTTGCGGACGAACGTGCGCGGGTTGAGGTCGGCCGGGTCGAAGTTCTGGAACTCCGGGCCCAGCCCGGCCCGCAGGTCGTCGCGCGCGTTGTTGGCCATGCGGCGCAGGTTGCGCAGCGTCCGGCCGGCCTGCGCGGCGGCCTGGGGCAGCTTGTCGGGGCCGAAGACCAGCAGCGCGAGGACGACCAGCGCCGCTATCTCCCCCCACCCGAGTCCGAACACCGTGAGCTCCTACCGCAGTCAACGCCTCCGAGGACAACCCCGGCCTATCCACAGACTAAGGGCTCCCGGGCACCGCTACGATGCCCGGGCTCAGGACAGCCCCGGGACGGCCTCGGATCGGCGTCAGGACGGCGTCGGCGACGGCCCGTCCTCGGCCACCACCGTCAGCGTGGCCGTGCGTTCCTGCCCGGCGCGCTGGTACTTGATGTTGATCTTCGAGCCGGGGGCCTTGCTGCGGATCAGCGCGATCAGCTCGTTGCCGTCCTGCAGGGCGAGGCCGTCCATCTCCAGGATCACGTCACCGGCCCGGAGCCCGGCCTTGTCGGCGGGCCCGCCGGGGGTCACCGGCTGCTGGCCGCCCACGCTCGCGGTGGCGATCTTCACGCCCTGGCCGCGGTAGTCCTTCTCCAGCACGATGCCGATCTTCGGCCGCTTGGCCCGGCCGGTGCTGATCAGCTCCTCGGCCACCCGCCGCGTCTGGTTGACCGGGATCGCGAAGCCCAGGCCGATGCTGCCGCTCTGGCCGCCGATCGACCGGCTGAGCGTGGCGATGGCCGAGTTGACGCCGACGACCTCGCCGCGGCTGTTGACCAGCGGGCCGCCCGAGTTGCCGGGGTTGATCGCGGCGTCGGTCTGGATGGCGCTGATGTACGCGGTCTCCTCGCTGCCCCCGCCGGTCTCGTCGCCGGCGATGACGGGGCGGTTGAGCGAGCTGACGATGCCCGTCGTGACCGTGCCCGTGAGCCCGAGCGGCGAGCCGATCGCGATGACCGGGTCGCCCACGACCACCTGGTCGGAGTTGCCGAGGGTGATCTCCGGCGTGCCGAACGTCTCCTCCGGCTTGACCACGGCCAGGTCGGAGCCGGGGTCGCGGCCGACGATGCGGGCCGAGGTGGTCTTGCGGTTGTTGAACTGGATCTTGATCTCGCCGCCGTTGGCCGCCAGGGCGACCACGTGGTTGTTGGTCACCACGTAGCCGTTCTTGATCAGGAAGCCGGAGCCGGTGGCGCCCTCGGTGTTGGAGCCGTTGCCGACCTCCAGGGAGACCACGCTGGGGAGCACCCGCGCGGCGACGCCCGCGATGGAGCCGGGCTCGCGGCTGGCCGCGCCGGTGGGCACGGGGCCGAGGCTGTAGGAGGGGTCCGTGGCGGCCGAGCCGCTGGGCCTGGTCAGCAGGTAGGTGCCGACGCTGCCGAGGCCGGAGGCCACCAGCGCGATGGCGAGGGCGATGGCGATCAGCCCGCCGGTGCCGGGACCGCGCCGCCGGTCGCCCGCCGGCCCGCCGTGGGCCAGGGGCGGCGGGGCCCAGCCCGCGCCCATCCCGAGCGCCTGCCGGGGAGGCGGCGGCGTCCCGGGCCCGTACGGCGCACCGCCGAACGACGGGCCGCCGAACGGCGGGGCCGCGGAGTACGGGCCCTCGAACGACGGACCCCCGAACGAGGCGCCACCGGACGACGGGCTCTCGAACGAAGCGCCGCCGAACGACGGGGCCGAGGAGGACGGGCTCTCGAACGACGCGCCACCATAGGGCGGGGTCGAGGACGACGCACCGCCGAACGACGGCGCCGATGACGACGGGCTCTCGAACGAAGCGCCGCCGTAGGACGGGGCCGAGGAGGACGGGCCGGCGAACGACGGGCCGCTGATGGTGTCGGCGAGCGGCCGGTCATCGGACGCCCCGTCGCCGTAGGGGTTGTCGCCGGACGGCGGGCCACCGTCGGGCCGCCCGAAGCCGGGGCTCTCGTACTGGCGGGTGCCGTTGTCCTGGCCGCCGCCGGGCGCGCCGAAGCCGGGCGCGTACGACGGCCCGCTCCCGCCCCGCTGCTCCCCCGACGACTCGGGCGAGCCGCCGTAGGGCGCGTAGGACGGCTGGTACGGCGGCGCCCCCGCGGGCTCGGCGGCGCGGCCCGACGGATCGCCCCAGGAGGTGCCGCCGAAGGAGGCGGGGGGTTCCGCGCGCCCGCCCGGCGACTCGGCCGGGTGGTCGGCGGGCAGGAACTCCGGCCGCCCCTGTGACTCGGGGTAGTCCGACGGCGTGCGTCCTTCGGTGGGGCGCGGCGTCTCGTCGGTCATCTAAGTCTCACCACTCCTTGGCTCGGCCGCCGCAATCGTCGCCATTGCGACATACGAGGGTTATAAGGACCCGAACCCAGATCGTATGCCCGTACCATGCACGGCTACGCCAACCTCGGCCATCTCCGGCATATCGGAACCTCAGGGAGTGTGGACCGACGGAGCGCCCGTCGGCGAGTGCTGCAACTTGTACAGCTCGACCGGCGGCGTCGGGGTCTCCTGACCCGCGCCGGAGACGGCGAAGAAGGTGCCGAGCGCCACGGCGGCCGAGACCACGCTCACCGCGACGTACGCCGAGCGCCGCCTACCGCCACGGCCGGGGCCCGAAGCCCCTCCAGTGGCGTCCCTGCGGGGCCGGTTGTCCAGCGGGGCGATGCTGTGCGGGCCCGGGATGGGCACACCCCCGAAGGTACGGGTAGGAAAAGGGCGCTCCCTCGGCGGCAGCGGACCGCCCGGCTCCGCCATGCGGAGCAGGGACATCGTGAGGTCGGCCGGCATCGCCGGGCTCTCCAGCGAGCGCAGCCGCGCCTTCAGCGCGCGTACGGACTCGACCTCCGCCCTGCAGTCGGCGCAGAAGGTCAGGTGCGCGAGCGCGCGCTCGCGCTCGTGGTGGCCGAGTTCGCCGTCGACCAGCGCGGAAACGCGTTCTCCAAGATGAGCCATATCAGACTTCCTCCCCAGGGATCACGGACGGGGGGAGTTGGTTGGCACGGGGGGCCCGGTGGTCGAGGGCCTCCCGCAACTGCGCCCGACCACGGTGGATGCGGCTGCGGACCGTGCCCAGCTTGACGCCGAGCGTTTTGGCGATCTCCTCGTAGGAGAGCCCCTCGATGTCGCAGAGCACGATCGCGGCACGGAACTCGGGCGCGAGCGCGTCGAGTGCGGCCTGGATGTCGGGCTCCAGATGGGCGTCGTCGAACGCCTGCGCCGGCGACGGCTCCCGGCCGCGCAGCCGCTCGGCGGCGTCGTCGGCCAGCCCCTCGAACCTGATGCGCTGCTTGCGCCGCGCCATGTCGAGGAACAGGTTGGTCGTGATCCGGTGCAGCCACCCCTCGAACGTGCCGGGGGTGTAGCTGGACAACGACCTGAAGACCCGGACGAAGACCTCCTGCGTGAGGTCCTCGGCGTCGTGGACGTTGCCGGTCAGCCGGTACGCGAGCCGGTACACGCGCGCGGAGTGCGTCCGCACGACTTCCTCCCATGTGGGAGGCGTCCAGTCAGACGACACGGGAGCATCCGTCTGGTGGTCGCTCTCGTCCACCAGAACTCCTCTCTCTGGGACCACCGCTATCGCCATAGTGCCTGGTTTCGTCCCTTCGTGCGCACTGCCTGCCTTCCGGACCGGCAAAGCCCGTTTAAACCTGCAACGCCTCGGGACCCTCCTGAGTTCCCGTCCCGGCGTGTCTCCCCTAGGCTGCGATCGGTGCCAATCACGCGGACACATCGCACGAAAGTGGGGGGAGGCGGCCGATGACCGATCAGGTGGAGGCCACTCTGGCCTATGCGGAGCAGTTTCATCAGGAGGATGAGATCCTGCACGCGGCGCGGCAGCGCGGGCTGGAGATGGGGGCCGTGCCCGTCCTTCCCGGCGCGGGCGCGGCGCTGTGCTTCCTCGCCACCGCGGTCAACGCCAAGGCGGTGGTGGAGATCGGCACGGGCTGCGGCGTCTCGGGGCTGTGGCTGCTGCGCGGCATGCGCGCCGACGGCACGCTGACCAGCGTGGACGTCGAGCCCGAGCACCAGCGCCTGGCCCGGCAGGCGTACGCGGAGGCCGGGTTCTCCGGCGCGCGGGTGCGGCTGATCTCCGGTCGGGCGCTCGACGTGCTGCCCCGCCTGTCCGACGGCGGCTACGACATGGTCTTCGCCGACGGCGCGAAGCAGGAGTACGCCGACTATCTGGCCGAGGCCGTCCGCCTGCTGCGCGTGGGCGGCATCGTGGCCTTCGACAACATGCTGTGGCACAACCGCGTGGCCGACCCGTCGCAGCGCGACCCCGACACGGTCGCGCTGCGCGAGCTCGGCAAGCTGGTGCAGTCGGACGAACGGCTGCGCTCGGTGCTCATGCCCCTCGGCGACGGCCTGCTGGCCGCCGTCAAGGTGTCGGCATAGGGCGGCGGCTCACCCCCGGGTGAGTCGGCGTAGGGCGGCGGCTCACCCCCGGGTGAGCCACTCCAGCAGGACGCGGACGCCGAACCCGGTGGCGCCCTTGCTGAGCGTGCCCTCGTCCACGGTGCTGCGGCCGACCCCGGCGATGTCGAGGTGCGCCCACGGCCGCTTGCCCGCGAACTCCCGCAGGAACAGCGCCGCCGTGATCGAGCCCGCCCCGAAGCGCGAGCCCGCCTCGACGTTGGCGAGGTCGGCGACGGACGACTCCAGCGCGGGGGCGTACTCGTCGATGAGCGGCATCCGCCACAGCCGGTCGTCGCTCGCCTGCCCGGCCGCGACGAGCCGCCCGGCCAGGTCGTCGTCGGAGGCGTAGACGGCGCCGACGCTGCGGCCGAGCGCCACGCTGATGGCCCCGGTGAGGGTGGCGATGTCCACCACCGCGTCGGGGTCGAGCTCGGCGTCGGCGTAGGCGAGGGCGTCGGCCAGCACGAGCCGGCCCTCCGCGTCGGTGTTGAGCACCTCGACCGTGCGGCCGCCGTAGTGGGTGATGACGTCGGTGGGCCGCTGCGCGGTGCCGGAGGGCATGTTCTCGGCGGCGGCGACCAACCCGGTGACCCGCACCGGGGCCTTCAGCTCGGCGAGGGCGCGCAGCACCGCGATGACGACCGCCCCGCCCGCCATGTCGGTCTTCTGGGTCTTCATGTTCTCGGTCGGCTTGAGCGACAGGCCGCCCGAGTCGAACGTGATGCCCTTGCCGACCAGCACCACGTGCCGCTCCGCGGGCTGCTCGGGGGTGTAGGAGAGCTGGATGAGGCGCGGCGGGCTGACCGAGCCCTGCCCGACGGCGAGGATGCCGCCGAAGCCCTCGGCCCGCAGCTGCTCCTCGTCCCACACCCGCACCGGCAGGCCGGTCTCGGCGGCCCGCTCGGCGAGCCAGGCGGGGTTCTTGACCGAGGAGGGCGTGTTGGCGAGGTCGCGCGCCAGCGCCACCGCCCGCGCCGTGACCTCCGCCCGCTCCAGTGCCGCCTGGTCGGCCCCGGCGAACACCAGCCGCGCCACGGCCCTGCGCCCGGCGTCGCCGATGCGGAAGGTGTAGGCGGCCAGCAGCGCCGCCTCGGCGAACGCGGTGATCTCCCCGTCCGGCGGCACCACGGTCAGGGTGTCCTTGCCCTTGGCCCGGCGGGCGAGCGCGGCGCCCGCCCTGCGCAGCGCGGCCGGCTTGCCGTCGCCGACGCCGTAGAACAGCACTCGGCCCACGCCCCCCGCGCGGGCCACGGGCACCTCCACGATCTCCCCGGCCTCCCCCTTCGCCTCGTAGTGGGCCAGCAGGTCGCGTACGGGCAGGTGCAGCTCCACGTCGTGCGCGGGAGCGAGGTCGGAGGCGTACGGGATCGCCAGCAGCTCGGCGTCGGCGGGCACCTCGGCGACCACCGCGGCAGTGGTCTCAATGGGCACGGGAAATTCTCCTCAAACGTCAGCGACCCTGGCGCCGGTTCAGCCGGGTACGCGCCAGGGTCGTGAAACAGGTTGTCTCTCGGGAGCGCTCAGCCGACGACGTTCTTCAACGCCTCACCGAGGGCCTTGGCCTCGTCGGCGGAGATCTCCACGACGAGCCGGCCGCCACCTTCGAGAGGGACCCGCATGACTATGCCGCGCCCTTCCTTGGTGACCTCGAGCGGACCATCGCCGGTCCGCGGCTTCATCGCCGCCATGCGTGCATCCCTTCCTGCCTTGGGCTCCCGCGGCCCGCGATTTCCGACCTCCCAGGAGGGGTGGTCGGCGCATTCACGTCTTCTGTGATGTCCTATTCTCCCGCATCGAGAGCGCTCATGGGTAACGATCTCCTCCCAGAATGCGTTGTCGGGGCGTGCGAAGACGGCCAAACTGGACTGCGTGCACGCTCGCGCCGCTCTGTTCGATCTCTACGGGGACCACCTGCGCCGGCGAGGCGGAGAGGCGTCCGTCGCCGCGCTCGTCAGGCTCATGAAACCCCTGGAAATCGCGGCTCCCGCCGTCCGCACGGCGGTCTCCCGGATGGTGCGCCAGGGCTGGCTGCGTCCGGTCAGGCTGCCGCAGGGGCCCGGCTACGGCCTGACGCCCAAGTGCGTGCGCCGGCTCGATGAGGCGGCCGTGAGAATTTACCGAGCCGGGACCCCTCCCTGGGCGGGCCGCTGGCATGTCGTCGTCCTCGAGCCGGTCAGGGAACGCCCGCGCAGGGAGCGGCTGCGGGCCGACCTCACCTTCCTCGGCTACGCCGCTCTGTCGGAGACGACCTGGATCGGTCCACGCCACGCCGGCGAGCTGGACGCCCTGCTGGAGGGCGAGGGCGTGCGGGCCGACCGGTTCGAGGCCGCGCTCGACGGCGACCCGCGCGAGCTGGTGGCGCGGGCCTGGGATCTGGACGCCATCGGCGAGGCGTACGAGCAATGGCTCGCCGAGGCTGTCACGCTGATCAGCACGCTGCCCGGGTCGGCCCCGGACGACCAGGTCTTCGCCGCCCGCAGCAGGCTCGTCCACGGCTGGCGGAACTTCCTGTTCCGCGACCCCGGCCTGCCGGGCGAGCTGCTGCCGGCCGGCTGGCCAGGTGAGAAGGCCAGGGCCTACTTCGAGCAGGAGGCCGCCAGGCTGCTGCCCGCAGCCACCGCGTTCGTCGACAGGGAGTTGCCTTGATCCGCTACGACGTGGCCGACGCCGTCGCCACCATCACCCTCGACCGCCCCGACGCGATGAACTCGCTCACCACCGAGCTCAAAGTGGCGCTGCTCGACGCGCTGCGGCGCGCCGCGGACGACCGCGCGATCCGCGCCGTGCTGCTGACGGGCGCGGGCCGGGCCTTCTGCGCGGGCCAGGACCTGCGCGAGCACGCCGGCAACCTGGAGGCGGGACGCGGCCTCGACGACACCGTACGCCTCCACTACAACCCGGTCGTCGAGCTGCTGACCACCATGCCGAAGCCGGTCGTGGCCGCCGTCAACGGGGTCGCGGCGGGCGCGGGGGCGTCGCTCGCCTTCGCCTGCGACCTGCGGGTGGCCTCGGAGAAGGCGAAGTTCGCGCTCGCCTTCACGGGCATCGGCCTCGCCCCCGACTCCGGCGCGTCGTGGACGCTGCAGCGCCTCGTCGGACTCGGCCGGGCCGCCGAGCTGCTGCTGCTCGGCGAGCCGCTGGACGCCGCCCGCGCCCTGGAGCTGGGGCTGGTCACGCGGGTGGTGCCCGCCGACGACGTGCTGAAGACCGCGTACGAGCTGGCGGCGCGGCTGGCGCAGGGGCCGACGGTGGCGTACGCGGCCACCAAGCGGGCCCTCGCCCACGCCGCCACGCACGCGCTGCCGGACGCGCTCGCCCTGGAGGCCGACCTTCAGGACGAGTGCGCGGCCACCCGCGACCATCGCGAGGCGACCCGGGCCTTCCTCGCCAAGCAGCGCCCGGCCTTCACGGGCGAGTGACGCGCGCCACGCAGTCCGCGAGATGGTCGTTGACCAGGCCGATCGCCTGCATGAGCGCGTAGGCCGTGGTGGGGCCGACGAACCTGAAGCCGTGCCGCTTCAGCTCCTTGGCCAGCGCCTTGGAGCCGGGGGTGACGGCGGGGACGTCGGCCATCGTCCTCGGCACCGGCGAGTCGGGGTCGGCGTGCCGCCACACCAGCTCCGACAGGCCGACGGGGAGGTCCTGGGCGGCTCTCGCGTTGCTGATGGCCGCCTCGATCTTGGCGCGGTTGCGGACGATGCCGGCGTCGCCGAGCAGCCGTTCGACGTCCTGCTCGGTGTAGGCGGCGACCTTCGGGATGGAGAAGCCGTCGAAGGCGGCGCGGAAGTTCTCGCGCTTGCGCAGGATGGTCAGCCAGGACAGGCCGGACTGGAACGCCTCCAGCGCGACACGCTCGAACACCGCGTCGTCGCCCCTCACCGGGCGGCCCCACTCCTCGTCGTGGTAGGCGAGGTACATCGGGTCGGACATGCCGGCCCAGGTGCAGCGGATCAGCTCGGTCACTTCCGGTCGTCCCCGTCGGCGTCCTTGGCGTCCTTGACCCGCGCGGCCCGCGCCGGCTCCCCGTCTTCCGCGCCTTCCTTCTCCGGCGCGTCCGGCTCCAGCTCGCCCTTCTCCGCCTGGTCCTTCTCGGCGAAGTCCTTCTCCGGCTCGTCGTTCCCCGGCTCGTCGTCGGCGGGCAGCCGCCACTCGGGGTCCTCGGGCGGGTGCTGGAGCTCGGCCCCGCCGTCCCACGACACCGACGCGCCGCTCGACGTGACGGGATCGCCGGACTCCGGCAGCTCCCTGTCCACGGCCGGCGCCTCGGGCTCGTGCTCGGTCCGCAGCCCGGCGCCCGGCGAGGCGTAGACCTCCTGGCGCGCGTACAGCCGGCTGGACAGCAGCTCGGAGACGCGCTGCTCCAGCACGGCGATCCTGGTGTCGCGCTCGCTGAGCGCGGTGGCCGCGCGGCGCAGGGCCTCATCGACGCTCGCCGTGTGGTAGCCGACCAGGTTGACCGGCAGTTGGAGCGCCATGAAGTCGACCGCCGTGAGCTGTCCCGGCTCGGGCAGGCCGAGCGGAGGCACGTCCGGCGGGAACTCGGTCAGCTCACCGCCCCGGCCGAGGGAGACCACGACCACGCAGGCCAGAATGGCGATGGCGGCGATGGCGAGTATGACCAGCACATTGGCATCGTACTCATACCATCGGGGCATGAGGTCCGCACTTGCCGCGGCAGGTGCCGCTTCGGGCACGACCGTCCTGGTCAGCGGGGCGGGCCCCGATCAGGGGCCCGATCAGGGGGTGGCCTCGCCCAGCTCGGCGACGCTCGGCCGGACCGGCTGGGGGCGGGCCTCCAGCCGGGCGAACGCCTCCTCTACGGTCGTCGTCCACGAGATCGCGTCGAACACCTCGGGCCGGGTGAAGCCCTCGTCGTAGAGGTGGTGCATGAGCCGCTTGAGCGGGTCGTAAAGGCCCCAGGGGTCGAGCACCACGAGGGGCTTGTCGTGCATGCCCAGCACCCGCGCGGTCCAGATCTCGAACAGCTCCTCCAGCGTGCCGATGCCGCCCGGCAGCACCAGGAACGCGTCGGAGCGGGCGTCCATGACGCCCTTGCGCTCGCGCATGTCGCCGGTGACGATCAGCTCGTGCGACTCCTCGTCGGCCACCTCCATGTCGACCAGCACCTGCGGGATCACGCCGACCGTGCGCCCGCCGGCCGCGCGGGCCGCCGAGGTGACCGCGCCCATGCAGGAGATCGATCCGCCGCCGCTGACGAGCGTATGGCCGCGCCGGCCGAGCTCGGCGCCGACGCGGGCGGCCAGGTCGAGGTATTTCCTGTCGATGTGCAGGCTGGAGGCGCAGAAGACGCAGATGTTCACGTCGCGGAAGCCTATTGCGGCTCGGCGTGGTGGCCGGCGGCGGCCTCGATCTCCTCCTGACGCTGCCTGCTGCGGGCCCGGTCGGACTCCACGATGATGCGTACGGCCTCGTCGACGTCGTCGGTGACGGTGATGAGGTCGAGGTCCTTCGAGGCGATCTTGCCGGTGCCGAGCAGGCTGCTCTTGACCCAGTCGAGCAGGCCGCCCCAGAACTCGCTGCCCACCAGCACGACGGGGAACGAGGTGACCTTGTGCGTCTGCACCAGCGTCAGCGCCTCGAACAGCTCGTCCAGGGTGCCGAAGCCGCCGGGCAGGGCGATGAAGCCGCAGGAGTACTTCACGAACATGGTCTTGCGCACGAAGAAGTAGCGGAACTCGATGCCGAGGTCCACGAAGTCGTTCATGCGCTGCTCGAACGGCAGCTCGATGCCGAGCCCGACCGAGATCGCGCCCTCCACGTCGCGCGCCCCGCGGTTGGCCGCCTCCATCACGCCGGGTCCGCCGCCGGTGATGACGGCGTAGCCGGCCTCGGCCAGCGCCCGGCCGAGCGCCCGGCCCGTGCTGTAGTCGGCGGAGTCGCCGGGCGTGCGGGCCGAGCCGAACACGGTGACGGCGGGCGGCAGCTCGGCGAGCTGGCCGAAGCCCTCCACGAACTCGGCCTGGATGCGCATGACCCGCCACGGGTCCATGTGCACCCAGTCGGAGGAGCCCTGGCGGGCCAGCAGCCGCTGGTCATGGGTGGAGCTGGGCACCAGGCTGCCGCGGACGACGGCCTGGCCCTGACGGCGCTCCCGACGGTTCTGTTCCATGCGGATCACGCTAGCCCTTCTCCCGCGCGGTTCGCGGCCTGACGGCGAAAGCCCAGGTGGCGGGGTGGTTACGGGAATCGAAAAAAACTTTGGAGGCGGGGAACCGGATTTCGGCTCCCTCGCGTCTAACTGGCGAGGGTGCTGCTCGGGACTGAAAGTGGTCTTCCCCGCCAAATGGCCGGCGAGGAAGGCCACTTTCATTTGGTGAGCCAGTCCCGCATCGCGCGCTCGCCCTCCACGATCTTCGGCAGCGACACGTACTCCCCCTGCTGGTGCGCCAGGTTGGGATCGCCGGGGCCGTAGTTCACGGCGGGGACGCCGAGCGCGGAGAAGCGGGCGACGTCCGTCCAGCCCAGCTTGGCCCGCGGCGTGCCGCCCACGGCCGCGGCGAACGCCGCCGCCACCGGATGCGTCAGCCCCGGCCGGGCCGCAGGCGCCGCGTCGGTGAAGGTCACCTCGAAGCCGTCGAACACCTCGCGTACGTGCTGCTCGGCCTGCTCGACGGTCAGGTCGGGGGCGAAACGGTAGTTGACGGTGACCACGCACCGGTCGGGGATGACGTTGCCCGCGACGCCGCCGGTGACGCCGACCGCGTTGAGCCCCTCGTGGTACTCCAGCCCGTCGACCACCGGCCGGCGGGCCTCGTAGGCGTTGAGCCGGGCGAGCACCGGCTCGATCCCGTGGATGGCGTTGACCCCGAACCACGAGCGCGCGCTGTGGGCGCGCTTGCCGGTCACCGCGACCTCGGCGCGCAGCGTGCCCTGGCAGCCGCCCTCGATCACGCCGTCGGTCGGCTCCATCAGCACCGCGAAGTCGGCGAGCAGCCAGTCGGGGTGCTCCCTCGCGACGCGGGTGAGGCCGTTGCGCTCGGCCTCGATCTCCTCGCAGTCGTAGAAGACGTAGGTGACGTCCCTGTTGGGGGCGGGCACGGTGGCGGCCAGCCGGAGCGCGACCGCCACGCCGGCCTTCATGTCGGAGGTGCCGCACCCGTACAGCAGGTCGCCCTCGACCCGGCTCGGCAGGTTGCCCGCGACCGGGACGGTGTCGAGGTGGCCGGCGATCAGCACGCGCTCGCCGCGGCCGAGCTCGGTGCGGGCGACGACGGTCTCGCCGGAACGCTCCACCTTCAGGTACGGCAGCGCGGCCAGCGCCCGCTCGACGGCGTCGGCCAGGGCGCGCTCGGCGCCGCTCACCGACTCGATGTCCACGATCGCGGCGGTGAGCGCGCGTACGTCCTGGGTCAGGTCCAGCATCAGGTGTTCACCCCGTGTTCCCGCAGCACCTCGTTGAGCGCCGCCTTGTCGTGCCGCTGCCCCGGCTCCAGCCGCTTGATCACCAGCACGCACGGCAGCCCGAACGTGCCTCCGGGGAACTCCCGCTGCCGCGTGCCGCTCACGGCCACGCACCAGTCGGGGATCCGGCCCCGCGTCAGCTCCTCGCCGGTCTCCACGTCTATCACGGGGATCGAGGCGGACAGGATCACCCCGGCGCCCACCACCGCGCCCCTGCCGACCCTGGCGCCCTCGACGAGCATCGCGCGGCTGCCCACGAGCGCGTCGTCCTCGACCACGACCGGCACCGCGTTGGGCGGCTCCAGCACGCCGCCGACGCCCACCCCGCCGGACAGGTGCACGTTCTTGCCGATCTGGGCGCAGGAGCCGACGGTGGCCCAGGTGTCGACCATCGTGTTCTCGTCCACGTACGCGCCGATGTTGGTGAACGACGGCATCAGCACCACCCCGGGCGCCAGGTAGGACCCCCAGCGGGCGATCGCGCCGGGCACCACGCGCACGCCCTCGAAGGAGTTCTTCAGCGGGACGCGGTCCTGATGGTGGAAGTCGCCCACCTGGGAGCGGGCCATGCCGAGCAGCTTGAAGGCGAGCAGGATCGCCCTCCTGGCCCGCTCGTCGACCTCCAGCTCGCCGTCCACCAGCCGGGCGGTGCGGGCCACCCCGGCGTCGAGCAGGTCCACCGCGCCGATCACCAGGTGGCGGGCCTCGTCGTCCTGCGGTGACAGCTCCGCGCGGCGCTCCCAGAGCTCGTCGATGACCGGGGCTATCGGTGAGGAGGTGCTCGCGTCACTCATGGGCACGGAGCTTATCCGTACGGGTAGGTTCTTCAGGGTGCGCATGCGGTTCTCCCGTGAGGTCATCACCATCGTGATCATCGTGGTCGTCCTCGCCGTCGGCATCTCCGTGGGGCTCTACCACCTGCTGAAGAGGACCCCTCACCTGGCCGAGCCCGTGGCGGCCCACTGCAGCGTGCGCGCTCTGGGGTTCGACCTCGCCCTCGATCCCGAGCAGGCGCAGATCGCCGCCACGATCGCCGCCGTCGCGGCGCGCAGGAAGCTGCCCGAGCGGGCCGTGGTCATCGCCTACGCCACCGCGATCCAGGAGTCGAAGCTCTACAACCTCGACTACGGCGACCGCGACTCGGTGGGCGTGTTCCAGCAGCGCGAGTCGCAGGGCTGGGGCACGAAGAAGCAGATCATGGACCCGGTCTACGCCACCAACCGGTTCTTCGCCGCGCTGGTCAAGGTGAAGAACTACCGGAAGATCCCGCTGGCGGAGGCGGCGCAGGCGGTGCAGCGCTCGGCGGGCGGCTACGCCTACGCGCCCCACGAGGAGCAGGCGAAGGCCCTCGCGGCGGCGTTCACGGGGCGCGTGCCCGAGTCGGTGCACTGCTGGTATCCGTCGGGCGGCCGGACCCCGGCCCCTGCGCCGCGCACGGAGGAGGCGCGCAAGCAGCTCGCCCGCGCCCTCGGCAGCACGACGATCACCTCGCGCAGGCGGGGGTGGCTGGTGGCCGCCTGGTCGGTGGCCCACGCCGAGAAGTACGGCCTGAGCCGGGTGCGCTACGCGGGTGCGTCCTGGTCGAACGACCTGGAGGCCAAGGGATGGCGCACCGGCGACGGGTCGGGCACCGGCAAGGTCGAGCTGTCCTGAACCCGCGCCCCACTACGGTGATTGCGCGCAATTCCCGCGAGATTGCGGCGCGTCAGGAGGCACGGCGGATGACGGAGATGGAGCCGGGCGGGAGGGGCTGGGCGTAGCTGGCGGTCCAGGACTGGCCCTGGATGCGCTCGAAGGAGAGCAGCCGGCCGTCGCCCGCGCGGTAGTCGGCGAAGTCGAGCAGGCCCCGGTCGGGGTTGCCCGTGTCGCCCTCGCTGCGGAAGGCGGCCGTGCCCCGCTCGACGGGGAAGAACTCCACGCCCTCCATGATGAGCATGTGCTTGGCGGGGACCATGCCCTGGGTGGGCACCTCGGTCCAGAGCAGCACCACCAGGTGCGGCGGGTCGCCGGCGCGGACCTCGACCGACAGCCACTGCCGTCGTCGCGCGCTGTCGCGCAGCAGGAACTCCGTCCACTGCTGGCCCTGGCCGGAGATGTGCAGGGCGCCGAGCACTCGCGCGACCGAGCCCTGGACGTCGATCTTGTCGCCCACCCGGAGGGTGCGGGGGTCGGTGTAGTCGGCGCCGACCTGACGGGGGACGCTGGAGGGCACGTTCGGGGGCATGGCGGCGGACGCGGGGACGGGCGCGCTCACGGGCCCGCTCGTCGGGGCCGGCATCGGGCTCTCCGCGCGCGCGGACCCGGCCGCCGGCGGCGGCGTGCCCGCGCGGCCTCTCCTGTCTTGCCGCAACGTCGCCAGGAAGGCTCCGAGCAGGAGCAGGACGAGGGCGATGCTCAGCCCGAGAACGACCATGGAGGTCATGCTCATCGATCAGCTCGCTCCACTCGCGGTCTGCCTCGGCATAAGCCCTTATCGATTTATGCGTGCCAAACCTCACGGTTTGCTCTGACGCGCGATCCTACTGGAGGCGGCGCACCGCCGCACTGATGCGTTCGTCGGTGGCGGTGACGGCGATGCGGATGTGCCGCTCACCTGCCGATCCGTAGAACTCGCCCGGCGCGACCAAAATCCCTATTTCGGAAAGCTTTCGTACCTGGTCCCATGCGTTCTGCCCGTTGGATGCCCAGAAGTACAGCCCTGCGGTCGAATGGTCGATGTGCCAGCCGGCCTTCTCCAGGGCGGGGCGGAGCAGGGCGCGGCGGGCGGCGTAGCGCTCGCGCTGGGCGTCGGCGTGGGCGTCGTCCTCGAAGGCGGCCGTCATCGCGGCCTGGACCGGGGCGGGCATGAGCATGCCGGCGTGCTTGCGGATCTCCAGCAGCCGCTTGACCAGGGCGGGGTCGCCGGTCACGAACCCGGCGCGGTAGCCCGCCAGGTTGGAGCGCTTGGAGAGCGAGTGGACGGCGAGCAGCCCCTCGTGGGAGCCGCCGCAGATGTCGGGGTGGAGGATGGAGATCGGCTCCTCCTCCCAGCCGAGCTCGATGTAGCACTCGTCGGAGGCGACGACCGCGCCGCGCTCGCGCGCCCAGGCCACCACCTTGCGCAGGTGCTCGGCGGGCAGCACCCGGCCCGTCGGGTTGCCGGGCGAGTTGACCCAGACGAGGTCGACGCGCTCGGGGCCGAGCGCGAGCGTGCTGTCGGAGGCCGTGCCCTCCGCCCCCGCGAGCCGCGCGCCCACGTCGTAGGTGGGATAGGCCAGCTCGGGGAAGACCACCCTGCGCGCGCCCAGATAGGTGGGCAGCCAGGCGACGAACTCCTTGGAGCCGATCAGCGGGAGCACGTCACGCTGGCCGACCTCGACGCCGTGCCGGCGGCGCAGCCAGCCGGCCGCCGCCTCGCGCAGCGCCTTGGTGCCGTGCGTCAAGGGATAGCCGGGGCTGTCGGCGGCCCCGGTCAGCGCCTGCCGGACGATCTCGGGCACGGGATCGACCGGCGTGCCGACCGAGAGGTCGACGATGCCGTCGGGATGAGCGAGCGCGCGCTCTTTGTACGGCTCCAGCCGGTCCCAGGGAAAGTCAGGCAGGTTGTTCACGGTGCTCCAGGGTGTCGCTCTGCCGTACGGCGCGTGCGCGGGCACGCCACGCGGACGGGGCGCATCCAGACGTGGATGCCCCCGTGCCCGACGTGGGACCGCTCAGTGATCCTCGCCCTGCGGCGGCAGCGCCGCCACCACCGGGTGGTCCTTGTCGATCTTGCCGACCTTCGAGGCGCCGCCCGGCGAGCCGAGCTCCTCGAAGAAGTCGACGTTGGCCTTGTAGAAGTCCTTCCACTGCTCGGGAAGGTCGTCCTCATAGAAAATGGCCTCGACGGGGCATACAGGCTCACACGCGCCGCAGTCCACGCACTCGTCGGGGTGGATGTAAAGCATGCGCTCGCCCTCGTAGATGCAATCGACGGGGCACTCCTCGATGCACGCCTTGTCCAGGACGTCCACGCAAGGCTGCGCGATGACGTAGGTCACCTCGAGCTCCTTCTTCTCCGCACCATGGCATGACTTCTGACCGCGGTTTGCTACGCCCTAGTATTGCCGTGCTTGCCAGCTGGCCGAAACGGAGGGTGGCAAACTCGTGGCCGCACGCCTCGTCATCGCGATCACAACTCAGGACATAGGCGCCCGGATCACCACGCGGCGCAGGGTTCCCGGCGGGTTCCGCGACGCGGTGGGCGTCCTGGAGTCCTGGGAGCACGGGGTTCTGCGCGTACGTAAAAAAGACGGCACGCTGGTGGAGATCTCCGAGGAGACGCTGGTCGCGGCCAGGGTCGTTCCCGCCGCGCCTCCTCGACCTGCGGCGCGGTAGCGGTCAGTATTCGTCATGTGACCGTACGTACCTGCGCCGCCGCAGCCGCAATCCTCGCCAGCGCCGGATGCGGCGCGTCGTCCACCGACCCCGCCCCGGCCAAGAACCTGCCGCCGGTGAACGTGCAGGCGGGCTCGCTCAAGGCGGGCTTCTCCAGCATGGACCGCCTGGTCGAGGCGGCCAAGCGCGAGGGGCAGCTCAACGTCATCGCGCTGCCGCGCGAATGGGTCAACTACGGCGAGGTGATCGACGCCTTCGCCGACAAGTACGGCATCAAGGTCAACGAACTGGAGCCGAACGCCAGCAGCAGGCGGCAGATCGACGCCGCCGCCGCGCTCAAGCCCGACGTGTTCGATCTCACGCTGGACGTGGCGGTCAAGGAGGCGGCCAGGTTCGCGCCGTACAAGGTGCAGGGCTGGCTGGACGTCCCCGACCGCGTCAAGGACCCGTCCGGCGCCTGGTACGCCGCCTACGGCGGCTACATGTCCATCGGCTACGACCCCCGCGCCGTCAAGGCCCCGGCCTCCTTCGCCGACCTGCTCAACCCCGGCTACCAGGTGGCGCTCGACGGCGACCCGCTCCGCTCGGCCTCCGCCTTCGGAGGCGTGATGGCGGCCTCCATGCGCGGCGGCGTGCCGCGGCCCGACCAGGGCGTGAGCCTGTTCGCCAGGCTCAAGCAGGCCGGGCGGCTCACCGACCTCGCCAAGGCCAACACCATCGTGGCCTGGGACCACCTCAACGCCGCCCGCGGCGCCGCGCACTCCGACCGCTGGAAGGTCGTCATCCCGAGGGACGCGGCGCTCGGCGACTACCACGTGCAGGCGATCAACAAGGCCGCCCCGCATCCGGCCGCCGCCCGGCTGTGGCAGGAGTTCCTGTTCTCCGACGAGGGCCAGAACCTGCTGCAGAAGGGCTGGGCCCGTCCGTCCCGGAGCGAGGCCATGGCCATGAAGGGCACGCTGGACGCCGAGCAGGCCGCCAGGCTGCCCAAGGCGCCCGGCCCGCCGATCCTGCTCACGATCCCGCAGGAGGATGCCGGGAAGGCGTACCTGCGTAAGGAATGGGCCAAGAGTGTGGGATGAGTCAGTAGTGACTTGATATGTCGTAGGGACGATCAGGCTCTAAAGTGAACAGACAGCACGGCCACGGGGGCCCGATGTCTGAGGAAAAGTGAGCTGATCGTCTTGCGATACGACACACCGAGTTTGGAGCGGTGGAACAGTCGCGCCTACGACAGCAGCTTCGGCTACGTCTCCACCCAGGGCGCGCCACTGGTCGACCTGCTGGATCCGCGGCCCGGGGAGCGGGTGCTCGACCTCGGCTGCGGCACCGGCGTGCTCACCGCGCAGATCGCCTTCCGCGGCGCCGAGGTCCTCGGCATCGACGGCTCGTCCGCGATGATCGAGAAGGCGCTGGCACAATACCCGGGCATCAACTTCATCGTCGGCGACGGGCACGACTTCTCCGTGGTGGACCCGTACGACGCGGTCTTCTCCAACGCGGCGCTGCACTGGATGAGCCGCGACCCCGACACCGTGATCGCCAACGTGCGCGAGTCGCTGACGCCCGGCGGGCGCTTCGTCGCCGAGATGGGCGGGGCCGGCAACTGCGCCGAGCTGACCGCCGCGATGCTGACCGCCTGGCGCGAGTACGGCCTGCGCGAGCCCGAGATGCCGTGGTACTTTCCCTCGCCCGCGGAATACGCCCGCCGTCTGGAGAAAGAGGGTTTCGTCGTCCGGTTGCTGGAATACTTCGACCGGCCGACCCCGCTCGACGAATGCCCTGGCGGAGCCGCCGACTGGGTGCGGATGTTCGCCTCGTCGGCCCTCGCCGGGCTGCCCCCGGAGATCGTGGAGCCCCTGCTTCATCGCGTCAACGAACTGGCGGCGCCCGCGCTTCGCAGGGAGACTGGCTGGATGGCCGACTACGTGCGTCTACGCTTCGCCGCCGTACGGCGCTGATGCGTAGTGCATGATGCGTAGGGCTAATTTGCCGGACTATGGTCTGTTCCGTGGGCGGCGAGATGACGGCTGCACCGCCGCGGCGGCGTGAGGGGTGAACGGAACGGGATGAATTTCTGCCTGAGCGACCTCGTTCCACCGTTGAGGTGGAGCGACGCGTCGACGATCACGCTGTTGACCGGGCAGCCGGATCTGCCGGATGCGTGGTGGCGCACTCTGCCCGTGCCGCACGTCCTCGCCGCGATCGGCCCCGAGGCGCTGGCCGAGCTGCTCACGGAGATCGCCCTTGAGCACTGGCCGGCGGCGGCGGTGGGCGACGTGCTGCCCGCGCTGCACGTCCTCGACCCCGAGGAGGCCGACGAGCCGCCGGTCGCCATCGCGCTGGACCGTGCCGGATCGTGGACGGGGCTGCTCGCGCTGACCGGGCGGGAGCTGGCCGACCAGCCGTTCATCAGGGCGCGGCCGGTGCTGAGCACGTTGTTCGGGGCGGTGTTCACGCGGCTGGCGCAGCCGTACGCGGGCGCGGCCGGCGCGGGGTCCGCCCCCGCGGTGCCCGCCCCCCGAAGCGAGGCCGCGCCGGCGACGGCGGACGAGGCGCTGCCACTCCTCGCGGTCCCCGCCCCGGCGGACCCGGAGCCCGCCCAGGACGACCTGCGCCTTCCGGCCCCCGAGGCCCCGGCAGTCCCCGAGACTCCCGAGACCCCGGAGCCGGCCGGCACGAAGGCGGAGGCGGAGGCCGGCGCCGAGGCCACGCGGGACGCGGCGGCTCCGGCCGAGGACGCCGCGCCGGAAGCCGAGGACGCGCAAAACCTGGCGGCTCACGCCGAGGAAGCCCCACGGCCCGAGGACGCCGCGCCGGAGGCCGGGCCTGCGCAGGACCTGGCGGCTCACGCCGGGGAAGCCCCACGGCCGGAGGACGCCGCGCCGGAGGCCCAGGACGCGCAGGACGTGGCGGCTCACGCCGAGGAGGCTCCACTGCCGGAACCTCGCGTCCGGGAGTTCGCCGCCGAGGCCCCCGCCGGGGAGGCGTCAGAGGACGCCGCCCCCGCCGAGGGCAAGCAGGCGGCCGACGCCGCCGCCGAGGGCAAGCAGGTGGCCGGCGCCGCCGGCCCCGAGCCCCGCGCGCACGGGTTCGCCGAGGAGGGCGAAGCCTCCCGCGCCGAGGAGCACGAAGCCTCCGCAGACGTCGCATCCGGCTCGGCGGCGAACGAGCGCGCCCCGCACGCCTTCGCCGCTCTGGAGGAGGTCCCCGCCTTCGCCGCCCCGCGTGCCGGCGAGGAGAACGACGCTCCGGCGCACGCCTTCGCCGTCGTCCCCCTGAAGGAGGAGGACGAGCGGCCGGTGCTGGACGCGGACGCCGAGCCCGCGGCCGACGCGGGTAACGGTCCCGAGCCCACGCCCGACTCCGTCGAGGAGCCCGCCCCTGAGTCCGCCGCCGCGGAGGCCGAGGCCCTGGACGCGGACGGCCCCTCGTCCGGCGCCCCCACCGAGGACGACGAGGTGGAGAGCCCCGAGGGCCAGGAGGACCGGGAGCTGCCCGAGCTCATCGAGGCCGCTTTCGCCGGCCTGGACGACAAGAGCTGGGCCGTGGCCCAGAACCGGGTCTTCACCGACGAGCCGTCGGCGGTGGACCAGCTCGCCAAGCTGTTCGCCGTCCCCCCGTCGGAGATCACGGCCACGGAGAAGCAGTTCCGCGTCCGGCTCGGCGAGTGGCTGGACAGCGACGAGGCCGCCCCGTACCGGGCCTATCTGGACGAGCTGCGCAGCACGCTCGGCCCGGAGGCTCCCAAGGAGCGGGTGATCGGCGCGGCCGACTGGCACAAGATCGAGATCCGCGCCCTGGAGGTCCCCGCCTGGCAGTTCGTGCTGGCGACCCTGCCCGGCAAGCAGGCGGTGCTGACCGTGCAGGCACCCGGGCCGGCCGCCGTGGCGGCCCCGCCGCCCCCGGTCGAGCTGCCGCCTCCCCCGCCCTCGCCGTCCCCGAGGCTCGATCCGGTGCTGCACTTCGACGCGCCGCGGCAGCCGCCGATGGACATGCCGCCGCAGTCGGCGTTCGGGCCGGTGCCGCTGCCGCCGCCGCCTCCGGGGCCACCGCAGTTCCAGGCGTTCAAGCCGGTGACGGCCCACGAGCAGAACGGCGGCTCGGGCGAGCAGAAGCCGTACCAGCCGCTCAAGGACGTCTCGCAGACCAGGCGCTGCTTCCGCCAGCCGGACGGCCGGTGGTGGCTGCGCGTGGACGTCACCGCCGAGCAGATGGCGGGCGGCGAGTGCGCGCTGCCGACGGGCTTCGCGGCCTACCTGGGGCTGTCGCCGGGCGAGTCGAGGACGGTCAGGAGCGCCGCGGGCGAGCTGACCATGACCTGGCACGGCCGCCCGGTGCTGGAGTCCATCGAGCACCTGCTCGGCGACGTGGGCGCGCGCGAGGGCGGGCACCTGTTCCTCACGCTGTCGGACGAGGGCGTGCTGCGGGCCAGGCACCTGCCGGCGGCCGCGCAGGGCGCCGAGAAGATCACCAAGGCGCTGCGCCTGGTCGGCTACACCGCTCCCGGCGGCACGCGTGACCAGGCGGCCCGGGTGATCGCGACGAGGATCGGCTTGACGGGCCCGGTCAGCCTGCCGGACCTGCTCACCAGGCTCCGCGAGCGCGGGGACCGCGACCTGCTCGCCCTGCTGGACTGAGCCGTGCCGCGGCTCGCGATCGGCCCTGAGTTTCCCAGGGAGCTCAGCGCACTGGCCCAGCCGGTGCGCAGGGACGCCGTGGTCGCGCTGCGCCGCTTTCTGCTCAACGTGGCCGGCGCTCCGCACCCCGAACGGGTGCGGGGCGCCAGGGACCCGCGGGTCGCCACGCTCCGGCTGGCCGACGGGCACCGGGGGGTGGTGGTGCGCCGCCGGGACGTCTACTGGCTGCGTACGGTGCTGCCGGACGCCGCGGCCTGGTCGTACGCCCGCCGCCACCGCTACAGCGTCAACCCCGTGCTCGGGGTGGTCGAGGAGTGGGACGCCGAGGCCCTGGAACGCGTCGAGCCCGCCTTACGCCGCTCGGCGCGCTCGTCCGGGCTGTTCGCGCCGGTGTGCGACGGCGACCTGCTCTCGCTCGGCCTGGACGTGCACGCCCTGCCGCTGTTCCGCCTGATCACGACCGAGGCCGACGTGGCCGCGCTCGAACCGCTGCTGCCGCCCACCCAGCACCTGCCGCTCGCGGTGCTGGCCAGGGGCGGCTCGCTGGCGGAGGCGTGGCGCGAGCTGGACTCCTGGCGGGCCGCCGACGACGCGGGGCCGGTCGATCCCGACGACCTCTACGCGGCCCTGCTCCGCACCCCCGACCAGGCCGCGTTCGCGGCGGACAAGGTGGCGCTGGACCGGGTGCTGGGCGCGCCGGAGTGGTGCACGTTCCTGCATCCGGCGCAGCACCGGCTGGCCAAGGCGCCCCGCTACGACCATCCGGTGCTGGTCGTCGGCGGCGCGGGCACCGGCAAGACCGTGGTGGCCCTGCACCGCGCCGCCTATCTCGCCGCGCACGGCAGCGGTCCCGTCCTGCTGGTCACGTTCTCGCAGGGGCTGGCCGAGGAGCTGTCCGCGCGCCTCGACACGCTCGTCGAGGACGAGCTGGTACGCAAACGGATCGAGGTGGACAACCCCGAGCGGCTGGCGCTGCGCATCGTGGCCGACGCGGAGGGCCGCCGCCCGGCGCTGGTGGGGCCGGGGGCGCGGACCCTCGCCCAGCTCACCGACGAGGCGCTGCGGCTGATGTCGCTGTCCACCGGCGACCTGCTGGACGACGTGGAGCCGGGGCGCAAGCCGTACCGGCACGTGGTGGTGGACGAGGCGCAGGACGTGAGCCCGGCGCAGTGGCGGCTGCTGCGGGCCGTCGCGCCGCACGCGCCCGACGACCTGTTCGTCGTGGGCGATCCGCACCAGCGGGTCACCGACACGCGGGTGTCGCTCGGCGCGGTGGGCATCCCGGCCGAGCAGCACACGCTGAGGACCAGCTTCCGGCTGCCGCAGGAGCTGTTGTCGTTCGTGGTGCGGCTGCGCGGCGGCGGCCTCGCGACGGGGCTGGCGAGGGGCGCGACCGACATGTACGGCTACCGCGCCACCCACAACGGCGAACGGCCGCGCGTGCGGGCGTACGAGTCGGCCGAGGCGGAGCTGGCCGGCCTGCGCGCCACGGTCGAGTCGTGGCTGGCCGAGGGGGTGCCGCCGGGCGAGATCGCGGTCGGGGCGCGTACGACGAGGCTGGTGCGGCAGGCCAGGAAGGCGCTGGAGGGCCTGGACGTGCGGGCCGCGACCTTCAGGAACCTGAAGGGGCTGGAGTTCGAGCGGGTGGCGCTCGTCGGCGTGGCGGAGGGCGTGGTGCCCGAGCCGCCGCCCGAGGATCCCGGCGCGCGGGCGAGGTTTCTGCAGCGCGAACGGAGCATACTGTTCGTCGCCTGCACCCGGGCCCGTGCGATGCTCTATATCTCCCATTACGGAAGAGGCAGCCCCTTTTTACCACTCTGATCACATAGTCTGAACTGCGGATACTTCCCATTGCCGGTTGGACCTCAATGAACCTCAGCCTGAGCGACCTCGCGCCACCCGTGCGCTGGACCTCCCCTGGGCAGGTCGCGCCTGTCCTGGAGGAGCCACAGCTGCCCGAGGCCTGGTGGCAGGCGCTCCCCCTCGACCGTGCCTGCGCCGTCGTCGGCACGCAGACCGTGGCCGGCCGCCTGGCCGACCTCGCCGTGGCCTTCTGGGGGCACCTGCCGCTGGGCGACATCCTGCCGCTGCTGCGCTTCTCCGACCCCGCCGAGGCCGAGCGGACGCCGGAGACGCTGGGCAAGGACGTGGCGCAGAAGCTGTTCGCCGGCGTGTTCGAGCGGCTGCTCGAACCCGTCCCCGAGCCGGCCCCGGCCCCCGTCCGCCCGGACCGGCCGCTGCCCGAGGTGATCGACGAGCTGTTCGCCGCGCTGGACGACCGGCAGCGCGCCATCGCCCGCGACCGCCTGTACGCCGCGCAGCGCGCCACGCTGGACGAGCTGGCGCAGCGGTTCTCGGTGACGCGCGAGCGCATCAGGCAGATCGAGCGCGACCTGCGCGACCACGTCGAGAGCTGGCTGGGCGGCCAGGACGCCGCGCCGCTCGTGGCCCACGTGACGTGGCTGCGCGGCCGGCTCGGCTCCGCGGCCCCCGCCGACGACCTCCAGGCCACCGTGCCCTGGCACCGCACCGAGCTGCGCTCCCTGGGCATCCCCGCCTGGCGTTTCGTGCGTACGCTGCTGACCGGCTACGAGCAGTCCGACGGCTGGCTGGTCGCGGGCGGCGCCGACGAGTTGCGCGAGAAGACCCGCCAGCTCTTCGCCGACGGCCCGCGCCCGATCGGCGAGGCCGTGGGCCTGGTCTCCGGGCTCGGCGTGCGCGAGGACGTCGCCGAGCGGTGGATCCTGGACGTGCCGCACCTGCGCGTGCTCGGGCAGCACGTGGTGCCGTGGCCGCGCAGCATCAACGAGAAGGCCGAGGCGGTGCTCGCCGTGTCCGGCGCGCCGCTGTCGCCTGAGGAGATCCAGGAGCGCATCGGCGAGGACTACAGCCTGGTCGGCATCCGCAACCAGCTCACCGCCGACGACCGCTTCCTGCGGGTCGACCGCAACAAGTACGGCCTGACCCGCTGGGGCGGCGACGAGTACCTCGGCATCAGGGAGATGATCGCCCGCGAGATCGAGCGGGCCGGCGGCGAGGCGTCGGTCTCCACGATCGTGACGAACCTGACCTCCCGCTACGACGTCAGCGAGAGCTCGGTGCGCGCCTACTCCGGCGGTCCCGGGTTCGAGCGGACGCAGCGGGGCTGGATCAGGGTGGCGGGCACCTCGCCGAGCGGGGAGGCCGAGCCGTACCAGCCGCGCAAGGACGTCTCGCTGACCCGGCGCAGCTTCCGCTCCCGCGACGGGCGCTGGTGGCACCGGGTGGACGTCAACGCCGAGCACCTGCGCGGGTCGGGCTCGCCGCTGCCGACGGGGTTCGCGGCCTACCTGGGGATGGCGCCCGGCGGGCAGCTCACGGCCTCGGCGACGTCCGGCGACGTGGTGATCAGCTGGCACAACCAGCCCACGATGGGGTCGATCCGCAACGTGCTGTCGGAGTACAAAGCGAGCGAGGGCGACCACGTCTTCCTGACCGTCTCCGACGGCGGCGAGCTGCTGACCCGCTACCTGCCGGCCGCTCCGGTCGGGATGCCGCCCGTCAACCGGGCCCTCTACCTGCTCGGCTACACCGCTCCGGTCAGCTCGGAGATGGAGGGCCTGCGGCTCATCGGGGCCAGGATCGGGCTGCCCGACACCGCGACGCGCGAGGAGATCCTCGGGCGGCTGCGCGAGCGCGGCGACCGGGACATCCTCGCTTTCCTGGGCGGATGACGCCCGGCTAGGCTCGGGAGAATGCTGCGGATCCACGACACGCGCGCCGGTCAGGTCGTCCCGGTCCAGTTCGGCAGGCTGGTGCGGATCTACACCTGCGGGCCCGCCGTCCACCGGCGGGCCCATGTCGGCGATCTGCGCACGTACGTGCTGTCCGACCTGGTGAGGCGGGTCCTGGAGCGGCGGCGGGCGCGTGTGCTGGCCTGCCAGGACATCACCGACCTCGGCCACCTCACCGACTACGTGGACGCCTTTCGCGCGGACACCACCGCGCTCAACATCCGGCCGCCCGAGCACGCGCCGCGGGCCAGCGAGAACGTCGAGCCCATCGTCGAGCTGATCGCCAAGCTGGTCGAGCGCGGCCACGCCTACGCGGCGCCGGACGGCTCGGTCTTCTTCGACGTGAGCACGTTCCCGGCCTACGGCGAGCTCTCCCAGCTGGAGGAGCCGCGGCCCGCTGGCTGGGCCCTGTGGGAGCCCGGCGACGGCGAGGCGGCCTGGGACTCGCCCTGGGGGCGCGGGTTCCCCGGCCCGCACGTCGCGTGCTCGGCCATGTCGCTGCGTTTCCTCGGCCCGGCCGTCGACCTGCACCTCGGCGGCATCGACCGGCGTTTCCCCCACCACGAGGACGAGCGGGCGCAGTCCGACGCGGCGACCGGGCACGAGGTCGTGCGGCACTGGGTGCACGGCGAGCGCCTGCTGTTCGACGGGCGCGAGATGGCCGAGTCCGCCGGGAACGTCGTGCTGCTTCCTGACGTGACGGCGGCCGGGCTCGACCCGCTGGCGGTGCGGATGGCGTTCCTGGAGCACCACTACCGCCGCCCGCTCGACCTCACCTGGGACACCCTGCGGGCGGCCGACGGCACGCTGCGGCGCTGGCGTTCGCGGGTCGCCGAGTGGGCCGAGTCGCCCAGCGCGCCGATGGCGGCCGGGCACGTGGAGCGGGTGGAGTCGGCGCTCGGCGACGACCTCGACACCCCGGCGGCGCTGCGCGTGCTGCGCGAGCTCGAACGCGACGAGTCGGTGGCCCCCGGGGCGAAGCTGGAGGCGTTCCTGCACGTCGACCAGGTGCTCGGGCTCGACCTGCCGATCGACATCGGCAAGGCGCCGACGCTGCCCTCGGGTCAGACCTGGATGTGAACCGGCATACCCTGCCAATCCGCTGCGAAGGTTAACGAAGACGGACGAACACGTCCGGAGTAGTGATCAAGGGCTGCCAGACTTAGTGCCAGTTCCAGGGAAGTTGGAGGTGTCGGTCGGTGAGGCCCTATGCGTGGTTGCCGCGGCCGTTGCGGTGGTTCGCTCGGGTGGTGACCGTTCTTCTCGTGCTGGCGCTGGTGCTGGCCGGTGTGCTCGTCCTCATCGTGCGGCAGTCGTTCCCGCAGGTGGACGGGTCGGTGCGGCTCTCGGGACTGTCCGGGAGCGTGGAGATTTATCGCGATAAATCAGGAATCCCACACATTTACGCCTCCAGCCCGGGCGACCTCTTCATGGCGCAGGGCTACGTCCACGCCCAGGACCGCTTCTACGAGATGGACTTCCGCCGTCACATGACCGCCGGACGCCTCTCGGAGCTCTACGGCAAGTCCACGCTCGACACCGACAAGGCCCTGCGGACCATGGGCTGGCGCCGCGTCGCCGAGCAGGAGCTGCCCCTGCTGTCCGAGGACACCCGCGAGTATCTGGACGCGTACGCCAAGGGCGTCAACGCCTGGCTCAGCGCGAACCCCAACGCCTCCGACCGCAGCCTCGAATACTCCATCCTGAAGATCCAGAACGGCGACTACCACCCCGAGCCGTGGGGCCCCGCCGACTCCCTCGCCTGGCTCAAGGCCATGGCCTGGGACCTGCGATCCAACATGGAGGACGAGATCGACCGGGCGCTGATCGCCGCGAAGCTGCCCCGCGACCGCGTCGAGCAGCTCTACCCCGGCTACCCGTTCGAGCGCCACTCCCCCATCGTCACCACGGGCGGCATCGACCGCGAGCGCTTCGACCAGGAGGCCGAGCCGCGCCTGCGCCTCGGCACCGGCGCCGTCTTCCAGTCGGCGGCCCGGACCCTCGACGCCGTGCCGAGCACCATGGGCGCCGCCGACCGCGAGGGCATCGGCTCCAACTCGTGGGTGGTCTCCGGCGCGCACACCAAGAGCGGCAAGCCGCTGCTCGCCAACGACCCGCACCTGTCGCCGCAGCTCCCGTCCGTGTGGTACCAGGCGGGGCTGCACTGCCGGCAGGTGGGCCCGGAGTGCCCGTACGACGTGACCGGCTTCACCTTCTCCGGCGTGCCCGGCGTGATCATCGGGCACAACGCCAAGATCGCGTGGGGCTTCACCAACCTGGGGCCCGACGTCGCCGACCTGTTCCTGGAGAAGGTGGACGGCGACACGTACCTGTACCGGGGCGAGCGGCGCAAACTGGAGAGCCGTAAGGAGCAGATCAAGGTCGCCGGCGGCTCCACCGTCACGATCACCGTGCGCAGCACCGTGCACGGCCCGCTGATCAACGAGGTCATGCCCGACGCCCAGCCCTCCGGGGAGGCGAACGCGGTCGCGCTCCAGTGGACGGCGCTGACGCCCGGCCACACCGCCAGCGCCATCTTCGCGCTGAACAAGGCGGGCGACTGGGCGCAGTTCCGCTCGGCGGCCGCGCTGTTCGAGGTGCCCGCCCAGAACCTCGTGTACGCCGACACCTCCGGCAAGATCGGCTACCAGGCGCCCGGCCGCATCCCCGTACGGGCGAAGGGCGACGGCAGGTGGCCGGTGCCCGGCTGGACCGGCGAGTACGACTGGCAGCCAGGCCCGATCCCCTTCGAACGGCTCCCGTCCGTCGAGGACCCCGCCGAGGGCTTCGTGGTGACCGCCAACAACGCGGTTATCGACCCCTCGCGCTACAAGCCGCTGCTGACCCAGGACTGGGCCTACGGCTACCGCTCCGAACGCATCCGCACCCTCGTCGAGGAGGCCGTCGGCAAGGGCAAGGTGGACGCGGCCACCATGTCCGCCATCCAGGCCGACACCCGCAACAACTTCGCCGTGACCCTGGTGCCCGCGCTGGAGAAGGTGGACCTGGCCGGCCCCGCGAAGCAGGCCAGGGAGCTGCTGACGTCGTGGGACGGCTCACAGGGGCTCGACTCGGCGCCGGCCGCGTACTTCAACGCCGTGTGGCGGCAGGTGCTCGCCCTGACCTTCCACGACGAGCTGCCCGAGCAGGCCCGGCCCGCGGGCGGCGACCGCTGGTACGAGGTCGTCAGGCGGCTGCTCGACACCCCCGACGACCCCTTCTGGGACGACGTCACCACGAAGAACGTCACCGAGCGGCGCGACGACGTCCTGCGGCAGGCGATGGCGTCGGCGTACCAGGAGCTGGCCGACCGGTTCGGCGAGAAGGTCTCCGACTGGCGGTGGGGCGACCTGCACCAGCTCGACCTGGTCAACGGCTCCCTCGGCACGTCCGGCATCGCGCCCGTGGAGGCGTTGTTCAACCGGGGGCCGATCGCGGTGCCGGGCGGCAAGGACGCGGTGAACGCGACCGGATGGAACGCCCAGAAGGGCTACGCGGTGACCGCGGTGCCGTCGATGCGGATGGTGGTGGACCTGTCCGACCTGGACAAGTCCCAGTGGATCAACCTGACGGGCGCCTCGGGGCACGCCTTCCACGAGAACTACTGGGACCAGGCCGAGACCTGGGCCAGGGGCGGGCTGCTGCCGATGCGCTCCAGCCCCGACGCCGTGCGCAAGGCGGCCGCGCACACGCTGAAGCTGAGCCCCTGACCCGAGGGGGGTCACCCCGGGTGCCGCCGCCAGCGCGGCGGCACCCGCGGATATCCGCCGTCCTCCAGGTCGGCCAGCCGCTCGAACACGTTGTACGTCGCCTGGTGCCCGCACACCACCACCGAGGCCAGCATGGCGAGCAGGTAGAGCGGCAGCATGGGCAGCCCGACGCACCAGGCCCACTGCGTGGCGTGCCGCCCCTCGTGCAGGATGAGCCGCTCGTCGAGCGAGTCGCGCCTGGTCAGGACCACGTTCCCGACCGTGAACGCGCCCGCGATCGGGAAGCGGTAGCGGTAGCCGAAGGCGAGGATGAGCCCGTCGGGGCCGGGCCGGCGGGTGGCCCCGCCGACGACCGAGATCAGCAGTCCGAACGGCGTGGCGAGGTTGACGTAGTTGGCCGCCCGCCGGACCCGATAGCGCCTTTCCATGAGACCCCTCCCACCGCCGATGATGCCGCGTTCCCGGCGGTGGTCAAGAACAGGCTGGCTCAGCGGTGCCGCCGGTACCTCAGCTCCAGGATCCCGTTGTCGGAGGTGGCGCTGGAGACCAGGTCGAGGCGGTAGGAGCTGGGGACGCCGTCGAACAGCCGGGTGCCCTCCCCCGCGATGTAGGGGAACATGCTCACCCGGAGCTCGTCGAGCAGGTCGAGCCGCATGAGCGAGCGCCAGAGGCCGACGCCGCCCCAGACCAGGACGTGGCCGTCACCGCCCAGCCTGAGCCTGTCGACCTCTTCCCTCGTGTCGCCGGCGGCGATGGTGGTGCCGGCCCAGTCGGCCGTCTTCAGCGTCCGGGAGAAGACGACCTTGCGCGCGGGGTTCAGGATGGCGGCGAACGGGTGGTCGGTGGCGGTCGTCATGGCCCGGGAGATGGACTCGTAGGCGGCGCGGCCCATGACGTGCGCGTGGGCGCCCCGGAGGAAGTCGAGGTAGGCCGGGTCGTCGGGCCGGTCGTTCTCCGGCAGGCCGAAGCAGAACTTCCAGAAGTCGGTGCCCTCGTCGGCGAGCAGGCCGTCGAGGGAGTAGTTGAACACGGTCGCGATGAGTTTCCGCATGCGCTTGAGACCCCGGCGCGGCCGGGAAGTCATCGGTGCGCTAGAGATTCTTGTAGCGGCCCTCGTGGTACAGCAGCGGCGGCCCGTCCGACGGCGTCCCCAGGGACGTCACCTCGCCCACCACGATCGAGTGGTCGCCGGCGTCGTGCACCGCGTTCGTGGCGACCTCCAGCGTGGCGATGGCCCCGTCGAACAGCGCCACCCCGGAGTCCCCCCGGCGATGCGGCCACCGCGCCAGCTGCCCGTCCAGCGGCCGGCCGCGATGGGCGAAGAAGCGCGAGGTGTCCTCCATGACAGAGGGGAGCACCGATACCCCCCACACCCCCGCCTCCAGCACCGCGTCGTGGAACCTGGCCACCTTCTCGGCGCAGAACAGCACGAGGAGCGGATCGAGCGAGACGGACGTGAACGAGTTGACGGTCATGGCGTGATCGAGGTCGCCCACCCTGGTCGTCACGATCGCGACCCCGGTGGCGAAGCGGCCGACGACCTTACGGTAGGTATCCGGGTCCACGTGCCGCTCTGTCGAATGCACCCAGATACTTTATGCCCTCAACTCGGGCTCTTCGGTGGGTACCCTCTCAAAAGCCACGATCCCCTGCTAGATGATGGCGAAAGCAGATAAGCCACCACAAGAGCCACCAGACCCCCGTACAGGTAGACATATCCCGGCAATCCGCTGGCGATGACCAGATCGCCCGACGCCAGCTGCACCGTGAACGGCATCGTCACCAGCAGCCACCCGGCCCCGGCCACCGCCGCGCCCAGCCGCGCCCGCAGCAGCCTGCCCGCCCCCAGGCACACCAGGAACAACATCAGCACCCACACCACGGCCGCCCCCGGCAGCGGACCGACCGGCCACAGGGGATGCGTGAAGCCGCCCACGACCCCCATGACGACCCCCAGCACGAACAGCATGCCGTACGCCGCTCCACCCAGGGCCGACTCGGCCTGGCTGCGATGTTCCATGCCGACTGAGGTTAGTGGATGCCCGCGAAGAGATCGTTCTCGCGGTTGTGCGGCTCGCCGAGCCCGCCCGCCTCGACCGGCGGCCCCGGCACCGGCCGGCCGGGCACGCCGGACGCCAGCACGAAGTGCTCGACGCCCAGCACCTCCTGGCCGATGTTGTTCGACAGCGCGAACCACGGCTCGCGGACGGTGATCTGGGTGACGTGCGCCCGCATCGCCGCGACCTTGTGGCCGAGCCACGGCCGGGCGTCGATCTCGGTCGTGATGTCGTCATCGCGGTTGCCGAAGGGCATGTCGTCCACGTCCTCCAGCAGGAAACCGGTGCCGGCCTCGCGCAGCGCCTCCGCCGTGCGCCGCATCACCGACCTGGGCAGGGCGGTGTGGTAGAACTTCGCGATCTGCCAGGGCTCGCCGTCGCCGAAGTCCGGCTTCGCCGCCAGCTCGAACGCCCTGCGCGCCACCCGGTGGGCCTGGATGTGGTCGGGGTGGCCGTAGAAGCCGTTGGCGTCGTAGGTGACCAGGACCTGGGGGCGTACCTCGCGGATGACCTCGACCAGCTCGCCCGCCGCCTCGTCGAGGTCGGCGCGCCAGAACGCCCTCGGGTGGTCGTTGGTGGCCGCGCCCATCATGCCCGAGTCGCGCCAGCGCCCCGGCCCGCCGAGGAAGCGGTGGTCCTCGACGCCGAGCGCCGCGCAGGCCGCGGCGAGCTCGCCGACCCGGTAAGGCCCCAGCCGGTCCTCCCCGTCGGCGGCCAGGTGCGCGAGCTCGGCGGGGATGACCTCGCCCTCCTCGCCCAGCGTGCAGGTGACCAGCGTGACGTGGGCGCCTTCTGCCGCGTATTTGGCCATGGTGGCGCCGGTGCCGATCGACTCGTCGTCCGGGTGGGCGTGCACGAGCAGCAGGCGTCGATCCGTCATGGCCACGAGCGTAACAAGGGCGCATTCCTGGCAGGATTGGCCCCATGAGTGAGAGCTTCCCGCGTCTGTCTGCCAGGACCCGCCGGTTCACCCTCGGGGTGCCCAGGGGCTTCACCATCTCCCCCGACGGCGGCCGGGTGGTCTTCCTGCGCACCCGCACCGGCACCGACGCCGTGACCTGCCTGTGGGAGCTCAACACCGCCACCCACGTCGAGCGGCTGGTCGTCGATCCGCGGCTGCTCCACGGCGACGAGGAGGAGAACCTCCCGCCGGAGGAGCGGGCGAGGCGCGAGCGCAGCCGGGAGGCGGCGGGCGGCATCGTGGCCTACGCCACCGACTCGATGGTGGCACGGGCCTCCTTCGCGCTGTCCGGCGGCCTCTACGTCGTCGAGCTGGCCTCCGGCGAGACCCGCCGGCTGGAGACGCCCGGCGCGGTCATCGACCCCCGGCTGTCGCCCGACGGGCGGCACGTCGCCTACGTCACCGGCGGCGCCCTCCGCGTCCAGGACCTCGTCACGGGCGAGGACCGCGCGCTCGCCACGCCGGAGACGGAGACGGTGACGTACGGGCTGGCCGAGTTCATCGCCGCCGAGGAGATGGACCGGATGCGCGGCTACTGGTGGGCGCCGTCGAGTGACGCGCTGCTGGTCGAGCGGGCCGACGAGGCGCCGGTGCGGATCTGGCACATCGCCGACCCGGCCAACCCCGAGCGCACCCCGGTGGCCCACCGCTATCCGGCCGCCGGCACGCCCAACGCCCGCACCGAGCTCTTCGTGCTCGGGCTCGACGGGTCGCGGGTCGCGGTGCCGTACGACGAGGAATACCTCACCACGGCCGCCTGGGACGCCCACGCGCTGTCCATCGTGACCCTGACCCGCGACCAGAGGACCATGCGGCTGTTCACGGTCGACCCGGCCACCGGGGCCGCCACGCTCGTTCGCGAGGACACCGACCCGGCCTGGGTCGACATCGTCTCCGGCGTGCCCGCCCACCTCGACGACGGCTCCCTCGTCTGGGTCGCGGGCGGTGAGGGCGGCCACCGCCTGCACGTCGGCGACCGCGTGGTGACGCCGCCGACGCTCCAGGTCAGGGCGGTGCTCGACGTCGACCACGACAGCGTGCTGTTCAGCGCGAGCGGCGACCCGACCGAGATCCAGCTCTGGACCTGGGACGGTCACTCGCTGCTGCCGGTCTCGACCAGGTCCGGGGTGTTCTCGGGGCGGATGGCCGGCGGGGTCGGCGTGCTCGCCGAGCAGAGCCTCGACACCGAGGGCGTGTCGGTGACGGTCGTGCGGCGCGACGGCATGGCGGTGCCGATCCCGTCGTTCGCCGAGCGGCCCGGCCTCGACCTGCGGGTGTCCATCGGGCGTTCCGGGCGGCGCGAGCTGGCCACCGCCGTGGTGCTGCCCTCGTGGTACGAGCAGGGCTCGGGCAAGCTGCCCGTGCTCATGGACCCGTACGGCGGGCCGCACGCGCAGCGGGTGCTCAACCGGCGGGGCGCGTTCCTGGAGAGCCAGTGGTTCGCCGAGCAGGGCTTCGCCGTGGTCGTGGCCGACGGCCGCGGCACGCCGGGGCGGGGCACGGCGTTCGAGCGGGCGGTGCGGGGCGATCTCGCGACCCCGGCGCTTGAGGACCAGGTCGACGCCCTGCAGGGCGTGGCCGAGCAGTACGGCGACGACCTCGACCTGTCACGGGTGGCCATCCGCGGCTGGTCGTTCGGCGGCTACCTGGCCGCGCTGGCGGTGCTGCGGCGGCCGGACGTCTTCCACGCGGCCGTGGCCGGGGCGCCGGTGATCGACTGGCGGCTGTACGACACGTGCTACACCGAGCGCTACCTGGGCCACCCCGACGAGCAGCCCGAGGTGTACGAGAACTCCTCACTCCTCGCGGACGCCGCCAAGCTGGAGCGCCCGCTCATGATCATTCATGGGCTCGCGGACGACAACGTGGTGGCGGCCCACACGCTGCGCCTGTCGTCGGCGCTGCTGGCCGCCGGTCGCCCGCACACGGTGCTGCCGCTGTCGGGGGTCACGCACATGACGCCGCAGGAGGTGGTGGCGGAGAACCTGCTGCTGCTCCAGGTCGACTTCCTGAAGAAGTCGCTGGGCATCACCTCCTGACCTCCTCGGGCCGGGGGACGGGGGTGCCGTGCCAGCTCGCCCAGAGCGCGGCGTAGGACCCTCCCTCGGCCACCAGCTCGTCGTGCGACCCCAGCTCGGTGATCCGCCCGTCCTCCACCACGGCCACCCGGTCCGCGTCGTGCGCGGTGTGCAGCCGGTGCGCGATCGCGATGACCGTGCGCCCGTCCAGCACGGCCGCCAGAGAGCGCTCCAGGTGCCTGGCGGCCCGCGGGTCGATGAGGGAGGTGGCCTCGTCCAGCACCAGGGTGTGCGGGTCGGCCAGCACCAGCCGGGCCAGGGCGAGCTGCTGGGCCCGGGCCGCCGAGACGGCCTGCCCGCCGGACCCCACCTGGGTCTCCAGCCCGTCCGGCAGGTCGAGCACCCAGTCCAGCGCGTCCACGGCCGCCAGCGCCTCGCGCACGGCCTCGTCGCCCGCGTCGGGCCGGGCGATGAGCAGGTTGTCGCGCACGGTGCCCTTGAACACGTGGTGCTCCTGGGTGACCAGGGCGACGTGCCCGCGCAGCTCGTCCAGCGGCAGGTCCACGAGCGGCACCCCGCCCACCGCCACCGACCCGGCGCGCGGCCCGTGGATGCCCGCGAGCAGCCGTCCCAGCGTGGACTTGCCCGCCCCTGACGGCCCCACCATCGCCAGGCGCTCACCGGGCCGCACGGTCAGGGACACGCCGTGCAGCACGTCGTGGCCCTCGCGGTAGGCGTAGCGGACGTCGCGGGCCTCCAGCAGCTCGCCCGCCGGGCGCTCGGCGGCGGGCTCCCGGTCGTCGGGGACGTTCGCCACGCCGAGCAACCGGGCCATGGCGGCGCCGCCCACCTGCAGCTCGTCGATCCACATCAGGAACCGGTCGAGCGGGTCGATGAGCTGCTGCGCGTAGAGCGCGGCGGCGGTGACCTGGGCGAGCGTCACCCAGCCCTCGGTGTAGAAGAGCCCGCCGACCAGCAGCGCGCTCACCACGGGGATGACGTAGCCGAGCTCGACCGCGGGATACCAGACGACCCGCAGCCCGAGGGTGTAGCGCTCGGCGGCATAGGAGCGGGCGATGTCGTCGTCGGTGCGCGCCCGGCGGCGCTCCTGCAGCCCCAGCGCCTCGACGGCCCTGGCCCCCTCGACGGTCTCGGCGAGCCCTTCCGTCATGTCCGCGTAGGCGGCGTTCTCGCGCAGGTAGCCGTCCCTGGCCCGCCGGAGATACCAGCGGGTCGCCACGTAGATGACCGGCCCCGCCAGCAGCATCGGCAGCATGAGCAGCGGGCTGACCAGCACCAGCGCGCCCATGGTGATGAGGAACGTGACCCCCGCGATCAGCGTCTCCGGCACCGCGTGCCGCACCGTGCGCGACAACGAGTCGACGTCCCTCGACGTGCGGGTGATCAGGTCGCCGGACCCGGCCCGCTCGACGGTCGACAGCGGCAGCGCGAGCACCCGGTCCACGAACTCCTCGCGCAGCTCGGCCAGCACCTTCTCGCCCAGCCTCGCCGAGGCCAGCACGGCGTAGCGCATGAGCAGCCCCTGCACCAGCAGGAAGGCGCCGATGGCGACCGCCACGACGGCGACGTTCACCGCGACGCCCCGCTCGATGTCGTCCACCAGCCCGCCGAGCTGCCAGGGCACCACGAGCCCCGACACGGCGGCCAGCGCGTGCAGCGCCAGCGCCGTGAGGAGCTGCCGCGGATATTTGAGCGTCAGCCGCCGGGCGTAGGCCCGCACCTGCTTCCTGTCGGCGATCGGCAGGATCTCCTTGGCCATGGTCAGCCCTCCCCGCGGGTGACGGTCGTCGCGTAAGCAGGCGAGGTGTCGAGCAGCTGCCGATGCGTCCCCTCCGCCAGCACCCGCCCGTCCTCGACGTAGACCACGTGATCGGTGCGGTCGAGCACGAGGGGGCTGGTCGTGCAGACCAGCGTCGTCCGCCCGACCCGGCTCTCCGCCAGCCGCTGGGCGATGCGCGCCTCGCTGTGGGCGTCGACCGCGCTGGTCGGCTCCACCAGGATCAGCACCTCGGGGTCGGCCAGCAGCGCGCGGGCGAGCCGCAGCCGCTGCTGCTGCCCGCCGGAGAACTCCCGGCCGGCCTCGGCCACCCAGGTGTCGAGCCCGTCGGGCAACGCCTCGACGATGTCCTCGGCGCAGGCGACGTGCAGCGCCTCCTTCAGCCGCCCCTCGTCGCCGGCGGCGTCCGTGTCGCGGGGGCGTACGTCCAGCTCGTCCCGCAGCCGGCCGGTGAAGAGGCGGGCGCTGTTGTCGGCGACCAGGATCCGGCGGCGGACCTCGTCCAGAGGCAGCACGCGGAGATCGGCCGAGCCGAACGTGACGTCGCCGTCGGCGTAGCGGCCGAGGCGGTCGGCGATGGCGACGGCGTCCTCGGGGGAGCTCGCGGCCACGGCCGTCAGGACGCCGGGCTGGACGGTCACCCCGCTGTAGGAGTCGCGCAGCACCCCGCCCCCGCTGCCGCCCTTGCCGCCTTTGATCTCGGGCTCGATGGACAGGATCCGGATCACCCGGCCGGCCGCCACGTGCCCTTTGGTGAGCTTGTCGGCGGCCTCGGTCAGCGTGCGCATGGGGCCGATGAGGAAAACCGCGTACAGGTAGAACGCGACGAGCTGGCCGGTCGGGATCTGGCCGGCGACCGCGAAGGAGGCGCCGACGCCGGTGACGATCGCGATGAGCAGGCCGGGCAGCAGGATCTGCGCGCCTTCCAGCACCGACTCGACGCGCGCGACCCCCACGCCGGCGTGCCGCACCCGCTGCGACTCCTCGCGGTAGCGCCTGGCGAACACCTGCTCGCCGCCGATCCCGCGCAGCACCCGCAGCCCCGCGACGATGTCGGCGGCCCTGGTGGACAGGTCGCCGGTCAGCTCGCGCTGCCTGGCCTGCCGCCGGTGCAGGGGTTTGAGCAGCGGCCCGACGGCGACGGTCATGAGCGGGACGCCGAACAGCACGAGCAGCCCGAGCGGCAGCGAGGTCGAGATGAGGATCACGGTCACGGTGACGATCGCCACGACGGAGCCGGTGCCGCGCAGCAGGATGTCCATGGAGCTGCCGATGTGCGCGATGTCGGAGTTGCCGACGCTGACGACCTCGCCGGTGGAGAGCCGCTTCGGCAGCGTCGCACCCAGCTTGGCGGCGTGGCGCGCGGTCAGCTGCACGGTGCGGTAGGCGGCGGCCAGCCAGTTGTAGACGGCCATCCGGTGGCGCATGATGCCGCTGAACGCCTGCACCAGCCCCAGCCCGAACAGGATGGCCGACCAGGTGAGCAGCGCGCCGGTGTCCTTGGCGGTGACCGCTTCGATGCCCTTCCCGAGCACGGCCGGCATGAGCGCCTGCACCAGCCACCAGAGGGTGGCGTAGCCGATGCCGGCGAGCAGGGCCGTGGCCTGCCGCCGGGCGTTCCACCACAGGTAACGGAGCGGACTGCGGAGGTCGGGCACGCCGGGATCGGCGTCAGGAAGGGAGCGCATAGCCTGACCACCTTGACAAGGGTCAGGCCGCACGGCAAACCATTTTCATCGGCGTTCACGCCTGGCGGAACGCCCGCCACGTGTACAGCAGCGCGGCCGCCGCGGTGACGGCCAGCAGGACATATCCGATCGTGTACGTGCCGGTCGCCGAGTAGACCGCGCCCATGACGAGAGGCGGGAAGTAGCCGCCGAGACCGCCGGCCGCGCCCACCAGGCCGGTGACCGTCCCCACCTTCGACGCCTCGACCAGCTTGGCGACCAGCGCGAACACGCCGCCCGTCCCCAGCCCGAGGAAGAAGGCCATGAGGACGAAGCTCACCCCGGCGGGCACCTCCGCGGGCGGACGGAACATGAGGACGACCGCCATGACCACCACCCCGCCGAACGCGACGATCAGCACCCGGACGGCCCCCAGCCGGTCGGACAGCGTGCCGCCCAGCGGCCGGGACAGCACGGCCGCGATCGAGAAGCCGGCGGTGCGCATCCCCGCCTCGGTCTGGGCGAAGCGGTAGGCGTTCTCCAGCAGGGCCGGCAGGTACGTCGAGAAGGCCACGAACCCGCCGAACGCCACCGCGTACAGGAAGGAGCACTGCCAGGTGGCCTTCACCTTCAGCGCCTCGCGGATGCGCGGCAGCGCGGGCGCGGTCGCCGGGGACCAGAGCGGCGAGTCACGGCTCGCGCCCAGCATGAGCACCCCGGTCAGCGCCAGCACGGCCGCCATCAGCACGTGCGTGCCCGGCCGCCCGAACGCCTCCGCCAGGCGCGGCGTGAAGAAGGCCGACAGCGCGGTCCCGCCCATGCCGGCCCCGAAGACGCCGGTGGCGAAGCCGCGGCGGGCGGGCTCGTACCAGGCGTTGACGAAGGGGATGCCGATGGCGAACGACGTCCCGGGAATGCCGAGGAGGAAGCCCCAGAAGAGCAGCCAGCCGTACGAGCCGGACCAGCCGACGAACAGGACGGGGACGATCGAGACGAAGCAGACGGCGGCGAACATGCGCCGCCCGCCGAACCGGTCGGCCAGCACCCCGACCGGGATCCGGCCGAGGGCGCCGACCACGACGGGGATCGCGACGAGCAGCGAGGTCTGCGTGGGGGTGAGCCCGAGCCGCCGGTTGTAGGTGGCGGCGAGCGGGCCGATGAGGTTCCAGGCCCAGAAGGTGACGGCGAAGGCGAAGGAGGCGAGGACCAGGTTGCGGGCCTGACCCGCACGCAAACCTTTACGAAGCTCAGACATACACCCTGTGTAACAGAGAATTACTTTCTGTGATGAAGTGGGGGTATGAGCGCCCAGGACATCCTCCTCAGGACCGGCCGTTTCCTGCGCAGATCGGCGGCCACGAGCGGTGACCTGCACACCCTGCGCCTGGCCGGCGGCACGGAGGGCGACGCCTTCTACCGGGACCGGTGGAGCCACGACAAGGTCGTCCGCTCCACGCACGGGGTCAATTGCACGGGATCGTGCTCGTGGAAGGTGTACGTCAAGGACGGCATCATCACCTGGGAGACCCAGGAGACCGACTACCCGAGCGTGGGCCCCGACCGCCCCGAGTACGAGCCCCGCGGCTGCCCGCGCGGCGCCGCCTTCTCCTGGTACACCTACTCCCCCACCAGGATCCGCTACCCGTACGCGCGGGGCGTGCTGGTCGAGATGTACGCCGAGGCCCGCGAGCGGCTCGGCGACCCGGTCGCGGCCTGGGCGGAGGTCACCGGCGACCCTGCGAAGCGGCGCGCCTACCAGCAGGCGCGTGGCAGGGGCGGGCTGGTCAGGGTCAGCTGGGACCTGGCGGCCGAGATGGTGGCCGCCGCGCACGTCCACACGATCAGCGCCTACGGCCCCGACCGGATCGCCGGCTTCTCGCCGATCCCGGCCATGTCGATGGTCTCCCACGCGATCGGCTCGCGCTTCGTGTCGCTGCTCGGCGGCACCATGCTCTCCTTCTACGACTGGTACGCCGACCTGCCGGTCGCCTCGCCGCAGGTGTTCGGCGACCAGACGGACGTGCCGGAGTCCGCCGACTGGTGGGACGCCGCGTACCTGATGATGTGGGGCTCCAACGTGCCGGTGACGCGCACGCCGGACGCCCACTGGATGGCCGAGGCCCGCTACCGGGGCCAGAAGGTCGTGGTGGTCAGCCCCGACTTCAGCGACGCCGCCAAGTTCGCCGACGAGTTCCTGAGCGTGCGCCCCGGCACGGACGGCGCGCTCGCGATGGCGATGGGCCACGTGCTGCTGAAGGAGTTCTTCGTGGAGCGCGACACGCCGTCCTTCACCGGCTACGTCAAGCGTTTCACCGACCTGCCCTTCCTCGTCCGCCTGGAGCGGCGGGACGGCCGGCACGTGCCGGGCAGGTTCCTCACGGCCCGCGACCTCGGCCTCCAGGAGGAGGCGGCGGAGTGGAAGACGGTCCTGCTGTCGCGCAACGGCCGCCCGGTGGTGCCGAACGGCTCGGCCGGCTTCCGGTGGAGCGAGTCGGGCAAGGGCCGCTGGAACCTCGACCTCGGCACCGACCCCAAGCTCACCGTGATGGACGACTGGAGCCAGTCCGCCGAGGTGCTGCTGCCCCGGTTCGACGGCGGCGAGCCGGTGGTCAGGGGCGTTCCGGTGACCAGGATCAACGGGCATCTCGTCACCACGGTCTACGACCTGCTCCTCGCCCAGTACGGCGTCCGCCGCCCCGGCCTGCCGGGCGACTGGCCGGAGGGCTACGAGGACGCGGCGCGGCCGTACACGCCGGCGTGGCAGGAGCCGATCACCGGCGTGCCGGCCGAGCGGGCGGCCCGCGTGGCCCGCGAGTTCGCGCGGACCGCCGAGGCCACCGGCGGCCGCTGCATGATCATCATGGGGGCGGGCGCGGCGCAGTGGTTCCACGGCGACACGATCTACCGGGCGTTCCTGTCGCTGCTGCTGCTGACCGGCTGCCAGGGCCGCAACGGCGGCGGCTGGGCGCACTACGTGGGCCAGGAGAAGTGCCGTCCGCTGGCGGGCTGGGGGGTGCTGGCGAGCGCCGCCGACTGGGTGCGGCCGGCCAGGATGGTCCCCGGCACGCCGTTCTGGTACCTGCACACCGGCCAGTGGCGCTACGACCGCTTCGACGCGGGCGAGCTGGCCTCGCCGGTGGGGCCCGGCGCGTTCCGCGGGAGGCGCACCGCCGACCTGGTGGCCGAGGCGGTGCGCAACGGCTGGATGCCGATGGCTCCGGCGTTCGACCGCAATCCCCTGGAGCTCGGGGAGGCCGCCGATCCGGTCGCGTACACGCGGGAGGAGCTGCGCGCGGGCCGGCTCCGCTACGCCGCCGAGAACCCGGAGGACCCGCGCAACTGGCCGCGTGTGCTCACGCTCTGGCGCTCCAACCTGTTCGGCTCCAGCGCCAAGGGCAACGAGTATTTCCTGCACCACCTCCTCGGCGCGACCTCCAACCTGGAGCACCCCGATCCCGAGGCGGCGAGCGGCAAGCTGGACCTGCTGGTCACGCTCGACTTCCGCATGACGTCCTCGACGGTCTTCTCCGACGTGGTGCTGCCGGCCGCCACCTGGTACGAGAAACACGACCTCTCCTCGACCGACATGCACCCGTTCGTCCACGCCTTCAACCCGGCGATCAGCCCGCCCTGGGAGACCCGGACGGACTTCGCCGCCTTCCACACGATCGCCCGCGCCTTCAGCGACCTGGCCCGCGAGCGCCTCGGCGTGCGCAGGGACGTGGTCGCGACCGCCCACCAGCACGACACGCCGAGCGAGCTCAGCCACGACCGCGAGCCCGCCCTGCACGTCGTCGAGCGCGACTACGGCGCGGTCGCCGACCAGCTCGCCGCGCTCGGCCCGCTGACCGAGCGGCTGGGCGTGCCGGTCAAGGGGGTGACGTTCCGTCCCGACGAGGAGGTCGCCTGGCTCGGCGCGCGGTGCGGCCTGGTGCCGCGCGGCGTGGCGAAGGGGCGTCCCGAGCTGGACACCGAAGCCAAGGCGTGCGAGGCGATCCTCGCGCTGTCGGGCGCGAGCAACGGCCGGCTCGCCGTCCAGGGCTTCCGTGAGCTGGCCGAACGCACCGGGACCGACCTGTCAGGGCTGGCCGACGAGGGCCACAGGATCGTCTTCTCCGACACCCAGGCGCGGCCGGTGCACGTGTCCACGAGCCCGGAGTGGTCGGGCAAGGAGTCGTCGGGCCGCCGCTACGCGCCGTTCACGATCAACGTCGAGCACGGCAAGCCGTGGCACACGCTGACCGGCCGGATGCACTTCTTCCTCGACCACGACTGGATGCACGAGTACGGCGAGGCGCTGCCGGTCTACCGCCCGCCGCTGGACCTCGCCGCGCTGTTCGGCGAGAGCGGCCGGCTGCGTTATCTGACGCCGCACAGCAAATGGTCGATCCACTCGGAGTATCAGGACAACCTGCTCATGCTGTCGCTGTCCAGGGGCGGCCCGTCGATCTGGATGTCGGACGAGGACGCGGCCCGGCTCGGCGTGGCCGACAACGACTGGGTGGAGGCCGTCAACCGCAACGGCGTGGTCGTGGCCCGCGCCATCGTCTCCCACCGCATGCCGCCGGGGACGGTGTACATGTACCACGCCCAGGACCGCCTGATCGACGTGCCGCTGTCGGAGGCGACCGGCCGCCGCGGCGGCATCCACAACGCGCTGACCAGGGTGCTGATCAAGCCGACGCACCTGATCGGCGGGCACGCCCAGCTCTCGTACGGGTTCAACTACTTCGGCCCGACGGGCAACCAGCGCGACGAGCTCACGACCATCCGCCGCCGCTCCCAGGAGGTGCGCTACTGATGCGGATCATGGCCCAGATCGCCATGGTGATGAACCTGGACAAGTGCATCGGCTGCCACACCTGTTCCGTCACCTGCAAGCAGACGTGGACGAACCGCCCCGGAGTCGAGTACGTCTGGTTCAACAACGTCGAGACCCGGCCCGGCCAGGGCTACCCGCGCCGCTACGAGGACCAGGACCGCTGGCGGGGCGGCTGGACGCTGGACCGCAAGGGCCGGCTCCAGCTCCGGGCGGGCGGCCGGCTGCGCAAGCTCCTCACCATCTTCGCCAACCCGCTGCTGCCCTCCATCCAGGACTACTACGAGCCCTGGACCTACGACTACGAGAACCTCACGCGGGCCCCGCTGTCGGCCGACGTGCCCGTGGCGCCGCCGAGGTCGCTGCTGAGCAACCAGCCGACCAAGATCGAGTGGAGTGCCAACTGGGACGACGACCTCGGCGGCGACCCGTCGCCCGACCCGGTGCTCGCGCAGGTGTCGGAGCAGGTCAGGCTGTCGTTCGAAGAGGCGTACATGTTCTATCTGCCGCGCATCTGCGAGCACTGCCTCAACCCGTCGTGCGTGGCCTCCTGCCCCTCCGGCGCGCTGTACAAGCGCGAGGAGGACGGCATCGTGCTCGTGGACCAGGACCGGTGCCGGGGGTGGCGCATGTGCGTGACCGGCTGCCCGTACAAGAAGGTCTACTTCAACCACCGCACCGGCAAGGCGGAGAAGTGCACGTTCTGCTTCCCGCGGGTCGAGGTGGGGCTGCCGACCGTCTGCTCGGAGACGTGCGTCGGCCGCCTGCGCTACATCGGCGTCCTGCTGTACGACGCCGACCGGGTCGCCGAGGCCGCCGCGACGCCGGACGAGCGCGACCTGTACGAGGCCCAGCTCGACCTGTTCGCCGACCCGCACGACCCGGTCGTCGCGGCGGCCGCCCAGGCCGCGGGGCTGCCCGCCGAGTGGCTGGAGGCCGCCCGGCGCTCGCCGGTGTACGACCTGGTCAAGCGCTACCGCATCGCGCTCCCCCTGCATCCCGAATACCGGACGCTGCCCATGGTCTGGTACGTCCCCCCGCTCTCGCCGGTCGTGGACGCGCTCGCCGGCACCGGCCACGACGGCGAGGACGCGGTCAACCTGTTCGCCGCCATCGACGCGCTGCGCATCCCGGTCGGCTACCTGGCGGGGCTGTTCACGGCGGGCGATCCCGCGCCGGTGACGGCGGCGCTGCGCAAGCTGGCCGCGATGCGGTCGTACATGCGGGCCGTCAACCTGGGCCGACCGCCGGTCCTGCCGCCCGAGGCGGGCATGAGCGAGGAGGACCTGGCGGCGATGTACCGGCTGCTCGCCCTCGCCAAGTACGACGAGCGCTACGTCATCCCCACCGCGTACGGCAACCAGCCAGGCGTGGTGGAGGAGGCCGGCTGCAGCCTCGACTACGACGGCGGTCCCGGCATGCAGGGGCCGTTCGGCGAGGCGTCGGGCCGTCCGCAGCCGGTGTCGGTCGAGAGCTTCCACGGGCTGAAGGAGCGCCAGACCGGCGACGAGGTGACCCACAAGCGGGTCAACCTGCTCAACTGGGACGGCCGGGGCATGCCCGCGGGGCTGTTCCCGCCGCGACGGGAGCGCTCGTGAAGGTGCTCTGGCAGGCCGCGGCCCATCTGCTGGCCTACCCGGACGAGCGGTTCTGGCGGCGGCTGCCGCTGATCAGGGAGGCGGCCGAGCCGTACTTCGCCGGGTTCCTCGACCGGGCCGCCGAGCTGGGGGCGGGCGAGCTGGCCGCGCACTACGTGGAGACGTTCGACCTGGACCGGCGCTGCTGCCTCTACCTGACCTACTACGCCGACGGCGACACTCGCCGCCGGGGCGCGTCGCTGGCCGCGCTGAAGCGCCGCTACCGGGCCGCCGGGTGGGAGCTGATGGAGGACGAGCTGCCCGACTTCCTGCCGGTGGTGCTGGAGTTCGCCGCGCTCGACGCGGCGGGGGCCGAGGTGCTGCGGGAGCACCGGGTGGGGCTGGAGCTGCTGCGGGCGGCGCTGGAGGGGCGCGGGTCGCCGTACGCGCTGGTGGTCGGCGCCGTGTGCGGCACGCTGCCGCCCGCGACCGCCGAACAGCGGGCGGAGGTGCGGCGGCTGGCGGCCGGCGGCCCGCCGGCCGAGAGCGTCGGGAGGCAGGCGTGAACGCGAGCGAGAGCCTGCTCTGGACCGTGGCGCCCTACGTCACCGCGGTGATCTTCGTCGGCGGCCTGGTCTGGCGCTACCGCTACGACCAGTTCGGCTGGACCACCCGCTCCTCCCAGCTCTACGAGCGGCGGCTGCTCCGGGTGGCGAGCCCGCTGTTCCACTACGCGCTGATCTTCGTGATCGTCGGCCACGTCACCGGCCTGCTCGTTCCGCTGTCCTGGACCGACGCGATCGGCGTGAGCAACGCCACCTACCACGCGAACGCCCTGGTCTGGGGCGGGATCGCCGGGGTGGCCGCGCTCGCGGGGCTGGTCCTGCTGATCTACCGGCGGCGCACCCGGGGGCCGGTGTTCCTCGCGACGACGGCCAACGACAAGACCATGTACGTGGTGCTGGCGGCGGCGATCGTCACCGGCGTGGTGACGACGGTGGCCGGATTCACGCCGAGCGAGGAGAGCTACCGGACCACGGTCGCGCCGTGGTTCCGCGGGGTGCTCACCTTCAGTCCCGACACGATGGCGATGAGTAACGCGAGCGGTCTTTACAAACTGCACACGGTCGTGGGGATGGGGCTGGTCGTACTCTTCCCGTTCAGCCGCTTGGTCCACGCACTTTCCGCCCCCGTGGGGTATTTGTTCCGTCCTTACATCGTGTATCGGAGCCGGGCGAGGTAGCGTGGCGCGGGTCCCGGGAGGGGTCCGGGTAGGCCAGAATCGTCCCTTGTGAAGCACGGGTACACCAACAGCACATTCGGCGACGGCGCCCTGGTCGTGAAGTGCTACCAGGGCCCCGAGGCGGCGTTCAGGCTGAGCACGGAGAGCAGATACCTGCGCCGCCTGCGCGGCCGCATCCCGGTCCCCCGCGTTCACAAGATCACCGCCGACAGCCTGACCACCCGCTTCGTCTCCGGCGAGCACGGCCAGGACCTCCTGGACGACGGCCACGCCGTCGAGGTGCTCACCGAGTGCGGCCGGATCCTCGGCGGCATCCACCGCCTGGGGATCGTCCACGGCGACTACGGCCCCCAGAACATGCTCTTCGACCCGGCCACCTTCCGCACCACCGCGATCCTCGACTGGGAGTGGGCGCACCCGGGCCGGCCGGTCGAGGACCTCGCCTGGTGCGAGTGGATCATCCGCAGCCACCACCCGGAGCACGTGCCGCTGCTCGAGCACTTCTTCGCCGCCTACGACGGGTTCGTCCCCGACTGGACGGAGCGGCAGGCGGCCATGCTGGCGCGCTGCCGCGCGCTGCTCGACTTCTGCGCGCGATGGGAGCCGGGCGGCGACGGCGAGAAACTCTGGCTCCACCGCCTCGACACCACCACCGCCTGGTCGGAGTGACCTTCCCCTCAACCGCCTCTGATCAGCCTCACCCCCGCCTCGACGAATCCGGCCTCCTCCGCCGTGAGGCCGGAGTCGGCGGCCCGCAGGCGGGCGGCCTCCTCAAGCGCTCCCCCGCCACCATCCATGACATCGCCGAGTTCGCGGAGCAGGCCTGACAGCACCGCCCGCGCGAGCCCGGCCAGCGGATCGCCCACGTTGACCGCGATCTGGGCCAGGATGACGGCCGACAGCGCGGCGTCCAGCTCGGGACGGCCCTCGCGGCTGTTGCGCCAGTCGATCACGACGGCCCCTGCGGGCGTCAGCATGACATTGTCCGGGTGCAGGTCGAGATGGAGCACCCGGTCGCGCGGATCGGGCGACAGGCGGGCGGGGATCGTGTGCAGGCGCCGCAGCAGCCGCGCTGTCAGCCGGCCCGCCTCCACCGGCTCGTACGCGCCGCCGACCACGGCCTGGAGCAGCGTCGGACCGGGCAACCGGCGCATCACCAGGTCGGCCGGGCTTCCGCCGCCGGGCCCCGGGCGCACCGCGGGGACCGGGTAGCCGTGGGCGGCCACGTACGCCATGACGGCCGCCTCCTCCCGGGCGTCGTGGCCGTCGCGGTAGCGGCGTAGCACGAGGTCGTCGTCGAGCGCGTACACGTCGGCGCTGCGCCCCGTCCCGATCAGCTCCATGTGCCCAAGCTAACGGGCGCTCGCCTCTGGGGCCGCCTCGGCCAGCCGGGCCAGCTCGGCCTCGTGCGCACGGGCCATCGTGGTGGCCAGCCGCCGCACCTCCTCGGACGCCCCCGAACGCCGCTCCCCCTCGGCGACCAGCACGAGCTGATCGAGGTACGCCCGCACCAACGGGACGAACCGCCGATCGAACTTCTTCCCGCGCAGCCCCCGCAGCGTCTCCAGATCGCCGGCGGTCGGCATGCCCGGCATGTCGTGCCCGGCATGGGGATTCTCCCCCGCACCATTCCGGGGGAGCAGCGCACGCAACCGCTCCCGCCCCTCCCCGTGCTCCTTCGCCAGCCGTCCCGCCACCTCCACGAGTTCAGGGGAGGCGGAACGGCCGGGTGCGAGCGCGAGCATCGGCAACGCCCGCGCGTGCAGCGCCTCGGCGAGCTGCAACCAGGCGATGTCGGTGGCGTTGAAGGGTGAGCCGGAGCTCGCCACCGTACCGCCGGCCGTGGAGCCGCAGCCACCGACCAGCGACAACAGCACGAACGCCGCCGACACCCACGCCCTCACCATGAGGAACACGGCACCTAGACCGGCCGCCCGTCCGCGCCGCACTTCACGACCGGACGGATGCAGTCACGCACCCGGCGCTCCATCTCCGCCTGCGGCCAGGCGTTGAAGAAGTCGCCGTGCATCGTGTACCCGCCGCCGGAAGCCAGCCGGAAGTGCGACGGGTCCCCGCTGACCGGATACCGGATGACCTGCCGCAACTTCGGCACCGGCACCGGATGCGTGCTCGGGCACGCCCCCGCCACCGGGTACGCCATGTGGCTCTTGTGGTCGGCGGAGTCGAGGTCGCGCCCGTTCCAGCACTGCGGGAAGTCCAGGTACGACTCCAGCATCGTCCCGCTCGGGCACGTCACGAAGTCCTTGGACGGCGGCACCTGCCCGGCGTGCAGACACGACCACCGCGCGATGGACGACCCGTCCCCCGGCCCGGTCGCCTTGGCGTTCCCCGCGACGATCCGCAGCCCCAGCGGAAGCGGCTGCGTCCGCGCGACGATGTCGTCCCGGACGCCCTCCCCCAGGTAGTAGAACGTGATGATGGCCGGCTCGACCGGCGCCCCGTCCCGGTAGAAGGTCGGCACCCAGTACGACGACTTGTCCACGGCCGGGTTGCAGTTGGTGGCACCGTTCTGCAGATCGGCGAGCGTGGTGGAGGCGTTGGTGACCCGGCTGCCGAAGAAGCTGTGCATGTGCGAGGCCCCGGGCAGCCCGGGGAAGACGATCGGATCGTCCGGCAGCCGATGGCTGAACGGGCAGTCGGCGAGGAACTCCGCGACCCGGACGACCTGCGCGTCCACCGGCCGCGGGGCGACGGCGAACGTGGCGAGCAGCACGGACAGGAGGGCGAGCAGTCGCGTGACACGCATGGCGGCTCCCTTGGGGGGTGGGCGATCGTTTCGAGAGAGCGCTCCCTTGACCAGAAGACTGCTCGCCCACTTGACGACTGTCAAGAACCCCGTTAACCCGGCCGGAACCGAGCACCACACGCAGCGCGACCCTGAGGGGGAGCGCTCTCTCAGCAGAAGACGGCCGGATCAGCCCTTGATGCAGATGAGCTGACGCAGGTGGGCGACGACCTCCACCAGGTCGGTCTGGGCGGCCATCACCGACTCCAGGTCCTTGTACGCCCCCGGAATCTCGTCCAGCACCCCCGCGTCCTTCCTGCACTCCACCCCGAACGTCTGCTCCTGCAGATCCTTCAGGGTGAACGTCTTCTTCGCCTTGTTCCTGCTCATCTTGCGGCCGGCCCCGTGCGAGGCCGAGTTGTACGCCAGCCCGTTCCCCAGCCCCTTGACGATGTACGTCCCGGTGGCCATCGAGCCCGGGATGATGCCGAGGTCGCCCGAGCCGGCCCGGATCGCGCCCTTGCGGGTGACGAGCACGTCCACGCCCTCGTAGCGCTCCTCCGCCACGTAGTTGTGGTGGCAGGAGATGGGCTGGTCGAAGGTGACACCCGGCAGGTGGCGGCGGAGGACGTCGCAGACCAGGCCCATCATGAGCGCCCGGTTGCGGCGGGCGTAGTCCTGGGCCCAGTAGAGGTCGCGGCGGTAGGCGTGCATCTCCGGCGTGCCGCCGAGGAAGACGGCGAGGTCGCGGTCCACCAGGTCCTGGTTGTGCGACAGGCCGCGGGCGACGCCGATGTGGTGCTCGGCCAGCTCCTTGCCGATGTTGCGGGAGCCGGAGTGGAGGACGACCCAGACGGCGCCCTCGTCGTCGGAGCAGACCTCCAGGAAGTGGTTGCCGCCGCCGAGGGTGCCCATCTGCGCCTCGGCCCGCTCGCGGCGGGCGCGTACCGCCGGGGCGAGGTCGTCGAAGCTCTTCCAGAACTCGGCCCAGCCGGCCGTACGCATCCCGAAGATCTTGCCGGGATCGACCGGGCGCTTGTGGTGCGAGAAGCCGACCGGCACCGCCTGCTCCAGCTTCCCGCGCAGGTAGGCGAGGTTGTCCGGGAGCTGCGACGCCTTGTACGAGGTCTTGACCGCGCTCATCCCGCAGCCGATGTCCACGCCGACGGCGGCCGGCGAGACGGCCTCGCGCATGGCGATGACCGACCCGACCGTCGCGCCCTTGCCGTGGTGGACGTCGGGCATGACGGCGACGCCGTGGACCCAGGGGAGGTTCGCGACGTTGCGCAGTTGCTGCATCGCCTGCGGATCGACGGCCTCTGGCTCCGCCCACATCCTGAGCGGATGCCTGGTCCCGGTCACCTCGTGGTACGTCATCGCGTGTCGCCTCCTCTCGCTGGTCCAACTGGAACGCGATCTATCAGGCCAGACATCCCATACCCGCCGCAACCGAATTAGGCGCGGTCAACACGGACTCAACGCAGGCTCAACACCGGGCCGCCTACGTTCCTCTCGTCACCGAGCCGAGAGGACCCGACATGAACCTGCCTCGCCGCCACCTCACGACGGCCGGCGTCGTCGCCGGCACCGCGATCGTCGTCTTCGGCGCGCTTCCCGCCCAGGCGGCCACCGCCGACAGCGCCCTGGTCGAGGCGTACCTGGCCGCCATGCCCGGCGGGACGAGGGTGAGCAGCAACGAGATCGTCTGGGACGGCGGTGACGTGCGCGTGGTCCTCGCCGCCACCGCCAAGGCGTGCAAGAAGGGCTACTACTGCGTGTACGAGCACCAGTACTGGCGCGGCGCCATGGGGTCGTGGCGCGCCTCGGCCAAGAACTGCAAGAAGTTCGAGTTCACGGGACCGTGGCGGGACCGGGTCTCGTCGTTCTGGGCGCGCGGCACCTGCCCGTCCGACAACTACTTCCTGAAGAACAAGAAGAAGCTCCAGCCCGACCCGTTCGAGCCGTTCGTCGGCAAGAAGGCGTACGTCCGCTTCAACGACGCCTACGACTACGCCGCGCGCGGCTACACGAGCTGACCGCCGGCGGGGACGGCGGAAGGGCGGCCGGGCAGGAGCGGGATGGCGGCCAGGACGAGCGCGATCATGACGACGGACAGCCAGGCGACGTGGTGGAAGCCGGTCATCGCGTCGCCGGCGGTCTGCAGGACGAGCGTGACGAGGGCGACGCCGAGGGCCGCGCCGAGCTGGTTGAGCATGTAGAGCACGGAGCTGCCCTGCGCCACCAGCGGCGCCGGCAGCGTCCGGTAGAGGGAGCCCATCGTCGGCGCGCTGAAGCAGCCGCTCCCCAGGCCGAACGCGAAGGCCGCGAGCACCGGCCACACCTCGGGCGTGTCCGCCCCGACCTGAGTGAGGGCGAACGCGCTCAGCAGGGACCCGATCGCGCCGGCCGTGGCCAGTCCGCGGGCGCCGATCCGGTCGGACAGCCGCCCGGCCAGCGGCATGGCGAGCGAGCCGCCGAGCCCGATCGGGGTCATGAGCAGCCCGGCGGCGAGCACGCCGTGGCCGTGGGCCTGCTGGTAGTACAGCGGCAGGGCGAACAGCGCGGCGTACAGGCCGAGGCCGCCGATCCCCATGATCGCGACGCTCGCGCCGAACCCCCGCCCGGCGAACAGCCGCAGCTCGATCAGCGGCGCGGCGGCCCGCCGGGCGTGCAGCCCGTAGCCGAGCAGCAGCGCGGCCCCGAGCGCGAGCGGCAGCAGCGCCTGCCAGGCCGCGACGCCGCCCTGTTCCGCCGTCTGCGACAGCGCCAGCACGACCGCCGCGAAGCCCGGCCCGAGCAGCGCCAGCCCGAGCACGTCGAGCCGCCCCGCCACCGCATCCGCAGCGGCGGCGTCGGCGGGGAGCACGCGCCGCGCCAGCACGTACGCGACCGCCGCCAGCAGCACGCTGAGCAGGAACATCCACCGCCACGACAGCCCGTTCAGCACGACGCCGCCCGCGATCGGCCCCAGGACGGGCCCGAGCGACAGGACCACGCCCATCAGCCCCATCACCCGTCCGGCGCGGTGCGGCCCGGCGGCGCGGGCCAGCAGGATCAGCACGAGCGGGTCCAGCAGTCCGGCCCCGAACCCCTGGAGCACGCGGAAGCCGATCAGCGCGCCGACGTTCCAGGCCAGCCCCGCCCCGAGCGAGCCGGCCGCGAACAGCACCAGCCCGGCCAGCCACAGCCGCCGGCCGCCGAACCGGTCGACGGCCCAGGTGGTGAACGGGATCGTGGCGGTCACCGCCAGCAGGAACCCGGTGGACGTCCAGCCGACCGTGCTGAGCGAGGTGTCGAAGATCCGCGCGAGGGTGCCGGTGGCGACGGCGGCCATCGTGCTGTTGAGGATGCCCAGCAGGCCGCCGAGCAGCACGACGCCGATCACTGCCGTCAGCCGACCGTCCAGGCGGTCAGCGATATTTGAACCCATGGGTTCAACATAATGATCGCATGCGTATGCATGCAACAGACCGGTCCATCGACTTGAACCGACGAGTACAATCAGCGCTATGGACAGCACCACGCGGGGCCGGATCGACAAGCGGCAGGCGATCCTGGAGGGGGCGTTCACGGTGTTCGCCCGGCAGGGCTACGCGCAGGCGTGCGTCCAGGAGATCGCCGCCGAGGCGGGCGTAGCCAAGCCGACGGTCTACAACCACCTGTCCGACAAGGCCACGCTGTTCAGGCACGCGATGGAGGCGAGCGCCCGCACGGCGCTGGAGGAGCGGCTGGCCGCGCTGGAGCCGCTGGCGCGTCCGGGAGACGACCTCGCCGCCACGCTGACGGACGTCGGCCACGCGCTGCTGCGCCTGCACGCCGGCGGCCGCTCGTGCGCGCTGCGCCGCCTCCTCTACGCCGAGATCACCCACTTCCCCGACCTGCTGGAGATCACCAACCAGTACGGTCCCGACCGGCTCAACCAGGCGCTCGCCGACCGGCTGGCCAGGCTCACGCTCGCCGGCCGGCTGCGCGCCGCCGAGCCCGACCTGGCCGCCGAGCAGTTCACGTCCCTGCTGCTCGGGCCCCTGGAGGCCAGGACCAGGCTCGGCACCCGCACCCTGGAGGACGCCGAGCTGCGCGCGCTGGCCGAGGCGGCGGTGCGGACGTTCCTCACCGCCTGGGGGTGAGGGGTCAGCGGCGCGGCGCGGCGGACGTCCAGCCCGCCTCCAGCACCGCGACCGAGTTGAACACCGCGCCCGGCTCCAGGCCCGCCTGGAGCCCGCCGGGCTTGACCACGACATTCTCGTTGGCGAGCCCGCGGCCGGTCGCCTCGTCGAAGACCAGCCGGTTGCGCAGCACCGCGCCGCCCTTGATCCGCTCCTCGATCGAGACGGCGGTGCCGGTGCGGCCCTCGGCGTCCGTGACGTCCTCGGTGACCTCCACTGTGTCGAGCCCTGCCAGCATCCGGAACGCCGCGCCGCGCACCTTCGGCGTCACCGGCATGTCGGTGATCAGCCCGGCGCTGACCTTGAACAGCCACACGTCCGAGGCCATCGGCACGCCGTCCGACTCCGTGTCGTGCCCCTCGTACGAGCGCAGCAGCCACGCGCGCAGCGCCTCGGCCTCGTCAGGCAGCCCGCGCAGGTCCTTCATGGTGACGTTGCGGCCCAGCCAGAACACCTTGTCCCCGTCCACGAGCGGGCTGCGGTCGGTCCTGACCTTCCCCGGGGCGGCCGGCATCGTGAGCGTCCCCCGCTTGCCCGGCACCTTGATCTCGAACTCGGCCGGCGACCCGGCCGCCTCCCACGCCTGACGATCCGCCTCCGTGGCGGGGGCCGCGCCGAGGGACTGGCCGCGGCTCCACTGCTCGCCGCCCGTGGCCCGGGGCGTCCACATCTCGTCGCGGCCGCGCGACTCGACCCGGTAACCCCCGGTCGCGGTGAACAGGGTGCGGGTCACGGTCGTCGTGTGCCACCAGTCGCCCTCGGCCTCGGCCTGCCGGCCGGCGTTCGCGGCGGCGGCGAGCAGCACCTCCCGCGCCGACAGGCGCGTCTTCTCCGCGACGGCCGGCGCGTTCTCCGTCGCCGCGACGGCGGGCGCCCGTGGCGGCGGGGTCGCGCCGCCGCCCGGCAGGACGACCGCCGCCGCCGCGACGGCCGCCGCCGCCGCCCCGGCCGCCGCCAGCCCCCACGCGGGGCGGAAGGCCGGACGTCGCCGCCGCTCCCCCTGTCGCGGCCGGGACATCGCGTACGCCAGCTCGGCCGCCCGCGTGCGCCCGTCCACCGGACGGTCGCCGAGATGGGCGGGCCGGGCGGCCCTGAGCTCGTCGATCGGGTTCATGACCACTCCTCGGTGAGGTTCCGTACGGGGGACAGGGGCGCCGGCGCGGGATGCTGAACGGCCCGCTCCAGCCGCTTGCGGGCCCGGTGCAGGCGTACCCGGAAGGCCGCCGACGAGCAGCCCACCACCCTGGCCGCCTCCTTCGGCGACAATCCCTGCCAGGCCACCAGCAGCAGGATCTCCCTGTCGTCGTCGGACAGCTCGGCCAGCGCCCGCAGCACGCCCAGGCGCTCGGTCACCTGCTCGGCCACGTCCCCTTCGGTCCAGGAGCGCAGCTCGGCCGCCAGCGCCTCCCTGCGGGCCTCGGCGCGCACGTTGTCGCGCAGGACGTTCCTCGCCACGCCGAGCAGCCACGGCAGCGCCGGCTCCGGCACGTCCCCGAACCGCCGCCAGGCGATCGCGAACGTCTCGCTCACCACCTCGTCGGCCACCTGCCGGCCCGCGCGGCTGACCACGTAGGCCCAGACGCGTTGCCGGCATTCGTCGTACATGCCGGTGAACCGGTCCGCATCATCCGCCACCGCCCAGCCCCTTCGTTCGGATGCGTTCCACTGACACCACGAAGTGGTCCGAACGGCCCCTTTGTTACACCCCGCCCGGCACGACGGCCGGCTCGCCGCAGCCCGCGACGGCGGCCAGATCGACCAGCAGGACATCTCCTCTGCGCCGCGCCAGGTCCACGAGGTCCGGCTGGAAACCCTCCATCGAGAACAGCGCCAGCACCGCCTTCCCCGCGTCGTGCCCCTGCTCGGCCAGCAGCGCCTTCAGCCGGTCGAGCCGGTCGAGGTCCGCGATGCTCCGCCGGAGCAGCGTGGCCTTCGCCTCCCCCACGAGCGCGATCTCGGCCCGCCCTGCCCGCTTGTCGAGGGCGACGACGTCGATCTCGTGTTTGGCCTGCCCCTTGCGGTCGTTCACGACGGTCGAGGTCACCAGACCGGCGTGCCCCCGCAGCGCGGGATCGGCCCGCGCCCTGAGCCAGGCTCTGGCGCAGCTCTCGAAGTGCGGCCCCAGGACGCGGGCGACGAACGTGGGCCGGGACCGGCGCCAGGCCTCCGCCGACTGCCCGGTCTCGACGAGGTCGCGCTGCGCCACGGTGATGAGGTTGTGGAACCGGATGATGGGGTCGGCCACCGTGATCACCGGTCGCCGTTCCCACAGGGGGTCGGTGTCGTAGCGCAGGTAGCCAGCACTGGTCAGCGCCTCCAGCGGCCGTGTCAGGGAAGTGCGCTGTTGCTCCAGCAGCCCGCCGATCTTCGAGGGGCTGGTGGCGCCGTTCGCTACGGCGTTGATGATGGCGTAATGCAGAGCGCTGCCGGTGAACTTGGGGTCCTCCCGCAGGAGGTACTCCGCTTCACTGCCGGAGAACAACGCCTGCCGCGGGTCCAGCACGGTGGCCGGAGCCCACACGTCCACCTCGGCCGCGCTCTGTGGCGGATCGACATTGGCGAGATTACGGTAGCCCGGCGCGCCGCCGAGGATGGCGTGCACTCGCAGGGCCGCGGCCGGGTCGCCGATCCCCCAGTGCCGCGCCGTCGTGGTCAGGTCGAACGGGTGCAGGCGAAGATCGATCGCCGCCCGCCCGCGCAGTGCCTTCGTCCCGGACAACAGGCCGTTCATCACCGACATGGCCGACCCGCAGACGATGACCCGGCCGCCGGGCGCACCCTCCTCGGTCTGGGAACGGTCGTAGAGGAGCTGGAGCAGGCCGGGCAGCTCCGGCGAGTGGGCCATCCAGTACGGCAGCTCGTCGATCACGAGCACGCCGGGCCCCCCGCCGCCGCTCCGCCGGGAGGACAGCTCGATGGCGGCGGACAGCAGGGACTCCCAACTCGCGTCGGACACGAGCTCGGGGCCGATTCCCGCGTGCCGCGCGATGGCGGCGGCCAGGCGCCGGCGAGCGGCGACGACCCCTTCCTCCGCGACGGCCGCGACGTAAAGACCGCCGGTGGCCTCCGCCAGCGCGCGCAGCAGGAAGCTCTTGCCCACCCGCCGCCGTCCGGAGACCACTCCGAAGCGCAGCCGGGGATCCCGATGCTGGACGAACTGGGTGAGAGCCGCCCACTCGGCGTCGCGCGCCAGCACTCGCGCCGGCTTGTGGATGGGTGTCACCTAAATAGTATGCAGGGCAGCGTACTAATTAGGCACCGATTCCCCGCCTACTCCCCCGTGTCCATTGCGGGTCAGGTCGACCACAGACGCCAGCCCGCCCGGTGTAGGACGTGGGGTCGGAGATCGACGGCTCTTCCCGCAGGAGAAGGCCACCCTCCCGGAACATCGCCGAGGCAGGGTTGAGCAGCCGCCGCCGCACGCAGCGGTCGAAGTCGTCGCGGGCGGCGGGACCCGATCCGCCGCACATCTCGAGATAGGCACGGGTGCTGCCGAGGGCGCGCCGCCGCTGGTCAGGGCACTGCCGCAAAGAATCAGCCGGGTACGGGTGCGCTCCTTCGCGTGTCCCGCCGGGCTGAGCGCGTGCTGCAGGTAGGACGGCCGGACGAGAATGATAGCTGCAACTACCATAGTTGCAGCTATTATTCGCTACCCGGCTACTTGGAGTTGGCCTTCAGGTAGTCCGCGTTCATGCGGGCGATCGTGTCCAGCGGGATGCCCTTCGGGCAGACCGCGGTGCACTCGCCGGTGTTCGTGCAGCCGCCGAAGCCCTCGCTGTCCATCTGGTCCACCATGGCCTTGGCCCGGGACAGCCGCTCGGGCTGGCCCTGCGGCAGCAGGCTCAGGTGGGTGATCTTGGCGGCGGTGAAGAGCGAGGCCGAGCCGTTCGGGCAGGCGGCCACGCAGGCGCCGCAGCCGATGCAGGTGGCCGCGTCGAAGGCTGCGTCGGCGTCGTCCTTGCGCACCGGCACGCTGTGCGCGTCAGGGGCTGAGCCGGCCGGCACCGAGACGAAGCCGCCCGCCTGGATGATGCGGTCGAACGCGCTGCGGTCCACGACCAGGTCCTTGACGACCGGGAACGGGGCCGCGCGCCACGGCTCGATGGTGATCTCGGCGCCGTCCTCGAAGTGGCGCATGTGGAGCTGGCACGTGGTGGTCGCGCGCTGCTCACCGTGGGCGACGCCGTTGATCACCATGCCGCACATGCCGCAGATGCCCTCGCGGCAGTCGTGGTCGAAGGCGATCGGGTCGTCGCCCTCCAGGATCAGGCGCTCGTTGAGGACGTCGAGCATCTCCAGGAAGGACATGTCCGGGGAGATGTCCTCCACCCGGTACGTCACCATCCGTCCCTTGTCCTGGGGACCGCTCTGACGCCAGACCTTGAGGGTCAGGTTCACTTGTAGCTCCGCTGGGTCATCTTGACGTACTCGTACTCGAGCGGTTCCTTGTGCAGCACCGGGCCGTCCGGGGTGCGCTCCCACGCCGAGACGTGCGCGAAGTTCTCGTCGTCGCGCAGGGCCTCGCCGTCGGCGTCCTGCGACTCGGCGCGGAAGTGGCCGCCGCAGGACTCGGTGCGCACCAGGGCGTCCAGGCACATGAGCTCGGCCAGGTCGAAGAAGTCGGCCACCCGGCCGGCCCGCTCCAGCACCTGGTTGAGCTCCTCGGCGGTGCCGCTGACCTTGACGTTCTCCCAGAACTCCTGGCGCAGCTCGGGGATGCGCTCCAGGGCCTTGCGCAGCGACTCCTCGGTGCGCTCCATGCCGCAGTAGTCCCACATGAGCTTGCCGAGCTCGCGGTGGAAGGAGTCGGGCGTGCGGGTGCCGTTCACGGCCAGCAGCCGGTCGATCTTCGAGCGGACCTTGATCTCCGCCTCGGCGACCGCCTCCTCGTCCACCTCGCCGAACGGGCCGTCGGCCAGGTAGTCGCCGATGGTGGTCGGCAGCACGAAGTAGCCGTCGGCCAGGCCCTGCATGAGGGCCGAGGCGCCGAGGCGGTTCGCGCCGTGGTCGGAGAAGTTGGCCTCGCCGATGACGAACAGGCCGGGGATCGTGGACTGCAGGTCGTAGTCCACCCACAGGCCGCCCATCGTGTAGTGCACGGCGGGGTAGATGCGCATCGGCACGTCGTACGGGTTCTCGCCGGTGATGCGCTCGTACATCTCGAAGAGGTTGCCGTACTTCTTCTCGACGGCGTCGCGGCCGAGGCGGTTGATGGCGTCGCGGAAGTCCAGGTAGACGCCGAGCCCGCCGGGGCCGACGCCGCGGCCCTCGTCGCAGACGTTCTTGGCGGCCCGCGAGGCGATGTCGCGGGGCACCAGGTTGCCGAACGCCGGGTAGATGCGCTCCAGGTAGTAGTCGCGCTCGTCCTCGGGGATGTCGCCGGGGGCGCGCTCGTCGTTCTTGCGCAGCGGCACCCAGACGCGGCCGTCGTTGCGCAGCGACTCCGACATCAGGGTCAGCTTCGACTGGTAGTCGCCGGAGACCGGGATGCAGGTCGGGTGGATCTGCGTGTAGCAGGGGTTGGCGAAGTACGCGCCCCGCTCGTGCGCCCGCCAGATGGCGGTGGTGTTGCAGCCCTTGGCGTTCGTGGACAGGAAGAACACGTTGCCGTAGCCGCCGGTGGCGAGCACCACGGCGTCGGCCAGGTGCCGCTCGATCTCGCCGGTCACCATGTCGCGCACGATGACGCCGCGCGCCCGCCCGTCGGAGACGATCACGTCGAGCATCTCGTGCCGGGTGTGCATGGTCACCGTGCCGGCCGCGATCTGCCGCTCCAGCGCCTGGTAGGCGCCCAGCAGGAGCTGCTGGCCCGTCTGGCCGCGGGCGTAGAACGTACGGGAGACCTGCGCGCCGCCGAAGGAGCGGGTGTCGAGCAGGCCGCCGTACTCGCGGGCGAACGGCACGCCCTGCGCCACCGCCTGGTCGATGATGTTCACCGAGACCTGGGCGAGGCGGTAGACGTTGGACTCGCGGGCGCGGAAGTCGCCGCCCTTCACCGTGTCGTAGAAGAGCCGGTAGATCGAGTCGCCGTCGCCGCGGTAGTTCTTGGCCGCGTTGATGCCGCCCTGGGCCGCGATGGAGTGGGCGCGGCGCGGGGAGTCCTGGTAGCAGAAGGACGTGACGTTGTAGCCGAGCTCGCCCAGCGTCGCGGCGGCCGAGCCGCCGGCCAGGCCGGTGCCGACCACGATCACGTTGAGCTTGCGCTTGTTGGCCGGGTTGACCAGGCGGGCGGAGAACTTGCGCTTCTCCCACCGCTCCTCGATGGGCCCGGCGGGCGCCTTCGTGTCCCGGATCGGCGCGCCTTCGGTGTACTTCACTTCACAACTCCGAACGTGATCGCGAGGGGCGGGGCCAGGAAGCCGATCACCAGGACGACGGAGACCAGCGCGGCCGTCCCCTTGAGCGCCTTGTAGCGGGTGCGGTTGGCCCAGCCGAGCGTCTGTACGGCGCTCCAGATGCCGTGCCGCAGGTGCAGGCCGACCATGACGACGGCCACGACGTAGATGAGCGTCACCCACCAGCGCGACGGGTCGAACCCGGCGACCATGCGGTCGGCGGGCTCGGAGTCGAAGCCCTTGGGGTTGACGACGCCGAAGGTGAGGTCGAGCAGGTGCCAGACGACGAAGAGCGCGATGGTCAGGCCGCCGAAGCGCATGATGTGCGTGGCGTAGCCGTTCGCCTGCGACTTCTTGGCGACGTACTTGACGGGCCTCGCCTGGCCGGCGCGGCGGGCCAGCGAGATCGCCGCCCACATGTGCGCGACGACCGAGACGACCAGCCCGATCTCGAGGATGGTCAGCGCGGTCCGGTACGGCAGCAGCGGCTCGAACAGCGTGCGCAGCGCGTGCGCGTACTCGTTGAAGGAGTCCTTGCCGAGGAAGATCTTCAGGTTCCCCACCATGTGGGCGATGAGGAACAGCACCATCACGGCGCCCGTGACGGCCATGACGACCTTCTTGCCGTTCGACGAGCGGAGGAACCCGCCGGACCGCTTACGCGTTGGAGTGCTCTTGGGAGCGGGAACTGGCGCGGTGGCGGCGCCGCGCTCAATCGTGGCAGTCACGTTTTCGAACCGTACGTACGCAGGTACGATCCGTCCAAGTCATGGACGATCTGGTTTCGATAGCCGTCAGCTATGATGCTGGTAAGGCCGGTCTTTTCATCACCATACGGTCGGCCGGTGCGAGGAAAATCACATGCAGCTGCAACAACTCGCCTATTTCGTGGCCGTCGCGGAGACCAGGCACTTCACCCAGGCCGCCGAGCGCATGCGGGTCGCCCAGCCCTCCCTGAGCAAGCAGATCAAGGCCCTGGAGGGCGACCTCGGCGCGCCGCTGTTCTCCCGCGCCAGGGGCAACGTCACGCTCACCCCGGCGGGCGAGGCGCTGCTGCCGCTCGCCCGCCGCATGCTCGCCGACGCCGACACCGCCAGGCAGGAGGTCGCCCAGCTCGCCGGGCTGCGCCGGGGCCGGGTGCGGCTCGGCGCCACGCCGTCGCTCTGCGCCGGGCTGCTGGCCGACGCGCTGGCCCGCTTCCACCGGGCCTATCCGGGGATCGAGCTGCTGGTCGAGGAGGGCGGCTCGCGCGACCTGGTGCGGGCGCTGGCCCGCGGGCAGCTCGACCTGTCGCTGATCATCATGCCGTTGCAGAGCGACGACCCGGCCCTCGTGACCGAGGAGATCCTGCGGGAGAACCTCGTGGTCGTCTCGCCCTCGCACGAGCCGTCGCGGCGGCCGTACATGGAGATCGACGAGCTGCGCGGGCAGCCGATGGTGATGTTCCGGCGCGGCTACGACCTGCGCGAGGCGACGCTGGCCGCCTGCCGGCACGCGGGCTTCGAGCCGCGCTTCGCGGTGCAGGGCGGCGAGATGGACGCCGTGCTGCGGTTCGTGGAGGCGGGGCTCGGGGTGGCCGTGGTGCCGTCCATGGTGCTCGACGGCCGGCCGGGGCTGGCGGGCACCCCGCTCGCGCCTCCGGGGCTCAGCCGGACGATCGCGCTCGCGCACCGCAAGGACGTCGAGCCCACGACGGCGGCGCAGGCGTTCCGCGGCGTCCTGCTGTCGTTCGTGGTCGAGGCCGGGGTCGAGGGCACGCTTCCACAAGGGGTGGAGCTCATCGCAGAATGAGCAGCAACGACGATCCCGAACGCGCGGTGAGGCGGAAGGTTGACGGCACATCTCAGCGAGACGCTGACGCTGCTCCTCGTGGAGGACGACGACGGCGACGCCTTCCTCGTCGAGGAGCTGCTCCAGGAGGCCGCGGCGCCGCCGCGCATCTTCCGTGCGCGCAGCCTCCAGGAGGCGCGGGCGAAGCTGACGCCCGGGATCCAGTGCGTGCTGGTCGACCTGTCGCTCCCCGACGCCACCCGGCTGGAGGCGCTTGAGGCGGTCCTGGCCATGGCGCCGCACGCCGCCGTGCTGGTCCTCACCGGGCTGCGCGACGCGCACGTCGGCGTCGCGGCCGTCTCGGCGGGCGCCCAGGACTACCTGGTCAAGCAGGACATCGACGCGCCCCTGCTGACCCGCGCCATCCGCTACGCGATGGAACGCAAACGCGCCGACCAGACCCAGCTCAGGCTGGTGCAGACGGAGCTGATCGCCAAGGAGAACGCCCGCACCCAGCGCGGCCTGCTGCCGAGCCCCCTGATCGAGTCCGACGCGATCGAGCACCTGACCCGCTACCTGCCGGGCAGCGGCGGCACGCTCGCGGGCGACTTCCTCGACGCGGTGCAGACTCCGGACGGCGCGTTCCACGTGGTGGTGGGCGACGTGTGCGGGCACGGCCCCGACGAGGCGGCGCTGGGCGTGGCCCTGCGCATCGCCTGGCGCACGCTGGTGCTGGCCGGGCAGACCGACGACACGCTGCTGCGCACGCTCGACACGCTGCTGCGGGCCGAGCGCAAGGCGCCGGAGATCTTCACCACGCTGTGCACCGCGACGATCGCGCCCGACCTGCGCAGCGCGCGGATGCGGGTGGTCGGGCACCCGCCGCCGGTGCTGGTGCGCGACGGCACGGTCGAGGTGCTGGAGGGCGGGCCGTCCGGGCCGCCGCTCGGCATCTTCCCCGACGCCGAGTGGTCGGTGATCGACGTGCCGCTGGGCGACAAGTGGTCGATCATGTTCTACACCGACGGGCTGATCGAGGCGGCCGTGGGCGCCCGTGACGAGCTGCTGGGCGTGGACGGCCTGGTCGGCCTCGTACGCGAGCACGGCGCGGTCGACCTCGACCGGCTGATCAGGAACGCGGGCACGCTGAGCGACGACCTCGCGGTCGTCGTGGTGAGCAGGAGAGCGTCATGATCATCAATCCCTTGCCGCCGCCCAGGGAGCCGACCGGGCTCGGCCGGCTGCCGCTCTCGCGCTGGTTCCTGTTCACCGGCGCGGTGGCGGGCACGGCCTTCGCCGCCGGCGTCGCGGCCACGATGGTGATGATCGCCGACATCCGCGCCCTGGGGCCCCGCCCCGAGGTGGACGCGCAGGTCGCGCGGCTCAACGTGGCGCTGGTCGTGCTGTTCGCGGTGCTGCTGGCCTGCGGCGTGGGGCTCGCGTTCATGGTGCGCTACGCCGTGCTGAAACCCATCCGCCAGCTCACCGAGCAGGTGCGCACGGTGGCGGCCGGCGACTTCGACCACGCGCTGCACGTCGACCGCCCGGCCGAGCTGGCGGAGCTGTCCAGCCACGTCGACGCCATGCGCGGGCGCATCCTGTCGGCCTGGCGGACGGCCAGCGACCAGGCCGAGGAGCTGCGCCGCTCCAACGGCGAGCTGGAGCAGTTCGCGTACGTCGCCAGCCACGACCTCCAGGAGCCGCTGCGCAAGGTCGCCAGCTTCACCCAGATGCTGGAGCAGCGCTACGGCCCGCAGCTCGACGACCGCGCCCGCCAGTACATCCACTACGCCGTGGACGGCGCCAAGCGCATGCAGCTGCTCATCAACGACCTGCTGGACTTCTCCCGGGTCGGCCGGGTCACCGGCTCGCGCACCACCGTCGACTCGGGTGCGGCCCTCGACCGGGCGCTGGACAACCTGTCGGCGATGATCGAGGACACCGGGGCCACGGTGACGAGGGGCGAGCTGCCCGAGATCCACGGCAACCGGGTGCAGCTCACCCAGCTCTTCCAGAACCTCGTCGAGAACGCGGTGAAGTTCCGCTCGGAGGAGCCGCCGCGGGTGCACGTCGAGGCCCGGCGGGACGACGGGATGTGGGAGTTCAGCTGCGCCGACAACGGCATCGGCGTCGAGCCCAAGTACGCCGACCGCATCTTCCTGATCTTCCAGCGCCTGCACGCCCGCGATGTGTACCCGGGCACCGGCATCGGGCTGGCGCTCTGCCGCAAGATCGTCGAGTTCCACGGCGGGCAGCTCTGGCTGGACGCGGCCGGGGAGAGCGGGGGTGCGACGTTCCGATGGACGCTGCCGCCGGCGGGAGGCCCCGATGAGTGAGGTCCCGATGAGTGAGGTCCCGATGAGTGAGGTCCCGATGAGTGAGTCCCGATGAGTGAGGGACGCGCGATCGAGGTGCTGCTGGTCGAGGACGACCAGGGCGACATCCTGCTCACCCGCGAGGCGTTCGACCTCAACAAGGTGCGCAACCGGCTGCACGTGGTCAACGACGGCGAGCAGGCGGTCGCGTTCCTGCGGCGGGAGGGGCGCTACGCGGACGCGCCGTGCCCCGACCTCATCCTGCTCGACCTCAACCTGCCGCGGATGAGCGGGCTGGAGGTGCTGAGCGAGATCAAGGCGGACCCGGTGCTGGCCACGATCCCGGTGGTGGTCCTGACGACGTCGGAGGCGGAGGAGGACATCCTGCTCAGCTACCGGTTGCACGCCAACGCGTACGTCACCAAGCCTGTCGATTTTGAGCAATTTATCCGAGTTGTCCGCCAGATAGACGATTTTTTCGTGACTGTGGTTAAGTTGCCGGCTCACGGGTAGCGGCCCTGACGGGCTACGTGACAGGAATCACAGCCGGTCATCGAAAAAGTGAGTGACCCCGCTCACAAATCGAGATGCGACCGTCGTAACGTATCCCCCACCAATGCGCGCCTGGAGCGGCGAGCACCGCCGGCACGCGCGCCCAGTGAAACGAACCACGGACCCCCAGCGCGACGGGTCCGCGGGAGGTGGAGAGGTCCGCGATGACCCAGACGACGCCCGAAGCACCGGTCAGAAGGCAGCGTGCGCAAGTCAAGGTGCGCACCCTGCGCACCGACAGATGGTGGCTGGCCCCACTGGTCACATTCCTCGGGCTCAGCTCGTTCCTTGTCTACGGTGTATGGGCGATCATCGACAACACGTACTTCGTCGATCCGTACATCGCCCCGTTCGCCTCACCCTGCCTGGCGTCCTCCTGCCCGGAGGGCGCGCGGCTGTTCGGGTGGGCGCCGTTCGGTGACTGGTACACCCTGCCGCCCGGCCTGCTCATCCTCGGGCTGCCCGGCGGGTTCCGGCTCACCTGCTACTACTACCGCAAGTCGTACTACCGCTCGTTCTGGTTGTCGCCTCCCGCGTGCGCGGTGCAGGAGCCGCACGGCAAGTACACCGGTGAGCGCCGCTTCCCGCTGATCCTGCAGAACATCCACCGCTACTTCTTCTACGCGGCCATCCTGATCGGCCTCGTCCTGGCCTACGACGCCGTCCTGGCGCTCATCCACAAGCCGCAGGGCCTCGGCACCTGGATCCTGGTCATCAACGCCGTCCTCATCAACATGTACACGCTGTCGTGCCACTCGTGCCGGCACATCACCGCGGGCAGGCTCAACCACTTCTCCCGTCACCCGCTGCGCTACCGGGCCTGGACGTTCGTCTCCAAGCTCAACGCCAAGCACCAGCAGCTCGCCTGGGCCTCGATGTTCTCGGTCATGATCGCCGACTTCTACGTCCGCATGGTCGCCAAGGGCATCATCGCCTTCCCGTTCGCCTAAAAGGATCAACCAGTGGAAATCGAACGTCACGAATACGACGTCGTCGTCATCGGCGCCGGCGGAGCGGGCCTGCGCGCCGCGATCGAGGCCCGGCAGCAGGGCAAGAGGACGGCGATCGTCTGCAAGTCGCTGTTCGGCAAGGCGCACACCGTCATGGCCGAGGGCGGCGCCGCGGCCGCGATGGGCAACGTCAACCCCGACGACAACTGGATGGTGCACTTCCGCGACACCATGCGGGGCGGCAAGTTCCTCAACAACTGGCGCATGGCCGAACTGCACGCCAAGGAGGCTCCGGACCGGGTCTGGGAGCTGGAGGCGTGGGGCGCGCTGTTCGACCGCACCAAGGACGGCAAGATCAGTCAGCGGAACTTCGGCGGTCACGAGTACCCGCGGCTCGCACACGTGGGCGACCGTACCGGCCTGGAGCTGATCCGCACCCTCCAGCAGCGCGTGGTGGCGCTGCAGCAGGAGGACTACGAGAACCACGGCGACTACGAGGCCTACATCAAGGTCTTCGCCGAGTGCACGGTCACCCGGCTGCTCAAGGACGGCGAGCGCATCTCCGGCGCGTTCGGCTACTGGCGCGAGACCGGCAACCTGGTCCTCTTCGACACCCCGGCCGTGGTGCTCGCGACCGGCGGCATCGGCAAGTCGTACGTCGTCACCTCCAACTCCTGGGAGTACACCGGCGACGGGCACGCCCTGGCCCTGCTGGCCGGCGCGAAGCTCATCAACATGGAGTTCATCCAGTTCCACCCCACGGGGATGGTCTGGCCGCCGTCCGTGCGCGGCATCCTCGTCACCGAGTCCGTCCGGGGCGACGGCGGCGTGCTGCGCAACTCCGAGGGCAAGCGCTTCATGTTCGACTACATCCCGGACGTCTTCAAGGACAAGTACGCGACCACCGAGGAGGAGGGCGACCGCTGGTACACCGACCAGGCCAACAACCGGCGCCCGCCCGAGCTGCTGCCCCGTGACGAGGTGGCCCGCGCGATCAACGCCGAGGTCAAGGCCGGTCGCGGGTCACCGCAGGGCGGCGTGTTCCTCGACGTGTCCACCCGGCTGCCGGCCGAGGAGATCAAGAAGCGGCTGCCGTCGATGCACCACCAGTTCAAGGAGCTGGCCGACGTCGACATCACCGCCGAGCCCATGCAGGTGGGCCCGACCTGCCACTACATCATGGGCGGCGTCGAGGTGGACGCCGACACCGGCGCGGCCGACGTCCCCGGGCTGTTCGCGGCCGGCGAGGTGTCCGGCGGCATGCACGGCTCCAACCGGCTGGGCGGCAACTCGCTGTCCGACCTGCTGGTGTTCGGGCGGCGCGCGGGCGCGGGCGCGGCGGCGTACGTGGACGGGCTCCCCGCCCGGCCCAAGGTCAGCCCCGAGTCCGTCGAGTCGGCCCGCGAAGAGGCGCTCGCGCCCCTGGGCCGCAGCGGCGAGAACCCGTACGAGGTGCACCACGAGCTCCAGCGGACGATGAACGAGCTGGTCGGCATCATCCGCAAGGCCGACGAGGTCGCCGAGGCGCTGCAGACCGTGGAGAAGCTCAAGGAGCGCGTACGCATGGTCGGGGCGGGCGGGTCCCGCATCTACAACCCCGGCTGGCACCTCGCGCTCGACCTGCGCAACATGGTGCTCGTGTCGGAGTGCGTGGCGCGGGCCGCGCTGCTGCGCGAGGAGAGCCGTGGCGGGCACACCCGCGACGACTTCCCCGGCATGGACCCGCAGTGGCGGCGCAAGCTGCTCGTCTGCTCCAGCGAGGACGGCTCCTCGGTGCAGGTGGTGGAGAAGGAACAGCCCCCCATGCGGGACGACCTGATCACCCTGTTCGACCGGGACGAGCTGAAGAAGTACCTCACCGACGAAGAGATGGCCGAGTTCGACGGGATAGCGAAGAAGTCATGAGCTACAAGGCAAAGTTCAAGGTCTGGCGCGGTGAGGGCGGCGAAGGCAAACTCGAGGACTTCACCGTCGAGGTCAACGAGGGCGAGGTCGTCCTCGACATCATCCACCGCCTCCAGGCGACGCAGGCGCCCGACCTGGCCGTACGGTGGAACTGCAAGGCCGGCAAGTGCGGCTCGTGCAGCATGGAGATCAACGGCAAGCCGCGGCTGGGCTGCATGACCCGGATGTCCACCTTCTCGGAGGACGAGACCATCACGGTCACGCCGATGCGGACGTTCCCGGTCATCAAGGACCTCGTCACCGACGTGTCCTACAACTACCAGAAGGCCAGGGAGGTTCCCTCCTTCACGCCGCCCGCCGACGTGCGGCCGGGCGAATACCGGATGAAGCAGGTCGACGTCGAGCGGTCCCAGGAGTTCCGCAAGTGCATCGAGTGCTTCATGTGCAACAACGTCTGCCACGTGATCCGCGACCACGAGGAGAACAAGGCCAACTTCTCCGGGCCGCGCTTCCTCATGCGGATCGCCGAGCTGGACATGCACCCGTACGACGTGGCCGACCGGCAGGAGGCGGCGCAGTCCGAGCACGGGCTCGGCTACTGCAACATCACCAAGTGCTGCACCGAGGTCTGCCCCGAGCACATCAAGATCACCGACAACGCGCTCATCCCGATGAAGGAGCGCGTGGTGGACCGGAAGTACGACCCGCTGGTGTGGCTGGGCGACAAGATCTTCCGTCGCGCCAAGTCGTGACCCGCGCATGAGGAAGGGGGCCGGTTTCCGCACCGGCCCCCTTCTTCGTGCGTTCAGTCCTTGGCGTGGCGGCCGAAGCGCTTGCGCTTCTCCTCCGGCATTTCCCTGGTCGGCTCCGGCTGGACGATCGTCGTCTCCCCGTCGGCGGGCACGTACGGCTGCGCCGGCCGGAACAGCGACCCCGCGGGCGCCTGCTGCCAGGGCTCGGAGTCGCCGGACTCGGCCGCCGCGGCCGGGCCGAGCGGATGCTCGTGGCCGTCGTCCACCGGGGCGCCACCGCCCGGCGGGATGTCCGCCGGCGGAGCGGGCGGGACCAGCGGCTCGAACGGGTCGCGGAAGTCCTTCGCCTCGGCCTCCGGGACCTCCTGGACGGGCTCGTGGCTGTAGTCGTCGGGGTGCAGCACCACGGGCGGCGGCTCGGACGGAGCCATGGGCGGCTCCTGCTCGTAGCCCTGCGGCGGGTACGGGTGGCCGGGGTCCTGGTAGACCGGGGCGTACTGCGTAGGGCCGCTCGCATACGTCTGCACCGGCACGAAACTGATGATCGGCGCGTACGCCGTGCCGCCCGGATAGCCGGGAGCGGTGAAGCCCGCGGTCGCGTACCCGGGACCGGCCGGATAGCCGGGGCCGGCCGGCGGAGGCGGATAACCCGGGCCGCCCGGCGGGGGCGCATAGCCGGCGGCGCCCGCCGCCGGGCCCGCCTTGCGCACGGCGGCCGCGTGGGCCATCCGCCGCAGCCGACCCTCGAAGATCAGCACCGCGAACAGCGCGAGCAGCACCAGCACCAGCGCCGGGATGCTGAGCTTCTGCGTCAGCGTCTTCTCGTCGAACTCCGGCGCCGCGGCCCGCAGCTCCAGCGGCACCTCCTCCGAGGAGGCGACCTGCGTCTCGCTCGGCGGGGCCGACGGCGTGTCCTGGGCGACGGACGGGATCTGGACCGGAGACTCCTCCGTCGTGGCGGTCGCGGTGGGCAGCACCGGAGGCGGCTCTTGGGCCTGGGTGGTCGGCGGCGCGACGTTCTGGGGGGGAGGCTCCGGCGCCTGCGTGGTCGCGGGGGCCGTGGTGGGCTTCTTGGTGGGGGCGGTGGTCTTCTTCGTCGGGGTCGCCGTCACCGTCTTGGTGATCGTCGTCTCCGGCACGTCGGTCGGCGTCGGCGTGCCTAACGTGGTGGTCACCGTGACCGTGGTCTGGGGGTCGCTCTGGCACGAGGTGTCGCCGGCGTCGCAGGGCTCGACCGGGTCGAACGCCACCGAGGCGCTGGCGCTCTGCACGATGAACGGCGTCGCGCCGACCCCGGCGAGGCCGAGCGCCAGGACGATGGCGGAGACGGCTGTCGCTCGCGTGCGTGCCACCAGTGCCCTCCGCGTAGTCCCGGAACCATGGTCAAGGGAATACTAGTCGGGTCAAAGTAACAGTAAAGCCCGTTTTACCGCAGTATCTTGCGCTTGGTGCGCCTTTGTACCGTGACAATTCCCCAAAGCCCTGCTAGGAGCGTAGCAACAGCGGCCGCTGCGAGCACGTGTCCGAGGCTTCCCTTCAACGGGTTGACCGCCGCGGCCACCGGCCTCGGCCGTTCGTGCGCCATTCGTACCTCTATGGGCAGAGGCGCCGCGAGCCCACCGCCGCGCGCCGGCGGCACAAGCGGGACGCTCCCGGGAGGGTCACCGACCACGCCCGGCGGAACATCCAACATCCCGTCGCCGCCGGCCACCTCCGGCAACCGCAACCCAGAAAGCGCCTGCCCCGACCCGTCCGCCACCTGAGGAACCCCGGCCCCAGGCATGCCGCCTGCCACCGCCTGCCCACCCTGAACCTGCTGCGGCACTCCCAGCCCCGTGACCCCCTGAACCCCGGGCATCTGCCCGGGCGGCACCGCCTGCGCGGCAGTCCCGGCCTGCCCCCTCGGAGCCTTCCGCCCGGCCGCCACGGCCCGCCCTCTCGGGACAGCCCGCAAGGAGGGCACGGCCTGCGCTCTCGAAACCGCTTGCGCGGGCGTCGCGGCCTGCGTTCCTGGAACCGCTTGCGCGGACGGCACAGCCTGCGCTCTCGGAGCCGCTTGCGCGGGCGTGGTGACCTGCGCCGGTGGGACAGCCTGCGCCGGTGGGAGGGCGCGGGATTCCACGCTGACCTGCTGCCCTTGCCCCGCCTGCTCGGGCCCCACCTGCCCAGCCTGCCGGGCACGCCTGCTCCACCACGTCTCTGTGGTGCGCATGCCCTGCCCCGCCTGCTGCCCCGCGACGGGCCCGACCTGCTGTCCTACCTCCGCCCCGACCTGCTGCCCCACCTCCGGCCGAACCGGCTGCCCTGCGCCCGACCGGACCGACTGCTCCTCGCCCGACAGAAGCGACTGCTCATCGCCCAGCCAACCCAGCTCGGCATTTCCCGTGACCACCTCGGCAGTCGGCTGCCGGGGCCGGCCGAGGTGCGGCGACGGGCAGCGGTGTGCTGGGAAGCAGCGGGGGTTGTTCGGAGCGGCCGCTGTCTGGTCCGAGCCGCCCAGGACCGGCGGACTCCAGCGCCCCCCGTCGGCCGCCCCCGACGCAGCGCCCTCGACCGCCAGCCCGCCGACCGCCGGCCCGGAGACCACAGGCCCTCCAACCGCCGGCCCGCCAAGTCCCGCCCCTCCGGCCACCGGTCCGGCGAGCGCCTGCCCTTCCACCACCGACTCGGCGCTCTGGACAGGCGTGGCGACCGCCTTCTCCAGCGTCTCCGCAACGCCGCCCTCCCCCGGACGGACCTTGGCGACGGCGGCCAGCACCACCTGGCCGACCCCCGCCGGAGCCATCACCGTCACGTCCACCGAACGCGCGTCCGCCGCGCTCCCCAACCGGCACACCCGCGCCCCCGGCGACACCACCGCGTCATCCCGTTCGGCGACCCCTGCCAGGGTGAGCGCGCGATCGGCGAGCCGCGCCGCCCCCGATCCCACGGCGAACCCCTCGCGCCCCGCCGTCGCAAGACCCCCGCAGGTGACCGACAGCGCCGCGACGGGGCTGACCGCCACGGCCACGCGCCCGCCGTCCACCGACATCCCGTTGACCCGGACCCGGAACCGCTGTGTGTCCCCCGTACGGAGCCACGTGCCCACGCCGTCCTGGACCGCGCCCACCCGCTCCAGCACCAGCGAAACCCCGCTCGCCGCCACCGGCACGGCGGGCACGGCGGCCAGGATCACCACTCCGGCCAGCATCCAGCCACGACGCATCGTCCAACTCCCCCGCTGTGACACATGACCCGTAATCACGCCTAGTAACCATTGTGTCACAGAGAGAGAGGACTCAATCAGCCGGGAGGATGCTCTCCACCGTCTTCATGACGGGCAGGTCCGCCCCGAGCCATTCGACGTCGTAGTACTCGTCCGGTGCCAGCCACCGCAACGCCAGATGCTCCCGCGGCTCGGGCGTGCCGGAGGCGAGGGCGGCCAGCCAGACGCGCATGACATACCCCGGGGAGAGCGGCCAGTCACCGCCGACGCGCTCACCGACCGCGATCTCCACGCCCAGCTCCTCGCGGCACTCCCGGACCAGCGCCTCCTCCTCGCTCTCGCCGGGGTCCACCTTCCCGCCGGGGAACTCCCACCCGCCGGCGAGCGCCGGCGGCTCGGCCCGCTGCGCGGCCAGCACCCGGCCGTCCGGGTCGACGATCACGGCGGCCACGACCACGATCACGCTCATGCGTCGATGTTCCTCACAGGGCAGGATTCTGCAGCTTCTGGAGCTGGTCGAGGACGGCGGGGTTCTGCAGCGGACGGGTGAAGCCGATGCGGTTGCCGCGGGCGGAGTAGCTGGTCACCTTGATGGGGCCGCACAGCGTGCACCGGGCCTCCAGCATCTTGCCCTTGGAGACGACGAGCCCGACGTGCCCCGGGTTGTTCGCCGAGGTGCCCGGCCCGGCGTTGAAGAACACCAGGTCACCGGGCTGTTCCTCGCCCTCTGACACCCGGACGCCGAACGGCCACTGCCCGAACGTCGTCCGCGGGATCTGCAGCCCCGCCGACCGGTACGCCGCGTAGATCACCCCCGAGCAGTCGAAGGCGTCCGGCCCCGTGCCGCCCCACAGGTACGGCTTGCCGCGCTGCGCCAGCGCGTACGCCAGGATCTTGGCGACCACGGTGGTCGGCGCTGCCTCGATCAGCGGCTCGTCGCACTCCTCCTCCGCCTGCGGCGGCACCTTCACGTCGCCGGACTTGGCGTATTTCCTGGCGATCTCCTCGACCTGGTCCACGTACCACCAGGCACGGTTGTAGACGAACAGCGCCTGCCGTACGTTCTCCGGCGCGCCGTTGCGCTTGAGCATGCGCGCCGCGCCGAGGATCGCGTCGGCCGGGTTGTAGACGTCGCCGATGCCGTCGCCGTCGCCGTCGGAGGCGTACCCGGTGAACGGCGACTCCACCGGCACCCTGGCCTTGCCGCCCCAGGTGGAGATGAGGAACTGCATGGGCCCGGCCGCGCCCGCCGAGTTGGTGCCGCTGCGGACGCCGGGCAGCGTGGAGCGGCCGTGGTCGGTCTCGCGCTTGCCCACGGCGGCCAGGATGTTCCACTGGACGCCGATCTTCTTGCCGTACTCCTTGTAGAGCTTCAGGTAGTCGTCCGGGATGTCCGAGGTCGCGGTGTCGGAGACCTCCTCGACCTGGGCGTCGTCGGTGCAGTCGAACGAGGTGCGGCCGTCGCTGATGAACGAGGGCAGCGACATCAGCAGCATCGGCGAGACGATCACGGCCACCAGCAGGAGCGCCCCAGCCAGCCCGAGGAGGAGGGCGAGGCGTGTGCGCGAGACGTTCACCCGGTGTCACCGTCCTGGCCCTCGTCGGCGGGCATGATGTCGAAGACGCGCCAGTCGCTGCCGGACTCGCTCACGGTCACCGCGTACTCCTCGGTGAGCAGCTTGTCGCCGCTCTTCGCCGTGACCTGGCGGTTGCCGGTCACGACGAAGATGATCGAGCCCTTGCCGACCTGCCTGATCTCCTTGAGCTTGGCCGTCGCCTGGGAGACGAGCTCGTCGGCGCGGTTCTGCTCGACGGCGCCCGCCGACGTCACCGTGCGGGTCAGCAGGGCGCCGAGCTCGGGCGTCGTGTACGCCTTCAGCCGGGCGGCGTAGGCCGCCGCGTCCTCGTCGTAGCGGAAGGTGCCGTACACGGCGGTGAAGCGCTCGGCGAGGTCCGCCGCCGCGGCCAGCTGCTCCTTCTTCATCGGCAGGTAGTCGTAGACGTCGAACGGCGCGTTGCTCGCGGTCGCGAGCGGCGTCGGGGTGACGATCGCCACCCGCGTGGGCGGCGCGGCCTCCGGCTGCCGCTCGGGCGGATCTCCCCAGTCCGCCCACATCAGATAGATGCCGACCGCGGCGATGATCACGACGATGACGGCGAAGGCGGCACCCCGCCTGTCACCTGGCTGCGCCATGTTGAGTCCTTGTTCAATCCTTGTCGGAGCTGTTCGGCTTGAGCCAGAACGGCACGGACGTCTCCTCGGAGCCGCCGCTCCGGCCGCTGCCGCGCAGCCACAGAGGCGGGGCCTCGGAGGCGCGCGAGGCCGGCTCGTCGGAGCCGCCGAAGATGCGCGAGCCGCCGGAGGGGCGGGCGGGGCCGCCGGAGCCGCGCGAGCCGCCGCTCGGCCGGGCTCCGTTGCGCGAGCCGCCGCCGAACAGGCTGCCACCACCGGACCCGCCGCTCGACCTGCCGCTCGACCCGCCGGAAGAGCCGCCCGAGCCGCCGCCGAAGAGGCCGCCGCCGGAGCCGCGCGACCGGGTGCCGCCGCCGGAACCGCCGAACCTGGAGCTGCGCGCGGAGCCGTTGCGCCCGCCCGACGAACCGCCGCGCGAGGCCCAGCCCCCGCCCGACCCGCCGCCGAACCAACCGCCACCGCCCGAGCCGCCAGACCCGCCCGAAGAGCCGCCCGAGCCGCCTGAGCCGCCCGCGGACGCGCCGGACGCCGCACGGGGAGCGCCGCCCACCCGGGGCCCGCCCGCACCGCCCACACGCGGCCCGGCGGCGCCGCCGCCGGAGCGGGCCGCGCCGCCCAGGTTGAGCGGCGGCGCGGTGCCACGACGTGGCTCAAGCGGCGCCCGCGCGCCCGCCTTGCCGCCCTGGGCGTCGGTGTCGAGCGGCGCGGCCGTCGCCGGGATGCGGGTGCCCGCCGCCGCGGCGTCGCCCTCCTCGGCCCGTACGCGCGCCTGCCCCGCCGTCGAGGCCACGGCGGCAGCGCCCGCGCCCGCGCCGCTCGCCGCGGCGGCCGCGCGGATGACGGGCTCGGCCTTGCGCAGCCCCCAGCGGCCGATGCGGGCCGAGGCGACCGGCGGCAGCACGGCCGCCGACCGCTCCAGCACCGACGAGCTGGCGGCCTCGCCGAGCATCCGGGTGGCGACCGTGTGGCCGTTGAGCGAGGCGAACAGGTGCTGGAACGGACGCCGGTAGAAGAACACCGCGATCGTCAGCAGGGCCATGAACAGCACCTGCATGCCCCACGGCATCGTCGTGGAGATGATCAGCGCGTAGCCGTACACGAGGACGCCGAGCACCAGCGTCAGCACCGCCTGCCGGAGCAGCGTGCCGACCAGCATCTCCACCCAGCGCATGGCGATGATCCGGCCGCTGCCCGGATGCACGCCGATGAGCAGGAACACCGGCCCCATGATCAGCAGCAGCAGGAAGCCCACCTTGAGCACCAGCAGCGAGACCGCCACCAGGAAGATGAGCAGGCCCGCCACGATGGCGGCGATGAACGCGCCGACCGCCACGCCGAGCCGGTTGGACCAGTCGCGGCCGGAGAAGACCGTGTAGCGGGGGTCGTTCCTGAGCTTGTCGGCCAGCGAGGCGTACTCCTGCTGGCGCGCCCCCACGTCGGGGGCCGCCTGCCCGGCCACGGCGGGCGGGATCGACTGCATCTCCAGGACCTTGCGGCCCCAGTCGCGCACGATCGGCTGCTGCGGGTCGGCGGTGCCGAACAGGCCCACCAGCCACGGCTTGCAGACCAGCGTGGACCACAGCGCGTCGGCGTTCTGCTCGACGCCGGGGGTGCCGACCTGGCCGTAGCCGCCGGGCTTGAGCTCGGCGGCGGTCTGGCCGGGCGGCGGCAGGCAGGACGCGCCGCCCGCGCCGGGCAGGCCGGAGAAGGCGGAGTTGACGACCTCGCCGGTCTTGTCGGTGACGACCTTGCCGAGGCCGGTGAAGTCGCCGGGACGGCTGAAGAACCAGGTCGCGACGGTGACCGCGAGCACCATCCAGATGACGCCCTCGGCGGTCGTGGTGGCGCGCTTGCGGATCAGGCCGTACCAGGCGAGCCAGATCGCGCCGAGGATCACGATCGGGCGGAGGAACGGCCAGTACATGGCGTTGGCCAGGTTCGTGACGATGTCGTCGACGACGTCCTTGATGGACTGGAGCGGTCCCTCGGTGGCCGCCGCCTGGTACGTGGTGATCGTCAGCCGGTCGATGGCCTTGGCCGCGGTGAAGATGCCGTTGGCCCACATGTTGCCGAGCACCGCGACGTAGTCGCCGCAGCCCAGCTCGTGCGTGTGCCAGAACTGGCCGCTCATGCCGAACTGGCCGTAGTTGGTGACCGGGGCGCCCGGCTGGGCGCCGGCCGGAGCCGGGGCCTGGATGAGCCCGTCGGTGCCGCCGCCCACCACCTCGGGCGTGAGCGGCCCGGAAAGGTCGCACGGTGCCGCGGCGGCCGGCGCGGACAGCCCGCCCACGACCAGCGGCACCACCAGGATGCCGGTGACCAGCGCGAGTGCCAGCGCGAGTCGTCGGGATAGCCGGATCTTCATGACCGTACCTCCTGCGGCCTGCCCACGCCCCCTTGAAGATCATCATGCCCGTCGCGATCGGGTTTGTCGTGTGTCGGGTTCGTGTCGAGCCAGCGAAGAAGCTCGTCGGAGACCAGGTCTACTCCGATGCGGCCGGCCCTGCCATCCAGATCGCGGAAAATGCATTCGCCGTTGCCGAGCGAGCGCAGCACGGCCTTGTGCTCCTCCGACGCCTCCACCCCCAGGAGGGACATCACGTGGTTCACCTCCACCCGTTCGGTGGACCTGAACGCGAACACGGACGACAGGCAGTTGGTCACCTGCTCGTTCAGCAGGTCCCCCGCGTTCTGCGAGACCAGCACGAGCGCGGTGTTGCGGGAGCGGCCCATCCGGCTGACCTCGGGCACCAGCTTGGCGCCCTCGGGCGTGGAGGTGATCGCCCACGCCTCGTCCAGGAAGATCGCCTTGGGGGCGCGCCGGTCGAGGCCGTTCATCAGCCTGCGCGCGAACTGCGACACCAGGTAGAGCAGGGCGACCGACAGCCGCTGCTCGTAGGAGTAGTCCTCCCTGGTCGTGGCCACGTCGGGGAGAGTCAGGCCGCCCAGCGTGAAGACGGTCGTCCACCCCTCGGTGTCGATCTGGTCGCCGCCCGAGGGGTCGAAGCAGAGCCGGGCGAGGTGCATCTCCGACATCGAGCGCAGCACCGCGCCCAGGTTCTTCGACGCCGCGTCGTCGGCCTGCTCCAGGTGGTCGACGACCTTGCCGAGCGACGGGTCGGGCTGGTTGGAGATCGCCGCGACCGCCTGGATCATCGCCGACTCGCGCTCCTCCGACATGCGCGGCAGCAGCAGCCGCAGCGTCTCGGTGGCCATGGTCTTCTTCGCCGCGATGTCGTCGCCGAACGAGAACGGGTCCAGCAGGCCCGGCGCCGCCGAGCCCAGCGGGATGACCCGGGCCTTGCGCCCGCGCTTGTCCAGCAGCCGCACCAGCGACTCGGCGTCGCCCTTGGGGTCGATCACCGCGACCGTGACGCCGCGCAACGCCATCTGGTAGATCATCAGCAGCGCGAGCGTGGTCTTGCCGCCGCCCGGCTCGCCGGTGATCGCGATGGCCGTCGGCCGGTTGCGGGTGGCCGCCACCAGCGGGTCGAAGTGCACGATGCTGCGCGCCCTGCCGACGGTCTCCCCGATGTACGGGCCCAGCCAGCCCTCGCTGCCCTCGCCCAGCCGGTCGCCGAGATCGACGGTGGCCGTGGCCATGCCGCCCGCGATCGTCCGCAGCGGCTGGCGCTGGGCGTAGGCGTTGACCCGCACCTTCTCGCCCGGCAGCGACTCGCAGAACAGCGAGAACTGGTCGCCGGTCGAGTTGACCACGTCGATGCCCATGTCCCGGTAGTGCTCGACCACCGCCTCCACCCGCTGCACGCAGATGTCCTCGGTCGGGGCCGAGACGATCAGCCGGTGCCAGCCGTACACGAAGGGCAGGCGCTCCTTGGTGATGCCGTGCTCCAGCATGCGGGCCGCGTCGATCTGCTCGGCCAGCGCCAGCGGGGCCTCCGCGCCCGCCTCGCGGATGTGGTGGTCCATGTCGCGGGCGTGCGCCAGCTTGCGCGCCACGTCCTTCGACGCCTTGACCGGCGGGATCAGCCGCATCCTGGAGGAGATCTCCACCGGGAACGGGAGCTGGTCGGCGAAGTGCATCCACGGCTCGCCGTCGGGGAACGGCATCAGGTCGGGGAAGCGGGCGAACGACAGGTGGGCGACGTACGAGTCGCCCTGCGGCTGCACGATCCGCAGCAGGCTCCTGCCGTTGTGGATCTCGCCCTCGACCAGCGTCTCGATCTCGCCCCTGCCCCACCGCCTGCGCGGGCTCGCCGACGGCGGCGCGTCGCCCGACGCGCCCGCCGCCGCGTGCTGGAACAGCCACGCCACCTCGACGGAGGTGGCGTGACGGGCGTAGAGGGCGCTCGACGCGAGTGCCCGGCCGAGGCGCTCCGCCTGCTCGGTCCAGCGGCCGATCTCGCTGTCGGGTACGTGGTCGTCCGTCATGCCGAGCGACTTCTCGGTCTTCTGGTAGAAGCCGAGGAGCTGGGCGAGCACGCCGCTGCCGAGCTGCTTGCCGCGCGGGCCCAGGCGTACGCCGAGATAGACCTCCTTCGTCCAGAAGTCCTTCGCCCAGACGTGGCGGTACATCTCCTCCAGGTAGTCGCGCCAGCCGGGCCCCTCGTCGGAGGTGGCGTTGAGCGCCATCGCCCACTCGGCGGCCGGGTAAGTGCGGTGCGCCACCCGCAGATGGACCTCGGCGTCGGGCATCCTGATCGCGGCCAGCGCGATCGTGATGTTGGTGGCCAGCGCCTCCCGCTCCTCGGGGGTGACGAACTCGTAGCTGACCGTCGGAAGGCGGAAATACGCCCATGCGCAGGTGTCTGTGAGCAGGATGCGGTCGTCGAAGTAGCGGACCGCGAGGCGCTGGTGCGCTCGGGACGCCCTGCTCATGCCGCCCCCTCGGCGCATGAACGGGCCAGACCTGCTCGCTTGTTCACTTAACGCTCACCGATTCTCGTGCCCGGGGGGTCACTCGCCAACTCCTCATCGCTCGGTCGTACGCTCTGCGCCGACTGCGCTGTCCGCGCCGTCTGGGCCGACTGGGCGGCGAAGCCCGCGACCACCACGCCCGCGAGGGCGAGGTAGGCCCGTCGCCCGGCCGCGCGCAACTGCCCGGGATCGACGACCTCCGCCCCGCCCGGGGCGAGGTCGTCGTCCCAGGGGACCCTGACGATGGCCCGGCACCTGCCCCTGGCCACCGACTCAGCCTGCTCGACGTCAGCCATGGAACGCCTGCTCACGCCGTTCACGACCATCACCGCACGCCTGCGCAGCTCCGCGCAGCCGTGCCCGTCGAGCCACTCGTACGTCATCGCCACCGCCTCCGACGCCTCCTCGCTCGCCGGGACCACCAGGACGAGCTGGTCGGCGTACGGCAGGAGGCGGGCCGCCAGCGCGGCCGCCGGGTCGATGACGGCCAGCTTGTAGTGGCGGTCGAGCAGCCTCATGGACTCGCCCAGGCGGTGGTCGGAGAAGAGCGACCGGTCCGCCAGGCGCTGCTCGGCGCCCGCGTCGGTGTCGGCGCTGATCACCTCGAGGCCGGAGGCCGTCCTCGTGGTGTAGCCGCGCATCGTCAGATAGCCGCTGACCCGGTCGAGGCCGGCCAGCAGCGAGGTGAGCGTCTCGGGGGTCTCGGGTTCGATCCTGCTGGTGAGGGTGTCGCCGCCGGTGTTGGCGTCCACGGCGACGATCCTGTCGTCACGGTATTGGGCGAAGGTGTGGCCCAGCATGAGGGCCGTGGTGCTCTGGCCGGCGCCGCCCGTGCAGCCGAGGACCAGGATCCTGCGGCTGCCGCTGAACACCGCCCTGGCGCGGGCCTCGTCGATCTCGGAGCCGTCGGTGCGCACCGAGGAGCCGCCGACCACGACCTGCGCGATCCGCCGCCACCCGCCGGAGTCCCGTCCGACCACGGACTCGACCCGCCGCACCCTGCCCTCCCCGGGCCGCGGCCCCGGCACAGGCGCCACGATCTCACCCGGCCGCCCGTCCGCGGGCACGCCGGGCCGTCCCCGGAGCGGGGCGACGGGCCGCTCAGGGGCACGGTACGCCGCCGGGGCGGGCGCATCCGGCCGCTCCGGAGCGCGACGCGTCGCGGGGGCAGGCGCATCCGGCCGCTCGGGGGCGCGCCGCGCCGCAGGGGCGGGCGCATCTGGCCGCTCCGGGACACGGTACGCCGCAGGGGCGGGCGCATCCGGCCGCTCCGACACGCGGTGCGTCGCGGGGGTAGGCGCATCCGGCCGCTCCGACACGCGGTGCGTCGCGGGTGCGGGCGCATCCGGGGCCACAGGCGCCAGCCGCGGCCCCCCTCCACCCCGCCGCCCCCGCTCTCCGCTTTCCTCAGCGTCACCGGTGTCTTCGGCACCGCCAGTGGTCGCGGCGGGCTCAGTCCCGGCGGCCTCAGGCTTGGCTCCCTCGGTGCCCCCGATGCCGTTGGGCTCAGACTCGTTGGCCTCGGTGCTCCGGCCAGCGTCGGCGCTGCCGACGAGCTCGGCGCCCTGGGTGGTCTTGGTGCTGTCGGCAAGCTCGCTGTCCTGGGTCGGCGCAGTGCTTCCGGCGGCCTCAGCGCTGTCGGCAAGCTCGCCGCTCCGAGCGGGCGCAGTATTGCCGGCGTCCTCGGTGGCTTCGGCACCGCCAGTGGTCTCGGTGGCCTCAGTGCTGCCGGTGTTCCCAAAAGCCACCCGCCGCTCGGATCCGCCGCTCACAGCACCGCCACTCACAGCACCGCCGCTCTCAGCACCGCCGCTCTCAGCACCGCCGCTCTCAGCACCGCCGCTCTCAGCACCGCCACTCGCAGCACCGCCGCTCACAGCCCCGCCACTCGCAGCATCGCCACGCCGGGCGTCGCCGCTCATAGCGTCGCCGCTTGCAGTGAAGCTGCTGTCCTTGGGGGTGCTGGCGGCGGGGGCGCTCGCTGACGTGGCGTCCGCCGGAGTGCCGCTCGCCGCCGCGTCGTGACTGTCCTCGGTGCCGGTGGCCGTGACCTCGTCGGGGACGGCCGTGCCGCCTACGCCAGGGGCGTTGGGCGGGATCGCCGGCGTGTCCTCGCCGCTGCCCGCCTGCGCGCCAGTGGCCGCGTCTCCGGTCGGCTGCTCGGGGCGCGGGGCCGGGGGGCGGGGCAGGGGCTTGGCGTTGGGGTCGAGCGGCGGCCAGGCGCGGTGCGGGCCTGGGAGCACCAGGGCCGGGCCCAGCCTCGGCGGCTGGCCCTTCCGGTGCTGGTCGCGGGCGACCTCGTCCTCGGGCCGCTCGCTGCCGACCCGGTCACCCACATCCGTACGGGCATCCGAGCGGGCGGCGGCGTCCGACGGGGCGTCGGCGCTCGCCGCGAGCCTTCTCAGTCGCCGCAGCGCCTCAGTGTCGATCGGCTTGGCAGCGGCGGACTTACGACCCTGACCCCCCGAGCGGATGGGCACGACCGTCCCGCCACGGACGTCTCGCCCCTCCGCCTCGCCATCACCACGGGCTTCGCTGCTCTCGGCCTCGGCAACCTCACCATGAACCCGCGCCTCAACCTGCTCCTGAGCCTGCGTCTCGTCACGCTCGCGAGGGGATGCCGTGCGCTCGCCGGCCGCCGACTCGCCCTGCTCAGGGGCCGATGCCTCATCCCGGCCATGCTCGGAAGCGGTGGGCTCCTGCGCGGGCCGTGACGGGGTCGCCAGGCGGGTCACCGGCTCCTCACCAGCTCCGTGGGTGGCCTCGCGAAGAGTGGCCTCGCGGAGGGCCGCCTCGCGCAGTGCCGCCTCGCGGAGGGCGGTCTGCTGGCTGGCGGCCTCCTGGACCGCGTCGTCCCGGCCGAAGATCCGCCGCTTGCCGCCCTTGCGACGCGCGCCGTCCTCCTGCCGAGCCTGCCCACGAACGACCTCCGCGCCGCCCTCGTGCGACGCCCGCCCACGAACGACCTCCGCGCCGCCCTCGTGCGACGCCCGCCCACGAACGACCTCCGCGCCGCCCTCCTGCCGGGCCTGCCCACGAACGGCCTCTGCGCCGGCCTCCTGCCGCGCCCGCGCCCGCCCACGGGCGGCCTTCGCGCCGTCCTCCTGCCGGACCCGTTCGCGGCCGGTCTCCATGGGCCGGTCCGCGCCGTTCGGGTCGGTGCCGGGCGGGAGGGCCAGCGGGCGCTCGCGTCCGGCGGGAAGTGCCTCGGCGGTGCCCTGTCGCGCCCGCCCGCGCAGGGCGGGAGCCGTGCCGCGGCGGGAGCCCCAGCCCGTACGCCCGGTCGTCGGCTCGGCGACCGGAGCCTGCCCGGCCGCGGCGGCAGCGGCGGCGACCGCCGGCCGGACCTGCCGCGGACCCGCCGCCCGCTGCTCCTCGGCCCGCCGCTGCGCCTGCCGTGCCTTGGCGGGACGCCGGGCCTTGACCCGGACCGGCGCGGTGCGCCACACGCGGGCAGAGAAGGTCACCGTCTCCGGCTCGGCCCCGGGCGCGAGGCGGTACCAGGCCTTCGACTCACCCAGGTAGCGCATCTGGGACTCCAGCAGCTCGGTGAGCCGCTTGCCCTCGATGACGGGACGGGTCGACAGCCACGTCACGATGCCCGGCGGCACCAGGAACAGCACGTGCCACGGCATCGCGACCGGCACGCCCACCAGGATCAGCAGGAGGGACCACGGGACGAACACCCCGACGAAGACGCCGATCCAGACGATGGGGAGCGGCATCGGCAGGCGTAGGTCGTAAAGCTTGTAGAGCCGCTTCTCGATGCGCCAGATGTTCGTGTACGTGGGCAGGTCCACCCGGTCCTCCTCCCTCACCCGCTCGTGTATGACCGCCGCCGGACGGTCTCAACCCTTTACTTGATGCCCAGTGCGCCGGCGATCGCCTTTGCCGTCACCTCAATGATGTTGGGAACGTAGAAGATCACCCCGATGGCCACCGCCAAGATCAAGAACTGGACGAACCGGGTGATCTCCCGGGTGAAGAGGAAGAACAGCGCGACCACCGACACCACCACCAGGAACAACGGGGCGAAGAACGCCCGTAGGAAGTCGGCGAGCCCTCCGGTGTCGATGCCGGTCGACGTGGGCGCCGGCGTCATTTGCAGCAAGGAGAGCACTATGGTCTTCAAGGTCACTTCTCGTCCTCCCGGGGGGTACCGTTCTGCGGCGCGGACGGGCCTTTAGTCAACGACCCGCCCGGCGCCGCGGATGTCGGCGACGAACCACTTGTCGCCCTGCTTCTCGACGGTGAGCCGGTAGGCCTGCTCCAAACGCGCGCCCACCGCCGCGGGGTCGGTGGCGTTCGGGGTGGGCGGGGCGTCGCCGTTCGGCACGACCCACACGACCACCGCCTGAATCTCTCTTGTGGCACCCCCCACAGGCACCACGACCTTCTTGAGCTCGGCGAAGGTGAACGCGCCGCCGAAGCTGGGCAGGCTCTTGCCGGCGGCGACGTAGCGCTGCAGCCCGGCGGTCTCGCCGGACGCGTAGTCCTTGAAGAAGCCCTCCAGCTGCGGCTTCAGCTCGGCGGCCGCCGCGTCGTCGGTCTCCGGCGGCGCGATCTGGGGCAGCTCGGCCGGGCCGGGCGCGGGCAGGATCGCCGGCCGCCCGGACACCACGAAGCGCCTGCCGCCCTCGTCGCCCGAGTAGTAGATCGGCACCGACAGCATCATGCGCCGCGGCCCGGACTGGAAGGCCACGCTGACCACGGCGTTCTGGTCGTCGCCGACCTCGATGTCGTACGCCTGGATCGCGACGGCGGCCAGCTTGCCGAAACCGTCCCAGCCCATCTGGGGGTCGGAGGCGTCGGGCAGGAACGCCGCGAGTTTGCGCGACCTGCTGTCCGCGTCGTCAGGGCTGAAATTGAGATAGACCCCTGCGAACTGGGCGGCGAACGCCATCCCCCGCTGCGTGGGGAAACCCGTCTCGGCCGCCGGGGCATCCGCATTGGACGTTGTGCCCTCTTGCTGGGTAAATCGCTCAAATGGTGCACGAATCCCATTCACCACGATAACCACGATAAGCGCCCAGAGAATGATGCGGCCCACCCAGACGAGCCATCGCCCGCCGCCGCCGGACCAGCCACCGCGCCGCGGCCGGCGGGGCGGCGGCACGTCGTAGTCGGCCGGGTCCAGGGTTGCGGAAAGCCCGGGCCCGTCAGCGATCCGAGGATCGTGCTGGACGGTAGACCTACGAGCCATCACGCCTCCGCTCGCGCCGATCCCCCCGGCTGGCGCGGTGTCGTCCGTTGCCGATCCCCATCATCCGCGGTGAAGTAGTCACCCTATCCGGTCTCCGCCATTCTTCCAGGAAAGCCACGCCCATGCTGCAGGCACGACCGCCCTCACGGCAAACCGGGGCTCTGCGACAGGCGTCACTACCGATTCCCATCAGTCCCCAGCAGAAACGGCTTATGACCAGGACAAACGCCTAAAACCGCCTAGCGCGACGGCCACGGATTCCTGTCCAGAACAGGCATGAACCTCTCACGACCTGCGCATTCGGTATGGGCCGCGGATGTCGGAGCCGCGTTCAGGCGGGCTCGGGATCCTGCATCGAACGCCCCCGGCGCCGGCTCTGGAGATCGACGACGCCGGTGCGGCTCTGGGCGTCGGCGGCCCCGCCCTGGACGGTCCCGGCCCTGCTCTGGAGGTCGACGACCGTCGGGCGGACCGACCGCTCCAGCGAGCCGCGCAGGTCGGCCAGCATCTCCGCGGCGTCGCGCTCGCGCATGCGGCTGACCATCTCGTTGCGCTCGTCCACCTTCCTGCGCAGGTAAGCCTCCCTGTTGACGCGCAGGCCGTACATGAGCTCGACCCTGATCAGGGCCAGCTCCTCCTCCAGGCTGATCCCCGCGAGCGTCGGAGCGGGGCGTCGTTTCCGGATGATGCGACGGATCATGAGGGGCCTCCCGAGTCAGCGTGAACGCCGTGACGATTCGACGCGCGGGGGCCCAAAGTGGTTGACACTTAAACACGTTCGGCACGTCACCATGACAGTGTCGGCAACACAGCGTAGCGAAACGTCACACAAGGTCGACGAAAGACGCGCCGGGCGCGGGGGTCAGACGTTGAAGCGGAACTCCACCACGTCGCCGTCGCGCATCACGTAGTCCTTGCCCTCGACGCGCGCCTTGCCCGCCGAGCGGGCGTTGGCGATCGAGCCGGCCTCGACCAGGTCGTCGAACGAGACCACCTCGGCCTTGATGAAGCCCCGCTGGAAGTCGGTGTGGATCACGCCGGCCGCCTCGGGGGCCGTGGCGCCCTTGCGGATGGTCCAGGCCCTGGTCTCCTTGGGGCCCGCCGTGAGGTAGGTCTGCAGGCCGAGCGTCTCGAAGCCGACCCGGGCGAGCTGGCGCAGGCCCGACTCCTCCTGGCCGACCGACTGCAGCAGCTCCAGCGCCTCCTCCTCGTCGAGCTCGACCAGCTCGGACTCGATCTTGGCGTCGAGGAAGACGGCCTCGGCGGGGGCGACCAGCGTCGAGAGCTGCTCCCTGAGCGCGGTGTCGGTGAGCTCGTCGGCGTCGAGGTTGAACACGTAGAGGAACGGCTTGGCCGTCAGCAGGTGGAGCTCGCGCAGCTCCTCGCGGTCGAGGCCGCTCTCGAAGATGGTCTTGCCGGTCTCCAGGACGGCCAGCGCGGCCTCGGCGGCCTCCAGCGCGGCCTTCTTGTCCTTGTTGTTGCGCGCCTCCTTCTGCAGGCGTGGTACGGCCTTCTCGACCGTCTGCAGATCGGCCATGATCAGCTCGGTGTTGATCGTCTCGATGTCCCGCTTGGGGGAGATCTCGCCGTCGACGTGGGTGACGTCGGGGTCGCCGAAGACCCGGATCACCTGGCAGATCGCGTCGGTGTCGCGGATGTTGGCGAGGAACTGGTTGCCCCGCCCCTGTCCCTCCGAGGCCCCCTTGACCAGGCCCGCGATGTCGACGAACTCGACCTTGGCGGGCAGGATGCGCGCCGAGCCGAAGATCTCGGCCAGCACGGGCAGGCGGTCGTCCGGCACGCCCACGATGCCCACGTTGGGCTCGATCGTGGCGAACGGGTAGTTGGCCGCGAGCGCGTTGCCGGTCTTGGTCAGCGCGTTGAACAGCGTGGACTTACCGACGTTGGGCAGGCCGACGATGCCGATGGAGAGACTCACGGACAGCGAGTTTACTTGCCGCCGCGCCCGGGCGGTTCGCCCGTAGCGTGTCGGGCGGAACCGGGCGCGGAGTCCTGCAATCATCGATCGAGTGGACGTCGTCGCGCTTGTCATCGGTCTGGCCGTCGGGCTGCTAGTCGGCTTCCTCGTGGCGAGGACCCGCGCGGCGGTCCGGGTGGCCGAGGCCGACGCCCGCGCCAAGGCGTCCGCCGACAAGCTCGTCTACGTCGAGGAGCAGCTCGCCGAGCGTTTCCAGGCCCTGTCCACCCGAGCGCTCGACGTCAACAACCTCCGTTTCCTGGAGCTCGCGGAGACCAGGCTCGCCGCCACCAGGGCCGAGGCCGCAGGCGACCTGGAGCAGCGCAGGCAGGCCGTCGAGCACCTGGTCGAGCCGCTGAAGGACGCCCTGGCGCGGGTCGAGACCCAGCTCCGCGACACCGAGTCCGGCCAGCGCGCGGCGCGTGCCGAGCTGGCCAAGCAGATGGAGTTCGTCCGCGAGAGCAGCGAGCAGCTCCGCTCCCAGACCACCGCCCTGGTGCGCGCCCTGCAACGGCCGGAGGCCCGGGGCCGCTGGGGCGAGCTCCAGCTGCGCCGGGTCGCCGAGATCGCCGGCATGCAGCGCCACTGCGACTTCGACGAGCAGGTCGCCGAGGGCTCCATGCGCCCCGACATGGTCGTACGGCTGGCCGGCGGCAAGAACATCGTGGTCGACTCCAAGGTCTCGCTGGCGGCCTATCTGGAGGCCGCGGAGGCGTCCGACGAGTCGCTCGCCACGGTCCGGCTCGACGCCCACGCCCGGCACGTGCGCGAGCACATCGACCGGCTGGCCGCCAAGTCCTACTGGCAGGCGTTCAACCCGTCGCCGGAGTTCGTGGTGCTGTTCATCCCCGGCGAGGCGTTCCTCGCCCCCGCGCTCGAACGCGACCCCGGCCTGCTGGAGTACGCGATGGCGCGCCGGGTGCACATCGCCACGCCGACCACGCTGATCACGATGCTGCGCACCGCCCACTACGCCTGGCAGCAGGCCGCGCTGAGCGAGAACGCGCGGGCGGTGTTCGAGCTGGGCAAGGAGCTGTACGAGCGGCTGTCGTCCCTCGGCAGGAACGTCGACTCGCTGGGCCGGGCGCTGAGCCGGGCGGTGGAGGCGTACAACAAGTCGGTCGGATCGCTCGAAAGCCGCGTGCTGGTCACCGCGCGCAAACTCAACGAGCTGGGCGTCGTGGACGGCGACCTGGACCCTCCGGAGATGCTCGACGGCCTGCCGAGGCCGCTCGCATCCCCCGAACTGCTGGAAACCCCGTCACTGTTCTCCCACTCCAACGGTAAGTTGGCCAACGGGACGTAGTGAACGGGGGTGGACCGGTGGTGGAGAAGGGCAGAAAGCCCGCCGTCAGGCTGACCGCTCGGGGCGCCATCGCGCTCGCCCTGGTCGCCACCCTGGCCGGCTACGTGCTGGCGGCGCTGCTCGGCGTCCAGCAGGTCGTCGGCGCGGCCTTCCTGGTGTCGAGCCTGCTGGGCGTGCTGCTGGTCAACCGGCGCGAGCTGCTGTCGCTGGTGGTCGCGCCCCCGCTGGTGTTCTTCTGCGCGACGCTCTTCGTCGAGCTCGGGCGGGCGCTCGGCTCGGTGTCGATCGTGCAGTCGCTGGCGCTCGGCCTCTACACGTCGCTGACCCGCGGCGCGCCGTGGCTGTTCGCCGGCTCGGCCGTCGTGCTCGGCGTGGCGCTGCGGCGCGGCCTGTGGGACAACGTACGCGACCTGCGGGCGGAGCTGAAGGCGGACGCGGAGGCGCCGCGCCCGCGGCAGCCGACGTTCGTGCCCGAGCCCGAGGGCTACTTCGAGCCCAAGGTCTACGGGACGCCGCGCGGCGAGGACTGACCGCTCCCCCGCCGCTCCGGCGACCCGGATTCAGGCTCAGGCTCGGGCGCGAAGGTCCTTGCGCAGCTCGTGGGGCAGGGCGAAGCGCATGCTCTCCTGCACCGGCTCGACCTCGGTGACGTCACCGAATCCGTGCTTGGCGAGACGCGTCAGCACCTCCTCGACCAGCTCCTCGGGCACCGACGCGCCGCTCGTGACGCCGACCGTGGTGACGCCCTCCAGCCACTCGTCGCGGATGAAGTCGGCGTTGTCGACGAGGTAGGAGGCGTCGGCGCCGTAGTCCTTCGCCACCTCGACCAGGCGCTTGGAGTTGGAGGAGTTCTCGGAGCCGACCACGATGACGAGCTGCGCCTCGGCGGCGATCTCCTTGACCGCGATCTGGCGGTTCTGGGTGGCGTAGCAGATGTCGTCGCTCGGCGGGTCGAGCAGGTTGGGGAAGCGCTGCTTGAGCCGGGTCACGGTCTCGGTGGTCTCGTCGACCGAGAGCGTGGTCTGCGACAGCCACACCAGCCGGCTCGGGTCCTTCACCTCGACCTGGTCGACGGCGTCGAGGCCGTCGACGAGCTGGATGTGCTGCGGCGCCTCGCCCGAGGTGCCCTCGACCTCCTCGTGGCCCTCGTGCCCGATCAGCAGGATCTCGTAGTCCTGGCCGGCGAACCGCTTGGCCTCGTTGTGCACCTTGGTGACCAGCGGGCAGGTGGCGTCGATGGTGCGCAGGTTGCGCTCCCTGGCCTCCTCGTGCACCGCGGGCGACACGCCGTGGGCCGAGAACACCACGATCGAGCCCTCGGGCACCTCCTCGGTCTCCTCGACGAAGATGGCGCCCCTGGCCTCGAGCGTTTTGACCACGTGCGTGTTGTGAACGATCTGCTTGCGGACGTAGATCGGGGCGCCGTACTGCTCCAGCGCCTTCTCGACCGCGACCACGGCTCGATCGACTCCGGCGCAGTAGCCCCGTGGCTTGGCTACGAGGACTCGGCGGGAAGAGGGGGTCTGGGGCTCCATACTTCTTATGCTACGTGGAGCGACCGTCTGGCCCGCCCCGTGCGTGCTAGCCCGCGGTTTGCCAGACTGGCCGTCCAATACTGACCTCCCAGGGAGACGTCATGTCCCTCAGCGACGTGATACGCAACATCGCTAAAACCGTCACCAACAAGGACGAGCTCAAGGAGAAGGCCAAAGACCTTCCGCTGCTCGTCATCCAGAACACGCTCAGCGCCGCCGGACAGGCGCTGCTGGTCGTCGACCGGGTGAAGAACTCGATCAAGGGCATCGGCGGCAAGGCGGAGCGCGAGGAGACGGACGAGTCGCGTCCCTCCGCCGCCGAGCAGATCGCCGCGGCGCCGGCCGTGAGCGAGGAGGACAAGCCGGCGCGCAAGGAGCCGGTCATCTTCGCGCCGCGTCCCGCCGCCGGTGAGACGAACGGCACCGCCAAGGCCAAGCCGGAGCCGGTCATCTTCGCGCCGTCCAAGCCGGCCGCGCAGCCCGAGCCCGCCGCGGAGCCCAAGGCGAAGGCCGAGCCGAAGACCGAGCCGAAGGCTGAGCCGACGACCGAGCCCACGACCGAGCCGACGACCGAGCCGAAGGCTGAGGACAAGCCCGTCGAGCGGGCCCCCGCGCCCGAGCCCGCCGCCAAGGTCGAGCCGGTCGCCGCGCCCGAGCCTGTCGCCGCCCCTGAGCCCACCGCCGCCTCTGAGCCCGTCGCCGCCCCTGAGCCTGCCGTCGCGCCTGAGCCCGCGGCCAAGGTCGAGCCGGTGTCCGTCGCCCCGGCCGAGCCCGCGGCCAACACCGCGGCCAACACTGTGGCCACCACCGTGGCCAACACCGTGGCCGAGCCCGAGGCCGCCACTGAGGAGCCGGTCGTCGGGGTGCCCGCGGCCGGGCTCGTGGAGCCGCTTCCCGGGTACGGCGAGCTGACCGTCGCGTCCCTGCGCGCCCGCATGCGCGGCAAGACCCCGGCCCAGATCGGCGACTTCCTCGCCTACGAGCGCGCCACCCAGGACCGCCCCGAAGTAGTGCGCATGTACGAGAACCGCCTCATCAAGCTGCAGGCCGGCGAGTAGACCGCACCGAGCCCGTAGTCTTCCGCCATGACCTCGAAGACCACACCGGAGTCCCCACTGCCGATCCGCACGGTCCTGCAAATGGTGGGCGGCTGGATCGGCAGACTCGGCACGGTGTGGGTCGAGGGCCAGATCACCGATCTGAGCACGCGCGGCGGCACGGTGTTCCTGACCCTGCGCGACCCGGTCGCCAACGTCTCCGCCAGGGTCACCGCTCCCCGGGGCGTCTACGAGGCGGCCGTGCCCAGGCCGGCCGACGGGGCCCGGGTGGTGCTGCAGGTGAAGCCCGACTTCTGGGTCAACAAGGGCACGTTCGCCTTCACGGCGCTGGAGATCCGCCCGGTCGGCGTGGGCGAGCTGCTGGTACGGCTGGAGCGGCTGAGGCAGCTCCTGGCGGCCGAGGGGCTGTTCAACGCCGACAGGAAGCGGCGGCTGCCGTTCCTGCCCGGCACGATCGGCCTGATCTGCGGCCGTGAGTCGGCGGCCGAGCGCGACGTGCTGGAGAACGCCCGCCGGCGCTGGCCCGCCGTGCGTTTCAAGGTCGAAGAGGTGGCCGTCCAGGGCCCGTACGCGGTGGGCGAGGTCACCGAGGCGCTGCGCAAGCTGGACGCGGACGCCGAGATCGAGGTCATCGTCGTCGCCAGGGGCGGCGGCTCGCTGGAGGACCTGCTGCCGTTCTCCGACGAGACGCTGGTCCGCGCGGTGGCCGCGTGCCGCACCCCGGTGGTGAGCGCGATCGGTCACGAGCAGGACAGCCCGCTGCTCGACCTGGTGGCCGACGTACGCGCGTCGACGCCCACCGACGCCGCCAAGAAGGTCGTGCCCGACGTGGGCGAGCAGCTCGCGCTGGTCCGGCAGCTCCGCGACCGGGGCCGCCGGGTGGTGACGGGCTGGCTCGACCGGGAGATGTCGTGGCTGACGTCGGCGCGTTCGCGGCCCGCGCTCGCCGATCCGGTGCGCGAGCTGGAACGCCGCGCCGAGCAGGTGGAGGCGCTGCGCGAGCGGGCCAGGCGCTCGCTGACCGGCTCGCTGGACCGCGCCGGCGACGATCTGGTGCACCTGCGGGCCCGCCTGGTCGCGCTGTCGCCCGCGGCGACCCTGGAGCGCGGCTACGCCATCGTGCAGCATCCGTCGGGCGAGGTGGTCCGCCTGGCGAGGGACGTCCCGCCCGGCTCGTCCCTGACGGTCCGTCTGTCCGACGACCGCCTGTCGGTGCGCACCGAGGGGTGAGCGCTCAGGCGCGGAGTGCCGCCTCGGCGAGCGCGGCGAGGCCCGCCTTGATCTGCCCGACGCTCATGCCCCGCTCCTCCCGCTGGTACGCGATCAGCCCGGCGTTGACCGGCGCGAGCAGCGCGTCGGCCAGGTAGGCGGCGTCCGCGTCCGGCCTGGCCTGGCCGACGAGCGTGGCCAGGTGGATGTGGTGCACCCGGTAGGGCCCGCCGTACCAGGGCTTGCCGCCCTTCTCCAGCAGCAGGAACAGCTCCTGCTGCGCGAGGACGCGATCGACCAGCGCGTCGAGGAACGCCGCGATCCGCTCCTCCGCGGGCGCGCCCGGCCCGAGCGGCGGCGGCCCGGAGAAGAACTCCGTCTGGAAGCGCCGCTCCCGCTCGTCCATGAGCGCGAAGACGAGCCCGCTGCGGTCGCCGAAGCGCCGGTAGACGGTGCCGACGCCGACGCCCGCCATCTTGGCCACCTCGTCGAGCGAGAGGCCGGCGGCGCCGCGTTCGGCGATGATCCGGGCCGTCGCGTCGATGATCTTCTGCCGGTTGCGCGCGGCGTCGGCCCGTTCGGGTTGGGGTTGCCCGAGTACGGGCAGGGAGGGGCGACCACGCATGGCCCGCAGCATACAGGTTGTAACCGGAGAGTTCTCCGGTTAGTCTTCCCAACCGGAGAACTCTCCGATTAAAAGGAGCCGAGGATGGCCAACGACTTCAACCAGCAGATCATCGACGAGTTCCGCGCCAACGGGGGGCGGGTCGGCGGCATGTTCGAGGGCTCGCCGCTGCTGCTGCTCACCACCACAGGCGCCCGGAGCGGCAGGCAGGTCACCACGCCGGTGATGTACCTGCCGGACGACGAGCGCTATGTGATCATCGCCTCGAACGCCGGCGCCGACACCCACCCGGCCTGGTACCACAACCTCCGGGCCCACCCGGTCGCCACCGTCGAGGTCGGCACGGAGACGTTCCAGGCCAAGGCCGTGCCCGTCGAGGGCGAGGAGCGCGACCAGCTCTACGCCCGCATGGTCGCCGTGGCCCCGCAGTTCGCCGACTACGAGCGCAAGACCAGCCGCCGCATCCCGGTGCTGGCGCTGAACCCCGAAAGCGCCTAGAACCCGGGGAGCGCCTAGAAGGGCGTGTCGTCGCCGTGGCCGGGCTCGGCGCGCCGCGCCATGGCGGCGGCGAGCTTGACCCGGGCCCCCTGGAGCCACTCCTCGCAGACGGCCGCCAGCCGCTCGCCGCGCTCCCAGAGCTCGATCGACTGCTCCAGGGTGAGCCCGCCGGTCTCCAAGCGTCGTACGACCTCGGTCAGCTCCTCGCGGGCCTGCTCGTATGAGGGCGTCTTCTCGTCTGCTGCTGCCACGGGAACCACCCTAGACGAGCCGGGACGGGCCCCCGACGGGCTAGGACGTCTTGGGCCGCTGCTGGAGCAGGCCCGCCAGCTCGGCCAGCTCCGGCCAGTCGGCCGTGCCGGTGACCACGAGCGTCACATCGGGCAGGACGCGCACCAGCGTGCGCTGGTTCTTGTCCTCGCGGAAACGCCGCTCCCAGGTCTGCCCGCCGATCTCCTGCGTGCCGACGGCCTTGTCGGAGTTGGCCATGCGGTTGGCGAACTCGGCCGCGGGCTTCTCGTCGCTCTGGGCGAACATCGCGTGCTCGCGCTTGGCGGTCGCGTAGCCGAGGTAAAGGACCTGGGCGCCGTTCTGGCCCTTGGCGATGCGGTTGCTGTTGGGCACCCAGTCGGCGGGGTCCTGGCGCGGCGCCCACACCTGGTAGGGGACGTCGTGGGAGAAGTTGGCGACGGTGATGGAGTAGTCGCGCCGCGGGATGTGCTCGTCCCGGCCCTGCGGCGCGATCAGCACGAATGCCGCCGCACCCGCCAGGCAGATGAAGAGCGCTACCGCGTAGCCGTAGAAGCCGTCCGTGAACCGTCGCACATTCGCCGAGGTTACCCGCTGGAGGAGGCGGTCGCCGAAGCGGCCGGGCGGATCTGCCCGATGATCGCGAGGACCTCCTCGGCGAGCGCCCGGTCGCCGGTGCGTACGACCTCCGAGACCGCCGCCGCCAGCGCGCCCGTGATCACCACGACCAGCGCGGACTCGTCCTCGAACAGGGCCGCGTTGAGCTGCGCCCACTTGCGCAGCCGGTCGCGCATGACCACCTCGAAGCCGGGCGGGCCGTCGCCGCGCAGGAACAGCGCGGCCAGCTCGCGCTCCTCCAGGCAGCCGTCGAGGTAGGCGCGGGCGGCGCTGACGAACACCCGCATGCGGTCGCTCTCGCCGGCGGCGCGGGCCTCCCTGGCCGCCTGCTTGGTGCGCTGCGACTGGCGGGCCTGCCACTCCTCGAAGAGCGTGAGGTAGAGGTCGGCCTTGCCGGAGAAGTGGTGGTAGAGACTGCCGACGCTGGCCTCCGCCCGGGACACCACGTCGGTCACGCCGGCTTCGGCGAAGCCCTTGGAGACGAAGATCTCCCTGGCCGCCGTGAGCAGCGCGCTGCGCGTCGCGGCCCCCCGCTCCGACGTGCGCGGCTGGGTCACGACGGGTTCCACTTCGCTCATACGCTCTCCTCCACGGCGCGACGCCCTGCTCCATGGTGAAGGCGAGATCCCTGCCGCGCACGTGAATGGCGCAAAATCCGTTCTCCGCCCCGCAGGCGCAGCTCGCAGCTTACCGACCGCGTACGACCGGGCCGAGAACCGAAGGCGGTACATCATCCGCCTCAAGCCGGGAAAAGTACGGCATCTACCATCGAGTGAGTCGTCTTCGAGGAGGCCAATGATGTCCGAGTCGGTCCCGGCGCCGCTCGCCACCAGCGAGCACGCCCCTGATCGCAACCTGGCGCTGGAGCTGGTCCGCGTCACCGAGGCCGCCGCCATGGCCGCCGCCCGCTGGGTCGGCAGAGGTGACAAGAACGGCGCCGACGGCGCGGCCGTGAACGCGATGCGCCAGCTCATCAACACCGTCTCCATGAACGGCGTGGTGGTCATCGGCGAGGGCGAGAAGGACCATGCGCCCATGCTGTTCAACGGCGAGCACGTCGGCGACGGCAGCGGCCCCGACTGCGACGTGGCCGTGGACCCGATCGACGGCACCCGGCTGACGGCGCTCGGCATGCCCGACGCGGTGTCGGTGATCGCGGTGAGCGAGCGCGGCTCGATGTACGACCCGTCGGCCGTGTTCTACATGGAGAAGCTGGTCACCGGCCCCGAGGCGGCCGACGTCGTGGACATCGACGCCCCCGTGTCGGCCAACATCCAGGCCGTGGCGCGGGCCAAGCACTGCTCGCCCTCCGACGTGACGGTGGTCGTGCTCGACCGGCCCCGGCACGAACGGCTGGTCAAGGAGATCAGGGAGACCGGGGCGCGGATCAAGTTCATCACCGACGGCGACGTGGCGGGCGCCATCATGGCGGCGCGCACCGGCACCGGCATCGACCTGATGCTCGGCATCGGCGGCACGCCGGAGGGCATCGTGGCGGCGTGCGCGCTCAAGTGCCTGGGAGGCGTGATCCAGGGCAAGCTGTGGCCGCGGGACGACGCCGAGCGGCAGCGGGCCATCGACGCCGGGCACGACCTCGGGCAGGTGCTCACCACCAACGACCTGGTCCGCTCCGACGACGTGTTCTTCGCCGCGACCGGCATCACCCAGGGCGAGCTCATGCAGGGCGTACGGTTCCGCGCCGGCGCGGCGATCACGCAGTCGCTGGTGATGCGCGGGCGGTCGGGGACCATCCGCAAGATCGAGAGCGAGCACCAGCTCTGGAAGCTGCGGGCCTACAGCGCCATCAACTTCGACACGGCCAGCTGAGCCTGCGGGTCCTAGGAGGGAGGGCGGGGCAGACTGAGAGCCGAGGGGTCAGCGGCGGCGTTTGCGGCGGGGTGGTTCCTTGACCTTGACCTCGCCCGCGAAGTTCGTCGTGCGGACCTCGACCACGGGCGCGCCGGGCTCGGTGGGCTGCTTGTTGAGCCGCACCGTCTTGCCCTTGGCGACCCTGATGACCTCGAGATCCTCGGGCACCTGGATCTCCAGCCCGCCGAAGACCAGCGTGGCGTTGATGACCACCCTGCTGTTCTGCAGGATGGCGTCGCGCAGGTCCAGCTTGGTGGTGCCGAACATGGCCGTCACCGTGAGCTCGGCGGGCACCACCCAGCGCCCGCCCCGCCGTTCCTGCTTGAAGATGGCCGAGACCGGGCGGCCGTCCAGGTTGAGCGGCTGCTGGTCGGCGGGCAGCAGGTCGGCGGTGAGCCCGGCGAGGTCGCCCAGCGTGCGCGCCGAGTAGAGCACGCCGAGGCGTTCCTCCAGCTCCTCCAGCGTGATCCGGCCGTCGGCGTGGGCGTCCTGGAGCACCTGCGCGATGCGTTCGCGGTCGGCGTCGGAGGCCCGCAGCTCGGACGGCGCCGGCAGACCGGCCGCGGCGGGCGGGCGCCGCGCGGAGACGAACTCCTCGGCCAGCCGCTCACCGACTTCCTGCAGCTTCGGCAACCAGGATCCCGCGCGTTCGTTCACATCTCCGACGATATCCCCCGCCGGGAGGTTTCGCTCGGCGCCATACGCCGGAATCATCACGCATTTCGCTCCGTTGATCTCGGCAAAGGCAGACGGAGGTGGGCGTGCATCGACCGGCACGATGGGGACTGGGCGCGGCCGGGGCGGGCGTGGTGCTGATCCTCGGTCTGGAGCTGACCAGTCTGGACGAGATCAACCCGATCAGGCGGACCATCAGCGAGCACGGCCTCGGTCCCGGCGGCTGGGTCTTCGGCCTCGGCGTGGGCCTGCTGGCGGCCGGTTCCGCGGCCATCGCCGTGTCGCTGGCCCGCAGGCGGCTGGCCGGGATCGTCGGCACGATCGCGCTGATGGGCTGGAGCGTGGGGCTGTTCCTGACGGCCTGGTTCGAGAAGCACGACTGGTCGGTGGGGCCGAGCATGAGCGGCAGCATCCACCGGGTGGGCAGCTTCGTGGCGTTCCTGTGCCTGCCGCTGGCGGCCGTGGTGATCGCCAGGCCCCGTTCGCGGGCGTGGCGGCGGGAGCGGTCGCGGGCCACGCCGGTCGCCTTCTGGCTCGGCGTCTGCTCGGTGCTGTGGGTCGCGGGCATCGGGACGATGATCTTCATCGGGGCGCAGGACGGGCTGCCGTGGTACCGGGTGATGCCGCTCGGGCTCGTGGAGCGGGGGCTGGCGGTCACCGAGGTGGCCGCGCTGCTCGCCCTCGGCGTGTGGGCGGCGGCCAAGCAGATCGACGCCGCCCCCTCTCAGCCGGAGCCCGCAGGGCGCAGCAGCGCGATGAGGTCGTCCACGTAACCCCTGAACACGGCGGTCATGTCCACCTGGTCGGGGTCGATGAGCCACTGCGTCTGGAGGCCGTCCATCATCGCGATCAGGCGGTCGGCGTGCGCCTCGGCGTCGATGCCCGGACGGAACTCGCCGCGTTCGACGCCCCTGCGCAGCGCCGCCGCGACCTGCGCGCGCAGCCGGCGGTAGCGCCGCCTGGCCCACTCGTGGCCGGGATGGCCGGGGGTCACGGCCTCGCCGCTGATCACCGAGAACAGTTGCACCAGGCCGGGCACCCTGGCGTTGTTGGCGACCACGTCCGCCAGGGCGCGCAGCGCGTCGATCCCGCCGGCGGCCTCGACGTCGAAGCGGCGTACGTCGAGCTCGTCGCGGTAGTCGAGCACCGCGAGGAGCAGGCGTTCCTTGCTGGTGAAGTGGTGGAGCAGGCCGGCCTGGGACAGCTCGACGCGCTCGGCCACGCGCGCCAGCGACGCGCCCCGGTAGCCGTGCTCGGCGAACTCCAGCAACGCGGCGGCCAGGATGCGCTCCTTGCGCGCCTCTCCCGCCGGGTAGCCCCGTCTCACGTCGGCACCCTATCCGCTGCTGATCTGCTTCTGGCGTGACCCCCTGGCGTGCGGCTAACCTGACTCCGCCTCACGTTTGATCTCCCCCCAATCAACATCAGGAGGCCGCCGTGCCGTCCCCGCGCGACCGCCAGGCCCGTGTGGCCACGTCCGCCGTCTTCGCCCTCCAAGGACTGTCGTTCGCCTCGCTGCTGGTCCAGGTCGCGAACCTGCAGACCAAGCATGGCATCGACGACGGCACGCTGACGCTGCTGCTGCTCATCGTGCCGGTGTTCGCGGGCGTCGGCAGCATGGCGGCCGGCACGTACGCCGCCCGGCACGGCAGCAGACCCCTGCTGCGCGTCGCCCAACCGGCGGTCGCCGTCGCCGTGGTCCTCGCCGGGCTCGCGCCGAACGTGCCGCTGCTGATACCGGTGCTGCTGGTGTTCGGGGTGTCGGTCGGCGCCGTGGACGCGGGCATGAACATGCAGGGCGTCGCGGTCGAACGCCGCTACGGCGTCCAGGTGCTCAACGGGTTCCACTGCGTGTGGAGCGTGCTCAGCCTGGCCGGGGCGCTGTGGGCGTCGGCCGCCTCCGGGCTGCCGCTGCACTGGATCATGGCGATCCCCATGGTAGTCGTCGTGGCCGGCTCGCTCTACGCCGGGCCCCGCCTGTGCACGAAGGAGGAGGAGCAGCCGGAGAGCGAGGTCTCGCCGCTCGGCGGCTCGCTCCCGTGGCGGCCGCTCATCCCGCTCTGCCTGGCCATGGCCTTCCTCTACATCGGCGACGCCTCGGTCTCCAACTTCAACACCGTCCTGATGAAGAACGAGCTGCACGCGAGCGCGAGCGTCATCCCGCTGGCGTACGCCGCCTACCAGGCCACGACGCTGGCCGTCCGGCTCGGCGGCGACGTGGCGGCCCGCCGCTGGGGGCCCGCCGCCATCGTCCGCATCGGCGCGGTGATCGCCACGGCCGGCTTCCTCGGCGTGGTGCTCGCACAGAACCAGGTGCTCGGCATCGTCGCGTTCGGCCTGACCGGGGTGGGGCTCGCGGTCGTCGGGCCGCAGTCGTTCTCGGCGGCCGGCAAGCTCGACCCGGCGGGCACCGGCGTGGCCATCGCCCGGGTCAACCTGTTCAACTACATCGGCTTCATCCTCGGCGCGGCCATGATCGGCGGCATCGCGGAGGCGGCGAACTACCGGGTGGCGTACGCGGCGCCGCTGGTGCTGGCGGCCGCGATCTTCCTGCTGGCGCCCGCCTTCCAGCCCAGGACCCCGGCCGCCGCGTGATCACAGGCCGGGGCGGGTGACCTCGGCCAGCTCGACGGGACGCCTCTCGCGCAGCGACAGGTCGGCGGCCTCGGCGACGTACAGGGCGGAGAGGGCGTCCAGGATGGTGCAGGGGTTCGGGGCGCCGGTCAGGAAGGCGTCGATCTCGCTGCGGTAGGCGTGCTCGAACCGGGTGACGAAGTCCGGCCAGGGCTCGTCGGGCTCCGGCAGGCCCTCGACGGTGCGGAGCGGCGCGCGCGGGCCGAGGCCGACCGCCTGCGTACGGCGGGTGCCGGCCAGCTCCATGCGCACGTCGTAGCCGGCGCCGTTGTAGCGGGAGCCCTGGAGGGTGGCGAGCGTGCCGTCGTCCAGCGTGAGCAGCGCCGTGCTGGTGTCGACGTCGCCGGCCTCGGCGAAGAACGCGGCCCCCCGGTTGGCCCCGGACGCGAACACCGAGACCACCTCGCGGCCGGTCACCCAGCGCAGCGCGTCGAAGTCGTGCACGTGGCAGTCGCGGAAGATCCCGCCGGACAGCGGCAGGTACGACGCCGGCGGCGGCGCGGGATCGGCCGTCACCAGGTGGACGCGGTGCAGCTCGCCCAGCTCCCCCGCGCGCAGCGCCGCCCGCGCCGCCGCGTACCCGGGGTCGAACCTGCGCTGGAAGCCGATCTGCACCCGATGCCCCTCGGCCGCCTCCAGCACCTTCAGCGTCTCGGCCACCGTGCCGGCCGCAGGCTTCTCGCAGAAGACCGGGATGCCCCGCGCGCAGGCCCTGAGTATCAGCTCGGCGTGGGTGCTGGTGGGGGTGGCGATGACGACGGCGTCCACGTCGAACGGGTCGCCCGGCTCGCCGTACGGCGTGCTGCGCACGGGGTCGGCGACGATCAGCTCGTCCACCAGCGGATGCGCGGCCAGGGTGGCGGCGTGGAAGGCGCCGATCCGGCCGAGGCCCAGCAGTCCCACACGCATGACGGCTCCAGAGACACGACGTGCTTTCTTTCTAGGCGAGGTGTCCGCCTCGGTCAATTTTTTGTCCTGACATTCGGACCTTCAATCCGTGGGCGACCTCCGCCGCCTGGTGCGCGGGCAGCCGGGCGAACCCCACCACCACGGCGGGCGGGCCCGCGAACTCCCGCATCGGCCCCACCGCCTCGGCCGACAGCCCGAGCTCGCGGGCCGCGCGCACCACTTCCTGCTCGGTCCAGCCGTCCGGGAGCTCCAGGTACACGTGCAGCCCCGCCTCGATGCCCTTGACCCGCACCTGGGGCAGCTCCTCGGACAGCGCCGCCACCAGGGCGTCCCTGCGGCGGCGGTACTCCCTGCGCATGCGCCGCAGATGCCGGTCGTAACCGCCGGTGCGCAGGAAGTGCGCGAGCGCGTACTGGTCGACGACCGGGGAGCCGAGGTCCAGCTCGCCGCGCGCCCGCCGGACCGCCTCGGCCAGCTCGGGCGGCGCGGCCACCCAGCCGAGCCGCAGCCCGGGGGCCAGCGCCTTGCTCACGCTGCCGGACAGGACCACCCGGTCCGGGGCGAGACCCTGGAGGCAGCCGACGGGGTCGCGGTCGAAACGGAACTCGGCGTCGTAGTCGTCCTCCAGGACGAACCGGTCGCCCGCGTGCGCCCACTCCACGAGCGCGGCGCGGCGCGACGGGGACAGGACCACGCCGGTCGGGAACTGGTGCGCGGGGGTGACCAGGGCCGCCCCGCCCGTCAGCCGGCGTACGTCCAGGCCCTCCTCGTCCACCGGCACCGGCACGAGCCGGGCGCCCGCGCGGCGCAGCAGCGGGACCTGGCCGAGGCTCGTCGGGTCCTCCACGGCGAGGCGCAGCTCGCGCTCCCGGCTCAGGACGTGCACCACCAGGCTGAGGCCCTGGGCGACGCCGCCGACGATGACCAGGTTCTCCGGGCGCACGTCGGCGGCCCGGACCCGGCGCAGGTAGCCGGCCAGCTCCTCGCGCAGCTCGGGCACACCGCCGGGGTCGCCGTAGTCGAGGGCGTCGGACGGCACGGTGGTCAGGACGTGGCGTACGGCGGCGAGCCAGCGCTGCCGGGGGAAATGGGCGAGATCGGGCGAGGTGGGGCGATGCCCGTAGTAACTCCGGCGGGTGGCGGCGACGCCCGCGCCCGGGTCGCGCGGGGCGGCGGCGGGCGGGGCGTCCCAGGCCAGGGCGGGCTGGGGCTTTTGCGGCGGAGCGGGTTGGAGGTTGTGGGGCGGAGCGGACCGAGGCTTGGGGGCCGGGGCGGGCTGGGGTGTGGGGGGCAGGGTGGGGTCGGGGGCGGTGGGGGTTCGCGGGGTGACGCGGGTGCCCGCGCCGACCCGCGACACCAGGAACCCCTCGGCGACGAGCTGCTCGTACGCCTCCACCACCACCCCTCTGGACACCTGGAGGTCGGCGGCGAGGTCGCGGGTGGCGGGCAGCCGGGTGCCGGGCGCGAGCCGCCCGCCCCGGATGGCGTCCCGCAACTCGGCAGCAATTTGCCCCGCTATTCCACCATTTTCCCGATTTATCTGGATATGCAGGTCGGCCACATTGGTCCTGTCTTCCGGCAAGGCATTGGACTGTTTCTGAGAACCAATGTTTTTCTAGCATCCATCGCATGAAACACGGCATCCCCGGCGCCTCGTCCGCCATGTTCCTGGTCGGCACGCTGGCCGGCGTCTCCGGCCTCGTCGCCGCGTACCCGCTGTACGGCGGCCAGGCGGTCCGGTACCTCGTCGCGGCCGCCATCCTGCTCCTCATCACCCGCCCGCTCGGCCTGCGGTTCGTCCGTCTGACCGGACGCGAGACGCTGTACCTCGGCCTGCTCACCCTGCTCGGCCTGGTCCTGTTCAACGTGTGCGTCATCGAGGCCACCCGCGCCGCGGGCCCCGCCCTGGTCGGCACCGTGCTCGGCACCGTGCCGCTGTGGCTGGCCCTGGCCGGGGGCCGTCCCTCGCCACGGCTGCTGGCCGGCGCGGCGGTCGTGGTGTCCGGCGCCACCCTCGCCACCGGGCTCGGCAGCGGCAACCTGCCCGGCCTCCTCTGGTCGCTCGGCGCCCTGGTCGGCGAGGTCGCCTTCTCCCTGCTGGCCATCCCGCTGCTGCCCAAGCTGGGGGCGATCCGGGTGTCGGCGTACTCGACGGCGCTGGCCGTCCCGATGCTGCTCGCCGTAGGGCTGGTGGCCGAGGGCACGGCGATGTTCCGGATGCCGACGGTGCCGGAGGCCCTGGGCTTCGCCTACATGTCGGTCGTCATCACGGTGCTCGCGTTCTTCCTCTGGTACAGCGCGCTCCCCCGGCTCGGCCCCGGGACGGCGGGGCTGTTCGCCGGGCTCATCCCGGTGGGGGCGATCGTGACGGGCGCGGTGCTGGGCGTCGCCATGCCCACCGCGTACGACCTCATGGGCGCCGCGCTCGTGATCGCCGGCATCCTCGTCGGGCTCACCGCCCCCGCTCCCGCCAGGGAGCCCGTACGGGCCGCCGGAGGAGGCGCGTAATCTACAGGGCGGACGAAAGGATGGACATGGGCGAGTTCGACTACACCGACCTGCTGCCGCTGGGAGCCGATGACACCGAATATCGGCTGATCACGACGGAGGGGGTGCGGAAGGTCGAGGCGGCCGGGCGGACGTTCCTCGAAGTCGAGCCGGAGGCCCTGCGGCTGCTCACCGAGACGGCCGTACACGACATCTCCCACTATCTGCGGGCCTCCCACCTCGCCCAGCTCAGGAAGATCGTCGAAGACCCCGAGTCCAGCGGCAACGACCGCTTCGTGGCGCTCGACCTGCTGAAGAACGCCTCCATCTCGGCCGGCGGCGTCCTGCCGATGTGCCAGGACACCGGCACCGCCATCGTCATGGGCAAGCGCGGCCGGCACGTCCTCACCGACGGCCGCGACGCCGAGCACATCGCGCACGGCGTGTACGACGCCTACACCCGGCTCAACCTGCGCTACTCCCAGATGGCCCCGCTGACCATGTGGGAGGAGAAGAACACCGGCTCCAACCTGCCGGCCCAGATCGAGCTGTACGCCGAGGACCCGCACGGCCACCCCGACGAGTACAAGCTGCTGTTCATGGCCAAGGGCGGCGGCTCGGCGAACAAGTCGTTCCTGTACCAGGAGACGAAGGCCGTGCTCAACGAGAAGCGCATGATGGCCTTCCTGGAGGAGAAGATCCGCTCGCTCGGCACCGCGGCGTGTCCTCCGTACCACCTGGCGATCGTGGTCGGCGGCACCTCCGCCGAGTACGCCCTGAAGACCGCCAAGTACGCCAGCGCCCGCTACCTCGACTCCATCCCGACCGAGGGCTCGCCCTCCGGACACGGCTTCCGCGACCTGGAGATGGAGGCGAAGGTCTTCGAGCTGACGCAGAAGCTGGGCATCGGCGCGCAGTTCGGCGGCAAGTACTTCTGCCACGACGTCCGCGTCATCCGCCTGCCGCGGCACGGCGCGTCCTGCCCGGTGGCCATCGCGGTGTCGTGCTCGGCCGACCGTCAGGCCCTCGCCAAGATCACGCCGGAGGGCGTGTTCCTGGAGCAGCTGGAGACCGACCCGGCGCGGTTCCTGCCGGAGACGACCGACGAGCACCTGTCGGACGACGTCGTACGGATCGACCTCAACCGCCCGATGCCCGAGATCCTCGCCGAGCTGACGAAATATCCGGTCAAGACCCGGCTGTCGCTGACCGGTCCGCTCGTCGTGGCCCGCGACATCGCGCACGCCAAGATCGCCGAGCTGCTGGACGAGGGCGGCGAGATGCCGCAGTACCTGAAGGACCACGCGGTCTACTACGCGGGCCCGGCGAAGACGCCCGAGGGGTACGCCTCCGGCTCGTTCGGCCCGACGACGGCGGGCCGGATGGACTCCTACGTCGAGCGCTTCCAGGCGGCCGGCGGCTCGATGGTGATGCTGGCCAAGGGCAACAGGTCGAAGCAGGTCACCGAGGCCTGCCAGAAGTACGGCGGCTTCTACCTGGGCTCCATCGGCGGCCCCGCGGCCCGGCTGGCCCAGGACTGCATCAAGAAGGTGGAGGTCCTGGAGTATCCCGAGCTGGGCATGGAGGCGGTGTGGAAGATCGAGGTGGTGGACTTCCCTGCCTTCATCGTCGTGGACGACAAGGGCGACGACTTCTTCACGGACCGCACGGGTCCCGTGCTGACGATCGGCCGCCGCTGAGGAACGCGCTGAGGAACGCGCCGAGGAACGCGGCGGGGGTGCCGGGTGGGGGGTTCTCGCCGCTCGGCACCGCCGTCAGGCGGCGAGTCGCACGGGCTCCCGGTGCGGCGGCACCACGGTGCCGTCGGGCAGCAGCAGACCGGTGTCGTCGAACAGGACGACGCCGTTGCAGAGCAGGCTCCATCCCTGGTCGGGGTGGGCCGAGATGACGTGCGACGCCTCACGGTCAGACGCGTCGGCACTGGGACAGACCGGATAATGACTGCACATCGCGCACCTCTCTGATTGCGCTCCGACGATGGTGTCGTGGGTGGTCATGAGTCGTAGGTGCTGGATCAGAACGGGAGCGGGCGGCCGGACGGCGTGCGAAGGTCGAGCGCCGGGGCGCTCGGCTTCCTCGGCCGGCGACGGATCTGGATCTGGCGCATTGTCATCACGTCCTTCGCGTGCCGGTCGGCGGTGCGGTACGGACTCGTCGCTCTGGTTCAACTCGGCGACGGCCCGCTGTTCTCGGCTTTACCATGCGCCCGCCCCCTTACGGCACCCTTACAACTCGCTGACCGACCCCTGTTTCCCCTGGTAGCCGGTCCACGGTTGAGCTGAACGTCCCCTCCATGCATCATGCCCGTTTTCTGGGCAGATGAGTGTGCCGACCGACACAGACCGTGGCCACGCGGTCTCGACGCCAGGGGGACACTCGTACTACCTTCGGACAGAGGCCCGGCACAGGTTTGCTGACGTGACGAGTCAGGCAGGTTGACTTAAGTTCGCAACAATTTATCGGCCGCGCCTCTACTGGTCGGTTTACACAAATAGGTAAGCTGCCTGCCATGCGTGCGCCCTCCGGTTACCTTCTCGCCGCGCGCTATCGGCTTGTGGAGCCGGTCGGTCGCGGCGGCATGGGCACCGTCTGGCGGGCGCACGACGAGCTGCTCAACCGCTACGTCGCGGTCAAGGAGGTGCGGCTGCCCTCCGTGCTCGACGAGGAGCTGCGCGCCGAGCTGTGCGCGCGCACCGAGCGCGAGGGCCGGGCCACCGCGATGGTGGCGCACCCGTCCGTCATCACGGTCTTCGACGTCGTCACCGAGGACGACCGGCCCTGGATCGTCATGGAGCTGCTGCGCGCCAAGTCGCTGGAGCAGCTCATCCAGGAGGAGGGCCCGCTGGAGCCGCGCCGGGCCGCCGAGATCGGCCGGCAGATCCTCGGCGCGCTGCGCGCCGTGCACGCCAAGGGCATCCTGCACCGCGACGTGAAGCCCAGCAACGTGCTCGTCACCGAGGACCGCGCGGTGCTGACCGACTTCGGGCTGGCCGCGCTCGAAGGTGACGTCTCCATCACCCAGGCGGGCATCGTTCTCGGGTCCGCGGGTTACATCGCTCCAGAGCGGGTGCTGGGCTCGAAGGCCAGCCCGGCCGCCGACCTGTGGTCGCTCGGCGCGACGCTCTACACCGCGGTCGAGGGCCGCGGCCTGCACGGTCGCCGTACGGCCGCGGCGGCGCTGGCCGCGCTGACGAGCGGCGAGCCGATCCCGATGACCAAGGCGGGCCCGCTCGCGCCGGTGCTCGACGCCCTGCTCAGGATCGATCCACACACCCGGCTCGACTCGGTGCGCGCCTCGCTCATGCTGGCCAGGGTCGCGGCCGGCGGCTCGGCCGAGGAGCCGCTGGCCCCGCGCCGGCCGCCGCGCGCCGCCCAGGGACGGTCCACGCAGGGACGGTCGGGGCAGGGCATCGCGCCGCCCGCCTTCGCCCGCCGGCCCACCCACCGGGGGATGCACCGGGCCGACGTCACGAACTCCGCACCGGTGAGCGTCCCCAGGCAGGAACGCCGGCCCGGCGAGGGCGTTCACCGCAAGCGTGTGGAGCAGGGCGAAACTCCCTCTGCATATGCCCGTCTGAAAGCCACGGTGATAAAGTTGTGCCTTCCTCGGCGGTTCTGGCCAAGAGAACTTCGCAAGCGAGGGTAAAGCACTTCCCAAGCGAGAATCGATATCTTCTTCGTATGCCGGAACAGCAGACACGCCTGCTCGCGGAGCGTTACGAGCTCATCGCCCCGCTGGGCCGGGGCACCATGGGCACGGTGTGGCGCGCACGCGACCGCGCGCTCGGGCGCGAGGTGGCGGTCAAAGAGATCCGCCATGACCCGGGGCTCACCGAAGAACAGCGGACCGAGCTGCGCGAACGCATGGTCCGCGAAGGCCGCCTCGCCTCGCGCATCAACCATCCCGCCGTGGCCTCGATCCACGACGTCCTGATCGACGACGGCAGTCCCTGGATCATCATGGAGCTCGTCGAGGGCCGCTCGCTGGAGCAGGTCATCGACGAGGAGGGGCCGCTGCCCCCGCGCCTGGTGGCCGAGATCGGCGTCGACCTGCTCGGCGCGCTGCGGGCCGCGCACAGCCAGGGCATCACGCACCGCGACGTCAAGCCGGGCAACGTGCTCATCACCGAGAACGGCCGGGTGGTGCTGACCGACTTCGGCATCGCCAAGGCCGAGGGCGACTCGCGGCTCACCAAGACGGGCATGGTGATCGGCTCCCCGGGCTACACCGCCCCGGAACGTGCCAGGGGCGAGTACACCGGGCCCGAGTCCGACATCTGGTCGCTCGGGGCCACGCTCTACTTCGCGGTCGAGGGGCGGCCGGCCTACGAGCGCTCCACGATCGCCGAGACGCTGGCGGCGCTGCTCACCGAGAGCGCCGACCCGCCCACGCAGGCGGGGCAGCTGCGTCCCGTGCTGAACGGCCTGCTCAACAAGGACTACCGGCAGCGGCTCAACGCCGCCAAGGCGGAGACCCTGCTCCGCATGGTCGCCGACACCCCCACGAGCGAGATGCCGGTGATCACGGCCGAGGCTCTGATGGCTCAGGAGGTCGCGTTGCCCGACCCGTTCGCCAAGAACCCCCCGCCGGGGCCGGCCGGGCAGCCGCAGGCGCCCGGCGCGCGGCCACAGGCACCGGCCGCACGGGGCCAGGAGCCGGGCATGCGAGGCCAGGAGCCACGGGGCCGGGAGCCGCGGCCGCAGCCGTTCTCCGGTCCTCAGAGCCCCGCCGCGACGCCCCCCGGCTCGCGCGGCTCAGCGGGATCGGTCCCCGGCCCCAAAGCGCCCACGGTGCCGCAGAACGCCTCCCAGGGCCACCCGCAGGGCCCGCCCCAGAGTCCACAGAGCCACCAGCAGGGCCGTCCCCAAGGTGCTCCCCCGCAAGGCCCTAGGACAGGACCCCCGACCGGCCCGCAACGGCCGCCGGGCGCGGACGGCCAGGGGCCGGGCAACGCCTTCGACTCCGCCGGCGAGGGCTTCGACCCCGACCGCACGGTCAGCGTGGCCCGTCCCAAGGGCCCGTTCCCCACGCCGCCGCCCCAGCAGCCGGCCGACGAGGGCTCGATCAACACGATGCGCATCCAGTCGCCGATCGGCTCCCCCGGCCAGCAGGTCTATCCCCCGGCCAACCCCCCGGCGGGCCGGCAGCCCGACACCGCCCCCAACCCGGCTCCCCCGCAGCAGCAGCCCCCGCACTTCGGCCCCCAGCAGGGCGGTCCGCAGGTCCCCTTCGAGGGCCAGGGTCTCGGCACGGACCTGTTCTCCATCGCCGGCCCCGCGGAGCAGAAGCCGGCGGGCAACCGCAACGGGATGCTCGTGCTCATGGCGGTGGCCGCCGCGGCCGCCGTCGTCATCGCCGTCCTCATCGTGGCCCTCTTCAGCAGCTGACCCCGGCCCTCGCGGGTAAGACTGGGAGTCATGAGCGAGTTCCGTATCGAACATGACTCCATGGGCGAGGTCCGCGTGCCGGCGGGGGCCAGGTGGCGTGCGCAGACCCAGCGGGCGGTGGAGAACTTCCCGGTGTCGGGACGGCCTCTGGAGTCGTCCCACATCGCCGCGCTGGGCCTGGTCAAGGCGGTGGCCGCCGAGGTCAACGGCGAGCTGGGCGTGATCGACGAGGACCTGGCCGAGGCGATCGCGCAGGCGGCGGCCGACGTGGCCGACAACGAGCACGACGCCCACTTCCCGATCGACGTCTTCCAGACCGGCTCCGGCACCTCGTCCAACATGAACGCCAACGAGGTGATCGCCACCCTGGCCGAGGAGCGGCTGGGCCGCCCGGTCCATCCGAACGACCACGTGAACGCCTCCCAGTCGTCCAACGACGTCTTCCCGACCTCGATCCACGTGGCGGCGGCCACCGAGGTGACCTTCCACCTGATCCCGTCGCTGCGTCACCTGGCGGAGGCGTTGCGGGCGAAGGAGGCCGAGTTCGCGGGCGTGGTGAAGTCGGGGCGCACCCACCTGATGGACGCCACGCCGGTGACGCTGGGCCAGGAGTTCGGCGGCTACGCCACCCAGGTCGAGCACGGCGTCGTACGGGTGACCGCCGCGATGGACCGCGTACTGGAGCTGCCCCTGGGCGGCACCGCCGTGGGCACGGGCATCAACACGCCGCCGGGGTTCGCGAAGGCGGCCATCGCCAAGCTGCGCGAGGCGACCGGCATCCCGTTCACCGAGGCGGCCGACCACTTCGAGGCGCAGAGCGCGCAGGACTCCATCGTGGAGCTGTCCGGGCAGCTCAAGGTGGTGGCGGTGTCCCTCAACAAGATCGCCAACGATCTGCGCTGGATGGGCTCGGGCCCCCGCGCGGGGCTGGGCGAGATCAACCTGCCCGACCTGCAGCCCGGCTCGTCGATCATGCCGGGCAAGGTCAACCCGGTGATCCCCGAGGCCACGGCCATGGTCGCGGCCCAGGTGATCGGCAACGACGCGGCGATCACGTTCGCCGGGGCGTCCGGGAGCTTCGAGCTGAACGTGCAGCTCCCGGTGATCGCCCGCAACGTCCTGGAGTCGATCCGGCTGCTGGCGAACGTCTCCCGCCTGCTCGCCGACCGCTGCGTCACCGGCATCACGGCGAACGAAGAGCGCCTGCGCGAGTACGCCGAGTCGTCCCCGTCGATCGTCACCCCGCTCAACAGGTACGTCGGCTACGAGGAGGCCGCGAAGATCGCCAAGCAGGCCCTCGCGGAGCGCAAGACCATCCGCGAGGTGGTCGTCGAGCGCGGCCACGTGGCCGACGGCACCCTGACCGAGGAGCAGCTCGACGCCGCGCTCGACGTGCTGTCGATGACCCGGCCGGATTAGGCCGTACGGGTCGCGTGGCCCCAGCGGGTGAGCAGGGAGAGCGCGGCGCCGGAGTCCACGGCGTCGGCGGCCCGCTTGTAGGCGCCGGCGAGTGCGGGCACGAGCTCGTTCGCGCGCGGCGCGCCCTCGGCGGCCACCACGGCGGCGGCGGCGTTCAGCAGGACGATGTCGCGCACCGGGCCGCGCTCGCCGGCGAGGACGGCGCGGGCGACGGCGGCGTTGTGCCGGGCGTCGCCGCCCCGCAGGTCGTCGGGACGGGCGCGGGCGATGCCGAGCTCGGCGGGGTCGAAGGCGGTGCGGGTGACCGTGCCGAGCCGGACCACCCAGATGGTCGAGGGGCCGCAGGTGGTGAGCTCGTCGAGCCCGTCGTGGCCGCGGAAGACGAGCGCGGAGCCGCCCCGCTCGGCCAGCACGCCGGCGATGACGGGCGCCATCCGCTGGTGGTAGACCCCGACCGCCTGCGCCGGCGGCAGCGCGGGGTTGGTGAGCGGGCCCAGGAAGTTGAACACCGTGGGCACGCCCAGCTCGCGGCGGGGCCCGGAGGTGCGCCGCAGCGCCGGGTTGAACACGGGCGCGAAGCAGAACGTGATGCCGAGCTCCTCGGCGACGTGCACGACGGCGGCGGGTGGCAGGTCGATGACCACGCCCAGCTCCTCCAGCACGTCGGCGGCGCCGGACTTGGAGCTCGCGGCCCTGCCGCCGTGCTTGACGACCTTGACGCCCGCGGCGGCGGCCACGATGGCGGCCATGGTGGAGACGTTGACGGTGTTGGCCCGGTCGCCGCCGGTGCCGACCAGGTCGACCGGGTCGCCGGAGACGCGGATCGCCGCCGATCGGGTCAGCATGCCGTCGGCCAGCCCGGAGACCTCTTCGACGCTCTCGCCCTTGGCCCGCAGCGCGACCGCGAACGCGGCGATCTGCGCGTCCGTGGCCTGGCCCGACATGATCTGCTCCATCGCCCAGGCGGCCTGGCGCGAGGTGAGCGAGACCCCGTCGAGGAGCAGGGACAGCAGCTCGGCCCAGATCTTCGTGACCTCTTTGGCGGAGGCGGGAGTGGTGCCGGGTGCGACGTTGGCTGCGGTGCTGGTCACGGGAAAGCGCCCCTTTCGTGAAGTGCTCGACGGGGGCGCGTGCATGATGCCGGTGGCCGCCTCGTCGAGGCGGCCGGTGCGTGTGCGCTCGGAGGTCCGCCTAGGAGGCGGGCCACCACTGCTGCGCAGACGCGATCATGCCGCCCAACATATCAGACGGGGTGATCCACATAGCGCAGCGCGCATCTATGTCGTCAGCCCCCATGCTGGCCGGTGCGGGGAGCGCCTAGGGTGCGGAGTATGGCGAAGGAGCTGACTGGGCGGACCGCGCTGGTGACGGGGGCGGGCAGCGGCATCGGGGCGGCCTGCGCCCGGCGGCTGGCCGCCGCCGGCGCCCGGGTGCTGGTCGCGGACCTGCGGGCCGAGCCCGCCGAGAAGGTGGCCGCCGAGGTGGGCGGCGTGGCTGTGGTGGCCGATCTGGCCGATCCCGGGTTCGTCGCGGCGCTGCCGGACGAGCCGGTCGACATCGTGGTGAACAACGCCGGGTTCCAGCACGTGGCGCCGATCGAGGAGTTCCCGCCCGAGGTCTTCTCGGCCATGCTGCGGGTCATGGTGGAGGCGCCGTTCCTCATCGCGCGGCGGGTGCTGCCCGGCATGTACGAGCGCGGCTGGGGCAGGTTCGTCAACATCTCGTCCGTGCACGGGCTGCGGGCCTCGCCGTACAAGTCGGCGTACACCACGGCCAAGCACGCGATGGAGGGCTTCTCCAAGGTCGTGGCCCTGGAGGGGGCGGCCCACGGGGTGACCTCGACCTGCGTGTGCCCGGCGTACGTGCGCACGCCGCTGGTGGAGGCGCAGATCGCCGACCAGGCACGGGTGCACGGGATCGCGCCCGAGGAGGTGGTGGAGACGATCATGCTGGCGCCCGCGGCGGTGAAGCGCCTGATCGAGCCGGAGGAGGTGGCCGAGCTGGTCGCCTACCTGTGCGGCCCCAACGGCTCCTTCATCACCGGCGTCTCCCTTCCCATGGACGGAGGGTGGACCGCCCACTGATGTCCCGCCGCTATCTGGAGCTGCTGGCCCGCGAGGCGTCGGCGGTGGAGTTCGAGGGGCCGATCGTCGAGGCGCGGGCCCGGGGGGCGGACGCGGCCGAGATCGAGGAGCTGGAGCAGGCCAAGATCGAGGCGCTGCGGGTGCGCGCGCTGCTCAGGCGGCGGGCCCGGCGCGAGGCCGAGCTGTCGGCCCTGTACGACACCGCCGGCGACCTCGCCGCCCTGCGCGACCTGGACGCCGTCCTGGAGGCGATCGTCCATCGGGCCAGGCAGCTCCTCGCGACCGACATCGCGTACATGACCCTGCACGACCCCGAGCGGGGCGACACGTACATGCGGGTCACCGACGGGTCGATCTCGGCCAAGTTCCGTGCGCTGCGCCTGGCGATGGGCGCTGGCCTCGGCGGGCTGGTGGCGCAGTCGGCGACGCCGTACGCGACCGCCGACTACTTCGCCGACCCGCGCTTCCGCCACGAGGGCCACATCGACGAGGCCGTCAAGGAGGAGGGCCTGGTCGCGATCCTCGGCGTGCCGCTGCGGCTGGGGCAGCGGGTGATCGGCGTGCTGATGGCGGCCAACCGCAGCGCGCGGCCGTTCCACCAGGAGGAGGTGGCGCTGCTGGCGAGCCTCGCCGCGCACGCGGCGGTGGCGATCGACAACGCGCGGCTGCTCCAGGAGACCAGGAACGCCCTGGAGGAGCTGTCACGGGCCCACCGCACCGCGCGGGCGCGCGGCGAGGCGGTGGAGCGGGCGGCGCTGGCCCACGACCGGATGACCTCGCTGGTGCTGCGCGGCGGCGGCATCGAGGACGTGGCGGCCGTGGTCACGGAGGTGCTGGGCGGGAGGCTCGCGGTCCTCGACGACCTGGGGCGCCCGCTCACGGGCGACGTGGGCGAGCTGGACGCGGGGGTGTTCGAGGCCGCGCAGGCGTCGCGGGCGCTCGGCCGCACGGTGCGGCGCGGCGAGCTGCTGGTGGCGTCCGTGGACGTCGGCGGCGAGCCGCTGTGCACGCTCGTGCTGCGCAGCGACGACGCCGACGAGCGCATCCTGGAGCGGGCGGCGCTGGTGTGCGCGCTGCTGCTGCTGTTCCGGCGGAGCGTGGCCGAGGCGGAGGGCCGGGTACGCGGCGAGCTGCTGGACGACCTGATCGCCCGGCCGGACTCCCCCGGCCTCGCCGACCGGGCCAGACGGCTCGGCGTGGACCTGGGGGCGCCGCACGTCGTCGTGGTGGTCAAGCACGGCGGGCAGCGGGAGCGGGCGGCGTTCTGGGCGTCCTCGCAGGCGGCCATCAGGCACGGGCTCGCGGCGGGGCGGGGCGACGAGGTCGTGCTGCTGCTGCCGGGCGAGCGGCCGGGAGCGCTGGCCACGCGGGTGGCCGCCGAGCTGAGCGCGTCCCTCGGCGCGCCCGCGACGGCCGGCGCGGCCCTCGCGGCCCTCGCGCCGCCGGAGGAGGCCGCCCCCTACGCGACCGCCTACCAGGAGGCGCGGCGGTGCGCCGAGGCGCTGATCGCGCTCGGCCGGGCCGGTGACGGCGCGAGCGCGGCCGAGCTGGGCTTCGTCGGGCTGCTCGTCGGCGACGGCCGCGACGTGCGCGGCTTCGTGGACCGGGTGCTGGGCGCGGTGATCGGCTACGACGCCCGGCGCGGCACCGCGCTGGCCGACACGCTGGCCGCCTACTTCGGCACGGGCTGCTCGCCGTCGCGTACGGCCGAGGCCCTGCACATCCACGTCAACACGGTGACGCAGCGGCTCGACCGGGTCGGCCGGCTGCTCGGCGACGGCTGGCAGGAGCCCGAGCGGGCGCTCGAACTCCAGCTCGCCCTCCGCCTGCACCGGCTCGGCCACACATCCACCGGCCAGAGTGTGGGCCCTGACTCCATATGAGTGACGCCGGTCACTCCCTACCGTGACCGGCATGGCCACTTCCATCAAGAAGATCGTCGCCGCCAGCCTGATCGGCACGACCATCGAGTGGTACGACTTCTTCCTCTACGGCTCCGCCGCCGCCCTCGTGTTCAACAAGCTCTTCTTCCCCGAGTCCGATCCGCTGACCGGCACGCTGCTGTCGTTCCTCACCTACGCCGTCGGGTTCGTCGCCCGGCCGCTCGGCGGCCTGGTCTTCGGACACTTCGGCGACCGGGTGGGCCGCAAGACCCTGCTGGTCGTCAGCCTGCTGATGATGGGGACGGCGACGTTCCTCATCGGCTGCCTGCCGACGTACGAGACCCTCGGCCCGGCCGCCGCGCTGGTGCTGACCGGCCTCCGCCTGGTGCAGGGCTTCGCGCTCGGCGGCGAGTGGGGCGGCGCGGTGCTCATCGTCTCCGAGCACGGCGACGACGCCCGCCGCGGCTTCTGGGCCTCCTGGCCGCAGGCCGGCGCGCCGGGCGGCAACCTGCTGGCCACCGGCGTGCTGGCGGCGCTGGCCGCCTGGCAGTCGGAGGAGACGTTCCTGGCGTGGGGGTGGCGGGTGCCGTTCCTGCTGTCGGGGGTGCTCGTGCTGATCGGCCTGTGGATCCGGCTGTCGATCACCGAGTCGCCCGTCTTCCAGAAGTCGGCGCCGGAGGAGCGGGCGCCCATCGTGGGCGTGCTGCGCCACCACTGGAAGGACGTGCTCGTCGCCATCGGCGCCCGCCTGGCCGAGAACATCTCCTTCTACCTGCTCACCGTCTTCGTCATCACCTACGCCAAGACCGCCGGCGTCGAGAACTCGACCGTGCTGAGCGCGGTGCTCGTCGCCTCGGCGGTGCACTTCGTGACGATCCCGATGTGGGGCGCGCTGTCGGACCGGGTCGGCCGCCGCCCGATCTACCTGGCCGGAGCGGCCGGCATCGGGCTGTGGATCTTCGCGTTCTTCCCGCTGGTGGACACCGGCAACTTCCTGGCGATCACCCTCGCGGTCATCGTCGGCCTGCTGTTCCACGGCATGATGTACGGCCCCCAGGCGGCCTTCTTCTCCGAGCTGTTCGGCACCCGGATGCGCTACACCGGCGTGTCGATCGGCGCCCAGCTCTCGGCCATCGTGGCGGGCGCGCTCGCGCCCATCATCGCGGTGGCCCTGCTGCGCGCGTACTCCAGTAGCCTTCCCATCTCTCTCTACCTCGGGCTGGCCGCGGTCCTCACGCTGGGCGCGGTCTACGCCGCCCGGGAGACCCAGGGCCGCGACCTGGCCGAAAGGACCCACGTACGATGAAGGTCACCACTCCCCGGCTCACCCAGAACGTCCTGACCGTCGAGGGCAGGGACGGCGGCGAGCCCGTGCTGTTCGTCCACGGCAACGTCTCCTCGGCCGCGTTCTGGCGTGACCAGATGGCGGCGCTGCCCGGCCGCTACCGCCCGCTCGCCGTGGACCTGCGTGGCTTCGGCGACACCGAGCCGGCCCCCGTGGACGCCACGCGCGGCCTGCGCGACTACTCCGACGACGTGCTCGACCTGGTCGAGACGATGGATCTGGCGCCGGTCCACCTGGTCGGCTGGAGCATGGGCGGCGGCGTCGTGATGCAGGCCCTGCGTGACCGTCCCGGCGTGGTGCGGAGCGTCACGCTGGTCAACCCGGTCTCGCCGTACGGCTTCGGCGGCACCGAGGGCGTGGACGGCCGGCTCACGCACCCCGACGGCGCGGGCGCGGGCGCCGGCGGAGCGAACCCCGACTTCGTGGCCCGCCTCCAGTCCGGCGACCTGTCGGACGAGTCGCCCACCTCGCCGCGCAGCGTCTTCCGCTCCTCCTACGTCAAGCACCCGGTCCCCGACGAGGACTTCTACGTCCGCGCCATGCTGACCACCCGTGTGGGCGAGGCCCACTACCCGGGCGACCTGGTCACCTCCGACGCCTGGCCGAACGTGGCCCCCGGCAAGACCGGCGTGCTCAACACCATGTCCCCGACCTACTTCCGGCTGGACGACCTGCCGGAGATCGACCCCAAGCCGCCCATCCTGTGGATCAGGGGCGCCGACGACGTCATCGTCTCCGACACGTCCCTGTTCGACCTGGCCCACCTCGGCGCGCTCGGCGTCGTGCCCGGCTCCCCCGGCACGCCCGCCCAGCCGATGGTGACGCAGACGCGGGCGGTGCTGGAGCGCTACGGCGCCTACCGCGAGGCGGTCATCGCCGAGTGCGGCCACAGCCCGCACCTGGAGCACCCCGCCGAGTTCGGCCGGCTCCTGGCCGCCCACCTGGGCGAGGCGTGATGCTGGTCGCCCTCACTCTCGTCGCGAGCCTGCTGACGCCCGTACAGCAGCAGCACCCGCAGCAGCTCGCCGTGCCGGGCGCGGAGAAGCAGGTGGTCGCCCGCCTGGCCGACCTCACCACCGCCGGCACCGTGGCCAGCGGCCACACCGACCCGGCCGACTGGGCCGGGCTGCACTCGGCCGCCACCGTCAACCCGACCGGCGTGCCGGGCACGCAGATCGACGGCTACTTCCCCGACACCTCCACCGGCAACGCGACGCACGGCTGGAACCACGACGCCCAGTTCGTGATCAGGCTGCCCGACCGCTGGAACGGCGGCCTGGTCGTCAGCGGCACCCCGGGCAACCGGGAGCAGTACGCCAACGACTACACGATCTCCGACTGGGTGCTGTCCAAGGGCTACGCCTTCGCCGCCACCGACAAGGGCAACGTCGGCACCGCCTTCCACGAGGACGGGCGCGCGCCCGGCGACGCCATCGCCGAGTGGAACCACCGCGTCACCCAGCTCGCGGTGGCCGCCAAGGCCGTGGTCCGCCAGCGGTACGGCCGGCAGCCGGCCCGTACGTTCGCGGCCGGCATCTCCAACGGCGGCTACCTCGTCCGCTGGCAGCTGGAGAACCGCGGCCACCTCTACGACGGCGGCGTGGACTGGGAGGGCACGCTCTGGCGGCTCAAGGGCGACAACCTGCTGAACGTCCTGCCTCCGGCGCTGAAGGCGTACCCGGACGAGGCCGGGGTGCGGGCGGCCGGGTTCGCGGCCGGGTCGGAGTTCCTGTGGCCGTTCCACCGGCAGTACTACTGGGAGCTCACCCAGGAGCTCTACCAGAAGGAGCTGGACCCGTCCTACCAGGGCGCGCCCGCGGACTACGACTACGACGCGCGCAAGCCGTACGGGGCCGTCGCCAAGATCGCGCTGACCGGCCGGATCACCAAGCCGCTCATCACGGTCCACGGGACGCTCGACACGCTGCTGCCGATCTCCCGCAGCTCCGACGTCTACGCCCGGATGGTCGGGCCGCACCGGCCGTTCCGCTATCACCGGGTCGAGGGCGGCAACCACCTGGACAGCCTGGTGGATCTCTACCCCGACCGGCTCAAGCCGCTGCTGCCCGTCTTCAGGAGCGCGTTCGAGGAGCTGGAGGGGTGGGTCAGGTGAGATAGCGGTGCCGGCCCGCGCGCGCCAGGCGCACCACGTGCCGGACGCCGGGCAGGCGCCGGCCGAGCCGGTGCAGCGGGGTGTCCCTGCCGAGCGGTGAGGGCCGGCTCGGGTCCACGGCGGCGGCCGGGCGCACCTGCACCCGTCCCCGCCGTACGCTGAGCGCGAAGCGCAGCCCGATCTCCTCCTCGGCCGAGCGCAGCGACGCCATCCAGTCGCCGCGGCAGAGGTGGTCGGGGGCCGGCCACATGCGCCGCACCGGCAGCTTGGCCACGAGCTGTCCGGCGATCTTGCCGGGCAGCCCGGCCTCGGCGAGGGCGGGGGCGCTCACCTCGCGCTCGCGGCCGTGGCCGGTGCTGTGCAGCACCAGCTCCAGCGGCGGGCCGCCGCTCGGCGGCACGTACGGCACCGGCAGCACCACGTAGGCGTGCCCGTCGAGCTGCTTGACCTCGGCCCCCGGTGACACTAGCGCGATCGACTCGGCGAACGAGCGCGGCTCGACGGCGAGCCCCAGCTCCCCCTGGTCGGTCCAGCAGGGCACGACGAGCCGCATGCGGGGCCGCTGGGCGAGCACGCCGAGGCAGTTGAGCGGGCCCTCTCCCCTGCGCACCCGGCTTCTCGCCTGGTTGGCGCCGCCGTACATGCGCACGTGCAGCTCCCACTGGCCGGGCAGCAGCGGCTCGCCGAACGCGGCGCTGCTCACGTCGATCCTGGCCTCGGCCTTGATCTGCACGCGGGCCCTGCGGCGGCCCTCCTGGACCACCTCGACGCGCTGGGCGAGCGGCAGGAAGTAGATGTCGCCGGTCTCGGCGTGGCGTACGTAGACCTCGATGCGGGCCCGCTCGACGGCGTCGCTCACGTTGGTGACGGTGGGGTGCAGCAGCTTGGGGTCGATGGCGCGCGGCGGCACCCAGTGCAGGCGAGGGCCGTCCACGCGGTAGCGGTCGGGCCGGCCGTCGCCGTCCTTGACCTCGACGGTGAGCCCGAGCACCAGGACGTGGGCGTCCCAGCGCACCTCCGTCAGCTCCGAGAGCAGGCCGCCGCGGCGGGTCGAGGTGGACAGCAGCACGATCTGGTCCAGGCGGCCCGTCCTGACGAACGCGGCCACCGCCCGGAGCTGAACGGGCAGGTGGCGGTCCAGCTTCTCGGGGAAGCGCTCCTTCACGAGCTGCTGCACGAGGCGGAAGTGCCGGCCCCGGTCCACGGAGGAGTCGGCGAACCTGCTGGTCAGCAGGGGCCGCAGGACGGCGTAGCGGTACCAGTAGGCGTACATGCGGTCGCGCTGGCGGCCCTCGCCGACGTAGGCGTCGATGTCGTTGAGCAGTGACCGCAGCTCCTGCGCCATGGCGTGCGGCTCCTCCTCCAGCCGGGGCCGTTCGCCGAGGTGGCAGCAGACGTGCTCGGCGAGCACCGCGATCACCTTGGCGCGCACGTACGCCCGCATGACGAACGCCTGCTCGGCCAGCCGCCCGCCGGTCAAGGAGAAGCCGAGGTCGTGCTCCTCCAGGAAGGCCCGGCGGTAGAGCTGCTGCGGGCCGAGCACGCTGAGCAGCCGGTCGCGCAGGATGTCGGCGCGGCCGGTGCTGCGGTTGAAGGCGATCATCGGTGGGCCCGAGTCGCGCACCAGGCGGCCGATCAGCACGTCCGCGCCGGTGTCCAGGGCCCGCTCGTGCATGCGGGCGAGGGCGTCGCGTTCCAGGCGGTCGCGCTGGTCGAGGAAGAAGACGTACTCGCCACGGGCGGCGGCCAGCCCCACGTTGCGGCCCCGTGCGGGCGAGCCGGTGCAGGGCAGGTGGAGCGCCCGGACGTTCGGGCGGGTGGCGGCGATGGCGTCCAGGCGCTCGGCGGTGCCGTCCGTGGATCCGTCGTCCACGAGCAGCACTTCGACGTCGCCCGCGGGCATCGACTGCTCCAAGGCGGAGCGGATGCACGCGTCCGCGGTGTCACCCGGATTGTGGACATTGACGATCACACTGACCTTCACACCCATGCGGCCAGCCTGTGCCCCGCCCCGCCGTCAGGGCGCGGTGGCTTGCCGATTGCAGAAGGAAAGTTGACCTGGCCGGGTGTCCCTCTGGGAGGTTCAGTACCAACCGACGCGCTGCGAGTGACCCCAGGCGCCGCAGGGCGTGCCGTAGCGGCCCTTGATGTAGCCGAGGCCCCACTTGATCTGGGTGGCGGCGTTGGTCTGCCAGTCGGCGCCCGCGCTCGCCATCTTGCTGCCGGGCAGCGACTGCGGGATGCCGTACGCGCCGGAGTAGCGGTTCATGGCCCGCTCGTTCCAGCCGCTCTCCTTGGTCCAGAGCGACTCCAGGCAGCCCCACTGGTCGGCGCCGAAGCCGAACGAGGCGAGCATGGCCTTGGCGACGGCCTTGTTGCTGCCGGGCGAGGGGTTGGTGCCGGGCGGGAAGTTCTGGGCGGGGAAGCCGTCGCCGCCGGGGGCCTGCTTGGGCACCACCCAGGACAGCTCCTCCTTGTGGTCGGCGGCGCCGTCGCGGTTCTTCTTGAGCTGCTCGGCGCGGAAGGCCTGCTCGGCCGCGGCCTTGAGCGCGTCGGTCTCGGGGTCGGGCGCCGAGAGGTTGCCGCTGGCCAGCTTGCCCATGTCCTCCATCGAGAACACGGGGGCGGCCGGCTTGCTCGCGTTGTCGATCGCGCGCATGGCGACGAAGGTGCCGCCACCGCCGACGACCGCCAGCGAGACGACGGTGATGACGATGGCCTTGGGCTTGACGCGGCGCGACGACCGGCGTGCCGAGGGGACATCGGTTGTCGGGGGGCGCTCACTCAAACGCGGACCGGGGCTCACGATCCATGAGCTTGCCCTGTCCTGGGGGGTGCCGCGCAACCGAAACGCGGTAATCGCTTGATGTTCCCTTGGCTAACCAGCACGTTAGCGTGCTATTTCAGGATACTGTGAGATTTGTCACACTATGGCGACTCCCCTTCGTGCCCCCGTTGACCGAAGGGAAGCCGCTTTCAGGGTTTCTGTCCTTCTTCCCGATGCCTTCAACACGACGTCACAGTTTGGTGACACAACCCGGCTATACAGGACATGGAACGATAATGTGCGCGTGGCAGGCATTCTCCTCGTCGAAGACGACCCCTCGGTCCGCACCGCACTTGAGCTGGCGCTGACCCGTCAGGGGCACTCGGTGACGTCGTACGCGACCGGCGAGGAGGCACTCGACCACATCCGGGCCCGCCGCCCCGAGATCGCCATCCTCGACGTCATGCTCCCCGGCATCGACGGCATCGAGGTCTGCCGCCGGGTGCGCAAGCTCGACCAGCTCCCCGTCATCCTGCTCACCGCCCGCGGCGACGACCTGGACATCGTGGTCGGCCTGGAGGCCGGCGCCGACGACTACGTGGTCAAGCCGGTCGAGCCCCGCGTGCTGGACGCGCGCATCAGGGCCATCCTGCGCCGCGCCGAGTCCGCCGCCTCCGACCGCATCACCTTCGGCGAGCTCGTCATCGACCGGGGCGCGCTCAAGGTCACGCTGGCCGGCAAGGAGATCCACCTGACGCCCACCGAGCTGCGGCTGCTGCTGGAGCTCGTCCGCCACCCCGGGCAGGTGCTCAACCGCCGCTACCTGCTGCGGGCGGTCTGGGACCACACGCACATCGCCGACTCCCGCCTCGTGGACGCCTGCGTGCAGCGCATCCGGGCCAAGATCGAGCCGAAGCCCGCCGAGCCGGTGTTCATCCACACCGTGCGCGGCTTCGGCTACCGCTTCAGCCCTCCGTGACCAGTGATGTCCCAGTGATCCCTCTTCCCACCGGACTGCGCGCCCGGCTCGTCATCACGTTCACGCTGGTCGCCGTCACCGCGTCCATGCTCGTGGCCACGATCGGCTTCGAGCTGGCCAAGACCGCCCTGGTGACCAGGACCGAGCGGACCTCCATGGACCTCGTCGTACGGGAGCTGAACGGGGTCGACTTCCCCGTCGGCCGGCCGCGGCCGGGCGAGGCCGAGCCCACGAGCAGGGAGCTGAACCGCCTGGCCCAGACCATGAGCGCCCCCGGCAGGAGCGTCGTCGTCGAGTACGGCGACCTGGTCTCCGTCACCGGCCCGATGACCCTCCGCGACGTCCCCAACGAGCTCTACGGCCGCGCCAAGCAGAGCGTCGTCACCCAGCGCCGGGTGATCAGGGGCGAGCTGTGGCTCATCGTCGGCACCGAGGTCCACCGCGCCACGAACGGCGTGCCCGAGGCCACCGGCCTGCGCGCGTTCGTCTTCTTCCCCATGCGCGCCGATGTCAGCCAGCTCGACACCCTGCGCGCCAGGCTGTTCCAGGGCGGCATCGCGATCGTGCTCATCGCCCTGGTCGTGGCGCTGTTCTCGGCCCGCCAGGTGCTGCTGCCGGTGCGCCGGCTGAGCGCCGCCGCCCAGGCGCTCGGCGAGGGCCGGCTGGACACCCGCCTGCCGGTCCACGGCCAGGACGAGCTGGCCGGGCTGACCGCCAGGTTCAACGACGCCGCCGCGGCGCTGGAGCTGAGCGTGTCCGAGCTGCGCTCGCTGGAGGCCATGTCCCGCCGGTTCGTGGCCGACGTCTCGCACGAGCTGCGTACGCCGCTGACCGCCATGACGGCCGTGGCCGACGTGCTGTCGGAGGAGGCCAACCGGCTGCCCGAGGCGCCCGCGGAGGCCGTCCGGCTGGTGCTCGGGGAGATCGAGCGCCTGCGCGAGCTGGTCGAGCACCTCATCGAGATCAGCCGCTTCGACGCCGGCACCGCCACGCTCAACCTGGAGCCGGTCAACGTGGCCGACGCCATCGACGACTGCCTGGGGACCCGCGGCTGGACCGAGCAGGTCAAGGTGAACGCCTCCCAGGGGCTGACCGCCAACCTCGACCCGAGGAGGTTCGACGTGATCGTGGCCAACCTCGTCGGCAACGCGCTCAAGCACGGCGGCCCGCCGGTGGTGGTCAGCGCCCGCAGCACCGAGAACGGGCTGGAGATCAGGGTGCGCGACCACGGCAGGGGCATCCCGCGCGAGGCGCTGCCGCACGTCTTCGACCGCTTCTTCAAGGCCGGCGCGGGCCGGGCGCGCAGCCAGGGCAGCGGCCTCGGCCTCGCCATCGCCCGCGCGAACGTGCACCTGCACGGCGGCACCATCTCGGTACGCGCCCAGGAGCCCGGCACCCTCTTCACCGTCTGGCTGCCCCACACATGAGAGTCAGGGCCGTCCTCGCGCTGCTCGCCTGCGTCCTGCCGGCCGCCTGCGGCATCTCGCCCACCGACGTGCAGGAACGCGGCAACGCGCCCACCATCAGCATCCCGCCGCCGTCCAAGACGATCTTCCTCATCAGGGACGGCAAGCTCACGCTGGAGCCCGCCGACGTCGGGGACGACACGGTGGAGAGCCTGCTCGGCGCGCTGTTCGCGGCGTCCGGGCAGCCGCTCGGCGACAGGGAGACGGCGCTGCGCGGGTTCACGTACCTGCGGACCAAGGACTCGCTCAACCCCGTGCAGCGCGACGAGATGCAGCTCCCGCGCACGCTGACGCTGACCGTCTACATCAGGGGCGCGGGCGCGCTGAGCGACCTCGGCAAGGCGCAGATCGTCTGCACGGCGCAGCAGGACGCGGCGTACGAGCAGGTCAAGATCGTCCGTGACAACGAGAACCGCCCCCCGAAGGACGAGGGGCGGTACACCTGCGGCGATCTCCGCAGCGCTACATCGTGATGTCCTCCAGCATCTCGGTGACCAGCGCGGCGATCGGCGAGCGCTCGGAGCGGGTCAGCGTGACGTGGGCGAACAGCGGATGCCCCTTGAGCTTCTCCACCACCGCCACCACGCCGTCGTGCCGCCCGACCCGCAGATTGTCGCGCTGGGCGATGTCGTGGGTGAGCACCACGCGGGAGTTGGCGCCGATCCGGCTCAGCACCGTGAGCAGCACCCCGCGCTCCAGCGACTGGGCCTCGTCCACGATGACGAACGCGTCGTGCAGCGATCGGCCGCGGATGTGCGTGAGCGGGAGCACCTCCAGCATGCCCCGGTCCAGCACCTCGTCGATCACCTCGGGCGTGGTGACCGCGCCCAGCGTGTCGTAGACCGCCTGCGCCCACGGGCCCATCTTCTCGCCCTCGGTGCCCGGCAGGTAGCCGAGCTCCTGGCCGCCGACCGCGTAGAGCGGACGGAAGACGACCACCTTGCGGTGCTGGCGGCGCTCCAGCACGGCCTCCAGGCCCGCGCACAGCGCCAGCGCCGACTTTCCTGTGCCGGCACGGCCGCCCAGCGAGATGATGCCGATCTCCGGGTCCATCAGCAGGTCGAGCGCGATGCGCTGCTCGGCGGAGCGGCCGTGCAGGCCGAACACCTCGCGGTCGCCGCGCACCAGGCGTACGGACTTGTCGGGCAGCACCCGGCCGAGCGCCGAGCCCTTGGCCGACAGCAGCCGCAGCCCGGTGTGGGTCGGCAGTTCCCTGGCCTCCTCCACCTCGGCCGTGCCGTGCTCGAAGAGCGTCTCGACGTCCTCGGCGGTGACCTGGATCTCGGCCATCCCGGTCCAGCCCGACTCGTGCACCAGCTCGGCGCGGTATTCCTCCGCGGTCAGGCCGATCGAGGCCGCCTTGACCCGCATGGGCAGGTCCTTGGAGACCAGCACGACGTCGCAGCCCTCGGCGGCCAGGTGACGGGCCACCGTGAGGATGCGCGTGTCGTTGTCGCCGAGGCGGAATCCGACCGGCAAGATGGACGGGTCGCTGTGATTGAGCTCAACCCTGAGTGTGCCGTCCCCAGTCGGCGTCGGCATGGGCTCGTCGAGCCTGCCGTGCCTGATCCGCAGATCGTCGAGGTAGCGCAGGGCCTGCCTCGCGAAATAGCCGAGCTCTGGGTGATGCCGCTTGCCTTCCAGCTCGGTGATCACGACGATCGGCAGGACCACGTCGTGCTCGGCGAAGCGGGTCAGGGCCGCCGGGTCGGCCAGCAGCACCGAGGTGTCGAGCACGTAGGTGCGCTTGGCCGGCTGGGTCGTAGGGTTGCTCGAGGACACTGCCACACGTTCTCCCCCGGGCGCCCCACGTGCGGGCGCCCTGCAGACGAGGCGGGAATCGGACCGGACCCGCGTTCCCCGACCGCGAGACGCCGTCGGCGCCGGGTTCCGGCCCCCCTCGGCGGATCGTGGTGCAAAGGCGGGACCTCTCCGGAGTGTTCGACCTGTGGTCGGACACTTTCAACGTTACGTCCTCGATACCCGAATGTCGTGTCAAGAACCGTAACGTCGATGTCTCGCAGCGTAATCGCGCAGCGCCCGCAGGAAGTCAACCCTGCGGAAGTCGGGCCAGTAGGCCTCGTGGAAGTAGAACTCGGAGTGAGCGCTCTGCCAGAGCATGAAGCCCGACAGGCGCTGCTCGCCCGAGGTCCGGATGAGGAGATCCGGATCGGGTTGGCCGCGAGTGTAGAGATGCTCCGCGATGTGCTCCACATCGAGCACCTCGACGAGGTCCTCGATGCTCGCTCCCTTGCTCGCTTGCTCCTGGAGCAGTGAGCGCACCGCATCGGCAATCTCACGTCTTCCTCCATACCCAACTGCAACGTTCACAATCAGGCCCGGACGGTGTGATGACGCTTCTTTCGCGTTTTTGAGGACATTCGCCGTTCGGTCCGGCAGCAGGTCCAGCGCGCCGACGGGGATGATCCGCCAGCCCTGGTCCACCAGCTCCCGCGTCACGTCCTCGATGATGCGGAGAAGCGGCTCCAGCTCCTCCCTCGGCCGGTTGAGGTTGTCGTTGGAGAGCATCCAGACGGTGACGACCTCGACGCCGGTCTCGCGGCACCAGCAGAGCAGCTCGGAGATCTTGTCGGCGCCCTTGCGGTGACCCGTGGAGACGTCGCTGATCCCCATGGAGCGCGCCCAGCGGCGGTTGCCGTCGATGATGACCCCGACGTGCCGGGGGATGCCGTCCTTGGACAGCTTGGCCTCCAGCCGGCGTTCGTACAGCCGGTAGACCAGGTCGCGCAGGCCCACGGAGTGTCCTCCCCAGCGGTTGCCCTCGGTCAATGACCCAACAGGCAATTATCACCGCGAATCATCTGTGCCCGCTCCTTCTCCGGCATTCCTTGCCATATCTCTGCCTTCGAGACATCCCTCGGCCTCCTCCAGGAGACCCCGGACGAACGACGACAGCTCCGCCGACGTCAGCACCGCCCGCATGCCGACTCCCGCGGCGCCCCACGCCTCGACGTACGCCCGCCGCGTCACCCGCCAGCGGCTGCCCTCCCACAGCGGGATCGTGCGCAGGCGGCAGCTCAGCTCGCCGCCCGCCGGTCCCGACCTGCTGCGGTAGCGGAAGGAGAACAGCTCGCCGTCCGGCTCGCCGCCGGGGAACCTGTCGTCGGGATCGGCCCACCGCCGGTCCGCGTCGCGGCCCCTGCGGGCCTCGTCCACGCCGTGCGCCAGCCGGCTCAGCAGCCAGCCGCAGCGCTCGCCCACGCTGCCGTACGGGGCGCCGTCGCGGTGCAGCTCAAGGGTGACCTCGTACGGGGTGCCGACGCTGTCACGGCACGCCACGGGCGTGACCCGCAAATAAGATCCGTCGACACAGCGCAGTCCCCCCATGCACCCCTGCGTTTCCCGGCGGGTGACCACTAAACCCAGACGTGCGAGCGCCACAGCGGCGGCTGGTGCCACTCCGTCCAGCCGTGGCCGGAGCGCCCGTCCTCGGCCTCGAAGCGGCACATCGCCCGGGGGAACACCGCCGTCTCCCCCTCGGGCGAGGTCAGCGTCACCGGCGCGAACGCGACCGGCCGCGCGGTCACCGCCAGCCCCGGCAGCCGCAGCACCGTCCCGGCGGGGCGGTCGCCGTCGAAGGAGGTCGCCGCCGTGAAGCCCGGCGCGTGCGCGGGCTCGCCGCCCGGCGGCACGGTGAACGCCGGCCAGGGCAGGTCGAGGCCCACGTTGGCGCGCATGCCGTGCACGTACGTGCCGTCCGTCAGCCGGCCGCTGCTCCACATCCAGGAGATCGTCCACCAGTCGCGCACGCCCCAGCTGTGGTCGCGTTCGCCGTGGCCGTGGAAGGGCCGGCCGTCGATCGTGCCGGTCACCTCGCAGGGGACCTCGTAGCGCGGGGTGATGGCGTAGCCGTACGCGCCGCCCTCCGTGCGCCACTCCAGGTCCAGCGAGAGCGCGTCGGAGGCCAGCCGGACCGCGGCGGCGCGGAACGGGTCGGCGATCCGCTGGGACGCCTCGTAGCCCGCGCCGCGCACGGTCAGGCCCGGATCCTCGGGCAGCGGCGCGTCGTGGTCGATCACGGACGCGGCCAGGCCGTCGGGGGTGACCAGGCAGGCCCAGTACCAGGCGCGCTTCCAGTTGGGGTAGAGGCCGAGCCGCACGTAGCCGCCCAGCTCGCCGTCGTCCGCCACGAAGTCGAAGTAGTAGGACTCGTTCCACAGCTGCTCGCCGCCGGGCTCGTGGAGCCGCTCGTCCCGCTCGTCCAGGGGCCACTGGCCCATGTTGACCACGCGCATACCGCCTCCCAAGCGCATGCTACGGCAGCAGCCGCCGCCACCAAGGGGCCCGGCGGCGGGGCGGGTCCGGCAGCCGGCCGCGCTCGCGCAGCCAGGCGGCGAAGTCGTCGGCGTCGGCGCGGTAGTTCGGGGGCGGCTCCTCGCGGGCCCGCGCGTACGCGGCGAACTCGGCGGCGAGGCCGGGCCCGGCGGCCACGGCCGCGTCGGGGCGCAGGCGCGCCACGACGGAGCGCCGCTTGGCGACCAGGCTCTCGGCCTGGGCGCGCAGGCGGGCCGGGTCGAAGCCGTCGGGAGCCTCGCCGCCCGCGACCAGCGCCCGCACCACCCGCCCCTGCGCCTCCGCCAGCCGTCCCCGCGCCGCCGCCAGGTCCTCCTCCTCGGGCGCGGCCCGGTCCGTCACCCGGACTCCCCCGCGGCCATCGCGGCCCGGATCCTGTCCAGCTCCCCGGCCAGCACCGCGTCGCTCGGGAAGCGGTCGTCCCACTCCAGCAGCACCCCGGGCGGACGGGTACGGGCGCACAGCTCGGTGAGCAGGTCCAGCACCTGCTCCGGCGCGGCCGTGGTGTGGGTGTCGTGCCAGATGCCCTGGTGCTCGTGGCCGCCGGCGACGTGCACGTACGCCAGGTGCTCCAGCGGCAGGGCGTCGAGCGCGGCCACCGCCGGCAGGCCCAGGTTGACCTGGTTGGTGTAGAGGTTGGCCACGTCGACGAGCAGCCGCACCCCGGTCCGCTCCACCAGCTCGGCGAGGAACTGACCCTCGGTCAGCTCGTCGTCCGGCCAGCCGAAGATCGCGGCCACGTTCTCCAGCGCCAGCGGGACGGGCAGCGCGTCCTGCGCCCGTCGTACGTTGTCGGTGACGACGCGCAGCGACTCCCGGGTGCGCGGGATCGGCAGCAGGTGCCCCGCCTCCACGCCGTCGCCGCGTACGAACGCCAGATGCTCGCTGACCAGCGGCGCGTCCAGCGCCTCGGCGCACGCGGCCAGGTGCGCGAGCCGCCCCGCCGAGGGCGGCTCGGCCCCGCCGACGCCGAGCGACACGCCGTGCGGGATCACCGGCACTCCCCTGGCCCGGAGCAGGCGCAGCGACTCCGGCAGCGCGCCGGGCCGGATGTTCTCGGCGATCGCCTCGACGAAGCCGACGCCCTCCATGCGCTCGATGGTGAGATCCAGCTCGGCCCGCCAGCCGATCCCCACGCCCAGCTCAGCCGCCGCCACCGCCGCACCCTCCACCGCCGCCGCCGCAGCCCGACCCGCCCCCGCAGCTCGACCCGCCCCCGTCGCCACCACCGGAGGAGCCGAACTCGGAGCCGCCGAAGGCGCCGCCGGAATCGCCGCCTGAATCGCCGTACGTCACGCCGTCCCCGCCGCCGTACGCCCCGCAGGACCCGGCCACGTCACCGCCGGGGTGGCCGGCCATCAGCTCCTTGGACAACGCCGGATCCCCTGCCTCCCCCAGCCCGTAGAGCGCCACCAGCACTCCCACGGCCGCCGCCGCCGGCCCCTGGTCGCGTACGCCCCTCGGATGGTGCTCCCGCGCCGAGAGCAGCACCTCGCGCCCTTCACGGGTGACGACGTTCCTGAGCCGCCTGCCGTGCCTGACGCAGTCCACGAGCCCGATCACGGGAGCGGCCACTCCCACGAGGAACGTGGGGAGGAAGACGGCGTCGGGGCCGAGCGCGTCCGTGGCGTCCAGCACGCTCAACGCCACCACGAAGACCGCCGCCGCCCAGGTGACGGCCACCAGCCACTTCCTGCGCCGCCGCGCCTCCTTGAACGCCTCCGGCGGCACGAGGAGCCCGCGCGCCTCAAGCCCGGCGGCGAGCGCGGCCAGCGCGGGATGCGCCGCCAGCTCCCACCGCAGCTCGGCGGCGTGGTGACCGCCCGGCCTGGAGGCGAGCGCGTCGAGCACGGCCTGCTCGATCGGCACCGGCGAGGGCGCGGCGCCGTCCACGGCGGTGACCTGCGAGCCCCTGGACACGCGGACGGCGCCGGCCGTCGCGAGGACGGCCAGCGCCGTGTTCACGGCTCTGCGTGGCCCGCCCGTCAGGTAGGCCAGCTCGTACGGCTCCAGAGGATGCCCGCGGCCGCCGGGCTCGGCCCCGGCGACCCGCCGGATCTCGGCCTCGACCCAGGCGCCGACCGCCCGGACCGTGATCAGCATGCCGACAGCGGCGACGAGCAGGACGTAGCCCACGGTGCCCCCCTGTGATCGGTGCGGCGGCGCCATCAACGTACGACGGCGCCGCCGCACCGGACAAGGGCGCTACCCGAGCCGGTCGAGCAGGGCGTTGTACTCCTTCCACAGCTCCTTCGGCAGGTGGTCGCCGAACTTCTCGAAGTGCGCGGGGATGAGCGCCGCCTCCTCGCGCCAGATCTCGCGGTCCACGCTGAGCAGCGTGCGCAGGTCGTCCTCGGAGAGGTCGAGTCCCTCGGTGTCGAGCTCGGCGGGCAGCAGGCCGATCGGCGTGGAGACGGCGTCGGCCTCGTCGTTGAGGCGGTCGACGATCCACTTGAGCACGCGGCTGTTCTCGCCGTAGCCGGGCCAGATGAAGTTGCCGTCGGCGTCCTTGCGGAACCAGTTGACGTAGTAGATGCGCGGGAGCACGGCGCCCTCGCGCCGGCCGATGCTCAGCCAGTGGGCGAAGTAGTCGCCCATGTTGTAGCCGCAGAACGGCAGCATGGCGAACGGGTCGTGACGCAGCTCGCCGACCTTGCCCTCGGCCGCGGCGGTCTTCTCGGAGGCGACGTTGGCTCCGAGGAAGACGCCGTGCTCCCAGCTCAGCGACTCCGTGACCAGAGGCACGGCGGTGGCGCGGCGACCGCCGAACAGGATCGCGGAGATGGGCACGCCCTTCGGGTCCTGCCACTCGGGTGCGATGGTCGGGCACTGGGCGGCGGGCGTGGTGAAGCGGGCGTTCGGGTGGGCGGCCGGCTCGTCGCTGTCGGGCGTCCAGTCGCGGCCCTTCCAGTCGGTGAGGTGCGCGGGCGGCTCGTCGGTCAGGCCCTCCCACCACACGTCGCCGTCGTCGGTGAGGGCGACGTTGGTGAAGATGCTGTTGCCCCAGAGCGTCTTGACCGCGTTGGCGTTGGTGACCTGGCCGGTGCCGGGCGCGACGCCGAAGAAGCCGGCCTCCGGGTTGATGGCGTACAGGCGGCCGTCCTCGCCGAAGCGCATCCAGGCGATGTCGTCGCCGACGGTCTCGACCTTCCAGCCGGGAATGGTGGGCTGGAGCATGGCGAGGTTGGTCTTGCCGCACGCGCTCGGGAAGGCGGCGGCGATGTAGCGGGTCTCGCCGGAGGGCGGAGTGAGCTTGAGAATGAGCATGTGCTCGGCCAGCCAGCCCTCGTCGCGGGCCATGACGCTGGCGATGCGCAGCGCGTAGCACTTCTTGCCGAGCAGCGCGTTGCCGCCGTAGCCGGAGCCGTACGACCAGATCTCGCGGGTCTCGGGGAAGTGGCTGATGTACTTGGTGGAGCTGCACGGCCACGGCACGTCGGCCTGGCCGGGCTCCAGCGGCGCGCCCACGGAGTGGACGCACTTGACGAAGTCGCCGCGCTCCTCGATGAGGCGCAGCGCGCGCTCGCCCATGCGGGTCATGATCCGCATGGAGACGGCGACGTACGGCGAGTCCGTGATCTCGACGCCGACCTGAGAGATCTCGCCGCCGAGCGGGCCCATGCAGAACGGGACGACGTACATCGTCCGGCCGCGCATGCAGCCCTTGAAGAGCTTGCCGAAGGTCTGCCGCATCTCCGCGGGCGGGATCCAGTTGTTCGTCGGCCCGGCGTCCTCGGGGCGCTCCGAGCAGATGAAGGTACGGTCCTCGACCCTGGCGACGTCGCTGGGGTCGGACTTGGCGTAGAAGCTGTTGGGACGGGCGGCGAGCCGGACGAGCGTGCCCTGCTCCACGAGCAGGTTGGTGAGACGGGTCCACTCCTCCTCGGAGCCGTCGCACCACTCGATCCGATCGGGCTCGGTAAGGACTGCTATCTCTTTCACCCACGCGGCCAATTCGCGATTGCTCGTCGGCGTGGGCACTTCCACGGTCACGGACACGACTGCGCTCCTCCACTCTCTCAGGGCCCAGTCATCATCAACGACGGAACGGCCGGAAGGCCAATTGGCATAGACCTGTTTGGCGGGGCCGTCGTCGCAGGCAGGGGCCCTGGCGATTGGGGGAGCCTACCCAACCGCAGCGGATTTAAAAGAGAATTAACATTGAGTGGTCCAGTCCAATAGCGATGGTCTAAACCAATTTCCGCAGTGGTTTAGTCCATTCATCGTGCCGTTTCCCCTGTACCGCTTCATGAATCGACGTCCGGGCCCGCGGCGCGAACGCGGTCGACATGCTGAAGGGCGTCGCGAAGATCGGTGAGCCAGGTGTCGGCGTTCCTGCCGACCAGGCGTACGCACCAGGCGAGCGCGTCGCTGCGGCTGCGGGCCACGCCGGCGGCCACCAGCGTGTCGAGCACCTGCCGCTCCGACTGGCGCAGGCGGGTCATGACCGGCACGGACAGTGTGGTGAACATCACGGTGAACCCGCCGCAGGACACCCCCCAGGAGACCTTCTGGCGGAACCTCAGCTCGGCCTCGCGGGCGATCTCGATGCGCCGCTCCCTGGTCTCCTCCCTGAACCTGCGGGCCAGGCCCTCGACCAGGGCCGCGCGTTCGGCCTCGGGGGTGTCCTCGGGCGGATCGGGGAGCGTGCCGACGACCGCGATCTCCTCGCGGTCCCTGACGATCTCGGGGGCGCCGGTGAACCAGCCTTCGGGGAGCCGCCCGGTGAACCAGCCCCGGACCTCCGCCGTCATGTCTTCTGCAGTCATGTAATCACCATTACACATTTACAGACCGCAGGCACGTCAGGGAAGGAGGGTGTCGCCTTCGAGAGGGGTCAGCGGACCTTGGCGGCGGCGACCGGGCTGACCCGTACGACGCCGGCGAGGTTCCTGGTGTAGACCTTCGAGATCTTGACCACGTCGCCGGTGCGCGGCGCCTGGATCATCTGCCCGTTGCCCCAATAGATCGCCACATGAGAGATGTAGTCGGGGTTCGTCGGGTCGGACCGCCAGAAGATGAGGTCGCCCGGCTGCGCCTGCGACAGCGGCACCTGCGGCCCGGTCACCCACTGCTGGTGCGTCACGCGCGGCATCCGCACGCCCGCCTGGGCGAAGGCCCACTGCACCAGCCCCGAGCAGTCGAAGGTGTTCGGGCCCTCCGCGCCCCACACGTACGGCCGCCCCAGCTTGGACGCCGCGGCCCTGAGCGCCACCTGAACCTGCTCGCCCGTCATGAACGAGCCCGCCGGCCAGTTGCGCGCGGTCTGCTGCTGCGGCTGCGACAGCACCGGGTTGACGCTGGCGACCTGGGTGCCCTTGGGCAGCGCCTTGAGAATCCGGCTCCGCAGGGCGGCGGTGTCGGCGGCGGGCGCGCTGACGATGAGCGCGTTGTCCCGCGGCAGGCCGAGCGTCCGGCCGACCTCCTTGGAGACCACCGCGTCGACCGCGCCGAAGCCGGTGGTCGCGTACGCGCCGATGCGCATCGTCCCGGCCGGCCCGCGCACCTGCCGGTGCAGCGAGAGCCCGCCGTCGTTGCCGAGCACGAACGACACCGCGACGTCGCCCGCCGCGACGTTCTGCCAGAGCGCGTCGGAGGAGGCGGTCACCTTGGGGGTGTAGGCCCGGAACGTGGACGGATCGACCGCGAGGGTCTGCACCCGCTTGCCGTCGAGCGTGATCGAGGCGGCGTCGGCCAGCTCCAGCGCCCGCACCCCGCGCAGCCGGCTCACCTTGCGTAACTGCGCCTCGGTGAACGGCTTGCGGGTGAGCACGAACAGGTTGGGCTTGTGCAGCTTGCGCAGCGGCGCCACCGGCCGGACGGTGCGGACGGGCGTCTGCTTCTGCGGCCGGCGCTCGGCCAGCAGCGTCTGCCGGGGAGTGGGGTGGGCGGCCACGGGGCCGTCCGGCTCGCCCTGCGGCGGCTGGGCCAGCAGCAGCACGTCGGCCGTCAGCACCGCGACCAGCGCCACCACGATGAACGGCACCAGCTTGACCGGATCGCGGCGCTTACGGGACTGGACGAGAAAGGTGAGATCCTGCCGGATCCCCCCTGGCCCATGCCCGGGATGCCCTGGCCCCTGCCCGGGATGGCCGTACACGGGATGCCCGTGCGGGGCGTGGGGGTGCATGACGGGTCCATGCACGAAAGCCGCCGGACCAGCGGGGGCCCGGCGGTTCGTCTCCTCCGGCGTCAGTTGCCGACGTACGGCACTGCCTCCAGGATCTCGACGGTGTTCTGGCGCCCGTTGGGCATGGAGTACGTCGCCTTCTCACCGATCTTCTTGCCGTTGATCGCCGCTCCGAGGGGGGACTTCGGCGAATAGACGTCGATCGGCGCACCGCTCTCCTCGCGCGAGGCGAGCAGGAAGGTGACCTCGTCGTCGTCACCGACGAACCGGATGGTCACCGTCATGCCGGGCCCGACCACGCCTTCGGCCTTGGGGGCCTCGCCCACCTGGGCGTTGTCGAGGATCTGACGGAGGTGGAAGATCCGGGCCTCCATCTTGCCCTGCTCGTCCTTGGCGGCGTGGTAGCCGCCGTTCTCGCGCAGGTCGCCCTCCTCACGGGCGGCCTCGATCTTCTTGGCGATGTCGACGCGCCCGGGGCCGGAGAGATATTCGTACTCCGCCTTCAGGCGGTCGTACGCCTCCTGCGTCAGCCATGTGACGTTCTCATCGCGAGAGTCGGCCACGGGTTCTCCTTGCTTGCCTAGGGGGCCCTGAGATCACTTGAGGTTTCCAACGGTTGAATTGCGAAAGGCTAACAAGTCAACCGTCGGTTCGCTTCCCCAAATGTCTCACTATACGAGATTGCAGTACTGGACGTGGACGGAAGTCGCCTGGGCACTGGTGTCCAGGCTTTCCTTGAGCTGCTTACTACCCTCACCAGCCGGGATTCTTACTTCCTTGCTGCCGACTTCCCCGTGGTTGACGTCCAGCGCCCTGATCCGGCAGACGGCCGCCCTGTCATCCGGTTTGTAGACCTGGAAGGTGATCTCGGCCTGCGTCGGGCCGACCACGTCGAACATGATCACCTGCGCCGGCGCCTCCGACCCGCCCGCGGTCATGGACCACATCACGTAGCCCCACCCGCCCGCGATGATGGCCACCAGGACGCCGATGACGACGTGGACGACCAGCCTGCCCCGGCGCCTCGGGCCGTCGGGCAGCTCGTCGGGGGTGCCGAGAACGGGTCCGTTCCCGACATCTCTGGTGACCATGGTGGAATCTCCCTGCACTCCCTGAGCGTTATCCGAGACAATTGTCGCCCGCGGGGGTCCCGGTACACGACCTGACCCTCACGACCGCCTGCAGACAAACTAAGTGACCGGTCCGACTGAGGAGACATCGAGCCCGTGAGTGCACCGCTGAGGCTGATGGCCGTCCACGCCCACCCCGATGACGAGTCGAGCAAGGGCGCCGCGACGATGGCGCGCTATGTGCGCGAAGGTGTGGAAGTCCTGGTGTGCACCCTGACGGGCGGTGAACGCGGATCCGTGCTCAACCCCAAGATGGACCGCCCCGAGATCGTGGCCAACATCGCCGAGGTGCGCAGGGCCGAGATGGAGCGCGCCCGCGAGATCCTGGGCGTGCAGCAGCGCTTCATGGGCTTCGTCGACTCCGGGCTGCCGGAGAGCGAGGAGGAGCAGCTGCCCGACGGCTGCTTCGCCGTGCAGAAGCTGGAGGACGCCTCCCGCCCGCTGGTGGCCGCGGTGCGCGACTTCCGGCCGCACGTGATCCTCACGTACGACGACGACGGCGGCTACCCGCACCCCGACCACATCATGACCAACCGCGTGTCGGTCGAGGCGTTCGAGGCGGCCGGCGACCCCGACCGCTACCCGGGCACCGGCGACCCGTGGCAGCCGCTCAAGCTCTACTACCAGATGGGCTTCACCAAGGAGCGCTTCGAGGCGCTGCACGAGGCCATGACCTCGCGCGGGCTCGGCTCCCCCTACTCCGACTGGATCTCCCGCTGGGAGGACCGCCCGGCCAAGTGGCCGGTCACCACCCGGGTGCCGTGCGGCGACTACTTCGACATCCGCGACGAGGCGCTGCTGGCCCACGCCACGCAGGTCGACCCCGAGGGCTTCTGGTTCGGCTGCCCGCGCGAGCTGCAGCAGGAGATCTGGCCCACCGAGGACTACCACCTGGCGCGCTCGCTGGTCGACACCGAGCTGCCGGAGGACGACCTGTTCGCCGGCATCCACGCCGACGACGTCTCGCCCGCCTGCCACTGAGTCTGCCGCTGGGGCTGCCGGGGGCCGGACCACGAGGTCGCGGCGGCATACTGGAAGTGTGACCTATCTAGCAGCAGGTGATGTGAGTCCGGGTCTGCTCGGCTTCGTCGTCGTGGCCCTCATCGGCTTCGCCCTCTACTTCCTGATCAAGTCCATGAACAGGCAGATGGCGAAGATCGAGGTGCCGCGGGCGGGCGACGTGCGCGACACGGACGACAAGAAGGCCGAGTAGATGCCGATCGAGATCGTCGACAACTCGTCGGAGAGCCGTTTCGAGATCCTGGTGGACGGCAAGGTCGCCGGGTTCGCCGACTACCGCCTGCTGCCCACCAAGGTCGTCTTCACGCACACCGAGGTCTCCCCGTTGTACGAAGGCCAGGGCCTGGCCGGCCGGCTGGTCGACCACGCCCTGCGCGTCAGCGCCGACACCGGGCTGCGGGTCGTGCCGCTGTGCCCCTACGTGGCGAAGTACATCGAGCGCCACCCGGAGTTCGCGAACCTCGTGGACGCCAAGGACTGAGCCGATCACTCGGCGGGCGTCCAGGCCCGTTCCAGCGCCTCCGGCAGCCCCCACCAGCCGAGCGGCGTGAGCACGCCGCCGGCGTCGACGATGCCGAGGCACGCCCACAGCGGCACCACGGACGCGAAGAAGCCCTCGGTGGCCTCCAGCTCCTCCTCGTCCTGCTCCTCGCTCTCGATGTCCTCCGACTCGGCGATGAGGCGGGCGATCCGCTCCGGCGAGGCGAGCACCCCCGGCCCCAGCCTGGCCAGCGCGGTCACGGCCGCCAGCCAGTCGGCGTGCTGGATGGCGCACAGGTTGGCGAGGGTGAGGTCCTCCTCGCTGAGCCGCCGCTCGAGGTCGGCGAACTCCACCAGCTCGTCCCCGCTCTCCGGCAGGTCCGCGACCGGGCCGGCGACGCCCGCCGCCACCGTCAGCCACAGCTCGCGGTCGTCGCGGGGCATCGGCCGGTCGTCGAGCCCCGCGCAGGCGCGCAGCACGTTCGCCGGGTAGCCGGGCTCGGCCAGCAGCTCGCGCAGGCGCGCCCCGGCCGCGTCCAGCTCGGCGGCGGGCGGCTCGGGCCGGCGCGGCAGGTCGCCGAGTATGCGGCGCAGCTCCGCCAGCGCGAACGCCTCCTCCTCGTCCCAGGCGGCGAACAGCTCCTCGTCCTGCTCGTCGTTGACCGCCTGCTCGGGCGTCCGGCCGTCGGGCAGCGGCGTGGCCAGCCAGCGCTCCTGCAGTTCCTCGTACGCCGCCCGCGCCTCGGGATCGCCCCCGGCCAGCGCGTCGGGGTCGATCTCGCCGGCCGCCACCCGCTCCTCCAGGTGGGCGACCAGCCGCCGGTGCATCTCGGCGGCCACCGGCCCGCGTTCGTCCTCCTCGGGCCAGACGAAGTAGCCGGGCGTCATCAGGATCGGCTCGGTGCCCGTGGACTCCAGCCAGCGCTGGACGTCACCGACCGTGGCGACGCCCGCCTCGATCGAGCCGAGCGTCGCCTTGGCGGAGTCCCAGAATGCCCGTGACAGCGGGTTGCCGGCCGCGAGCAGCGCCCGCCGCAGGTCGGGCAGCGCCACCAGCGCCACGCCCGAGGGCACGGCGAGCAGCGCCCTGGCCACGTCCCTGCGCGTCAGACGGCCCGGCGGCCGGTCGGCGAACGCGCAGACGAAATCCACATCCACCCTCCGTAACCTACGCCGCCCGGGGCCACGGCGCTGGCGGTCACCGGAGTCGGCGGGCCCGCGGTTTAGGGTGGGCCGAGGAGGTCGTGATGAACCACTTGGCAGGCTCCACCAGCCCCTATCTGCTCCAGCACGCCGACAACCCGGTCGACTGGTGGCCGTGGGGCGAGGAGGCGTTCGCGGAGGCCCGGCGGCGGGACGTGCCGCTGCTCATCAGCGTCGGCTACTCGGCCTGCCACTGGTGCCACGTGATGGCCCATGAGAGCTTCGAGGACGCGGGCACCGCCCGGCTCATGAACGAGCACTTCGTCAACGTCAAGGTCGACCGCGAGGAGCGGCCGGACGTCGACGCCGTCTACATGGGCGCCACACAGGCCATGACCCGCCAGGGCGGCTGGCCGATGACGGTGTTCGCGACGCCGGACGGCCATCCGTTCTACTGCGGCACCTACTTCCCGCGCCCCCACTTCCAGCGCCTGCTGCAGGAGGTCCACAGGGTGTGGACGGGCGACCGGGAGTCGGTGCTCAGCCAGGGGGCGAAGGTCGTCGAGGCGCTCAACGACAACACCGCCCTGCCCTCAGGCCCGCTGCCCGGCCCGGAGACGCTCGCGCGGGCGATGGACAACCTGCGCGAGTCGTTCGACCCGGTCCGGGGTGGTTTCGGCGGCGCGCCGAAGTTCCCGCCGTCCATGGTGCTGGAGTTCCTGCTGCGCTCGGGCGAGCGCGAGATGAGCGCGCGGACGCTGGAGGCCATGGCCCGCGGCGGCATCTACGACCAGCTCGGCGGCGGCTTCGCCCGCTACAGCGTGGACGCCGGCTGGGTCGTCCCCCATTTCGAAAAGATGCTGTACGACAACGCGCTCCTGCTGCGCGTCTACACCCACTGGTGGAAGGCGGGCGGCGGCGACCTCGCCCGGCGCGTGGCGCTGGAGACGGCCGACTGGCTGCTGCGCGAGATGACCACCCCCGAGGGCGGCTTCGCCTCGGCGCTCGACGCCGACAGCGAGGGCGTCGAGGGCAAGTTCTACGTCTGGACGCCCGACCAGCTCGACGAGGTCCTGGGCGCGGACGACGGGCGGTGGGCGACCGGGCTGTTCGAGGTCACCGGCACCTTCGAGCACGGCACGTCGGTCCTGCAGCTGCTGAGCGACCCCGACGACTCCGCGCGCCACGAGCGCGTACGCGAGCGGCTGCTGGCCGCCAGGGAGCGCCGCGTGCGCCCCGGACGCGACGACAAGGTCGTGGCCTCATGGAACGGCCTGGCCATCGCGGCGCTCGCCGAGACGGGCGTGGTGTTCGAGCGGCCCGACCTGGTGGCCGCCGCCGAACGCGCGGCGGAGCTGCTGGCCCGCGTCCACGTGGTGGACGGCCGGCTGCTGCGCACGTCCAGGGACGGCCGGGCGGGGGCGAACGCCGGCGTGCTGGAGGACCACGCCAACCTGGCCGAGGGCCTGATCTCCCTCTACGGCGTCACCGGCGAGGCCCGGTGGCTGCGGCTGGCGGGCACGCTGCTCGACATCGTGCTCGACCGCTTCTCCGACGGCAAGGGCGGCTTCTACGACACGGCGGACGACGCCGAGCGGCTGTTCCAGCGACCCCAGGACCCGACGGACAACGCCACCCCGTCCGGCCAGTTCGCGGCGGCGGGCGCCCTGCTGTCGTACGCGGCGCTGACCGGCTCGGCCCGGCACCGCGAGGCCGCCGAGGCGGCGCTCGGCACGGTGTCGGTGCTGGCGCCGGGGCACGCGCGCTTCGCCGGGTGGGGCCTCGCCGTGGCGCGGGCGGCCCTGGACGGGCCGGTGGAGGTGGCGATCGTGGGCGCCCCCGACGATCCCCGGCGCGCGGCGCTGCACCGGGCGGCGCTGCTGGCCGACGTACCGGGGCTGGTGGTCGCCCTCGGCGACGGCGACGCCGCCACGCGCGGCGGCACCGGCGAGGCGCTCGCCCCCGCCGAGGAGGTGTTCCCCGCCCTGCTGGAGGGCCGCGGCCCGATCGACGAGGCCCCCGCGGCCTACGTCTGCCGCGGCTTCACCTGCCGCCTCCCGGTGACCACCGTGGACGCCCTACGCACCCAACTTGCAGCCGGCTGACCCACGCATCATCGCGGGACGGTAGCAGCGGCCCAGCCACCAGGGCCGCGCAACCGGCGCCCCCACCCAGCCGACAGGGCCGCCCAGCCGCGCAACCGGCGTCCCCGCCCTGCCGACAGGGCCGCTCGGCCGCTCAGCCCGCCCAACCGTCTGGGGCGGGCGGTCAGTCGTTCGGGGTGGTGCGGTCGGGGCCGTTGCCGGGGGGCTGGTCGGTGCGGGTGAAGGGCTGGTCGGCCTCCTGGGAGGACGGCGGGTCCGACTGCTCGGACTGGTCGCCGCGCCTGCCGAAGTCGTTCTGGCCGTTCTGGTCGTTGCGGCCGCCGTCCTGGACGCTGTCACCGGGGCCCTCGCTGGTCGGCCAGCCGTCGGAGGACGGCTCGTCGGGCTCGGTCGACGGGGTGCTCCAGCCGTCGTCGGACGGCGGCGAGTAGTCCTGCTGCGGCTCGTCCCCCCGGTCGTCGCGGAAGGGGGAGTAGTCGTCCCAGCCGTAGTCGGACGGCTCTGGGAACTCCTCGACCGGCTTGCCCGCCATGGCCTCGGTCATGAACGCCCGCCAGATCTGCGCCGGAAGCTGCCCGCCGAACTGGGTGCCGTAGCCGGGGACCGTCACGGTCTTGTTGTCGTCGCGGAACATGTTGACCGCGACCGCGAGCTGCGGCGTGAACCCGTTGAACCAGACCGACCGGGAGTCGTCGGTGGTGCCGGTCTTGCCGGCCACCGGCCGGTCGTAGAGCCGGGCCGCGGTGCCGGTGCCGTATTTGACGACCTGCTGCATCGCGTACGTCGTGTCGGCCGCGGCCTGCTCGCCGATCACCTTCGTCGAGACCGGCTCGACGACCTCCTTGTGCCCCTCGCCGTCGGTGACCGACTTGAGCACGTGCGCCTCCACGTGCACGCCCTTGTTGGCGAACGTGGAGAAGCCGGAGGCGTTCTGCACGGCGCTGACCGAGGAGACGCCGAGCGGGAAGGAGGCCGCGTCCTTCTGGGTGAGCTGGGCGGCCGGGATGCCGGCCTTCTCGGCGGTCTCGGCCACCTTGTCCAGCCCGACCTTCTGCCCGAGGTCCACGAACGCGGTGTTGACCGAGTTCTGGGTGGCCTGGACCAGGTCGATGCGACCGTAGGAGCGTCCGCTGTCGTTGGGGATGGGCTTGTCGGCCGAGGCCACCCGCAGCGGCGAGTTGCCGTCGACCTGGGTGGACAGGTCGAAGCCGTTGTCGAGCGCGGCGGCCAGGGTGTACGGCTTGAACGTCGAGCCCGCCATGACCTTGGCCGAGAAGGCGTTGTCGTAGGAGTAGCGCTCGGGGTCGCCGCCGTAGAAGGCGACCACCTCGCCGGTCGCGGGATCGACGGCGGCCAGCCCGGTGCGCACCTTCTGCGAGGTGCCGTCCGGGATCGTCGCCTTGACCGCCCGCTCGGCCGCCGTCATGAGCTTCTTGTCGAAGGTCGAGACGATCTTCAGCCCGCCGCTGTTGATCTCCTCGTCGGTGTAGCCGCGCCGGTTGAGCTCGTCGGTGACCTGCTGGAGCATGTAGCGGGCCTGGCCCTTGAGCTCGAACGGCTTCTTCGGCGCGACCAGCTCGGGGAACTTCTGGGCGGACGCCTCGGCCGCGCTCAGCGCGCCGGTCTCGCGCATGGCGTCGATCACCGACTTCCAGCGGTAACGCGCCGCCTGCAGGTCGGCGCCCTCGGGGTCGGCGAAGCGGCTGGGCTGCTGGATCACGGCGGCCAGGTAGGCGCCCTCGGCCACGTCGAGGTCCTCGACGTCCTTGCCGAAGTAGGCGCGGGCGGCCGACTGCACGCCGTTGGCGCCCCGGCCGAAGTAGATCGTGTTGAGATACTGCTCCAGCACCCAGTCCTTCGGCTTGGACTGGTCGACCTTCATGGCGATCAGGATCTCTTTGAACTTGCGGGTGACCGAGCGCTCCTGGCTGAGGCCGCTGTAGTAGTTGCGGACGAGCTGCTGGGTGATGGTCGAGCCGCCCTGGAGCTGCTGCCCGGTCACGGTGGACCACAGGGCGCGCGCGGTGCCCTTGGCCGAGACGCCGGCGTCCTCGTAGAACGAGCGGTTCTCGGCCGCGATGACGGCCTCGCGCACGTGCTCCGGCACCTTGTCCAGCTCGACCACCTTGCGGTCGACGCCCTGCCGGGCGAGGACGGTCTTGCCGTCGCGGTAATAGATCACCGAGCCCTGCGCGGTGGCCTGTTTCTGGGTGGTGTCGGGAATAGGAGTCATGGCCCACGCGACGGCGAAAAGGCCGACGAGTACGAGGATTCCCGCTCCCGAACAAATCAGCAGAAGCCGAAGTATCCGCTTTTTCGGCATTCCGCCCCCTCCACCGCTCCGCACCTTCGACCCCCCTGTCGCAAGCCTGCAAGCTGGGCGAATGCCAAGGGTAAACGATCGATATCGGTGCCCCGTCCCATGGCGATACTACGTCGAACGGCTCTCGCGACGCGGAACATCGGCGACCAAGGGCAGCACTCGGTAAGGAACCGGGGTGTCCAGGGCAATGATCGAATTAGTCCGCAACACGCCTTGGACATCCACAATTTGATCGATAACTCGCTGCAGATCCGCATTCGTCCGCGCGACCACCCGGCAGAGCAGATCGCTGGCCCCGGTGATCGTGTGCACCTCCAGCACCTCGGGGATGCGCGCCAGCCGGTCGGCGACCGGATCGTGCCCGGAGACCTGGCGGATCTCCATCGTGACGAAGGCGGTGACGCCGTAGCCGAGCGCCGCGGGCGACACGTCGGGGCCGAAACCGGTGATCACCCCGCGGGCGGCCAGCCGGTCGAGCCGGGCCTGTACGGTGCCGCGGGCCACCCCGAGGCGGCGCGAGCACTCCAGCACGCCGAGGCGCGGCTCGGCGGTCAGCAGCGCGATGAGCCGGGCGTCGAGGTCGTCGATCGTCGTCATGCTGTACAGAAGTAGCGGACAACTCCGCTCAACGCTAGGCAGATTGTCCACTCTTTCAAGTAACTCTTGCGCAACTCGTCCAGACATATCGAGAGTTGGGGGCATGAGCGATGTTTTTCCGGTCAACGGCATGGACGCCGTCGTGTTCGCGGTCGGCAACGCCCGCCAGGCGGCCCACTACTACTCCACCGCGTTCGGGATGAAGCTGGTGGCCTATCGGGGGCCGGAGAACGGCAGCCCCGAGACGGCCGCGTACGTGCTCACCTCGGGCAGCGCCACCTTCGAGTTCCGCGCCTCGATCCGGCCCGGCACCGACCTGGCGCGGCACGTGGCCGAGCACGGCGACGGGGTGATCGACCTGGCCATCCAGGTGCCTGACGTGGAGGCCGCCTACCGGCACGCCGTCGAGCAGGGGGCGACGGGGCTGGAGGAGCCGTACACGCTGGAGGACGAGCACGGCAAGGTGGTGCTCGCGGCCATCGCGACGTACGGCGAGACGCGGCACACCCTCGTCGACCGCGCCAACTACAGCGGCCCCTACCTGCCCGGCTACGTGCCCGCCGAGCCGCTGGTCGCCCCGCCCGCGACCCGGACCGGCCGGCTCTTCCAGGCGGTCGACCACTGCGTCGGCAACGTCGAGCTGGGCAAGATGGACGAGTGGGTGGAGTTCTACCGCAAGGTGATGGGCTTCACCAACATGGCCGAGTTCATCGGCGACGACATCGCGACCGAGTACTCCGCGCTCATGTCGAAGGTCGTGGCCGACGGCACCCGCAAGGTCAAGTTCCCGCTCAACGAGCCGGCCGTCAGCCGCAAGAAGTCGCAGATCGACGAGTACCTGGAGTTCTACGGCGGCCCCGGCGTGCAGCACATCGCGCTCGCCACCAACGACATCATCACCACGGTCGACCACATGAGGGCGGCCGGGGTGCGCTTCCTCGACACGCCGGACTCGTACTACGACGACCCCGAGCTGCGCGAGCGCATCGGGCAGGTGCGGGCGCCGATCGAGGAGCTGAAGAAGCGCCGCATCCTGGTGGACCGCGACGAGGACGGCTACCTGCTGCAGATCTTCACGCAGCCCGTGCAGGACCGGCCCACCGTGTTCTTCGAGCTGATCGAGCGGCACGGCTCGCTCGGGTTCGGCAAGGGCAACTTCAAGGCCCTCTTCGAGGCCATCGAGCGCGAGCAGGAACGCAGGGGCAACCTTTAGTTTGTCCCGACTTGTCCCGGGTGATCACAGCATCATGGGACCGTCGCCACCGTTAGGGCCCGAGGACGCCGCCGCATGTCCGTGCGCCGGCGTCCTCGTCGTGCACCCCGTCCAACCCTCCCGTACGAGAACCCGCAGACCAGGCCGTGTCGCAGCCGGTGCCTGACCGAGAGTAATATTCTGGTCACGGATCGAAGGGGGCTGATTTCGGGGATGCGTTACGAAAGACGCTCAGTCGCGATCTTGATGGCGCTGGCCGGCGCGCTCGCCTGCACGCCGGCCGACCAGCCGCCTCCGTCCACCGATCCCACGGCCGCCGCGATCGCCGACGCCCGCGCGGGCGCGCCCGGCATCGGCGACCCCGCCTTCCCCCTGGACGGCAACGGCGGCTACGACGTCGCCCACTACGCCATCGCCATCGACTACACGCCCGCCGACAGGCAGCTGCGCGGCGTCACCACCATCACCGCCGCCGCCACCCAGGACCTGTCCAGCTTCGACCTCGACCTGACCGGCTACGACGTCAGCGGCGTCACCGTCGACGACGAGGCCGCCACCTTCAGCAGGCAGGGCCAGGAGCTCAAGATCCGGCCTGCGCGCCCGATCGAGGACGACGACCGCTTCACCGTCCGGGTGTCCTACGCCGGCACCCCCCAGCCGGTCGTCAACTCCGCCAACCTCGGCACCTACGGCTTCATCCCGACCCGCGACGGCGCGTTCGTCACCGCCGAGCCCGACGGCGCCAAGACCTGGTTCCCGGCCAACGACCACCCCTCCGACAAGGCGTCCTTCGACTTCGCGATCACCGTGCCCGCCGGGCTCACCGCCCTGGCCAACGGCGAGCTGACCGGCCGGCCCACCACCGTGGGAGGCAGGACCACGTGGCGCTGGCACGAGAGGCAGCCGATGGCCACCTATCTCGCCACGGCCACGCTCGGCACGTTCGACCTGCGCGAGGGCCGCACCGCCGCAGGCATCCCGCTGCTGGCCGCCGTCGATCCGGCGTTCAAGAGCTCGCTCGACAAGCTCTACACCGTCTCCGGCGAGGTCACCGACTACTGGTCCACCGTCTTCGGCCCCTATCCGTTCGGCTCGACCGGCGGCGTCGTCGACGACTTCGCCACCGGCTACGCCCTGGAAAACCAGACCAAGCCGATGTACGGCGGCTTCGCCCCCGACGAGGCCATCATCGCCCACGAGCTGGCCCACCAGTGGTTCGGCGACAGCCTCAGCATCCGGCGCTGGAAGGACATCTGGCTCAACGAGGGCTTCGCCACCTACGCCGAGTGGCTGTGGGCCGAGCACAAGGGCACGGGCACCGCCGAGGCCATCTTCCAGCGCAATCTCGCCCGCCCGGCCGGCGACCCGATCTGGGCCTACCCGCCGGGCAACGCCAAGGCCGACGACCTGTTCAACCAGTCCGTCTACACGCGCGGCGCGATGACCCTGCACGCCCTGCGCAAGGCCGTCGGCGACGAGACGTTCTTCAAGCTGCTGCGCGCCTGGACCGCCGAGCACCGCTACGGCAACGTCACGACCGAGCAGTTCATCGCGCTCGCCGAGAAACTGTCGGGCAAGGACCTCGGCCCGCTCTTCGACGCCTGGCTCTTCCAGCCCCGCCGCCCCACCTGACCAGGGCGGCAACGCTTTCCGTCGCCCGGCCCAAGTAAAGGTGTAAGGCGAACGACGGAAAAGGAAGTGGCGGGCCATGCGCCTCAACGAGGACCCCGCGGCCTTCGAGGCCTTCTACCGCCGCCACGTGGACGCGGTGCTGAGGTTCGTGACCAGACGGGTGAGCGACCCGCACCTGGCCGCCGACCTCACGGCCGACATCTTCGTGGCGGTGCTGGACTCCGCGCACACCTACGTTCCCGGCCGCGGCAGCGAGGCCGCCTGGCTGTACGGCATCGCGCGCAACGTCGTGTCGGCCCAGCACCGGCGGGCGGCCCGGGAGTCCCGGGCCGGCAGCCGGCTGGCCGGCCGGCGGCTGATGGACGACGACGACCTCACCCGGATGGAGGAGCGGATCGACGCCGGGCGCCGGATGCGCCACGCCTGGGAGGCCCTGGCCGGGCTGCCCGAGGGCGAGCGCGCGGTGCTGGAGCTCGTCGCGATCGACCAGCTCAGCCTCAAGGAGGCCGCCGCGGCCCTCGGGATCCGTCAGGTGACCGCCCGGGTCAGGTTGCACCGGGCCAGACGAGCCCTGCGAGACGTCGCTTCGCCGGCATCCGTGTACCTGGAAGGACAGGCATGAGCAGCTTCGAGGAGCGCCTTCTCAGTGCACTCAAGTCGGAGATCACGATGAGAACGGCGGACGACATGATGACGACGACGAGCACTCCCCCGGCCCTGGGCGGGCGGCGCGGACGGCGGCTGGCGGTGGCCGTCGCCGGCGTTGGGGCGGCCGCCGCCGCGGCCGCGGCGCTGATGGTCCAAGCGCCCGCGTACGCGGTCACCGAGGCGCCGGACGGGACGGTCAGCGTCCGGATCAGCGCCTTCACCGACCCGGGCGGGCTGGAGGCCGAGCTGGCCCGCCACGGCGTCAAGGCGGTCGTGGACTACCTGCCCGAGGGGCGGACGTGCCGGCCGGGGCGCGGCCGGCCGGGCGGCCCGCACGGCCGCTTCGGCAGCGCCATCAGGAGGGACGGGGACGGGATCTCCTTCTCCATCACGGAAGGGCAGGTGCCGGCCGGGTCGACGCTCGTCCTGGCCGTGACCAAGGGGCCGGACGGCGACCGTGACCTGCCGTCGGCGACGTCGCTCCAGGTGGTGGAGGGTGAGGTCGCACCCTGCGCGGCCACTTCCCTGCCGCTGCCGTCATCCGGCTCCGGCGGCACGGAGGAAGGAAAGAAGGACGACGGCCCCGGCTTCACGACACGCGAGGACGGCGGCCCCGGCCCCACCACGCACGACGACGGCGGCCCCGGCCCCACCACGCGCGACGACGGCGGCCCCGGCCTCACGACGCGCGACGACGACGGCCCCGGCCTGGTCACGCGCGAGAACGACGGCTCCGGCCCGGCCCAAGGCACCCGCTGACACCCTCACCGCCGCTCCGGCCCCGCCCCTGCACCCCGGCGCGGGCCGGGGCAGCGGTCACGCCGGGGACGTGCTGGAGAAGACCAGGACGGAGGCGGTGAAGCCGTGGACGTGGTTGTGCCCGGCGACCGGCCCGACCTCCCCGGCGGCGAAGAACCCCGCCACCCCGATCGGCCCGAGCGTGTCGCGCAGTGCGACGGGGTCGTGGTCGGCGGTGCCGAACATGGCCGAGCCGCGCCCGTTGCAGGAGAACAGCAGCGCCCCGTCGACCCGGCCGAGCTGTTCGCGGTGGGCGTCCAGGACGTCGTACAGGTCCTCGTCGGCGGTGGCGGCGTCGCGCACCTGGAAGCGTACGGTCCGGCCGACCTCCACGATGTCGCCGATGGCGACGGCCTCGCGTTCGGGGTCGATGCCGATCACGCCGCGGATGAGGAAGTCGCCGCGTTCGTGGCGCTCGGCGTACTCGTCCATGGCGATGCCGATCTGCAGCCCGGCGGCGACGAGCTCGCGGTCGTCCTCGTCGAGGTCGCTGACGATGTCCTCGAGCCGGGCCAGCGCGGGCTGCCCGGCCAGTTCGAGCAGCAGGTTCTCCTCGGACGCGGTCACCACCATGCTGGGGCCGATCGGCCGGCAGCCCTGGCTGACCACGGTGCTGACCTGCAGCGGCCCGCCGAGCAGGACGCCGATCGCGCCTTCCAGATAGACCTTGCCGTCCGCGAACAGCCTGACCGAGCCCCGCCCCTGGAGGCCGTTGGCCAGCCCGCCGATGAGCGGGAGGTCGCCGAGCACGTCCACCGAGCGTTCGACGAAGGCGTCGGTCGGAAAGGTGTACGGGTCGGCCAGCAGGATCGCCACATGGTCGTCAGTGGCGCGCTCGGGCACCCCGACGACCACGAACTTGTCCTCGGCCGCCAGCGTGTCCAGCGCGAACGTGGTGAGTCTGGCCCCTTCCAAGGTCGCCGCCCAGGCGCTCACGGCGGGCGTCAGTTCCACCCCCTGCCCGTCGCCGATCACCCCCGTGGCGCTGCAACCGATCACGTGCGCACCGGGCGCGAGCTCCATCGCGGCCTGTCCGGCCCTCGCGACGTCGTCAGGGTCGTCGCCGCAGATGAAGAAGCAGACCAGGTCGGCTTGGCCGCTGAGCCTCGACAGGGCCCGGCCGACGGCGTTCTGCGCGGCCACCACCAGGTCGGAACCCACGGCGAGGCCGTCGGCGAAGCGACTCGTCATCAAGGCCACACGTCTCGCCTCCCTCAACATGTCCAAGTTCCCTAGGTCCGGATTCTCCCCACTAAAGGGACAAGCACGCACACGAACCGTCACTCAATAGTCGAGATCCGAAATCTCCCCTGGTTGTGGAAGGCCCTGCCACATTCCCCTCAGGGGACGTAGTCTCGAACCCGTGCATCAGCCACAGCCACGAACTCTCCGCGAGCTGCGGGAGAGCGGACACGTCCACCGCACCGTGAAAGCCGAGGTCAGGGCGAACCTGCTGGCCAAGCTGCGGGCGGGCGAGCCGCGCTTCCCCGGCATCGTCGGCTTCGACGAAACGGTCCTGCCGCATCTGGAGCGGGCCCTTCTCGCCGGGCACGACCTGGTCCTCCTGGGCGAGCGCGGCCAGGGCAAGACCCGGCTCATCCGCACCGTCACCGGGCTGCTCGACGAGTGGACGCCGGTGGTCGAGGGGTGCGAGATCAACGACCATCCGTACGCGCCGGTCTGCACGCGCTGCCGGACGCTGGCGCGGGAGCTGGGCGAGGAGCTGCCGGTCGCCTGGAAGCACCGCGACGAGCGCTACGGCGAGAAGCTGGCCACGCCCGACACCAGCGTGGGCGACCTGATCGGCGACATCGACCCCATCAAGATCGCCGAAGGCCGCACGCTCGGCGACCCCGAGACCGTCCACTACGGGCTCGTGCCGCGCACCAACCGGGGCGTCTTCTCCGTCAACGAGCTGCCCGACCTGGCGGAACGCATCCAGGTGTCGCTGCTCAACGTGCTGGAGGAGCGCGACATCCAGGTCCGCGGCTACAACCTGCGCCTGCCGCTCGACATCCTGCTCATCGCCAGCGCCAACCCCGAGGACTACACCAACCGCGGCCGGATCATCACCCCGCTGAAGGACCGCTTCGGCGCCGAGATCCGCACCCACTACCCGCTCACCGTCGAGGACGAGCTCACGCTCATCCGCCAGGAGTCCGTCCCCGACATCGGGGCCGACATCCCCGAGCACCTGGTCGAGGTGATCGCCCGCTTCACCCGCCTCGTCCGCGAGTCCACCGCCGTGGACGCCCGTTCCGGCGTCTCCGCGCGCTTCTCGATCGCCGCCGCAGAGACGGCCGCCGCCTCCGCGGTGCGCCGCTCCGCCATCGCGGGCGAGGAGCAGGCCGTCACCCGCGTGGTCGACCTGGCCTGCGTGGTCCACAGCCTGCGCGGGAAGGTGGAGTTCGAGGTCAGCGAGGAGGGCAGGGAGACCGAGATCCTGGCCCACCTGCTGCGCCGGGCGACGGCGGAGACGTTCCGCAACCGGCTGGGCGGCGCGGACCTGTCGGCGGTGACCGACAAGTTCGCCGAGGGCGGCCAGGTGGAGTCCGGCGAGCTGGTCCCGGCCGGCGAGCTGCTGACCCGCATGGGCCCGGTGACCGGCCTCGCCAAGATCATGTCGCGGCTGGGCATGGGCGCGGGCGAGGAGTCCCCCGGGCACGCGGCGGCGGCGCTGGAGTTCGCGCTGGAAGGGCTCTACCTCATGCGGCGCCTGTCGAAGGAGGACCTCGACGGAACGGCCGTCTATCGCACGTGAACGCGGGCGCGTTTTCCCGCGTCAAAGGGGGTGACTGATCGTTCCTGACGGGGGAGCCACCCATGCGCCGTTCGCTTGCCTGCGCCACCGCCGCCGTACTCACCGCGGGCGCCTTCGCCGTGCCCGCGCGGGCCACCACTCCCAGCGCCTCGCCCCAGGTCGCGTACGGCTACGCCTGGCCCGACGGCAAGGGTCACCTCCGGATCGTGCCGAAGTCGGCCACGCTCGTGAAGCAGCAGGGCTTCCTCGGCTACCGGCTCAAGACGCTCGCCGGGGCCAAGGAGGTCCGGCTCGACTACACGAGGGCCGCCGTCGGCCGGGTGACCGTGGCCTGCGACCTGAAGGAGACCGAGGGGCAGGTCGCGCTCGACGCGAAGGGGCTCGGCCGCACCCGGTGCAAGCCCGGCGACCTGGCCGCCGCGCTGGGGCGCGGGACGACGCCGATGCGGGTGGAGTACCAGGATGGGCGGGCCGTGCGGGTCAACGAGATCCTGATCTCCAACTGGCCGAACTCGCGCACCGCCCGGGGGACGATCGAGCGGGTGGACGACCGTACGGTGCTGTTCGCGACGGGCGGGAAGACGTACAAGCTGGGCTACTCCTACCTGACGTACTTCTACCGGACCACGGCCCGCTGCAAGGACGGCTGGCTGGCGGGACGGCCGGTCAACGCCGACCGCGACGGCCTGGGCAAGCGGGCCTGCGGCCCCGACGACCTCGCCAGGGCCCTGCGCTCGGTCGAGCACCCCGTGCTCGCGAAGCTGCGCTTCTCGCCCGAGGTCGGCGGGATCGACGAGGTCTGGGAGGTCTACGGGGACGCGTAGGACCGGCCCCGCAGCGAAATCGGGCATTCCGGGTTAGCGTGGTGGGGTGATGGCCTACCGCTATGGCGAGTACCACGACGGCCCCGACCCTCTCGCTCCCCCCTACGACGTACGGGCGGCGCTGGACGAGATGGGCGACGCGATCCTGTCGGGCTCGACGCCGGTCCACGCCCTGCGCGACCTGCTCAAGCGCGGCCTGCCCGGCACGCAGGACCGCCGCGGTCTCGACGACATGCTCAGGGAGGTCCGGCGGCGCCGCCGCGACCTGCGCGAGCGCGGGCGGCTGGACGGCACCCTGGAGAAGGCGCGGGCGCTGCTCGACAAGGCCATCGGGCAGGAGCGGGCCGAGCTGTTCCCCGACCCGTCCGACGACGCGCGGATGCGGGAGGCGGGGCTCGACGCGCTCCCCGACGACACCGCGAGCGCCATCCAGGAGCTGAGCACGTACGAGTGGCGCTCCGGCGCCGCCCGCCAGACCTTCGAGGAGCTGCGCGGCCTGCTGCGCCGCGAGGTCCTCGACGCGCAGTTCCGCGGGCTCCGCGACGCCCTGGCCAACCCCGACCCGGAGGCCATGGAGCGCGTCCGCCAGATGATGGCGGACCTCAACGACATGCTGGACAGGGACGCCCGCGGCCAGCACACCCAGGCCGACTTCGCCGCGTTCATGGACAAGTACGGCGACCTGTTCCCCGAGAAGCCCCGCAACCTCGAAGAGCTGGTCGACATCCTGGCCCGCCGCGCCGCCGCCACGCAGCGCATGCTGGCCTCGATGACGCCGCGCCAGCGCGAGGAGCTGAGCAACCTCATCAACCAGACGCTGGAGCAGGCCGGGCTGTCGGACCAGATGCGCCGCCTCGGCGAGGCCCTCTACTCCCGCCGCCCCGACCTGGCCTGGAACGCCCCCGAACGCCTCACCGGCGAGGAACCGCTCGGCATGGGCGACGCGGTGACCGCGCTGGAGGAGCTGGCCGACCTGACCCAGCTCGAAACGGCGCTGCGCCAGGACTACCCGGGCGCGCGGCTCGACGACGTGGACGAGGCCGCCGTACGCCGCGCGCTCGGCCGCTCCGCCGTGGACGACCTGGAGGCGCTCAAGCGCATCGAGCGCGAGCTGGAGGAGCAGGGCTACCTGCTGCGCCGCCGCGGCAAGCTGGAGCTGACCCCGAAGGCCGTGCGCCGGCTCGGCGAGACCGCACTGCGCCGGGTGTTCTCCTCGCTGGACGCGGGCCGGCGCGGCGACCACGACCAGCACGACGCCGGCTCGGCGGGCGAGCTCACGGGCTCCTCGCGGCCGTGGCGGTTCGGCGACGAGCAGCCGCTCGACGTGGTCCGCACCCTGGTCAACGGCGTGCGCCGGGGCGGGGCGACATCAGGGGGCGGCGCGGCGGTGCGCCTGTCCGTGGACGACTTCGAGGTGGCCGAGACCGAACGCCGCACGGCCGCGGCGGTGTGCCTGCTGGTGGACCTGTCGTACTCGATGGCTCTGCGCGGCACCTGGGCCGCCGCCAAGCAGACCGCCCTCGCCCTGCAGGCGCTGGTGGCCTCGAAGTTCCCGCAGGACGCCGTGCAGATCATCGGCTTCTCCAACTACGCGCGGGTGCTGCAGCCGGACGAGCTGGCCGGGCTCGACTGGGACATGGTCCAGGGCACGAACCTGCACCACGCCCTGCTGATCGCCGGCCGCCATCTCGACCGCCATCCCGACTTCGAGCCGGTGGTGCTGGTCGTCACCGACGGCGAGCCGACCGCGCACCTCATGCGCAACGGCCACTCGGCCTTCGAGTGGCCGCCGTCGCACGAGACGCTGGAGCTCACCCTGGCCGAGATCGACAAGATGACCCGGCGGCGGGCCACTCTCAACGTCTTCATGCTGGCCGCCGACGACCGGCTGAAGGAGTTCGTGGACGAGGTGGCGCGGCGCAACGGCGGCCGGGTGTTCTCGCCGAGCGCCGAGCGGCTGGGCGAGTACGTCGTCAGCGACTTCCTCCGCCTGCGCCGCTCCCGCTGACTTTTCTGTCGGTCCCGGCTGCCAGACTCCCGGTCATGACGGACGTACGGCTCAGAGACGTGGTGGAGGACGACCTGGAGGTGTTCCTGGCGCAGGAGCACGATCCGGAGGCCGTCCGGCGCTCCCGGTTCCCCGCCCGGCCCCGGGAGCGCTTCCTCACCCACTGGCGCACCCGGGTCCTCGGTGACCCGGCCAACCGGGTGCGCGCGATCGAGGCCGACGGCCGGCTCGCCGGCAACCTGGTGGCCTGGTGGGAGGAGGACCGCCGCTTCATCGGCTACTGGATGGGGCGCGAGTTCTGGGGGCGCGGCATCGGCACCCACGCGCTCGGCCTCTTCCTCGCCGAGGAGCCGGTCCGCCCGCTCCACGCCGACCCGCACATGGGCAACACCGCGTCGGTGCGCCTGCTCGAACGGCACGGCTTCCAGCGGGAGGGCACGGTCCGGCACGGCGACGACGAGCACGTCATGCTCGTGCTGCGCTCGGGGTGACCGCGGCGGGCTGCTCGCCCGCCCACTCGGCGTCGGTCATGCGGATCAGCTGCACGCCGGCGTACCCGAAGGTCGCCAGCAGGATGACCGGCCCGCCGAGGCCGAGCACCATGTTCCACTGGCTGGCGCCCACCAGCCAGATCACGATGCCCGCGAGCACCGCGACGGGGAACCACCATCCGGCCCGCCCGCCCCAGGCGTAGGCGACCGCGACCAGCACCAGGCCGAGGAACGTGCCGATCATGCCGGGCATCTGCCAGGCGGCGATCATCGCGGGCTGCGCGGCGTCCTGCATGAGCTTCTCGGCCTGCTCCACCGGCAGGGCCTGGAAGAGCACGATGTCGAAGAAGTCGGAGATCATCAGGGACGAGAAGTTGATCAGCCCGAGGACGGTCGCCGCGCCCGCGAGGTTGGCCAGCACCACGCCCTTGCGCCGGACGAGGTGCACCAGCCCGATCACGCCCGGCACGAACAGCACCCAGCAGTAGTGCAGCAGCGTGGCGCTGACGCCGACGGCCTCGGGGTTGTTGGCGTAGACGAGGGGGTCGGTGACGCCCGGCTCGCTGGGGTCGGTGACCATGCCGAGGAGCAGGCAGAGGGGGGCGAGCAGCAGGCTCACCCCGGCCGCGGTGCGGCGGAAGGCGTTCGCGTTGGTAAGCATGGGGTGGACCGTACGGAGCGGGCACCAGGCCCGTCGTCAAAGCAGCCTTTGACCGGGGGTCCCTCGCGCGGCGGATTCCCCGCCACCGCCCGTCCCCCGCACCCGCCGCGCCGCCGGGGACGGGTGGTGGCACCGCGCCCGCGAGGCAGTGACCGGAGGGCGTGATGCCGGAGGGCGTGATGCCCGTGGCCGGAGGCCCTGCTGGAACGGTGCAATCGGGGCGGCGGCTACCCTCGCCTCATGCTCCGCCGGCACTTCCGTCCCCCCGCCGCCTCCGCCGACTCCGCCGCCCCAACCACCTCCGCTGACTCCGCCGCCGCCGACTCCCCCACCACCTCCGCCGACTCCGCCGCCGGCTCCGCCATGGGCAGCCGCACTTCCCCCGCCGACGCCGCATCCTCCTCGGCAGGGCGGGTCCCGGCGTTCCTTCCCTCCTCGCCCGTTGACTGGCTCGTCGCCGTGGTGGTGGCGTTGTTCTCGGTCGCCGAGGAGCTGAGCGAGCGCGGCATGGCGCCCCAGCGCGAGCAGGCCGCCTGGTGGGCGGCGGCAGGGGTGGTGGCGGCGGCCGGGGTGCTGTACCGGCGGCGGGCGCCGTTCGCCGTCCTGGTCGGCTACTCCGCCGCGAACGTCGCCGTGTTCACCGTCTCGGCCTCCCCCGCCGCGGCCTGGCAGTTCTACACGCAGCTCGTGCTGCTGTTCACCCTCCTGTCGGAGGTGCCGCTGCGCAGCCCCAAGGTCGCCGTCGGCGCGGTCGCGACCGGCGCGTACGTCGCCGGCATGCTGCTCCACAGCATCACCCCGCCCGGCCCCGGCGACGTCGCCGTGGCGCTGGCGATGACCGCCATCGCGGCCGGCGCCGGCCTCGCCGTACGCCGCCACCGGGTGCTCGCCGTCCAGGCCGCCGAGCGCGGCGAGCTGCTGGCCCGCGAGGCCGTCGCCGAGGAACGCGCCCGCCTGGCCCGTGAGCTGCACGACATCGTCGCCCACAGCGTCAGCGTGATGACCATGCAGACCGGCGCGGTACGCCTGATGCTCGCCCCCGGCCAGGACCGCGAGCGCGAGACGCTGACCACGGTGGAGGAGACCGGCCGCGCCGCCCTCATCGAGCTGCGCCGCATGGTCGGCCTGCTCCGCACCGCCGACGACGACCGCCTGAGCCCGCGCGCCGGTCTCGGCCGCCTCGACGACCTCCTCGACCAGGTGCGCGCGGCCGGCCTGGACGTGACCCTGGACGTACGCGGCGAGCCGGTGCCGCTGGCCGCGGGCCTCGATCTGTCCGCGTACCGCATTGTCCAGGAGGCCCTGACCAACGCGCTCAAGCACGCCGGCCCGACGAGGGCCGCGGTGACGATCGACTACCGTCCCGGCGAGCTGCGCCTGTCCGTCGCCAACGAGGCTCCTGCCCGCAGGCCGTCCGGCACACCCGGCGGCGGCCACGGCCTGATCGGCATGCGTGAGCGGGCCGCTCTGTTCGACGGCACCCTCACCGCCGCCCCGCTGCCCTCGGGCGGCTTCGAGGTACGGGCGGTGCTCCCCCTGTGAGTGAGCATGTGAGCGAGCATGTGAGTGAGCCGACCGAGCCGCGACCGATCGGCGTCCTGATCGCCGACGACCAGGCGATGATCCGGGCCGGGCTCCGGCTGATGCTGGAGACCCAGCCCGACCTCGCCGTGGTGGCCGAGGCCGCCGACGGCCGCCAGGCGGTGGAGCTGGCCAGCGCCCACCGCCCGGACGTCGCGCTCCTCGACATCGCCATGCCCCACGTGAACGGCCTGGAGGCCGCCCGCCGCATCCTGGCCGCGAACCCGGCGCCCCGCGTGATCATGCTGACCATGTACGACACGGACGACAACCTCGATCGTTCACTCCACGCGGGCGTCAGCGGCTTCCTGCTGAAGGGCTCGCCGCCGGAGCACCTGTTCGCCGCCGTGCGCAGCGCCGCCAGGGGCGAGATCCTGCTCGACCCGGCGGTGACCGGCCGCGTCGTGGACGCCTACCGCCGTACGTCGCCGCCCCCGCAACCCCCGCCCGAGCCGGCGCTGACCGCCCGTGAGCAGCAGGTGCTGCGGCTGATCGCGCAGGGCCTGTCCAACGCCGAGATCGCCGCCGCCCTCGCCATCGCCGAGGCCACGGTGAGCACCCATCTCAACCGGCTGCTGGCCAAGCTCGGCCTCCGCGACCGCGCCCAGGTGGTGCGCCACGCCTACGAGACGGGCCTCGTCCGGCCCGGTGAGCCGCCGTCCTGAAACGAGGAAGCGCCTCGTCCGCGTTCGGAGTAAGGCTGGGAGACATGAGCGATGCGATTCACCCGTTCCGGGTCGACATTCCGCAGGCCGACCTCGACGAGCTCGCCGCCCGCCTGGCGAGCACCCGGTGGCCCGGCGAGCTGCCCGGCGTCGGCTGGTCGTACGGCGTGGCCCAGGGCCACCTCGAAGAGCTGGTGCGCTACTGGCGCACCGAGTACGACTGGCGCCGCCACGAGGCCCGGCTCAACTCCTTCCCCCAGTTCACCACCACGATCGACAACCAGAACATCCACTTCCTGCACGTACGCTCCCCCGAGCCGGACGCGATCCCGCTGATCATCACGCACGGCTGGCCCAGCACCGTGTACGAGTTCCTCGACCTCATCGGCCCGCTGACCGATCCGCGCGCGCACAATGCGGACCAGGCTCCCGCCTTCCACGTCGTCATCCCGTCGGTGCCCGGTTTCGCGTTCTCCGGCCCGACCGGGGAGACCGGCTGGGGCGTGAACCGGGTCGCGCGGGCGTGGGCGGAGCTGATGCGCCGCCTCGGCTACGAGCGCTACGGCGCCCAGGGCGGCGACTTCGGCAGCATGGTCTCGCCCGAGCTCGGCCGGCACGCCCCGGACAAGGTCATCGGCGTGCACGTGAACGCGCTGGCCAACGCCTCGACGCCGACGGACCCCGACGACCTGGACCGGCTGTCGGAGGCCGAGCGGGAGCTCGCCCGCGAGCAGGAGGCGTGGTGGTACACCCACTCCGGCTACGCCACCCAGATGTCGACCAGGCCGCAGACGCTGGCGTACGCGCTCAACGACTCCCCCGCCGGGCAGCTCGCCTGGAACCTGGAGTGGTACGTGGACTGGGACCCGGCGAACAAGGTGCAGGCCCCGGTGGACCGCGACGTCCTGCTCACGGACCTGACGATCTTCTGGCTGACGCAGACCACGGGCTCGGCGGCCCGGCTCTACTACGAGGGCGGCGACGAGGGTTGGGGCAAGCGCCCGGCCCCGTCAGGGGTGCCGACGGGAGTGGCCAACTTCCCCGGCGACAAGGCGCTGCGGGGTCTGGCCGAGCTGTCGCACTCGATCGTGCACTGGTCGACGCCGCCGCGCGGCGGCCACTTCGCCTCGGTGCAGGCCCCCGACCTGCTGGTCGAGGACATCCGTACGTTCTTCGCGCTGGTGAACAGCCGGCGCTAGGTCAGGCGTCCACGAGGCGCGTGTAGAAGGCCAGGGCGAGGTCGAAGCCGTCACGGCAGTTGCGGTGGGAGCGGTAGCAGGGGCGCCAGGCCGTGCTGGCGCCCACCCCGGCCCGCGCGTCGGCCAGCGCCCCGGGCACCCGCTCGGGGCGCGGCAGCAGGCCGTTGCCGAGATAACGCACGCCCGCCAGCTCGGTGTGGGAGCCGCGGCCGCCGGCCACGAAGGCGCCGAGACGCCAGCCGCTCTCCTCGTCCCACACCAGCGCGTTGCCGTCGGCCAGCCTGAGCGTGGCGTCACGCGGATCGCAGGGGCCCTCCCACCAGTCCGCCACCTCGGCTCCGAGCTGATCGACGACCTGGCGCACGTAACTGACCGGCTGCTCCAGCCACTCGTCGCTGTACGGCTCGACATGCCTGATGGCCACGGACGGCACCCCCTTGTGCCCAAACGGTAAGGAAAAAGGAACGGTTACCAACCCTACCCGTGCCCAACTTATTCCGTTGCACGGCCGTCTAGTCATTCCGGACGATATTTACGGCGTACACGGGGAAGGAGGCGAGCCCATGATTGCCATGATTCTTCTCATCGTCATGATGGCCGTGACGGTAGCGGCCATGGAGCTCATCACGCGTTGTCCGGTCAGCGGCAAAGAGAGTGTCGAGTCACCCGCCGAGATCGCCGGCGACTAGTCTCTCCGGCATGTCCACCCTGCTTCTCTGGCTCCACGTCGGGTTCGCGATCTTCACCGTCGGCCCGGTGACCGCCGCGACGATGGCCGCGCCCCGCCTCATCCGCACCAAGAACGTGCCCGCGCTGCAGAACATCCAGCGCCTGACGCGGGTCTACAGCGTCGGCACGCTCGGCGTGTTCGTGTTCGGGCTGGTGCTCGGCATCGTGATGGGCGGAGGTGTGCTCGGCAAGTGGTACATGACGGCCTCGATGACGCTGTTCATCGTGGCGGCGGTGCTGCTGGTGCTGATCGACCGTGACCTCCGCGCCGCCGTGCACGCTCTCTCGAGCGAGAACCCCGCCGACGACGCGAAGGTGCAGAACGGACGGATCGCCGCGATCAGCGGAATCGTGTCCGTGATCTGGCTGGTGATCCTCTTCCTGATGATCGTCCCCACCTGACGGGACGCGCCGGTCAGCCGGCGAGCGCCTGCGTGAGGTCGGCGAGCAGGTCGTCGATCGTCTCGATGCCGACCGACAGCCGCACCAGGTCGGCGGGCACCTCCAGCGGCGAGCCGGCCGCCGACGCGTGCGTCATCCGCCCCGGGTGCTCGATCAGCGACTCGACGCCGCCGAGCGACTCCCCCAGCGTGAACAGCTTGGCCCGGTCGCACACCGCCACGGCCTCCGCCTCGCCCCCGGCCACCCGGAACGACACCATGCCGCCGAAGCGCCGCATCTGCTTGGCCGCGACCTCGTGCCCCGGGTGATCGGGGAGCCCCGGGTAGAGGACCTCGGTCACGCGCGGGTGCGCGAGCAGCAGGTCGACCACGCGCTCGGCGTTGTCGCAGTGGCGGTCCATGCGTACGCCGAGGGTCTTGAGCCCGCGCAGCGTCAGCCAGGCGTCGAACGGCCCGGCCACCCCGCCCATGGCGTTCTGGTGGTAGGCGAGCTCCTCGCCGAGCCCGGCGTTGGCGGCGATCAGCGCGCCGCCGACCACGTCGGAGTGGCCGCCGACGTATTTGGTGGTGGAGTGCACGACGACGTCGGCGCCGAGGGCGAGCGGCTGCTGCAGGTAGGGCGAGGCGAACGTGTTGTCCACCACCAGCAGCGCCCCGTTGTCGTGGGCGAGCCGCGCGAGCGCGGCGATGTCGGCGACGCCGAGCAGCGGGTTGGTCGGCGTCTCGACCCAGACGACCCGCGTCTTCTGCGTCATGGCGGCGGCCACCGCGTCGAGGTCGTGCAGCGGGACCGGGTCGTAGTGGAGGTCCCAGCGCTCGTGGACCTTGGCGAAGAGCCGGTAGGTGCCGCCGTAGGCGTCGTTGGGGATGATCACGTGGTCCTGCGGCCTGCAGACCGTACGCAGGAGGGTGTCCTCCGCGGCCAGCCCCGACGCGAACGCGAGCCCGCGCGCGCCGCCCTCCACGGCCGCCAGCGCCTCCTCCAGCGCGGTGCGGGTGGGGTTGGCCGAGCGGCTGTACTCGTATCCGGAACGCAGGCCGCCCACGCCGTCCTGCTTGTAGGTGGACGTGGCATATATCGGCGGCACGACCGCGCCGGTCAGCGGGTCGGGCTCCTGACCTGCGTGGATGGCCAGGGTCTCAAAACCGTTGCTCATACGCCAACGGTAACGGACGTTCGGACAGCTCCAGGATGGCCGGCGGGACAGCGCCCCCGGAGGTCAGGCGGCGTCGTCGGGCTCCCCCTCAAGCCGGGAGATCAGCAAGGGGTCGGCCAGCGCGAGCAGCAGCGCGACGACCAGCCCGACCCCCAGCAACCCGAACCCGATGGCAATCATGTCCGTCTCCTTTCGACCTCTCCAGCATCCGCTCAGGCCCCGCCCCTCCGCCTCCACTGAAGGGCCGGTCCATGCCCCCCGCGCTCGGCCGAACGGTTGATACGAGAGGTCCGACCTGAGACCTAGGCTCGAAGCGTGGGTGAGACGAAACGCCTCCTGTACTGGGTGCGGCGGCTGAGCGAGTTCGCGATGCTCGGCTGGCTCGGCCTGATGCTCCTGTTCGACCTGGCGATCGCCGCCTCCGTCGGGGGGCTGCAGTGGCTGGTGCCGGCGTGCGGGGTGGCGGGCATCGTGGCCGTGGCGCTGCGGCGGCGGCACCGCGCCGACGGCTTCGCCGTCATGCTGGGCCTGTCGTTCGCCGCGTCCATGGCGATCGGAGGCACGAGCCTCGCCGGCGTGCCCGGCATGACGGAGACCGGGGCGCTGCTCATCCTGGTCATCGGCGTGCTGCGGCACGTCGAGCCGGTACGCCTGGCGGCCACCCTCGCCTGCGCCGGGCTGATCGTGCTCATGGCCGAGGCCGTGGGCCGCGACTACCACGGGGCGGGGCTCGCGTTCTCGTTCCTGCTGTTCGCCAGTTGGTCGATGGCCGCCGGAGCGGGCGGCTACCTGCGTTTCCAGCAGGAACGGCGGGCGGAGGCCGTCCACTCCGTGCGCCGGGCCGAGCGCCTGGAGCTGGCCAGGGAGCTGCACGACCTGGTCGCCCACCACATCACCGGGATCGTGGTCCAGGCGCAGGCCGCCCGTACGGTCGCCGAGGCCAGCCCGCAGGCGGTGCTGCCCGCGCTGGACGCGATCGCCACGGCCGGGTCGGACGCGCTGACCTCGATGCGGCGCATGGTGACGGTGCTGCGCGCCGAGGAGGAGGCGGGCCGCAGGCCCGGCACGACCCTGGCCGACCTGCGGATGCTGACCGACCGGTTCTCGGCGGACGGCCCGAAGGTGGCCTTCGAGATCGGCCCCGGCCTGGACGACCGTACGCTGCAGCCCGAGGTCATGACGACCCTGCACCGGGTGCTCCAGGAGTCGCTGACCAACGTGCGCAAGCACGCAGCGCGGGCCGCCTGGGTGGAGGCGGACCTGCGCCGCCACGAGCGGTCCGTGGTGCTGCGGGTGCGCAACTTCGGCTCGGCGTCGGACCCGCGGGTATCCCGTCTGGGCGGCGGCTTCGGCCTGGTCGGGATGGCCGAACGGGTGGAGGCCCTGGGTGGCCGGCTCTACGCGGGCCCGTCGAGGGAGGGTGCCTGGGAGGTCGTCGCCGAGTTCCCCCTGACCTGACCGGTCCCCCTCCCTGGGCCGCCCGGTGGCGGGCCCAGGGCGGGGACGGGCTCAGTGGTTGGCGAGGAAGGCGAGCAGGTCCTGCCGCGTGATCAGGCCGGACGGCTTGCCGTCCTCGAGCACGACCGCCGCATCCGCCTTCTCCAGCGCTTCCACCGCACGCGCCACAGGTTCACCACTGCCGATCGTGGGTAGCGGCGCGGACATATGATCAGCAATCGGGTCTTCGGAGGAGAGCCTGCCGTGGTAGAGGGCTTCGAGGAGGTCGCGCTCCACGATGGAGCCGACGACCTCGGCCGCCATGACCGGCGGCTCCTCCTTCATCACCGGGAGCTGGGACACGCTGTACTCGCGCATGATCGAGATGGCCGTGCCGACCGTCTCGTGCGGGTGGGCGTGCACGAACTCCGGCAGGCCCGGCCCCTTGCGCGCCAGCACGTCGGCGACCAGGCCCTCGTCGGAGCTGGTCGTGAGGAAGCCGTAGTCGGCCATCCAGTCGTCGTTGAAGATCTTCGACAGGTAGCCGCGGCCGCCGTCGGGCAGCAGCACCACCACGGTGTCGCCCTCGTTCGCCCGCGCCGCCACCTGGAGCGCCGCGACGACGGCCATGCCGCACGAGCCGCCGACCAGCAGCCCCTCCTCGCGGGCGAGGCGGCGGGTCATGGTGAAGGAGTCCTTGTCGGAGACCGCGATGATCTCGTCGCAGATCGTGGTGTCGTACGTGCTCGGCCAGATGTCCTCGCCGACGCCCTCGACCAGGTAGGGCCGCCCGCTGCCGCCGGAGTAGACCGAGCCCTCGGGGTCGGCCCCGACGACGCGCACCCGGCCGCCGGAGACCTCCTTGAGGTAGCGGCCGGTGCCGCTGATCGTGCCGCCGGTGCCGATGCCGGCGACGAAGTGGGTGATGCCGCCCTCGGTGTCGGCCCAGATCTCGGGCCCCGTGGAGTGGAAGTGGGACTCCGGGTTGTCGGGGTTGGAGTACTGGTCGGGCTTCCAGGCGTTGGGCACCTCGCGGGCCAGCCGGTCGGAGACCGAGTAGTAGGAGTCGGGGTGGTCGGGCGAGACGGCGGTCGGGCAGACCACGACCTCGGCGCCGTAGGCCCGCAGCACCGCGATCTTGTCCTGGGCGACCTTGTCCGGCACCACGAACAGGCACCGGTAGCCCTTCTGCTGGGCCACGATGGCGAGCCCCACCCCGGTGTTGCCGGAGGTCGGCTCGACGATGACGCCGCCGGGGCGCAGCGCGCCCGACTTCTCCGCGGCCTCGATCATGCGGACCGCGATGCGGTCCTTCACGGATCCGCCCGGGTTGAAGTATTCGACCTTGGCGAGCACCTGGGCCGGCAGGCCGGCGCTCACTTTGTGCAGCCGGACGAGCGGGGTGTTCCCCATGAGGTCGACCAGGGAATCGTAAACGCGCACCGAGGTGTTCACCTTCTTTGCCAAAGCTTGATCAGCTATCCGAAGGCCGAGACCCGGTCGGGGTGGCAGGCCCTCGGCTAGTTTCCTAGCAAACGCTACCGCCGAGTTCGACCAGGGAGGGACGTACGTGGTCTGGGCAGCTGGCATGGCGCGCGCCGCACGCAGGATCGCCACCGCGGCGGCGCTCGGAGGAGGCGGGCTGACGGCACTGGGAGCCACCGCGTACGGGCTGCTGGTCGCCGAGGGACTGCTGGCGCGCAAGGCCATCGGCCGCCCGCACGGCATGGACGGACCCCCTTCCGACGGCACGTACGGCATGTTCCCCGGCAGGGCGATCAAGCTGGCGATGCTGGGCGACTCCACGTCGGTGGGCCTCGGCATGACCGACCCGGCCGAGACGCCCGGCGTGCTGCTCGCCAACGGCCTGGCCGCGGTGTCCGAGCGCCCGGTGCGGCTGCTCGTGGCCGGCCGGTCGGGCGCGTCGTCGGCGGAGCTGGGCGAGCAGGTGGACCGGGCGCTGGCCATGGAGCCGGACGTGGCGGTGATCTTCGTGGGCGCCAACGACATCATCACGCAGACGCCGCCCGCGATCGCCGTGCGCCACCTGACCAAGTCGGTGCGCAGGCTGCGGGACGCGGGCGTCGAGGTGATCGTCGGCACCTGCCCCGACCTCGGCACGGTGCGTCCCATCGCCCAGCCGCTGCGATGGGTGACCCGGCGGTGGAGCCGGCAGCTCGCCGCGGCCCAGACGGTGGCGGTGGTGGACGCGGGCGGCCGTACGGTGGCCTTCGCCGACACGCTCGGCCCGGAGTTCGCGACAAATCCGTCAGAGATGTTCGGACCCGATCGTTTCCATCCATCTGCCCGAGGTTACGCGCAGGCCGCTTACGCGGTGCTACCGTCAGTGTGCGCTGCGTTGGGGTTGTGGCCTGAGCCGCGCCCCGAACGCGGCGAAGAACTGCAACCGATCTACCTCGCGGCGGCCACGGCCGCGGAGGAGCCCGGCACCGAGGTCACCGCGACCCGGGTCGACGGGCGGGCGACGGGGCTGCACGGCAAGTGGGCCGCGTTGTTCCGCCGACGGCTCGGCGAGCAGCTCAACGACGCCTGACGTCCCCGGTTCAGGCCCGGCGAGCGGCTCGGCGCGGCCGGGGCCCGCCCCCCGTCCCGGCGTGGCGGGCCCTCGACCGCGCCCCGCACCGGTCACCTTCCGCGGCCGAGCCGTCACTCGTCGTCCCCTTGGAAGGTATCGCCCGTGCTCCGGCCCCTCTGGAAGCCGTCCGTCGCCCTAGCCGCAACCCTCGCCGTCGCCGGGTGCGCCGGCAGCGACGCGGCCACCACCCCCGCCTTCCCCACCTGGCACAACACGCAGGTCAACGTCGTCAGCCGGCTGGCCGAGGCGGCCGGGGTGGTGACCACGACCTCGATGAAGCCCGACGGCACTTTGGAGACGGTGGCCGTCCGGCTGCGCGACGGCCGGCGGCTGTGGGCCTACCCGGCCACGATGGCCGGCCGGCTGCCCGGCATGGGCGTCTCCGCTCCCGCGATCGTCGAGACCGGCGGCGGCGAGGGCGTGGTCGTGGCGCTCGACCCGGCGCGCAAGGGCCGGTGGAAGGCCACGCTGGTGGCCCGCGACGCGCACTCCGGCGTGCAGAAGTGGACCCGGCCGGTCCACTCCACGTTCGGGCCGCAGCGCTGCGGGCCCTACGTCTGCCTGTCAGAGCACACGGCGCTGGCCAAGGCCCGCACGGTGGTGCTCGACCCGGCCAGCGGCAAACCGGTGTGGAAGCTGCCGGGCATCTCCGAGGTCGAGTGGTCCGACCAGGCGCGGGTGCTGCTGCTGCGGCTGTCGGACGATCCGATGGTGGAGTCGTACGAGCTCAAGACCGGCAAGCTGCAGTGGCAGCAGCCGATCGAGCAGGCGCTCGGGCCGGGCGTCGACCTGTCGGGCGGCTGGGCGTTCGGCGCGGCGGGCGACGACCTGGTCGGCTACGTCGCCCCCTACACCGACCCGACCACGAGGCGACTGTCCACGTTCGGCCTTTTCTCGCTGCGCAGGGCCGACGGCACGATCAACTGGATCCGGCCGTCGGTCGTACGCGTCTACCCCAGCGGCAACCCCGGCTACGCGCCCGTGGTGCGGCCGGTGGACCGCCAGGGCGCCTACGGCGGATTCGCCCGGCTCGACTCGCTGTCGGGGCGGGTGATGGGGCAGGTCGGCGCGGCCGACGTGCCCGGCTCCGGCTGGTGGCTGGCCTTCCCCGAGCGCATGGACAAACTGGGCTTCCTGTCCCACGGCGCCAAGGGCTCGGTCTACGACCTGGCCTCGGGCCGGCCAGCGCCGGTGGAGGAGGAGCGGAGCTGGTCCTTCTGCGTCACCGACCCCAAGCCGCTGCCGCTGAAGGACCAGCCGCCCGGCTTCTACTCGACGGCGGCCCTCTGCGAGTACGACCTCGCCACCGGCGAGCGGGTCACCACGGCGGGCCCGCCCCCGGCGTGGTTCACCGGCAGCATGGCGGGCTGGCGGCTGTGGCGCGACGAGAAGGGTGCCCTGCACGCGGTGAACGACCACACCGAGAGCGCGCCGGGCATGTACGGGTAATTCCTTCCGGGGGGCGGCGAGGCGCGCGGGAAGAACTGGAATATAGTTCTACTATTAGCCGCCGACAGAGGAGGGGCCATGCCCGAGGCAGTCATCGTCGCAACCGCGCGTTCGCCCATCGGACGAGCCTTCAAGGGGTCGCTCAAGGACATCAGGCCCGACGACCTGACCGTGCAGATGATCCAGGCGGCCCTGGCCAAGGTGCCCCAGCTCGATCCGCACACGATCGACGACATCATGCTGGGGTGCGGCCTGCCCGGCGGCGAGCAGGGCTTCAACATGGCCCGGGTGGTGGCGGTGCTGCTCGGGCTCGACGACGTGCCCGGCACCACCGTGACCCGCTACTGCTCCTCCTCGCTCCAGACCACCCGGATGGCCTTCCACGCCATCAAGGCGGGCGAGGGCGACGTGTTCGTGTCCGCGGGCGTGGAGACCGTCTCGCGCTTCACCAAGGGCAACTCCGACTCGCTGCCCGACACGCACAACCCGCTCTTCCTGGACGCCCTCGCGCGCACCAAGTCGTACACCGAGGGCGGCAAGACCTGGCACGACCCGCGCGAGGACGGCGACGTCCCCGACGTCTACATCGCGATGGGCCAGACCGCCGAGAACGTCGCCCAGCTGCGCGGCGTCAGCCGCCAGGAGCAGGACGAGTTCGGCGTGCGCTCCCAGAACCTCGCCGAGAAGGCGCTGGCCGACGGCTTCTGGGCCAAGGACATCACGCCCGTCACGCTGCCCGACGGCACCGTGGTGAGCGCCGACGACGGGCCGCGGCCGGGCACCACGTACGAGAAGGTCGCCGGCCTCCAGCCGGTCTTCCGCCCGGACGGCACGGTCACGGCCGGCAACTGCTGCCCGCTCAACGACGGCGCCGCCGCCGTGGTGATCATGAGTGACGTCAAGGCGGCCGAGCTGGGCATCACGCCGCTGGCCCGGATCATCTCCACCGGCGTCTCCGGCCTGTCGCCGGAGATCATGGGCCTCGGCCCGGTGGACGCTTCGCGGCAGGCGCTGGCGCGGGCCGGGATGGCCATCGAGGACGTCGACCTGGTCGAGATCAACGAGGCGTTCGCGGCCCAGGTCATCCCGTCCTACCAGGAGCTGGGCATCGAGCTCGACCGGCTCAACGTCAACGGCGGCGCCATCGCGGTGGGCCACCCGTTCGGCATGACCGGCGCCCGGATCACCTCCACGCTCATCAACGGCCTCCAGCACCACGACAAGACCATCGGCCTGGAGACGATGTGCGTGGGCGGCGGCCAGGGCATGGCCATGCTCCTGGAGCGCCTGAGCTGACCCGCGCGCTCCGGCGCCCGGCCCGCGGCCGGGCGCCGGACCGCTTCAGCCGGGCCGCTTCAGCCGGACCGGTCGGGGCCGGCGGAGACCGGCGTGATGCGCAGCAGGACGCGCCGCTCGCGGACCATCGCGGCGCGGTAGTCGTCCCAGTCGGGGTGCTCGCCCGAGATGTCGCGGTAGTACGTGATCAGCGGCTCCATGGCCTCGGGCAGCGAGAGGACCTCGGCGGTGCCGTCGACCTGGATCCATTGGCCGTAGAAGGCGCTGGTGAAGACGCACAGCGACACGTGGGGGTCGCGCCGCACGTTGCGGGTCTTGAACGCCGTCTCGCGCGTGCTGACGACGATGTGCGGCCCCTGCACGCCGACCGTCACCGGGGACATCTGCGGGCGCCCATCGCGATGTCGGGTGAGCAGGACGGCGTTGTGGTTGTCGCGGAGGAAGGCCACTGCCTTGTCGAGGTCCATGACCTCATGGTGACGCATGACGACGCGCCCGCGCTTACGGCACGGGCGCGGGTCAGTGACGGGCTTAGATGAAGCCCATCCGGTTACGGCGGTGCCGCTCGTGCTCGTGAACGATGGCGGCGGCGTAGCCGTGGGTCAGCCCGTGCTCGTCGGCGAGCCAGTTGGCCCGCTCGGCGCACCTGAGGAATGACGGGCCGTTGTCGATGGCTTGGAACCACTCGGGGAGTTCGCGTCCCGTTATCATGGGGACCCTTGCGATCAGCTTCGTCTGCGTCTCCGGTGAGTGGTTCAACGACATGGGCACCTCCGCGGATTAAGGTCCTTTGCTTGACACTGCAACACCATCCACCGAAAGGCAAGCCCCTGGCTGCCTGGAATCCGTGACGGCACGTAGATTTTCGGTCGCACAAAGAGAGGGCCCCGCGTGAACGCGGAGCCCTCGGAGGTGACGACGATGTCTACGCTCAGTCACCGTCGCTGAAATAGCTGACGAAGCGCAGAACCTCCAGGTAGATCCAGACGAGGCTCAGCGTCAGGCCGAACGCGCACTGCCAGGCGAACTTCTCCGGCGCGCCCTGGCGGACGCCCTGCTCGACCGAGTCGAAGTCGAGCAGCAGGAAGAAGCAGCCGATCAGGATCATGACGATGCTGAACACCCAGCCGATGGGGCTGTCGGTGCGCAGCCCGAGGCCGTCGCCGCCGTTGAAGATGCCGACCAGCAGGTTGACCAGCACGAGGCCCAGGGCCGCCATGGCCGCCGCGACCGTGAACTTCACCAGCTTGGGCGTCACCCGCACGATCCGCAGCGCGTAGACGGTCAGCACGGCGCCGAAGGCGAAGGCCGTGCCGAGCACCGCCTGCAGCACGATGCCGCTGATGGCGCCCTCGAAGAGCTGGCTGATCTTGCCCAGGAAGATGCCCTCGAAGAAGGCGTAACCCAGGATGAGCGCCGGGTTGGTGCTCTGCGTGAACGAGGCGATCAGGCCCAGGACCAGCGCCACGACCGCGCCGACGATCGCGAACATGGGCGGCACGTCGAGCACCCAGGCCGCCGCGGCGGCGAGGACCAGCGTGCCGAGGGTCAGGAAGCCGCGCACCACCACGTCGTCGAGGGTCATGGTGCGGAACGCGGGCCGGCTCGGGGGTGCGTACGACGGGGAGTCGTACATGTTCTGCAGCATGTCAGGAGACGGGGCCGGGCCTGACCATGCTCCCGCCTGCCGGCGGGTCTTGCTGAAAACGGGGTTCTTGCTCTCCATCGCTGCCTCCTGTGTCGCCGAGCCTACGGGGCCTGGCGGCACCTTGGTCAACTCGCGCTCAGATCGGGTTCGTGGGGGACTTCGGCAGCGAGGACAACGAACGTGGCCGTCGCGGAGTTCCCAAGGTCATCCACCGTGTCGAAAAACGTATTTCCAATGGTAGAAGCAGGTGCCCCCGGCGGGATTCGAACCCGCACGTCAACCCTTTTAAGGGGTTTGCCTCTGCCATTGGGCTACGGGGGCGCCGCAATCATACGAAACGGACCATGCTTCCGAGGAGCACAACTTCGCATCAAGAGTCACAACTGTGAAGTTCGATGTGAAGTGATAGGGCTCCCGACACTCTGCCCAAGAAGAGTAGACCGTCCAGATGGTCCGGTTGGTGGTGAATGCAGCGGGCTGCGAAGGTATCGGCTTCGATGTGACGGCCTCCCCGGTGTCTGGCAATTGCACATGTACGCGCCCATGATCCCAAGGGGAGGCCCCGCCGAGGCGCGGATCGGCCAGAACGCACTCTCCGGCGTACGGACGGCGCGGGGGTGCCGTCCGGTGCCTAAGGCGACCGAACGGCCGCTGAGGCCGATCTGAGGGGCCGCGAGCCCCGTCGTGGCCGGCAGGCAGGCCGTTGCACGGGAGCCGGGATCGGGGCCGGGGCCGGGGTAGACGTCGGGGGCCGGGCCCGTCACGGCAGGTCCGGTTCCACGGGGCGGAAGGTTATCTCGGCGTCGAGGCCGGCCCCGACGGCCGCGAGCCTGCGCATGAGGGCCGCCACGTCTACCTCCTTCGGCAGCTCGACGTCGGCGATGAGCACGTAGAGCCGCCCGGTGAGCCGCGTGCTCATGCCGGTGATGTTGCCGCCGTCGGCGGCGAGCACGGCGCTGACGGCCGAGACGATCCCGGTCCGGTCGGGGCCGTGGACGGTGAGGACGTAGCCGAGGCCGTCGCCCTCCTCGCAGAAGTGCCTGCGGGCCTCGATGGCGGAGGCGGTCACCACGAGGTCGGAGGTCCGCAGCCGCTTGAGCACCTCGTCGCAGTCGAGGTCGCCGGAGACCAGGAGCATCATGGCCACGTGCCCGCCGAGCAGCGTCATGGTCGAGTCCTGGATGTTCGCCCCGCAGTCGGCGAGCGAACCGGTGACGGCGGCGATCACGCCGGGCCTGTCCACGCCGAGCACGGTCACCGCTGAAAGCCCCACCGGTGCTACCCCTTCCGCTTGCGCCAGGGGTGCCGAAAGCGCCCCGGCCGTCGCGGCCGGGGCGCTTGCCGCCGCCCCGGCCGCGACGGCCGGGGCGCTTGCCGTACCCGGGCTAGCGGCGCATCGTCGCGACGGCCGCCCTGAAGCCCTCGCGCGGGTGCTCCATCTCACCGAGGGAGATCGTCTCGCGCTTGAAGAACAGGGCCAGGGTCCAGTCGACGACGACGCGGACCTTGCGGTTCAGCGTAGGCACCCGCGACAGATGGTAGGTGCGGTGCATGAACCATGCAGGGAATCCGCGAAGCTTGACGCCATAGACATTGGCGACACCCTGGTGCAGGCCGAGACCGGCGACCGATCCGACATACTTGTGGCGGTATTCCTGCAATTCCTGGCCGCGCAGGTGACGGACGATGTTGTCGGCCAGCACCTTGGCCTGGCGCACCGCGTGCTGGGCGTTGGGCGCGCAGTACTGCCCGGGGTTGGTGACGTCGGGCACGCCCGCCGCGTCGCCGGCCGCGAAGGCGCCCGGGCTCGCGTGCACGGTCAGCAGCGCCGTGGTCTTGATCCGGCCGCGCTCGTCGAGCGGCAGGTCGCTGTCGTTGACGACCGGGCTGGGCTTGACGCCCGCCGTCCACACCAGGGTCTCGGCGTCGAACTCCTCGCCGTCGGAGAGCACCACGTGCCCGCCCTCGCAGGACTCCAGCCGGGTCTCCAGCCTGACGTCGATGCCGCGCTCGCGGAGCTGCTCCAGCGTCCACTTGCCCATCTCGGGGCCCACCTCGGGCAGCACCCTGCTGGTCGCCTCGACGAGCACCCAGCGGATGTCGGAGGGCTTGATGTTGCGGTAGTAGCGCACGGAGTCCTTGGCCATGTCCTCCAGCTCGGCCAGCGCCTCCACGCCCGCGAAGCCCGCGCCGACCACCACGAACGTCAGCGCCCTGCGCCGCACCTCGGGGTCCTCGGTCGACTCGGCCACGTCCAGCAGGTGCAGCACGCGGTTGCGCAGCGCGATGGCCTCGCCGACGGTCTTGAAGCCGATGCCGATGTCGGTCAGGCCGGGGATGGGCAGCGTGCGGGAGATGGACCCGGCCGCCATGACGAGCACGTCGTAGGCGATCTGGCGCGGCTCGCCCTCGGCCGGCTGGAAGGTCACCACGCGGTCGCCGTGCTTGACGGTGGTGACGGTGCCGTTCAGGATGCGCACCTTCGGCAGGACCCGCCGCAGCGGCGCCACCAGGTGCCGGGGGGAGAGGTTGCCGGCCGCCGCCTCCGGGAGGAACGGCTGGTACGTCATGTAGGACTGGGGATCGATGATCGTGATGCGCGCCTCGCCGCCGCGCAGCTCGCGAGAGAGCTTGCGCTGCAGCCGGAGCGCCGTGTAGAGGCCGACGTATCCACCGCCGACGATGAGAATGTGCTTGTTCATCCTGAGGCCCCATCCCTCGTCATGCTTGTGAAAGCATTCACAAGGCTATGTCAGGAGGAGCAGCAGAAGCCAATCCGGGCATGATGGGATGCGTCACAGTGCCATTGACCTGGCCTTTTCGAAGATCGAGTCCAGCATCTGGGCGGTGACGCGGCCGGTGAAGGTGTTCTGCTGGCTCGGGTGGTAACAGCCGAGCAGGGTGACCGGCGCGTCGCCGTGCCGGACCTCCACCTCGGCCCCGTGCCCGAACGGCGGGCGGCTGCGCGGCAGCTCGTACCCCGCCTCCTTGAGCGCCGGCCACATGGCCTGCCAGGCGTAGCCGCCGAGCGCCACCACCACCCGCACGTACGGCGCGACCAGCTCCAGCTCCCGCGCCATCCACGGGTAGCAGGCGGCCTTCTCCTCGACCGTGGGCTTGTTCGCGGGCGGCGCGCAGCGGACGGGGGCCACCACCCGCGTGCCGATGAGCCGCTGGCCGTCGCCCGCGTACGTGCTGGTCTCCCGCTCCGCCAGCCCCGCTCGGTACAGCGAGGCGAACAGCCAGTCGCCGCTGCGGTCGCCGGTGAAGATCCGGCCGGTGCGGTTGCCGCCGTGCGCGGCCGGGGCCAGCCCGACCAGCAGGATGCGCGGCCGCTCCGCGCCCCAGCCGGGGACGGGACGGCCCCAGTACGTCTCGTCCGCGAACGCGCGCCGCTTCACCGTGGCCACCTCCTCCCGCCACTCCACGAGGCGCGGGCAGGCCCGGCAGACCGACTGCCTCGCGGTGAGCTCCGCGAGGTCGTCGCTGCCTGCGGCGAGGCGGCGCACGTCGGCGGGGTCGTGGGCGACGGGGGTGTCAGCGGTGGCGGGATCGCCCGGCCAGCCGGTGCCCGGCGGTACGAAGCTCATGACACCGATGGTGCCCGATCATTTCGTGCGGTCCGGACTCGTGGTGGCCGGACTCGTGGTGGCCGGACTCGGTGTGGGGCAGGCGGTCGGCGTTGGCGAGGGCTCCGGGTCGAAGCTCTGCTTCTTGAGCGGCAGCGGGTAGCGGTTGAGCACCGGCTCCCCGCACGAACGGTCGACGGTGTAGCCCCGGCTCTCCGGGTCGGTGATGACGGGGTTGCCGTCCTGGTCGTAGAGGTAGACGTCGGTGAGCGGGGTGCCGTCCTTGGCGTAGGGCCGGATGTTCGCCACGCCGATGGAGCTCGACGAGCCACCCACCATGAGCATGTTGACGCGCGCGGCGGCGTGGGCGACGGGCGCGGGATCGGCGCCGAGCGGCTTGACCGCGGTCAGGCCGGCGAGCAGGGCGAGCGCGGCGAGCGCGTTGAGCCCCACGGCGAACAGGGCGGCCGGGCGGCCACCGCGCCGCCGGCCGAACCACACCGACGCCACCACCAGGGCCGCCACCACGGCCCAGTCGGCCGGGTTCTCGGGGACGGCGCGGCCGTGGCCGTAGAGCGAGACCAGCAGCATGGCCAGCAGGTAGCCGCGCAGCACCCACCAGCCGGGCCGCAGCTCGGGCAGGAAGGCCGCGAAACCCCGGTAGGGCCCGTGGCGCAGCAGGGCCGCGTGCGCCCGGGTCGCCCACGCGCGCGGGCGGAACCCGCGGGCGCGGCGGCCCTGCGCGCGGCCTCCGTAGGCGGCCATGAGCTCCTCGGCATAGACGGCCGGCGGGCCCAGCCGGTCCTCCAGCGGCAGGCCGGGCGACTCGGCCGCGATCTCGGCCAGATGGTCGTCCAGGTCCTCCAGCAGTTCCTCGCGGTCGGGGTGGTCGCCCACGGCCTCGCGTACGGCCCGGGCGTACTGGGCGGGGGTCATCCTCGTCCCTCCTTCAGCAGGGATGCCATGGTGGCCACGAACGAGTCCCAGGTCCTGGCCTGGGCGGCGTACATGCTTCTGCCGGTCTCGTTGAGCCCGTAGTACTTGCGGTGCGGCCCCTCGTCGGAGGCCATCACGTAGGAGGTCAGGGCGCCCGCCTTGAACAGGCGGCGCAGGGTGCCGTACACGGAGGCGTCGCCGACCTCCACGAGGCCCGCCTCCCTGAGCCTGCGCACGACGTCGTAGCCGTAGCCGTCGCGCTCGGCGAGCACGGCCAGGACGGCCAGGTCGAGCACGCCCTTGAGGAGCTGGCTGCTGTCCACGCCATGCACACTACTGTGCAATGCGCGGTAGTGGCAAACGAGAAACCGGGTGGCGCACAAGGCGGCCACCCGGTTCTTCGAACCAGATCGAACCCGTCGCTCAGGCGGCGGAGGACGGAGCCGGAGCGTCCGTCGCGGGCGCCTGCGTGGCGGGCGCCTGCGTCGTCACGACCTTGCAGGCCGCGTACGACTGGAAGCTCGACTCGGTGTTGTTCGGGCCGCTCACCGTCAGGCTGACCCTGCCGCCCTTGGTGGCCTCACCGACCAGCGCGCTCTCGGGCAGCGTCACGGTCTTCGAGTCGGAGCCGCGGAAGAACGACTCGCCCGAGGACACGGAGACACCGTTCACCCGCCAGGTCCAGGAGACCTTGGCCGAGCCGGTGGTGCTCACGGTGGCGTGCGCGCCCACCTTGCAACCGTCGTGGTTGGTGGCGGTCACCAGACCGGACACCGCGACCTTGGTCACGGGAGCGGGGGCCGGGTCCTTGCACCACACCGAGTACGAGGCCCGGTTGGAGTAGGCGCGGTCCGGGCCGAGGATCTGCAGCTGAGCCCAGCCACGGTGGCTCTCGCGCGGCGAGAAGCCGAAGCCGACCTTGGTGGCGTGGCGGACCTTCACCTTGCCGTAGTCGACGGCGTCACCGTTGAGCACCCAGCGGTACTTGACCCAGGTCGGCCGGTCGGCCTTGATCAGGCCGGTGAAGCCGATCTTGTTGCCGGGGCTGCAGACGCCGACGTAGGAGTCGGGGTTCGCCCAGGCGCTCGCCGACACCGAAGCGTGGCCGGGGAGGTGGATGTCGACCTTCGGCTCCCTCTCCTGCTCCGCCTCGGCGCAGGACACGGAGAAGTAGCCCTTCTTGGTGACGAACTTCTTCGGGGAGAGGACCTGGACGGCCTCCCAGCCCTTCACGTCCTCCTTGAAGGTGATCGACTGCCGGACGGTCACCGACTTGGTGCCCTTGCCCTTGAGCTTGATCACATTGACCTTGCCCTTGGACCCGTCACCGTGCAGCCAGCGGTAGGCCAGCTCGGTCTTGCCCTTGAGCGAAACCTTGATCTTCGCCGAGAAGTTGACCTTGACGGGACAGTCGCCCTCGAACTTGCCCGGCTTGGCCTTGGGCGTGGTCGCCGAGACCTTGACACCGGTCTTGCCGGCCGTGGCCGCCTGCGCGGGCCCGGCGACGAGCCCGGCGGTCAGGGTGGCGAGCACCGCGGCCGAGGCGCCGAACGCAGCCGCCCTGCGAGCGGTTAACCCAGAGAACTTCATGGTGAGAGTGCTCCATTCCGTATGAGGGAAAAGGACGCAGCTCGGGAACGGTCGCCACGCCGACACTTTCCGTGCACGGCAATATGGCAAAGCCCCCGTAATGCTCCTTCACCTAAGCACGAATATGATGGCACACTCAACACGGACGAAGATCCGTAATGTCCGTATTTGGCGACATTTATCGGGCGAGCGACCAGGCAATACCGTCCAGGATGTCGTGTTCACTGACAATGACCTGCGAAAACGCAAAACGGCGGACGATGCGGTCCAAAATGAGCGCGCCCGCCCCGATGACGTCGACCCGGCCCGGATGCATCACCGGAAGCGCGGCCCGCTCACCATGCGTCATCTCCAGCAGCCGCCGCGTCACCTCGTGCACCTGCTCGGCCGACAGGCGCGCGTGATGGATGCGCTCCGGCTCGTACGCGGGCAGGGCGAGCGCGATGCCCGCGACCGTCGTCACGGAGCCGGCCAGGCCCACGAGCGTGTGGGCACGGCGTACCGGCACCTCCGCCTCCACCCGGTCCAGCGCCGCCTCGATGTCGGCCACCACGGCCTCCAGCGCCCGCGCGGACGGCGGGTCGCCGGCGTCCTTCAGGTGCCGCTCGGTCAGCCGCACGCAGCCGATGTCCACCGACAGCGCCGCCTCGGCGTGCTGCTCGCCCACCACGAACTCGGTGGACCCGCCGCCGATGTCCACCACCAGGTAAGGGGGCAGCGGGCCCTCGGGCACCTCGGTCTCGGGCGACAGCCGCACCAGGCCCCTCGTCGCCCCGGTGAACGACAGCTCGGCCTCCTCGGCCCCCGACACGACCTCGGGCTCGACGCCGAAGATCTCGCGCACCCCGGCCACGAAGTCCTCGCGGTTGCCGGCGTCCCTGGTCGCGCTCGTCGCCACGACGCGGGTCGCGCCCGCGTCGTGCCGCTCGATCAGCTCCTGGTAGCCGCGCATGGCCTTGAACGTGCGCTCCAGGGCGTCGGGCGCCAGCCGGCCGGTCCGGTCGACGCCCTGCCCGAGGCGGACGATCTCCATCCGCCGCTCGACGTCGTCGATCTGGTCGTCGCCGACGTCCGCGATGAGCAGACGTACGGAGTTGGTGCCGCAGTCGACGGCGGCTACACGCATGGTCCGTCACTCCACCACTCGGGGAGTGCGTCCAGCGCCTCCCTGCCGATCGGGTTGACACCGGGCGCCGCCAACTCGTGCGCGACGAGCGCGTGCAGGCACTTGACCCGCTTCGGCATGCCTCCGGTGCTCTGCATGTCGCGCGGGAGCGGCTCCAGGCCCTCCTCCTCGGCCGCCGCGTCCCGCCTGGCCACGTACGCGTCGTGCGCGGCCTGGTAGGCGGCGGCCAGCTCCGGGTCCGTGGCGAGCCGCGCCTGCATCTCGCGCATCAGGCCGGAGCCCTCCAGCGTGCCGATGGCCGAGGCCGCCTTCGGGCAGGTCAGGTAGTAGAGGGTCGGGAACGGCGAGCCGTCGGGCAGCCGCGGCGCGGTCTCCACCACGTCGGGATTGCCGCACGGGCAGCGGTGCGCCACCCCGCGCAGCCCTCGGGGCGGCCGGCCGAGCTGCTGCCTGACGACCTCGACGTCTTTACTGTCCAACGCTTTCCTTCTTCGTCGGCCCAGGAGTGGGCTCAGCGGTCACCTTCGTGCTGGGCTTGATGCTCGGCTGCGGAGCCCGGCTGTCCGTGACGGCCCGGCGGCCGGTGCCCGCGTCGGCGGCCTCCACGGACTCCCACAGCGTCTGGTACCACGGCGGCGCCGTCGCCGGCTGCTTGACCGTCGTCCGCCGCTCGTCCTCGCCGGGCTCCATCACGACGAAGCACTTCTCACCCGGCCCGCAGTAGTGCAGCCGCTCCTTGGCCGTCTTCTTGATCCAGTTGGGGTCGTTGGCCTGCTGGTCCCTGGCCAGCAGCGCCTGCTTCTCCGCCTCGACCCTGGCCTTCTCCGCGCGCAGCTCGGAGATGCTGCGGCGCAGGCTGATGTACTCGCGCACAGGGTAGGCGAGGCTCATCGCGATCGCGCACACCACGACGGCCAGGATGGCGGCCCGCCCGGTGAGCTGCGGCCTCTTCGCCACTGCTGCCACACCCCCCTTTCGGAACGACTCGCGGGAGTACCCGCGAGCCGTCACTCGAAACTAGCGCCGGAAACGCGGGAACGCCGAACGACCCGCGTAGCGGGCGGCGTCGTCGAGGAGCTCCTCGATGCGCAGCAGCTGGTTGTACTTGGCGACCCGGTCGGAACGGGCGGGCGCGCCGGTCTTGATCTGACCGCAGTTGACCGCCACCGCGAGGTCGGCGATCGTCGTGTCCTCGGTCTCGCCGGAGCGGTGGCTCATCATGCACCGGTAGCCGCTGCGGTGGGCGAGGTCCACGGCGTCGAGCGTCTCCGACAGCGTGCCGATCTGGTTGACCTTGACCAGCAGGGCGTTGGCCGCGCCCGCGACGATGCCGCGCTCCAGCCGCTCGGGGTTGGTGACGAACAGGTCGTCGCCGACCAGCTGCACCTTGTCGCCGAGGGAGGCGGTGATGGCCTTCCAGCCCTCCCAGTCCTCCTCGTCGAGCGGGTCCTCGATGGACACCAGCGGGTAGTTGGCGACCAGGTCCTCGTAGAAGGCGATGAGCTCCTGCGCCGACAGGCCCTTGCCGTCGATCGTGTAGACGCCGTCCTTGTGGAACTCGGTGGCGGCCACGTCGAGGGCGAGCGCGACGTCCTCGCCCGGCGTGTAGCCGGCCCGCTCGATGGCGACGAGGATCAGGTCGAGCGCGTCGCGGTTGGAGGGCAGGTTGGGGGCGAAGCCGCCCTCGTCACCCAGGCCGGTGGCGTAGCCCTTCTCCTTGAGCACGCTCTTCAGCGCCTGGTAGACCTCGGTGCCCATGCGCACGGCCTCGCGGAAGGTCTCCGCGCCGATCGGCGCGATCATGAACTCCTGGATGTCCACGTTGGTGTCGGCGTGCGCGCCGCCGTTGAGGATGTTCATCATCGGCACCGGCAGCACGTGCGCGTTGGGGCCGCCCAGGTAGCGGAAGAGCGGCAGCTCGGCGCTGTCGGCGGCGGCCTTGGCCACGGCCAGCGACACGCCGAGGATGGCGTTGGCGCCCAGCTTGGACTTGTTGGGCGTGCCGTCCAGATCGATCATGATCTGGTCGATGATGCGCTGGTCCTCGGCCTCGATGCCGCCGATCTCCTCGAAGATCTCGTCGGTGACGGCGAGAACGGCCTTCTCCACGCCCTTGCCGCCGTAACGCTTGCCGCCGTCACGCAGCTCGACCGCCTCGAACTGGCCGGTGGACGCCCCGCTCGGCACGGCCGCGCGGCCGGTGCTGCCGTCGTCGAGCACCACCTCGACCTCGACCGTGGGGTTGCCCCGGGAGTCGAGGATCTCGCGAGCGTATACGACCTCGATGGTAGCCACGGGATGCGCTCCTAAATCGGAAGACGATATGCCTTCAGAGCCTATCGGTCCGGCCCGCCGAGACAGGTCGCCGGTCAGGCGCGCGGCGGATCAGCCGGTCAGGCGCGCGGCGGGTCAGCGGCGCTCCCACGCGTGGACGCGGTCGCGGTAGGCGCGGGCCGCGGCGCGCAGCTCCGCCTCGGCGTCGATGCCGGCCTCCCCGGCCCGGCGGACCAGGTCGAACAGCTCGCGCGCCACGCCCTGGCCGATCCCCGCCGCCAGCGACTCGGGCGCGCCGGACCGCTCGGCCCTGCGGATGAGCTGGGCGGCCAGCGACAGCGCGGGCTGACCCATCGGGACGCCGTCGAGCGCGGACTCGCGTCCCTTCGCCGCCCGCTCGGCCGCCTTGATGGCCTCCCAGTTGTCGTTGACCTGGTCGGCACTCTCGGCCCGCACCGAGCCGAAGACGTGCGGGTGGCGGCGTACGAGCTTGTCGACGATGCCGGCCGCCACGTCGTCGATGTCGAAGTCCTCGGCGACCCTGGCGTGGAAGACGACCTGCAACAGCAGGTCGCCCAGCTCCTCGCGGAGCGCCCGGTGGTCGCCCTGCTCGATGGTCTCCAGGACTTCGTACGCCTCTTCGAGCAGGTAGGGCACCAGCGACTCGTGCGTCTGCCCGCGGTCCCACGGGCACTCGGTGCGCAGCCGGTCCATCACCGCGACGAGGTCGAGCACCCGCGCGCCCGGCAGGTCGTACGAGCCGGGCACGACCTCGATGAGCGGCGGGTCGGCCATCGCCACGGCGGCGTGCCCGACCGCCCGCATGAACTCCTCGTCGCCGCTCTCCGAGCCCGACCCGGCCAGCCACACCACGGTCTCGGCGACCGCCCGCGCGGCCAGCGCCCGCGGGTCGGGCTCGACGACCTCGACCTCGACGCCGGCCTCGGCGAGGTAGGGGAGCTGCGGGTGCGCCGCGTTCCCCGTCAGGACGGGACCGGAACGCAGCGCCTCCCACGCCTGGTGGCTCAGCAGCCCGGGGGCGACCCTGGGCGAGGTGGTGACGACGACGAGCGGCACGGGCTAACCCTGCGGGGTCTGCGCGGCGGTGTCCGCCTGCTTGCCGAAGCGGCCCGCGTCCACGAACGGCCCGGGGTTGGCCTGCGAGCGCTGCGGGTTGAGCGTGCCGTAGCGCGGGTTGACCACCGTCTTGACCGCGTTGAACTCCTGGGCCAGCCGCTGCTGCCCGCTCTCGCCGCCGAACTGCTGCTGCAGCTTGGCCAGCCCGACCATCGCCCGCCCGTAGTCGCGCGCGTCGGACGGGACCACGCCCTGCGACAGCAGGTTGATCTCGGCCGACTGGAACTGGCCGGGATCCTTGATCGCCGAGTCGACCTCGGTCTCGCTGACCTGCACGTTGTAGCGGGTCAGCAGCTGCTCGGTGACGGCCACGTTGACCAGGCGCTGGAGCACGACATGGCTGACCGGGACCCCGCCGAGGTCCGCCTCGCTGAGGTTGTTGCGCTGAAGCGCCGCCTTGTACGCCTGCGCGTCCTCGTTGACCTCGCTCACCGTGATGCGGTCGTCGCCGACCACGGCCGCGGCCCCGACAGGGGAGGGGGAAGAGCAGGCGGTCAGGGCCAGGCCCGCCGCGGCGGCGGCCATCGCCACTCGTATCGACTTCACATGCGTCCCTTTCCGACCGAAAAACCGCCGCTAGCTTACCCGTGCGGGCTCGAGGAACAGCGCCTCGACCAGGTCCCCGCACCATTTGAGCAGGTCGAGGTCGCGCAGAGGCTGCCCGCCGAGCGGCTTGGTCTTGGGGATCGGCACCAGCAGCGTCTCCGCGGCCTGCTTGTAGACCGCCTTCTTGTAGAGCCGGTCGAGCCGGACCTGCTGCGACTCGCGCAGCCGCGCCGGGCCGAACTTGATGTTCTGGCCCTGCAGCGTGACGTCGGTGAGCCCCGCCCTGCGCGCCTTGATCCGGAACGCGGCCACCTCCAGGAGGTTGTCCACCTCCACCGGCGGCTTGCCGTAGCGGTCGGTCAGCTCCTCGCGCACCTCGGCGATGTGGCTCTCCTCGGCGATGCCGGCGATCCGTTTGTACGCCTCCAGCCGCAGCCGCTCCGAGGTGACGTAGTCGTGCGGGATGTGGGCGTTGATCGGCAGCTCGACCTTGACGTCCGGCGTCTCCTCGCGCGCCTCGCCGCCGTCGAGCTTGGCCTTCTGCTCCTGCACGGCCTCGGCCATCAGGCGGACGTAGAGGTCGAAGCCGACGCCGGCGATGAAACCGGACTGCTCGGCGCCGAGCACGTTGCCCGCGCCGCGGATCTCCAGGTCCTTCATCGCGACGTACATGCCGGCGCCCATCTCCGTGTGCTGCGAGATGGTGGCCAGGCGCTCGTGCGCGGTCTCGGTGAGCGGCTTCTCCGGCGGATAGAGGAAGTAGGCGTAGCCGCGCTCGCGGCCCCGCCCGACCCGGCCGCGGAGCTGGTGGAGCTGGGACAGGCCGTAGTTGTCGGCCCGGTCGACGATGAGGGTGTTGGCGTTGGGCACGTCGAGCCCGGACTCGACGATCGTGGTGGAGACGAGCACGTCGTACTCGCGTTCCCAGAAGCCCACCATGATCTTTTCGAGCTGGTTCTCGTTCATCTGGCCGTGGGCGACCGCGATGCGCGCCTCGGGCACCAGCTCGCGCAGCCGGGTCGCCACCCGGTTGATCGAGGCGACCCGGTTGTGGACGAAGAACACCTGGCCGTCGCGCATCAGCTCGCGCCGCACGGCCGCGGCGATCTGCTTCTCCTCGTACGGCCCCACGAACGTGAGGATCGGATGCCGCTCCTCCGGCGGCGTGAGGATGGTCGACATCTCGCGGATGCCGGTGAGGCCCATCTCCAACGTGCGCGGGATCGGCGTGGCCGACATGGCGAGCACGTCCACCTGCGTGCGCAGGTGCTTCATGGCCTCCTTGTGCTCGACGCCGAAGCGCTGCTCCTCGTCGATGATGATCAGGCCCAGGTCCTTGAAGCGCACCTCGGGGCTGAGCAGCCGGTGGGTGCCGATCACGACGTCGACCGCGCCCGTGCGCAGGCCGTCGAGGGTGGCCTTGACCTCGCCGTCGGTCTGGAAGCGGGAGATCGGCTTGACCGTGACGGGGAAGCTGGAGAACCGCTCGGCGAAGGTGGACATGTGCTGCTGCACCAGCAGCGTGGTCGGCACCAGCACCGCGACCTGCTTGCCGTCCTGGACCGCCTTGAACGCCGCCCGCACCGCGATCTCGGTCTTGCCGTAGCCGACGTCGCCGCAGATCAGCCGGTCCATCGGGACGCCGCGCTCCATGTCGCGCTTGACCTCGTCGATGGCGGCGAGCTGGTCGCCGGTCTCGGCGTAGGGGAAAGCGTCCTCCATCTCGCGCTGCCAGGGCGTGTCGGTGCCGAAGGCGTGGCCGGGCGAGGCCATGCGGGCGGAGTAGAGCCTGATCAGCTCGCCGGCGATCTCCTTGACCGCCTTCTTCGCCCGCGACTTGGCCTTGGCCCAGTCGGCGCCGCCCATGCGGTTGAGCGTGGGCGCCTCGCCGCCGACGTAGCGGGTGACCTCGTCGAGCTGGTCGGTGGGGACGTAGAGGCGGTCGCCCTTGGCGTACTCGATGACGAGGTATTCGCGGGTCGCGCCCTGCACCGTGCGCTGCACCATCTCGACGTAGCGGCCGACGCCGTGCTGCTCGTGCACGACGTGGTCGCCCAGCTTGAGCTGCAGCGGGTCGACCATGTTGCGGCGGCGCGAGGGCAGCCTGCGCATGTCCTTGGTGGACGCCTTCTGGCCCACCAGGTCGAGATGGGTGAGCACGGCCAGCGACGGCGTGACGAAGCCGTGCTCGATCAGGCCGGTGCTGACGTGCACGACCTTGGGCTCGGGCGCCTTGTCGAGGTAGGGGCGCAGCCGGGCGGGCACGTCCACGCCCTTGAGCAGCTCGACCATGCGCTCGGCCGGGCCGTGGCCCTCGCTGAGCAGCACGACCGCCTTCTCCTCCGCCAGCCAGCCCTTGATGTCGGCCAGCGCCTTCGCGGTGTCGCCGCGGTAGGCCTCGCTGTCGTGGGCGTCGAGCTCGACGCCGTTGCCGAACGGCGCCATCGTCCACCACGGCTGCCCGAGCACGTCGGCGTGCTGACGGATCTCCTCCAGCGTGCGGAACGCGGCCGCGTCGAGGTCGATGGGCGCCTCACCGCCGGCCGCCGCGTTGATCCAGGACGCCTCCAGGAACTCCTGCGAGGTGCGTACGAGCTCCTCGGCCCGCCCCCTGATCCGCTCGGGGTCGCAGACGAACACCGCGGAACGCACCGGCAGGTGGTCGAGCAGCAGGTCCATCTCCCCCGCCAGGGCCGGCGCGAACGCCTCCATGCCCTCCACCGGGGTGCCCTCGGCGAGCTGGTCGAGCACCTCGGCCAGCGCGGGGTGCTCCTCGGCCAGCTCGCGGGCGCGGCGGCGTACGTCGTCGGTCAGCAGCAGCTCACGGCAGGGCGGCGCGAACAGGCCGTCCTCGGCCGCCTCCAGCGAGCGCTGGTCGGCCACCTTGAACCAGCGGATCTCCTCGACGGTGTCGCCCCAGAACTCCAGCCGCAGCGGGTGCTCCTCGGTGGGCGGGAAGACGTCGAGCAGGCCGCCGCGCACGGCCACCTCGCCGCGCCGCTCCACCATGTCGACCCGGTGGTAGCCGTTGCCGACGAGCTGGGCCACGACCTCGTCGAGGTCGGCGTCGTCGCCGGCGCGCAGCCGGATCGGCTCCAGGTCGCCGAGGCCCTTGACGATGGGCTGCAGCAGCGCGCGGACCGGGGTGACGATCACGCTGAGCGGCCCGGCGGCGGTGTCGCCCTTGACCGGGTGGGCGAGCCTGCGCAGCACGGCCAGCCGCTGCCCCACGGTGTCGCTGCGTGGCGACAGGCGCTCGTGCGGCAGGGTCTCCCAGGCGGGGAAGACCGCCACGGAGGCGGGCTCGACGAGGCTGGTCAGCGCCGCGGCGAGGTCCTCGGCCTCGCGGCCGGTCGCCGTGACCGCGAGCACGGTGCGCTGGTCGTGCGCGGCCAGCGCGGCCACCCCGAACGGCCTGAGCGCGGACGGCGCGATCAGCGCGACGTCGCCGCCCTCCTCAAGGGCGGCGGTCAGCCTCGGGTCGGCGCGAACAAGGTCAAGCAGTCCGGAAAGACTCATCAGATACGCCCACAGCCCCACGACGGCATCACGATCACCCCCGGCCATGCCAGGTCCCGGGGGTGTGCTTCCCAGACTACTCGCCGCCAGACCTCTCCACTCGCCGCCGGACCTCCCCGCTCCGGCCAGACCTCAGCCGACGCGGTAACCGGCCACCGAGGGCCAGCGCACGGTGAGCACGGTGGACAGCTCCTCGGCCCGCCAGGAGTGGTCGACGCCCCTCCCCCACACCACGTAGTCGCCCGGCTCGGCCAGCAGCACGCTGCGGCCGGGCAGCTCCACCCGGAAGCGCCCGCTGACGAGCACGAGCAGCGCGGTGCGCGTCTCGCCGCGCACCCACCGCGCCCGGACCTCGCCCGGCCGGTGGACGCCCCACTTGATCTCGACCTCGTCGCTGTGCCGCGGGTCGCCGGGCGGTTTGAAGTGGCCGAGCAGCCAGCCGCCGTCGGCCGCGCCGTCCGCGACCGCGTTGCCGACGTAGATTTGGTCGCTCATGGGCCAGGACGCTAGCAGCGATATGCGTTACCAATACCGACCGGATGACTACTGTAGGTCACATGTCTGAGGTGCGATCGGTCGTCCAGCGGGGCGATCTCTTCGATCAGCGGGTCCGCGAGCACTGGACCGGCCAGCTCGGCAGACGGCTCGACGTGCTGGTCGCAGGGTGCGTCCACGACGAGCCGCTGGCGCCCGAGCGGGTCGAGACCAGGTGCACGGGGGTCGACGAGGACCATCCGGCGATCCGCAGGGTGCTGGACGAGCGGGCCGACCTGGTGGCCTGGTCGCTCGGCGACCTGCGCGGCGTGCCGCTGCCGCCCAGGTCCTACGACCTGATCCAGCTCTCGTTCCTGCTGGAGCGGGTCAGGCACGCCGAGCTGGTGCTCGACCGGCTGCTGCAGGCGCTGCGGCCGGGCGGGCTGGTGCTGCTGCGCATGCGTGACCGCGGGTCGGCGTACGGGCTGCTGGACCGCCTCACGCCGGGGTGGCTGCGCCGGGCGCTGTGGCGGGCGGTGACGCGGCCGGGCACGCCGGGGCCGCTGCCCGCCGTGTACGAACCGCTCACCTCCGCCGACGGCATGCACACGTTCTGCCTCAGCCGCGGGCTCATGATCATCGACGAGGAGCGGCGGGCGAGCGGCCCCGCCCGGTCGGGCCGGCTGGGCCGGGCCGCGATCGCCGCGGTCTCCCGGCTGACCAGCGGCCGCTACCCCGCCGGGCACGACGAGATCACCATGGTCATCAGGAAGCCTCAGCATCACTTCGCCAGGGTGCTCTAGCGGCCTGCTTGAATGAGTCGGTACACTCCTTTCCTACCAAGTCAGTCGGATTAGTTGGGATGTAGGAACCGTGGAGTGGACCCCCGAGCCGCACGAGCTGGCCGACCTCGAGCTGCTGCTCTCCGGCGCGTTCGCGCCGCTGACGGGGTTCCTGGGCCACGACGACCTGCACGCGGTCCACGAGCGCGGCACGCTCGCCGACGGCACCCCGTGGCCCGCGCCGGTCACCCTCCACCTGCCCGCCGAGGTATCCCCCGGCGACGAGGTGACCCTGCTGGACCCCGAGGGCCTGCCGCTCGCGACCCTGACCGTGACGGAGCGGGAGGCCGACGGCCTGGTCGCGGGCCCGGTCAAGGGCCTCGGGGCGCCGGAGCACGGGCCCTTCGCCCGCCTGCGCCGCACCCCTGCCCAGGTCAGGGAGGAGCTCGGCGGGCGCCCGGCGCTCGCCGTCACCATGCGCGGGCCGCTCGACGACCTCTCCGAGATCGTTGCCACCGCCAAGGAGCTGGACGCGCTGATCATGCTGCTCCCCCTCGCGTACGGCGAGGGCGGCCCGGCCGTCGTCCGCGCCGCGCTGCGCGCCAAGGAGCAGCTTCCCCCCGGCACGCTCGTGGTCTCCGTGCCGCTGGCCCCGCGCGCCGAGCCGGAGATCGACCTGGAGCTGCGCGAGCGCGTCGCGGCGGCGTACGGCGCCGTCGAGCACTTCCCCGGCCCCGACCCGGTCACCATCCCGGGCCCGCCGCACCGGCGCGGCCTCGTCGTCTTCTTCACCGGCCTGTCGGGCTCGGGCAAGTCGACCATCGCCCGCGGCCTCCGCGACGAGCTGCTGGAGCTCGGCGGCCGCGCGCTCACCTATCTCGACGGCGACGTGGTGCGCCACCTGCTGTCGAAGGGCCTGACCTTCTCCAAGGCCGACCGCGACCTCAACATCCGCCGCATCGGCTTCGTGGCCGCCGAGGTCGCCAGGCACGGCGGCCTGGCCATCTGCGCGCCCATCGCCCCCTACGCCGCCACGCGCGCCGAGGTGCGGGCCATGGTCGAGGCGGTCGGCGCGGACTTCCTGCTCGTGCACGTGGCCACGCCGCTGGAGGAGTGCGAGCGGCGCGACCGCAAGGGCCTGTACGCCAAGGCCCGCGCCGGGCTCATCCCCGAGTTCACCGGCATCTCCGATCCCTACGAGGAGCCGGACGACGCCGAGCTGGTCATCGACACCACACATCTGTCGATCGAGGCGGCGGTCTCCCGTGTGCTGGAGACGCTGCGGTCCGGAGGCTGGGTACGTTGATCGATCTCGCCCTCGTCGGCGGTTCCTTTCTCGTCGCCATCGTGGTCGGGCTGACCGGCATGGGCGGCGGGGCCCTCATGACGCCGATGATGATGTTGTTCTTCAACGTGCCGCCGCTCGCCGCGGTCTCCAGCGACCTCGTGGCCTCGGCCGTGATGAAGCCGGTCGGCGGCTTCGTGCACCTGCGCCGGGGCACGGTCAACCTGCGTCTGGTGGGCTGGCTGTGCGCGGGGTCGGTGCCGGCGGCGTTCTGCGGGGTGTTCCTGGCCCGCGCGTTCGCCGTCAGCGACGCGGTGACGTACGCGCTGGGCGTCGCGCTGCTGCTGGCCGTGGCGGGCATGGCGGTCAAGACCCTGCTCGGCGGGCGGGGCGGCACGGCGAGCGCCCACGACATCGTCGTGCGCCCGATCCCTACCCTACTGGTCGGTATGGTAGGCGGTCTGGTCGTCGGGATCTCCTCCGTCGGCTCCGGATCGCTGATCATCGTGGCGCTGCTCGCGCTCTATCCGGCGCTCAAGGCCAACCAGCTCGTCGGCACCGACCTGGTGCAGGCCGTGCCGCTGGTCGCCGCCGCCGCGCTCGGCCACCTGCTGTTCGGCGACTTCCAGCTGCACCTCACGCTCTCGCTGCTCATCGGCTCGCTCCCCGGCGTCTACCTCGGCGCCAGGATCTCCTCTCGCGCCCCGGGCGGCCTGATCCGCGCCCTGCTGGCCATCGTGCTGCTGGCCTCGGCGCTCAAGCTGCTGGACGCGAGCAACGTCGTCACCGTCGCGGCCCTGGCCGCCGCCACCGCGGTCATCGTGGTCGGGTGGCGGCTGCGGCGGCGCAGGGCGGACGCGCCAGCCGAGCCGGACGCGGCCATGAGCCCGGCCGCCCGCTAGGGACGCGGCACCGGCGTCGAGCGGAAGTAGGGGTCGCGCGCGAGCCGGGTGAAGGCCCGCCCGGCCCCCGGGTCGGAGTCGAAGGTCGTGTCACCGCGCGGCGCCTGCGGCGAGTCGAAGTACAGCAGCGCCTTGATCTGCGGGTAACGCTTGATCTCCCGCCCCACCGACTCGAAGAACCGGCGCTTGAACGAGGGGTCGCGCGGCCGTCCGAACACCCCCCACTCGGCCACCATCACCGGCTTGCCAGGGAAACGGAGCTGCATCCACCGGTAGAAGCCCGGCCACTGCGCGAACTCCTCCTCCTCGCGGGTCTTGTTGACCAGCCTGTCGAAGTCCTTCACCCGGTCGTCGGCGTAGGGGTCCATGGCGACCCAGTCGACCACGTCGTCACCGGGGTAGAGCTGCTCGAACCACGGCTGGGCCGCCCAGTTGGGCGCCCCCATGTACGTCATCACGAAGACCGCGTTCCTGACGCCCCTCTCGCGCAGCCGCAGCACGACGTGCCGGTACATCGCCGCGTAGTCGGCGGCCCGCATCCCCGAGCCCGGCGACTCGTCCACGTCGTTCTCCGGCTCGTGGTGCAGCGTGAGGAAGAACCGCTCGGGGAAGGCGCTGCGCAGGTGGGCCGCCAGCCGGTCGATGCGGCGGTCTATCTCGCCGCGGGCGACCTCGGCCCAGGTGTGGTCGAGCGCGGGCTTCCAGTTGACCATGAGCAGCCGCGGCCTGGCCGGGTCGCGGGCCAGGCCGATCTCGGCCCGGGTCGGGAACAGCTCGCCGCCCCGGTGGTAGACGTGCACCACGTCGGCGGCCGCCCCCATGCGGGTCTCGGCCCCGCGCAGTGCCTGCTCGACCGGCGCGCCGGTGAAGATCTCGGGCGCCAGCCCCCACCAGGCGCCGCAGGACGGGATGAGCCGGGCGGTGGCCGTACAGGCCGGCGCTCCGGTCACCTGTCTGGCGGGGCCGGCCGCGTCGCCGGACTCCGCCGCCGAGGCCGTCGTGGAGCCGGCTGTGGAACCGGCGGCCGACCCGGCGGCGCCCGCCGTGCCGGTCGCGCCGGAGCAGGAGCTGAGCGTCACGATCGCGGCGAACGCCGTGACCGTTCTGGAGGTAATTCCCCGTAGTTGCAAAATTGTCCACCCTCCTGGTCGAAGGACCCCCGTCCTGTCACACCTGAACCTTGCCATGTCATTCCACGAACTTCAGCCGGAGTGGCGAGTATCCGCTGGTCGTCCCGGGTAAAGCGCCGCCCGAATTTTCCGGGAATATCGCTTTATGGAGGCCCTTCTTTGCCGCCGTAACGGAAAAATCTCTGCGGATTCAGGCCCGGTGCTGATCGTCCGCCCTATAGTGGGCGCACGCCTCGGCCCGTGACGCTGCGTCGCCGGGCGGCGACGACGCGCACACCCCTCCAGGAGGCCGCTCCCATGACCCAGCCGCCGGACGTCCATGCCCGCCGCGGCGAGTTGGCGGACCACCTCGCGCTGCTGCGCCGGCAGTGGCTGGTCCTCGTGGGCTGCGTCGTGGTCGGCGGCACCGCCGGGCTCGGGCTCATGCGGCTCACGCCGTCCGCCTACACCGCCGTCACCCAGGTGCAGGTCATGCCCATCGGCGCCCAGGAGCCCGGCAACCAGGTCACCGCCCGCCAGCGCGAGTCGCTCAACCTCGACACCGAGGCCCAGGTCGCCGCGTCGGCCGTGGTCACCGGCCGGGCCGCCAAGGCGCTCGGCCTCACCACGGCGGAGCCCGCCGAGGTCACCGTGCCGCCCAACTCCTCGGTCCTCGCCATCGCGGTCACCGCCGCCGACCCGCAGACCGCCGCCGTCCGGTCCACCGCGTACGCCGACGCCTACCTCGCCCACCGCCGCGACAGCGCGCTCACCGCGCTCGCCGAGCAGCAGCAGGCCGTGCTGGGCAAGCTCAGGCAGGTCAACGCCGGGCTCGACGCGACCATCCGCCGGCTCGCCCTGCTCGTCAGAGGCACGCCCGACCACACCATCGCGCTCCAGCGGCAGAGCGTGCTCAACAGGCAGGCCGCGAGCCTCGCGCTCAAGTACGACGCACTCCGCACGGTCGCGGTCACCCCCGGCGCGGTCATCAGCCCCGCCGTGCCGCCGTCCGAGCCCAGCTCGCCCAGCCTGCCGCTCTACCTCGGCACCGGCCTGATGGCGGGGCTGCTGACCGGCGCCGCCGCCGCCCTGATCCGCGACCGGCTCGACATCCGGCTGCGCCAGGCCGCCGACATCGAGCGGCTGACCGGCCTGCCGGTGCTGGCCGACCTGTCCTGCGTCACCGAGCCCGGCCTCCTGCACGAGCGGTCCTACGCCGCCGAACCCGGCGTCCTGCACGAGCGGTCCTACGCCGCCGAGCCCGGCCTCCTGCACGAGCGGTCCTACGCCGTCGAGCCCGGCGTGCTGCACGAGCTGGCCTGCGCCGTCGTCGCCGCCTGCCCGGGCAAGCGGCTGCTGGTCTGCGCCCTGCCCGCCGACCTCCGCTCCTCCTCGCCCGTCGAGCCGCTCGCCGTCAGCGCCCCGCTCACCGTGCTCGACGGCACCGACGTACGCGACCTCGCGCGGGCCGACGCCGCCCTGCTGCTCGTCGGCCTCGGCCGCGTCACCGCCCCCGAGGTCACCGCCGCCGCCCGCCGGCTCGGCCGGCACGACGTCCCGATCATCGGCGTGGTCGCCGTCACGGACGTGGTGCCCACGTTCGTGCCGCTGCTGGAGCCGCGCCCGCACACGCCGCTCGGCAAGCTGGTGGCCACCGGCGAGTTCCCCACGGCGACCTCCGCCGAGCTGGGCATCAACACGTCCGCCGAGACGACCCCCCTGCCGCACATGCCGCCGCTGCGCAGGTCCAGGCCGGGACCGCCGTGAGCCGCGCCGCCTGGCCGATCGCGGCGCTGCTGGTCGGCTACCCGCTCTGGTGGGCGCTCGGGTTCGGCGGCCTGTCGGTGATCGTCCTGGCCTGGCCCATGGCGGTGCTGCTCTGGCGGCGCAGGCCGATCCAGGTGCCGCCCGGGTTCTGGCTGTGGATGCTGCTGCTGGCCGGCTACCTCGTGAGCGCGCTGATGCTGGCCGAGTCGCCGCCCGGCACCTACGGCGAGCTCGGCCCCGGCCGGCTCATCGGCTGGACGATGCGGCTCGCGCTCTACGTCAGTGTCCTGATCATGGTGCTCTACCTGGGCAACCTGACCGAGCGGGAGCTGCCGCAGCTCCGGCTCGTACGCATGCTGGGGGTGCTGTTCGCCACGACGGTGGCCGGCGGGCTGCTCGGCGTGCTGGTGCCGGGCTTCGCGTTCACCTCGCCCGTGGAGCTGCTGCTGCCCGACTGGCTGAGCGGCAACGCCTTCGTCCAGAACCTCATCCACCCGACCGCCGCGCAGACCCAGAAGGTGCTCGGCTACGCCATGCCGCGCCCCGAGGCGCCCTTCGAGTGGGCCAACGCCTGGGGCAGCAACGTGTCGGTGCTGCTGGTCTGGGCGGTGGTCGGGTGGTGGGCGCACGGGAGCCGGCGGCAGCGGGTCCTGCTCGCCGTACTGGCCGCCCTGGCCGCGGTCCCCGTCGTCTACTCGCTCAACCGGGGCCTGTGGATCGGGCTCGGTCTGGCCGTCGTCTACCTGATCGTCCGGGTCGGCGGGCGCACCAGGCTCGCGCTGTGCGGGGCGGTGGCCGCGGCGGCGCTGGCGTTCGCGCTCAGCCCGCTGGCCCCGCTGGTCGCGCAGCGGCTCGACCGGCCGCACTCCAACGACATCAGGGCCTTCACCGTCACCGCCACGCTCGCCGCCGCCGCCCACTCGCCGGTGATCGGCTACGGCAACACCCGCAACGCCACGGGCAACGGCCGCACCGTCACCACCGGCCGCACCGGGTGGTGCCCGGGCTGCGGCCATCCGCCGCTCGGCAGCGACGGCCAGCTCTGGCTGCTGCTGATGACGCAGGGGCTCACCGGCGCCGCGCTCTACGTGGCCTTCTTCGTGGGCGCGATCCGCCACTACTGGGCCGACCGCAGCCCCGTCGGGCTGGGCGGGGTGCTGGTGATGGGCCTCGTGCTGCTCTACATGTTCGTCTACGACGGCCTGGTCACCCCGCTCATCCTCTACCTCATCTCCTTCGCCCTCCTGTGGCGCAACACCCGCCGAGGTCCCGCATGAACGACGCCGCCGTCCGTCTCGGCTACCTGGCCGACACCGTCCGGCTGCTCTATCCAGGGCCGGGGTCGCCGCGGGCCTACACCCTGCTGCCGCACGCCGCCGTGCCCCGCCGGCTGGCGCCGCGGCGCTGGTGGCACGTCGGGTCGCCGGTCATGGTGCCCGGCGAGGGGTCGATCGCGGCCCATCTGGGCGAGGTCTTCGGGCGGCCGGTCGAGACCGTCCTGCACGTCCGGCCGGCCCGGCGGGCCAACCGCAAGCCGGTGCTGGAGGTCCGTTCGGGCGGGCGGCTGCTGGCGTACGTGAAGGTGGGCGACACCGCGCGCACCCGCGCGCTGGTCGCCGCCGAGGCGGCGGCCCTGCGCCGGGTCGCCGGGCTCGGCCTGCGCACGGTCGTCGCGCCCGAGGTGCTGCACCTCGGCGACTGGCGCGGCCTCACGGTGCTGGCGGTGTCGCCGCTGCCCGTACGCCGCCGTCGCCGCGCGCCCCGCCCGCTGCTGCTGGCCGCGATCGCGGAGATCGCCGCCACCGGCCACGACGCCGGTCATGGCTCCGGTCGCGACGCCCGCCACGACGCCGGTCATGCCACCGGGGCCGCCTGGCACGGGGACTTCGTGCCCTGGAACGTCTGCCCCGCCCCCGGCGGCCGGCTGCTCGTCTGGGACTGGGAGCGCTACGCGACCGGCGTCCCCTACGGCTTCGACGCCCTCCACCACTTCTTCCACCGCGCCCTGCGCCGGCTGCCGCCCCCCGACGCCGCCCGCGCCTGCGTGGCGCGGGCGGCGCGCGAGCTCGCCCCGCTCGGCGTGCCGGCGGCCACGGCCCGGCAGAGCGCCCTGCGTTACCTCATCGCCCTGGCCGACCGGCACGCCGCCGACGGCCACGAACCGCTCGGCCCGCCGCACGCCTGGCTCAACCCGGCCGTCGACCACGAGGAGTCGTTCCTATGAGGACCGTGAAGCGGTCGGTCCTGTCGTTGTCGCGGGCGGCGGGCCGGTTGACCGCCGGGGCGCGGCTGCTGCCCGCGTTCATGATCACGGGCGGCCAGCGGTGCGGCACGACGTCGCTCTACCGGGCGCTGGCACAGCACCCGCTGCTGCTCAAGCCGGTGCTGCACAAGGGCGTGCACTACTTCGACGTGGCCTACTGGCGCGGGCCCGCCTGGTACCAGGCGCACTTCCCGCTGCGGGCGGGGGCGGCGCTGCTCACCCACCGCTACGGCGGCCGGGCGCTGGCCTTCGAGTCGTCCCCCTACTACCTGTTCCACCCGCTGGCCGGGGAGCGGATCGCCGCCGACCTGCCCGGGGTCAAGCTCGTCGTGCTCGTCCGCGACCCGGTCGAGCGCGCCTGCTCGGCCCACGCGCACGAGCTGGCCAGGGGGTACGAGACGGAGCCGCGGTTCGAGCGCGCCGTCGAGCTGGAGACCACCCGGCTCGACGGGGCCGAGGAGCTGCTGCGCGCCTCGCCGCACGCCCGGCACCACTCCCACCGCCACCACGCCTACCTCGCCCGCGGCCGGTACGCCGACCAGCTCGACCGGCTGGAGCCGCTGTTCGGCCAGGACCGCATCCTCGTGCTGGACAGCCACCTGTTCTTCGAGCAGCCCGAGCACGTCTACGACCGGGTGCTGGAGTTCCTGGGGGCGCCGCACCTGGGTTATCCGGAGTTCGAGCGCCACAACGGGCGTCCCCGGCCGCACCCGCTGCCCGGCGGGCTGGGGCGGGCGCTGCGCGACCACTTCGAGCCGTACGACGCCCGGCTGACGCGCTGGCTGGGCGCGGAGCCGTCGTGGCGGCGGTGACCCCGGCCCGCCTGGTCGCGGGGCTGCGGCGGCGCGGCGGCGTGGCGCGCGGAGGGGCGGCGGGGCTGGCGGCGGCCGGGGTGTCGGCGGCGGCGCAGTTCGCGCTGGTCGTGGTGGTGACCCGGGCGGTGAACGCGGCCGAGGCCGGGGCGTTCTTCGCGGCCACCGCCGTGGTGCTCATGGCGGCCGGCGTCGCGAAGCTGGACGCGGGGAACGGGCTGGTGTTCTTCATCGCCCGCGCGAAGGCGGCCGGACATCACGACATTTCCGGATTTATCCGGGCGGCGATCGTTCCGTGCGCGGTGGCGGCCGCCGTGGCCGCCGCGCTGCTGTGGCCGCGCGTGGGGCCGGTGGCGGCGATCGTGCCGGTCGTCGTGCTCGGCGACGTGCTCCTGGCCGCCACCCGCGGCTCCGGCTCGCTGCGGCCCACCGTGCTCCTGGACGGCATGGCACTGCCCGCCGCGCAGCTCACGCTGGTCGCCGCCGTGGCCCTCGCCGGGCGGCCGGAGTGGCTGCCGCTCGCGTGGGCGCTCCCGTACGTGCCGGTGCTGGTCCTCGCGGCCGTCGCGGTGCGGAGGCGGACGCCGAACGGCCCCGGCCTGCCCGGGGCGGGGCGTGAGCTGTGGCGCTACACCGCTCCCCGGTCCTTCGCGGGCGCGATCCAGGCCGTCTTCCAGCGGCTGGACGTCGTGGTCGTCGCGCTGCTCGCCGGGCCCGCGCAGGCCGCCGTCTACACCGCCGCCACCCGGTTCAAGGTCGTGGGCCAGCTCGCGAACCAGGGGCTGACCCAGGCCGTGCAGGCCCGGCTGGTGAGCGCGCTGGCGCGGGGCGAGCTGGCACGGGCCAGGGAGCTCTACCAGACGGCGACCGTCTGGCTGGTGCTGCTGACCTGGCCGGTGTGGCTGGCGTACGCGGCGCTGGCCCCGTGGCTGCTCTCGGTGTTCGGGCCCGCGTACGGCACGGCGGCCCCGGTCGCGCTGGTGCTCGCGGGCACCATGATGGTGGCCACGGCCTGCGGGATGGTGGACGTCGTGCTCACCGCCGCCGGGCACACCGGCATGAGCCTGCTCAACCTGCTGGCGGCCGTCGCCTGCACGCTGGTCCTGGACCTGGCGCTGGTGCCCGCGCACGGGGCGCTCGGCGCCGTGGCCGGATGGTCGGGCGGGGTGCTGGTGAAGAACCTGCTGCCGCTGTGGCAGCTCCACCGGCGTTACGGGCTGCGCCCATTCGGCCGGCACACGCCGGCGGCGCTGCGCCTGCGTACCTGGGCCGCCGCATGAGCGCCGCACCCGTGCTGGTGACCGGGCTGCCCAGGAGCGGCACGAGCTGGGCGGGCAAGATGCTGGCGGCCGGCGGCGGGCTGGTCTACGTCAACGAGCCGCTCAACCCCCAGCACCCGCCCGGCCGCTGCCCCGGCGTGCTGGCCGCCGAGGTCACCCACCGGTTCCAGTACATCTGCGACGACAACGACGAGGTGTGGCTGCCCGCCTTCCGCGACACGGTCGCGCTGCGCTACCGCTGGGGGGCCGAGCTGCGCGCGAACCACCGCCCGTACGACCTGGCCCGCCTGCTCCGCTACGGCACCGCCTTCGCCTGCGGCCGGTTGACCGGACGCCGCGCGCTGCTCGACGACCCGTTCGCGGTGCTGAGCGCGGGCTGGTTCGCCCGGCGGCTGGGCTGCCGGGTGATCGCGCTGGTGCGCGAGCCGGTGTCGTTCGTGGCGAGCTGGCAGCGGCTCGGCTGGCGCGCCGACCTCCGCGACCTGCTGGACCAGCCGCTGCTCGTCCGCGACCACCCCGAGCTCGCCGCCCTCGACCCCGCGACCGACCGCCTCGCCGCGATCGCCGCCCTCTGGCGGGTCACCCGGACGATCCTGGCCGGCACGCCCGGCATCCTCGTCGCCCCCTACGAGTCCCTGGCCGCCGACCCCCTCACGGGCTTCCGCGAGCTGTACGACCACGCCGGCCTGCCCTGGACGCCGGCCGCCGCCCGCCGCATCCACCGCGCCTGCACCGGCCCGTCGTCGGCGGGCGGCGCGTTCCGCTGGTCCGGCCTGTCGCGTACGGCCTACCGCCGCATGGACTCCCGCCAGGCGCTCGCCACCGCCACCCGTGGCCTCAGCCAGGAGGACGCCGCCCGAGTCCGCGCACTCACCGCCTGATCAGGCGTGCGGCCAGACTGCGGCCGAGCAGCCGGACCGCGAACGGCAGGTCGTCGATGAGATAACGGCGGGCCAGCCGGCCCGGCTCGGTGGCGAGGCGGAACGCCCACTCCAGGCCCGCCCGCCGCATCCACCACGGCGCCCTCGGCACCATGCCGGCCGCGAACGCGAGCGCCGCCCCGCATCCCAGGAACCACGCCTGCGGCAGGTCGCGCCGCAGCTCGGCGATGAGGAGGTCCTGCCGGGGGAAGCCGAGGCCGACGAAGACCAGCCGAGGACGGGCCGTCGCGACCCTGCGCCGCACGGCGGCCCGCTGCTCACGACAGGAGTCGAAGCCGTGCGCGGGCGCGTGCGCGCCGCAGATCCGCAGCCCGGGGAAGGCCCTGACGAGCTCACGGGCGGCCCGCTCGGGAGCGCCGTGCGGGCCGCCGAGCAGGTAGACCGGCCATCCGTGGCGGGCGGCCCGCGCGCTGAGCGCGCGCAGCAGGTCGGCGCCCGCGACCCGCTCCGGCAGCGGCGTGCCCAGCAGCCGCGCCGTCCAGACCAGCGGCATCCCGTCGGCCACCACGAGGTCGGCCGAGGCCACGAGCCGCCCGAGCTCGGGATCGGCGGCGGCGAGGCGGCAGATGTCCACGTTGGGGGTGACGATCCGGCCGCCCCGCCCGGCGGCCAGCCCGGCCGCCACCCGCTCGACGACGTCGTCCTCGCGCACCGGGTCCAGCCCCAGCCCGCCGACCCGGACGCGCTCGGCGGTCACGAGCAGCGTCATATGCCGTGCCCCCGGTCGTGCAGCCGGGACAGCACCGCCGGCGCGGAGACCAGCCCGGCCGCCACCGCGAGCGCGATCGGCGCGCGCGGCTCGGCGGGACGGGAGGCGAGGGCGCGGGCGGCCCAGCGCAGGGCCGCGCGCCGGTGGCCCAGCGCGGCGTGCCCGAAGGCGAGCTGCCCGTAGACCCGGGCCGCGCCGCGCGGGTCCACGGCCAGCTCGGGGTGCCGGGCGAGCATCCAGTCGAGGCCGGCGATGCGGTCCGCCCAGCGGGCGGAGTAGTGGGAGGAGCCCCAGCGGACCCGGACGAGCGGCCGGTCGACGTAGGCGATCGGGTGGCGCTTGGCGGCGCGCAGGGCGAGGTCCCAGTCTTCGTTCTGGCCGCCGGGCGCGCTCTCGTCGGGCCGCGGGGCGCCGCGTTCGAACAGGAACGTCGAGGAGTGGACCATGACCATGCGGGAGCGTACGAGGTCGGCGGCGCGCACGGTGGACGTGCCCGCGAGCCGCGGCACCCGGTGGGAGCCGTGCTCGACCTCGATGCCGCAGCTCGCGAACTCGCCCCCGCCGCGGCGCAGCGCGCGGAGCTGGGCGGCGAGCTTGCCCGGCAGCCACAGGTCGTCGTCGTCGCAGAAGGCGGCCAGGTCGGCGTCGAGGGCGTCGAGGCCGGTGTTGCGGGCGCCGGGCAGGCCGGGCGTGCGCGTGTTGGGGATCACCAGCACCCGCCGCCGCGCGCCGTCGCCCAGCCCGGCGAGCCCCGCGGCGACCTCGGCCACGGGGGCATCGCCGTCCACCACGACGGCCACCGTCAGCGTGCCCCAGTGCGCCTGGCCCAGCACGCTCTCGACGGCCTGGCGCAGCAGGACGGGCCGGTCGCCGCGGGTGGGCACGACCACGCCGACGGACCTCACGCGGCCCCCCGGTAGCCGTAGCGCAGGCGGAGCGGCCAGGTGAGCAGGCTGACCACGCGCCGGTCGCCCCCGGCCATGGCGGTCGCCCACGAGTCGTCGCGCCGCAGCTCGACGCGCCCGACCTGGAAGCGCATGGGGTTGCCCGAGACGGTGTGGGACAGCCCGAGCCAGGCGGTGCGCCCGTCGATGAACGACGGCTCGACGGCTCCGAGCCCCAGCTCGTGCCCGAGCGCGCCGAGCGCGGGCCCCGGAGCGGCCAGGAAGTCCTCGTAGCGGACGGTGGTGACCGGGACGCCGCGCCGTGCGAGCAGCTCCAGCGCGGCGTTCTGGGCCGTCCAGTGCACGGCGGTGCGGGCGGGCCCCCACCGGGTCATCGGCAGGCCGTCCTCGGGCCGCTCGACCGTGCGGCCCCAGGAGTGGGCGACGGCGCGCGGATCGCGCACCACGTGGACGATCCGGACGTCGACGCCGCCGCTCACCAGGCAGCAGGCCAGGGAGGCGTGCTTGCTGGAGTCGACGACCACCCGGGCTCCGGTGGCGGCGTAGAGACTGCGGTAGATCTCGACGTAGTCGCCGAGGTCGGGATGGGCGATGCGCGGGACGCGACGGGTGCGATCGACCCGCCGGCGCAGCGTGAGCACCCGCTCCGCCAGCCGGGCCGACCATCCTCCGAAGGCGCGCTCCCCCACCTGCCGCCAGAAGGGACAGGCGGGAAAGGGCGCCCCGCACCCGCAGGGCTGGCCCGCGAGCACTCCCCTTTCCCACAGATGCACGACCTCGCCGAGGGCGATCACGCCGGGCAGCTCCCCGAGGAGCCGTTCGAGCAGCGTGGTGCCGCTGCGTCCCAGACCACCGAGGTAGATCACCTGGGTGGCGTGCTCGTGATCGGTCAACGGAGTGGCCTCGCATCAGAACATCGCGCTCAGCGTGGACTCTGAGCGCGGCCTGCGGCGACCCTATCGCTAGGGGTAATCGACCGGTCACGGAACGCCAGAAAGATCTACCTTCAGCGCGCGTCGAGCACCATCCCCGCGCCGACCGTGCCGTTGGTGGCCTCGTCGATGAGGATGAAGCCGCCGGTGAGCCGGTTGCGCGCGTAGTCGTCGACGAACAGCGGCTGCGTGACCCGCAGCGACACCCGGCCGATCTCGTTGAGGCCGAGCGAGGTCGCCTCCTCGTCGCGGTGCAGGGTGTTGACGTCGAGCCGGTAGTGCAGGTCGCGGACGAGCGCCCGCGCCGTACGGGTGGTGTGCTTGATCGTCAGCTTGGACCGCGGGGTCAGCTTGACGCCGTCGGCCATCCAGCAGACCATCGCCTCCAGCTCCTGCGCGGCGGCCGGCTGGTTGTTGGGCCGGGCGATCATGTCGCCGCGCGAGATGTCGAGGTCGTCCTCGAAGCGCAGCGTCACCGACATGGGCGGGAACGCCTCCTCCACCGGACCGTCGAAGGTGTCGATGGAGGCGATGCGGGTGCTCAGCCCGGAGGGCAGGTGCACGACCTCGTCGCCGGGCTTGAGCACGCCGCCCGCGACCTGCCCGGCGTAGCCCCGGTAGTCGTGGAAGGCGTGGTCGGTGGCCCGCTGGGGGCGGATGACGTACTGGACGGGGAAGCGCACGTCGGTCAGGTTGCGGTCGGAGGCGATGTGCACGTTCTCCAGGTGGTGCAGCAGCGAGGTGCCGAGGTACCAGGGCATGTTCTCGCTGCGCGAGACGACGTTGTCGCCGTTGAGCGCGGAGATCGGGATGAAGGTCAGGTCGGAGACGTTGAGCTTGGAGGCGAACGCCGTGAACTCCTCCCTGATCTCCTCGAAGCGCTCCTGCGCGTAGTCGACGAGGTCCATCTTGTTGACCGCCAGCACCAGGTGGGGCACCCGCAGCAGCGAGGTCAGGAACGCGTGCCGCCGCGACTGCTCCAGCACGCCCTTGCGGGCGTCGATGAGGATGATCGCCAGGTCGGCCGTGGAGGCCCCGGTGACCATGTTGCGGGTGTACTGGATGTGGCCAGGGGTGTCGGCGATGATGAACTTGCGGCGCGGCGTGGCGAAGTAGCGGTAGGCGACGTCGATGGTGATGCCCTGCTCCCGCTCGGCGCGCAGGCCGTCGGTGAGCAGCGACAGGTCGGTGTACTCGGTGCCGCGGTCGCGGGAGGTGCGTTCGACGGCTTCGAGCTGGTCCTCGAAGATCGCCTTGGAGTCGAACAGCAGGCGTCCGATGAGGGTGGACTTGCCGTCGTCGACGCTTCCCGCCGTGGCAAAGCGCAGAATGTCCATTTAGAAGTAGCCCTCTCGCTTGCGGTCCTCCATCGCGGCCTCGGACGCGCGGTCGTCGGCCCTGGTGGCCCCGCGCTCGGTGATCCGGGTCGCCGCGATCTCCTCGATGATCTCCTCGACCGTGGCGGCCTGGGACTGCACGGCCCCGGTGCAGGTCATGTCACCCACGGTGCGGTAGCGCACCACCGCCTCGAACAGGGGCTCGTCCTCGCCGCGCTGGACCACCTCGGAGTCGGGCAGCAGCATGCCGTCGCGCTCGAACACCTTGCGCGTGTGGGCGAAGTAGATGGAGGGGATCTCGATGCCCTCGCGCCGGATGTAGTCCCAGACGTCCAGCTCGGTCCAGTTGGACAGCGGGAAGACGCGGATGTGCTCGCCCTTGCGGATGCGCGCGTTGTAGAGGTTCCACAGCTCGGGGCGCTGGTTCTTCGGGTCCCACTGGCCGAAGTCGTCGCGGAAGGAGAACACCCGCTCCTTGGCGCGGGCCTTCTCCTCGTCGCGGCGGGCGCCGCCGAAGACCGCGTCGAACTCGTGCTCCTCGATCGCGTCGAGCAGCGTGGTGGTCTGCAGGCGGTTGCGCGAGGCGCGCCGCCCGGTGTCCTCCACGACCCTGCCCTGGTCGATCGAGTCCTGGACGCTGGCCACGATGAGCCGCGCGCCGAGCTCGCCGGCGCGGCGGTCGCGGAAGTCGATGACCTCGTCGAAGTTGTGGCCCGTGTCGACGTGCATGAGCGGGAACGGGATGGCCGCGGGCCAGAACGCCTTCTCCGCGATGCGGAGCATGACGATGGAGTCCTTGCCGCCGGAGAAGAGCAGACAGGGGCGCTCGAACTCGGCCGCCACCTCGCGCATGATGTGGATCGCTTCGGCTTCGAGCACGTCGAGCTGCGACGTTGTGTAGTCGCGCTGCAGCATGGGAGCTTCCTCCGGCGGTTTAGCGGTGCAGGTCCCGAATCCCGGCGAGCAGGGATGCCGCCAGCTCCGGTAGGGAAACCAGAATATCTGGTAGTGAGGGGTCGGCTTGGTTGTAGGCCAGCTCGGCGCCGTCCACGCGGCTCGTGTGGGCCCCGGCGGCCTGCGCCACGGCGACCGGCGCGGCGGAGTCCCATTCGTACTGGCCGCCGGCGTGCACGTACGCCTCCACCTCGCCGGTCAGTACGGCGGAGATCTTGGCCCCGGCCGAGCCGATCGGCACCAGGTCGGCGCCGACGAGGTAGGCGAGCTTCTGGACGAACTCCGGCGGGCGGGTGCGGCTGACCGCGATGCGGAAGCGCCCGCCGCCGGACGACGGCAGCTTGGGCGGCTCTGCGGTGGTGAGCGTACGGCCCTGCGCGGGCAGCGCCACGGCGCCCGCGGTGAGCCGGCCGCGCTCCCAGAGCGCCACGTGCACGGCCCAGTCGGCGCGCCCCTCCTCGGAGAACTCGCGGGTGCCGTCGAGCGGGTCGACGATCCACACCCGCTCGGCGGACAGGCGGCGCGGGTCGAGCCGCTCCTCGCGGGTGGCCTCCTCCGACAGGACGCTGTCGCTCGGCCGCAGCCGGGCCAGCGCTTCCATGAGGAAGACGTGGGAGCTCCGGTCGCCCTCGGCCTTCAGCGCGGCCGCGTCGTCGAAGCCCATGCGCCGGCGAACCTGCAGCAGTCTCTCGCCTGCTTCGTTCGCCAGGTCGGCGGCGACGGCGTGGTCGTCGCGAATCGTCATCAATATGCTCCTTGCCCGCGGGCGACGGCCGACCAGGTTTTCCACAGGATCTGCAGGTCCAGGGTGAGGGACCAGTTCTCCACGTAACGCAGGTCCAGCCGGACCGATTCCTCCCACGATAGGTCAGATCTACCACTTACCTGCCACAGCCCCGTCAGGCCGGGCCTGACGAGTAGCCGCCGTCGTACGTCGTCACCATAACGCGCCACCTCCTCGGGCAGCGGAGGGCGCGGCCCGACGAGCGACATGTGGCCGAGCACGACGTTGATGAGCTGCGGCAGCTCGTCGAGCGAGTGGCGGCGCATCCGGACGCCGAACGGCGTCACCCGCGGATCGTTGCGGACCTTGAACAGCAGCCCCTCGCGGTCGCTCACCAGCGTGATCTTCTGCTGCTCGGCCCCCCGCCGCATGGTGCGGAACTTCAGGATCGTGAACAGCCGCCCGCCGCGGCCCACCCGGGTCTGCCGGAACAGCGCGGGACCCGGGCTGGTGGCCCGGACCGCGATCGCGAGACCGGCCATCAGCGGGGCCAGCAGCACCAGCAGGGCCGCGGCCACCACGCGGTCGAAGACGTTCTTGAGCAGTTGCCGCAGCCCCGCCAGCTCGGGATGCTCGACGTGCAGCAGGGGCAGCCCGGCGGCCGGGCGGATCGTGCTGCGTGGCCCGGCGACGTCCATGAGCGCGGGGGCGACGACCAGCTCGGTGCGGGTGCGTTCCAGCCGCCAGGCCAGCCTGCGCAGCGCCTCGCCGTCCATCTCGGGGCAGGCCAGCACGGCCACGGTGTCGGCGTCGAACTGGTCGACCGCGATCGGCACGTCGCTGAGGTCGCCGGCCACCGGCACCTCGGCCACCAGCTCGCCCGGCACGCCCTCGGGCAGACAGGCGGCCACCACGTGGAGGCCGTGGTAGGACTCGGCGCGGAACAGCGCGACCAGCTCCGCGACCGACGCGGCGTGCCCGACGGCGACCACCTTGCGCATGCAGCCGCCGCTCGCGCGGGACCGGTGCAGGCCGCGGCGCAGGGCGTACCTGAAGACGAGGGAGAACAGGGTGACCAGGGGCAGCGCGAGCACCACGTAACCGCGGGCGACGTCGGTCTTGGTCGCGTAGGAGCCGATGGCGGTGCCGGCGGTGAGGGTGAGGCCGGACTGCAGGACGCGGCGGAACTCCTCGGAGCCGACGCCGACCATGCGCGGCTCGTACGCCCGGTGCAGCGCAACCGCGAGCGTCCAGACGACCGGCAGCGCGAGGCTCACCAGCACGTACGGCACCACATAAGGCGTGAACCCGCCGAACCGCACCCCGAACGCCACCCCGGCCCCGATGCCCGCGCCGCACAGATCGGCGACCACGGCCTTGATCCGATAGGCGTGCACCCAGCTCGGCTCGCGCGGGCCGCCCCGCCGCGAGACGACGTGACCGGAGCCGACGGTCATGAGGCTCTCATCATGGCCGCGCAACGCACTGTCCTCCGGGTGACCATTCTGCAACGGACAGTCACAGATGGTAGCGGTGCGGAGGACGCCGGACCGGCGAACGACCCTATGCGGGGATCAGCGAGGAGGGCCGGAAATGTGCAGATCAGCCCGATGGAACTCGTTCTGGGTGGCCTCCAGGCCGTGGGTCATGAGCGACTCCACGACGTCGGCCGCCCGGTCCACCAGGAAGGGCAGGTCCTTGCGCTCGGCGGTGGCGAAGTCCTTCAGCACGAAGGCGGCGGGGTCCATGCGGCCGGGCGGACGCCCGATGCCGAAGCGCACCCGCAAGTAGTCGCGGGTGCCGAGCACCTTCGTGATCGACTTCAGGCCGTTGTGGCCGTTGTCGCCACCGCCCAGCTTGGCGCGCAGCGCGCCGTAGGGGACGTCCAGCTCGTCGTGGACGACGATCAGCCGCTCGGGGCCGATCTTGTAGAAGTCGGACAGCGCCTTGACCGGCCCGCCGGACAGGTTCATGTACGTCAGCGGCTTGGCCAGGATGGCGGCGCGGGTCTCGCACACCTCGGACCGGCTCTTGTGCGCCTTGAACCGCGCGCCCGCCCGGGCGGCCAGCTCGTCGAGCACCATGAAGCCGGCGTTGTGCCGGTTGCCCGCGTATTCGGGCCCCGGGTTGCCCAGGCCGGCGATCAGCCAGCGGTCCATTTGCACCCCTTTACGCGCGGAAACGGGGCGGCTCGAAGGAAGCCGCCCCGTTTACGACGGAAACCGTTACTCGGCGGCGGTGGCCTCGGCGCTCTCGCCCTCGGCGGCGGCCTCGGCCGTCTCGCCCTCGGCAGCCTCGCCCTCGGCCTCCTCGGCGGCCTCGGTCGGCTTGGCGATGACCTGGACGACGACCGTCTCGGCGTCGGTGGCGAGGGAGGAGCCCTCCGGCAGCTTGAGCTCGCCGGCGGTGACGGAGGCGCCGACCTCCAGGCCCTCGACGTCGACCTCGACGCCGGTCGGGATGTTGGTGGCCTCGGCCTCGACCGGGACGGCGGTGAGCTGCAGGTCGAGCAGGCCCTCGCTGTTGACGTCGCCGACGGTGGTGACCGGGATCTCGACGGTCACCTTCTCGCCGCGCTTGACCAGCAGCAGGTCGACGTGCTCGACGAAGCCCTTGATCGGGTCACGCTGGACGCCCTTGGGCAGCGCGAGCTCGTCGACGCCGTCGCCCTTGAGCCGGATGAGCACGTTGGGCGTGCGGAGCGCGAGCAGGACCTCGTGGCCCGGCAGGGTGAGGTGCTTGGGCTCGATGCCGTGCCCGTAGAGAACGGCGGGCACCTTGTCGGAGCGGCGGATCTTGCGGGCAGCGCCCTTGCCGAACGTGGTGCGGGGCTCTGCGGCGATACGTACTTCGGACACGACATCTCCTAGGGATGCGGTGGGGAATCGGTCGTCGGCGCTCTCCCTCACCCGCCCTAGCGGAAGGCGTTACGAGCGCAACCGGTTCAGTTTATAGGGCTCAGGTGTCACCCTCGAACAGGCTCGTGACCGAGCCGTCCTTGAAGACCTCCGTGATGGCCCTCGCGATCAGCGGGGCGATGGACAGCACCGTCAGCTTGTCGAACCTGGCGGCCTGCGACAACGGCAGCGTGTTGGTGACGATGACCTCGCTGATGCGGGAGTTCTTCAGCCGGTCGACGGCGGGGTCGGAGAAGACCGCGTGGGTGGCCGCGACGATCACGTTGGTGGCGCCCTGCTCGTAGAGCGCGTCGGCGGCCTTGCAGATGGTGCCCGCGGTGTCGATCATGTCGTCGATGAGCACGCAGGTGCGCCCGCGTACGCGGCCGACGACCTCGCTGACCTTGACCTGGTTGGCCACGTCGAGGTCGCGGCGCTTGTGGATGAACGCGAGCGGCGTGCCGAGCGTGTCGGCCCACCGCTCCGACAGCCGCACCCGGCCGGTGTCGGGCGAGACGATGGTGGTGTTGTCGAGGTCGAGCTTGTTCTTGAGGTAGTTCTCCAGGACCGGCATGGCGAACAGGTGGTCCACCGGGCCGTCGAAGAAGCCCTGGATCTGCGAGGTGTGCAGGTCGATCGACATGAGCCGGTCGGCGCCCGCGGTCTTGAACATGTCGGCGATGAGACGGGCGGTGATCGGCTCGCGACCGCGGCCCTTCTTGTCCTGGCGGGCGTAGCCGTAGAAGGGCATGACCACGGTGATGCGCTTGGCGGAGGCGCGCTTGAGCGCGTCCACCATGATCAGCTGCTCCATGATCCACTGGTTGATCGGGACGGTGTGGCTCTGGATCACGAAGGCGTCGCAGCCGCGCACCGACTCCAGGTAGCGGGCGTAGATCTCGCCGTTGGCGAAGTCGATGAGTTTGGTGGGGGTGAGGGAGACGCCCACATGCCGGGCGATCTCCTCGGCCAGCTCCGGGTGTGCCCGGCCGGAGAAGAGCATGAGGTTCTTCTCGCCGGGCGATTTGATGCTGGTCACTGCTGATTCTCCTGCTGCTCTCGCTCCGCCAGCGCACGCTCGGCGGCCGCGGCCGACTTGGTGCCCGCGCGCCTGCGCAAGACCCATTTCTCGATGTTGCGCTGACGCGCTCGCGCCACCCCGATGGCACCGGGGGGAACGTCGTCGATGATCACCGAGCCCGCCGCGGTGTAGGCGCCGTCGCCGACGGTCACCGGGGCGACGAGCATGGTGTCGCAGCCGACGAAGGCGCCGTCGCGCACGGTGGTGTGGCTCTTGTTGACCCCGTCGTAGTTGACGAAGACGGTGGACGCGCCGATGTTGGCGTCGTCGCCGATCGTGGCGTCGCCGGCGTAGGTGAGGTGCGGCACCTTGGAACGTTCGCCGACGGTGGCGTTCTTCATCTCGACGAAGGTGCCGGCCTTGGCCTTGTGCTTGAGCACGGTGCCGGGCCGCAGATAGGCGTAGGGGCCGACGCTGGCCTCGGGGCCGATGTCGGCGTGGTCGCAGACGGCGTTGCGGACGACCGCCCGCTCGCCGACGCGGGTGCCGGTGAGCGTGGTGGCGGGGCCGACCTCGGCGCCGGCCTCGATGACGGTCTCGCCGTGGAGCTGGGTGCCGGGGTGGATGACGGCGTCGGGCGCGATCCGCACGCCGACGTCGATCCAGGTGCTGTCGGGGTCGATGATGGTGACCCCGGCGCGCATGTGGTCCTCGAGCAGGCGCCGGTTGAGCACCTTGCGGGCGGCGGAGAGCTGCACCCGGTCGTTGACGCCCTCGACCTCGACGTGGTCGCCGGCGGCGCAGGCGCCGACCCGGTGGCCGTCGCCGCGCAGGATGGCGAGGACGTCGGTGAGGTATTCCTCGCCCTGGGCGTTGTCGGTGGACACGCGCTTGACGGCGTCGGCGAGCAGCTCGCCGTCGAAGGCGTAGATGCCGGAGTTCATTTCCGTGATCGCCCGCTGCTCGGGCGTGGCGTCCTTCTCCTCGACGATCTCCAGGACCGCCCCGGACCCGTCGCGGATGATCCGGCCGTAGCCGGTCGGGTCGGGCACCTCGGCGGTGAGCACGGTGACCGCGTTGCCGTCGGCGGCGTGCCGTTCGAGCAGCGCGGCGAGGGTCTGGGTGCGCAGGAGGGGCACGTCGCCGTAGGTGACGAGGACCGTGCCGGGGATCGTGCCCAGCTCCTCCAGCACGGTGCGTACGGCGTGGCCGGTGCCCCGCTGCTCACGCTGGACGACGGCGCGGGCGTCGGGGCTGTGGGCCGCCAGATGGCCGCCGACCTGCTCCAGCGCGTGGCCGATGACGACGACGAGCCGCTCGGGATCGAGCTCGCGGGCGGCGGAGAGCATGTGGTCGACCAACGCGCGGCCGCACAGCTCGTGCAGGACTTTCGGGGTCTGGCTCTTCATCCGGGTGCCCTCGCCGGCGGCGAGGACGATCACGGCTGCCGGGCGCGGCACACTCACGGACTGAGGCTCCCTGTGACTGGACGATCAGGGCCATTGGTACGGCTCCTCTATGACTACCGCACCGCTACCCTCCCGACACCGTGAGGATACCTGCCCGACCCCCGGACAATCGCGCCGGGTCTGGCCTCAAAGCTCCCGGAAGAGGACTCGAACCCCTACAAAGTGGACCAAAACCACTTGTCCTGCCGATTAGACGATCCGGGACAGATCGGACACGTGGCGTCCGACACATCCCTACGATACCGAGCCCTGGCCCGGTCCCGCGCCGGGATTGACCATCCGCGCAGGTGCCAGGGTCGCTTCTTATAACAGAACGCGCCAACCGCCACAAGCGATGATTCCCACCCACCTTACGGGGAAGAGCGTCACATCTCCGCAATCCGCGGCACAGGACTTCCTAACCTACGATGGCGTAGGTTACGGTTGCGTAGCCCGGACAATCATCCTCATACGTGCTGTTGGAGGTCGCCCATGACCGTTCTCGCCGAACGTTCCCCCGCACCCAAGCCGGACTTCGAACCCGAGCCGAAATCCCGCGCCGAACTCGTCACCTTCGGCCTGGTCGTCGGGCTCCCCCTCGTCGCGGTCGCCGCGGCCGTTCCGTTCGCCTGGGGATGGGGTCTCGGCTGGACGGACATCGCCATCGCCTTCGTCTTCTACGTCGTCTCCGGCCTCGGCGTCACCGTGGGCCTGCACCGCTACTTCACGCACGGCTCGTTCAAGGCCAAGCGGCCGCTGAAGATCGCCCTCGGCATCGCCGGCAGCCTGTCGCTGGAGATGTCCGTGCTCGACTGGGTGGCCACCCACCGCAAGCACCACAAGTTCTCCGACAAGGAGGGCGACCCGCACTCGCCGTGGCGCTTCGGCCCCGGCTTCAAGAACATGGCCAAGGGCCTGCTCTACGCCCACATGGGCTGGCTGTTCGAGAGCGAGCGCACCAACCGCGAGAAGTACGCCCCGGACCTGTGCAAGGACCCGGACGTGATGAAGCTGCACAAGTGGTTCGGCCCGATCGCCCTCACCTCGATCCTGCTGCCCGCGGTGCTGGGCGGCCTCTTCACCTGGTCCTGGCAGGGCGCGGTGACCGCGTTCTTCTGGGGCTCCCTGATCCGCATCGGCCTGCTGCACCACGTGACCTGGTCCATCAACTCCATCTGCCACGTCTTCGGCGAGGAGGACTTCCAGACGCGCGACAAGTCCCGCAACGTGTGGTGGCTGGCCATCCCGTCCTTCGGCGAGTCCTGGCACAACCTGCACCACTCCGACCCGACCTGCGCCCGCCACGGCGCGCTCAAGGGCCAGATCGACCTGAGCGCCGGCCTGATCCGGATCTTCGAGCGGTTCGGCTGGGTCCACGACGTGCGCTGGCCGACCCCCGAGCGCCTGGCGGCGAAGCGGGTTGCCTGACGAGAAAGCTCCGATGAGCGGCCACGGGAGCGTGGCCGTCATTATGGAACCTGTGACCGAACCCCGATCTCGCAGGCGCATGTCCGGTAGCGAGCGACGAGAGCAGCTGATCCGCATCAGCCGCACGCTCTTCGCCGAGAAGGGGTTCGACGGGACCTCTATCGAGGAGATCGCGGCCACCGCGCAGGTGTCCAAGCCCGTCGTGTACGAGCACTTCGGCGGCAAGGAAGGCGTCTACGCGGTGGTCGTCGACCGTGAGATGCAGAAGCTGCTCACGATGATCACCGAGGCGCTGGCCGCCTCCCACTCCCTGATCAAGGTGGAACGGGCCGCGCTCGCGCTGCTCCAGTACATCGAGGAGAGCAGCGAGGGCTTCCGCATCCTGGTCCGCGACTCGCACGCCGCCTCGGGCACCGGCACCTTCGCGAGCCTGATCAGCGAGATCGCGAGCCAGGTCGAGGACGTGCTCGCCGACGAGTTCGCGGCGAGGGGCTACGACCCCAAGTCCGCCCCCATGTACGCCCAGATGCTGGTCGGCATGGTCGCGCTCACCGGGCAGTGGTGGCTCGACGTGCGCAAGCCGGGCCGCGAGGAGGTCGCGGCCCACCTGGTCAACCTGGCCTGGAACGGTCTGAGGGGCCTCAACCCCCACCCGGCCATCAGCGCCGTCACCCAGGCCCGCGCCGCCGCCCCGCCCAAGCCCCGCCCGAGCAGCGAGAAGGAGCTGCGCGAGCTGGAGAAGGCCCGCGAGCGGGAGCTGAAGGAGGCCGAGAAGGTCCGCCAGCGCGAGCTGAAAGAGGCCGAGAAGGCCCGGGTCCGCGAGCTGAAGGAGCGCGAGCGGCTGCTCAAGGAGGCGGAGAAGGCGCGCGAGCGCGAGGAGAAGATCCGCCAGCGGGAGGCCAAGCTCGCCGAGCGGGCCGCGCGCCTCGAACAGGTGGATCAGTCCGAGTGACGGGTTGAACATGACGGCGGCCCTGCGTGACCATAGAAGGAAGAGGGGCGCTGATCAGCGAGAACGAGCGTTGCGGTGCCGTTAACGTGATGTTCAACCAAACGGGGCAATATACGCCATATGTCCGCAGAACCGGTGTCTCCTGCCAACGATCTGCCGCTGCCGCAGGAGCGCTTCCTCAACCGGGAGGAGAGCTGGCTCCAGTTCAATGAGCGCGTGCTCGAACTGGCCGAGGACTCCACTCTCCCCCTGCTGGAGCGGGTGCGCTTCCTCGCCATCTTCGCCAGCAACCTGGACGAGTTCTTCCGGGTCCGGATCGCCGGGCTCAAACGGCGCATGGCCACCGGACTGCTGCTGCGGACCAAGAGCGGGCTCAAACCACGCGACGAGCTGGTCCGCCTCGCCGGCGTCGCCGACGCGCTGGCCCGGCGGCACGCGGCCGTCTTCCACGACAAGATCTGCCCGCAGCTCGCCGGCGAGGGCATCGAGATCGTCCGCTGGGACGACCTCGACCGCGAGGAGCGCACCGAGCTGCGCAAGCTGTTCAGGGAACGCATCCGGCCGGTGCTGACGCCGCTGGCGGTGGACCCGGCGCACCCGTTCCCGTACATCTCGGGCCTCAGCCTCAACCTGGCCGTCCTGGTCCGCAACCCGGCCACCGACCACACGGTCTTCGCCCGCGTCAAGGTGCCCTCGCAGCTCCCCCGGTTCATCCTGGCGTCGAAGGACCGTTTCGTCCCGCTGGAAGACGTCATCGCGGCCCACCTGGGCCAGCTCTTCAAGGGCATGGAGATCCTCCAGCACCACGTCTTCCGCGTCACCAGGAACGAGGACCTCGACGTCGACGAGGACGTCACCGAGAACCTCATGCAGGCCCTGGAGAAGGAGCTGCTCAAGCGGCGCTTCGGCCCGCCGGTGCGGCTGGAGGTCGAGGAGACGATCACGCCGGAGGTGCTCGCGCCGCTCGTGGAGGAGCTGGAGCTGGCCCCGCACGAGATCTACCGGCTGCCGGGGCCGCTCGACCTGTCGGGCCTGCACGCCATCGCCGACCTGGAGCGCGGCGAGCTCAGCTACCGCCCGTTCGTGCCGGCCGAGGCCATCAGCGCCGAGGACGACATCTTCACCACGCTGCGCGAGCGCGACGTGCTGCTGCACCACCCGTACGACTCCTTCGCCACGAGCGTCCAGCGCTTCATCGAGGTGGCCGCCGCCGACCCGCGCGTCCTGGCGATCAAGCAGACCCTCTACCGCACCAGCGGCGAGTCCCCCATCGTCGACGCGCTCATCGACGCGGCCGAGGCGGGCAAGCAGGTCGTGGTGGTCGTGGAGATCAAGGCCAGGTTCGACGAGCACGCCAACATCTCCTGGGCGCGCAAGCTGGAGCGGGCCGGCTGCCACGTCGTCTACGGCGTGGTCGGCCTGAAGACCCACTGCAAGCTGGCCCTCGTCGTCCGCCAGGAGCCCTCGGGCGAGCTGCGCCGCTACTGCCACATCGGCACCGGCAACTACAACCCCAAGACCGCCCGCCAGTACGAGGACTTCGGCCTGCTCACCGCGGACCCGCTGGTCGGCGAGGACGTCACCGACCTGTTCATCCACCTGACCGGCTACTCCAACCACTCCGCCTACCGCCGCCTGCTCGTCGCCCCCCACTCGATGCGCAGCGGCCTGGTGGCCAGGATCGAGCGGGAGATCGCCCACCAGCAGGCCGGGCGGCCCGCCCGCGTCCGGATCAAGACCAACTCGCTGGTCGACGAGCCGATCATCGACGCCCTCTACCGGGCCTCGCGGGCCGGCGTGCCGGTCGACCTGTGGGTACGCGGCATCTGCGCGCTCCGTCCGGGAATCCCCGGCCTGTCGGAGAACATCCGCGTCCGGTCGGTCCTGGGGCGGTTCCTGGAGCACTCCCGCGTCTACGAGTTCGGCCTCGGGCGGCGGCCGGAGATCTGGATCGGCAGCGCCGACCTCATGCGCCGCAACCTCGACCGCCGCGTCGAGGCCCTGGTCAAGGTGACCTCGCAGCAGCACAAGGCGTACCTCGTCGAGCTGATGGACCTCGCCATGGCCGAGACGACGAGCACGTGGTGGCTGGGCTCCGACGGCTCCTGGACCCGCCATCCCGGCGAGGACCTCCAGACCCATCTCATCAGCACCCGGCGATGGAGGACCGTTGACGACGACTGACCTGCTCCGGGCCGCCGGAGCCGTGGTGTGGCGGGGGCCGGCGAGCCGTCCCGAGGTGGCCGTCATCCACCGCCCCGCCTACGACGACTGGACCCTTCCCAAGGGCAAGCTCGAACCCGGCGAGCACGTCGTCGCCGCCGCGCTGCGCGAGGTGCGCGAGGAGACCGGCCTCACGGTCGCGCTCGGCCGCGCCCTGCCGCCCGTCCACTACCTCGTACGCGGCCGGCTCAAGCGGGTCGACTACTGGGTCGCGCGGGTGGTCGCCGACGACGGCTTCACGCCCGGCGAGGAGGTCGACGAGCTGAGCTGGCTGCCGCCGGAGCGAGCCGCGGCGCTGCTGACGTTCGGGTGGGACGCCGGGCTCGTGCGCCGTCTGGCCGGCGCGCCGCTGGAGACCGTGCCGCTCGTGCTCGTCCGGCACGCCACGGCCGGCTCCCGCGCCGAGTGGGACGGCGACGACGAGCGCCGCCCGCTCGACGCCGGCGGGCGGGCCCAGGCCGCCGTCCTGGCCACCGCGCTGCCCGCCTACCGGCCCGAGCTGCTGATGAGCTCGCCGAGCGCGCGCTGCGTGCAGACGCTGGAGCCGTACGGCGGCGAGATCCTGCTGGACCCGCTGCTCAGCGAGGAGGGCCAGGACCCGCGCAAGACGCCCGTCCTGGTGCGCGAGATCACCGTCCCGGCGGTCGTGTGCAGCCACGGCAAGGTGCTGCCCGGGCTGCTCCACGCCCTCACCGGCAAGGAGATCAACCTGCGCAAGGGCGCGTTCGCCGTGCTGCACCGGGCGGGCGACCAGGTCGTCGGCGTCGAACGCCACCGGGTCACAGCAGCTTCGCCACCGCCTTGACCGTCTCCGCCCACACCCCGGGGAAGTCGGCGTGCGCCCGCGCGGCGAGGTCGCGCTCGATCCCGACGAGCAGGCCGTAGGTGAAGGTGTCCTCGCCCGCCCGCCTGGCGCGCTCCGCCTCCTCGGTCAGCGTCTCCTGCGCGACCACGCCGTCCTGGTGCGCCCCCAGCACCTCCTGGATGTCCTCGGCCCGCTCGGCGAGCTTGGCCATGCCCTTGCCGAGGGTGGGCCGGAGCGCTTCGGCGGTGTAACGGGCGCGTTTGGCCGCCTTGCGCACGTCGTGCATGGCGATCTCGCGGCGCTCCGGGTCCTCGACGGCCTGGGCCCTGTCGTACGCCTTGGTCACCCGGCTCCAGTTGTCCGCCGCGATGACGGCGAGCCGCTCCTTCGCGGGCTTGGGCGCGGCCTTGCCGAGACTCGGGCCGGCGAGCAGCGCGTCGAGGGCGTTCAGCAGCGTGTAGTAGCGCTCGCCGCTGAGGGCGTCCTTGATCCGCTCGTACGCGTCCCGCTCGCGGGCGAGCAGGTCGGCGCCGAGGCGCTCCCGGACGGGGCCGACGATCAGCCCGGACGGCAGCCCGGCCAGCCGCTCGCCGAACCTGGCCCGCATGACCTCCAGGTCGCGGGCCTCGCCGAGCACGGTGCCCAGCCACCGCAGCTCGTCCTGGACCTGCTCGGTGCCGTTCACCACGGTCCTGAACGCCTTCAGCGCGCTGCGCAGCCGCCGGGAGGCCACGCGCATCTGGTGGACGGCGTCGTCCTCGGCGCGGCGTACGCGGGGGTCCTGGGAGAGGAGGGCGTTCACCTGACCGGCGAGGTAGGCGAGCACGACCTCGCCCGCCGAGCCGGGCTCGCAGCCGGCCAGGGGCGGCGGGGCCGGCTGGAGCACTTTCGCGAGCTTGCTGGCGGCCCCGGACGGCTCGGCGCCGGCCTTCCTCAGCCGCTTGCCGACCTTGGCCAGCAGCGCCCGCCGGCTCTCGTCGATCAGCTCGGCCTCGACCTCGCGCCAGCGTACGACCCGGCCGCCCTCGCGGCGGTCGGTGGCCTTGACGCGGTCGTCGGCGACCTCCAGCAGCCTGGTCCCGCCGTCGTGCAGGACGGTGACGCTCCTGCGGGTGTCCAGCTCGGCGACCACCTCCAGTTCGGCGCCGCGGGTGTAGGCGCGGACCAGCTCGGCCAGCTCCGGGGGGACCGTCCTGGTGCTCCGGGTGAGCGGCACGGCGATCTCCTGCCGGACGCCCTTGGCCTTGGGCAGCTTGAGATGCCAACCGGCGTCGTCGCCGCCCCTTCGCCGCCGGAGCGTCACGCCTCTGGCGGCCAGTCGCAGGTCGGGTGTGTCGTAGTAGAGCGCGACGAGCTGGTAGCTCTTCGGCCCGGTGACGCCGGTGGCGAGGTCGCCCAGGTCGGGAAGCGCGTAGTCGTACGGAACGTCGAACTTGTCCTCGATCTCGATGCCCACTACACCTCACAAAGTCCGATTTCGGACGATTCTGCCACCCCAAGGTGAACTCACCGGGGTTGCAGCAGCTCGATCCTGTTCCCGACCGGATCGGTGACGTAGACCCGGCGGTGGCCGGGCAGGAGGTCGTCGGGCACGGCCCCGGGGATCGCGGCGGCCAGGGCATCCACGTCGTCCACCAGGAAGGCGGGATGCGCCTTGCGCGCCGGCCGGAAGTCCGGCTCGACGCCCAGGTGCACCTCCACGCCCTCGCCCCTGAACCAGACACCGCCACGGGCGGCCAGCTCCGGCGGCTTGGGCATCTCGCGCAGGCCGAGCACCCCCGCGTAGAACTCCCTGAGCAGCGGCTCGCTGCCGGCCGGCGCGGCCAGCTGGACGTGGTGCAGCCCGATGATCATTTCTGCGCCACCACGAAGACGCGGCGGAACGGGAACGGCGTGCCGTACCTCCTCGCCGGATAGGCCTGCGCCAGCAGCTCGCCGAGGTCGGCCTTGAAGCGCCGCTGGTCGCCGTGGTCCAGCCGGTCGAGGATCGGGCGCAGGGCCGTGCCCGACACCCAGTCCAGCACGGGGTTCTCGCCCTTCAGCACGTGCACGTACGTCGTCTCCCAGGCGTCCACCTGCGTGCCGCCCTGGTTGAGCAGGTCGCAGTAGCCGAGGGCGTCGTCCACCTCGGCGAGCCGCTGGTAGCCGCCGAGCTTGTCCGACCAGGTGCGGGAGGCGCACAGCTCCCGGATGGCGACGTGGCTCGGGGCGTCGTGGTTGCCCGGCACCTGGAACGCCAGCCAGCCGCCCGCGGCCAGCGACTCCATCCAGTGTTCGAGCACCGAGCGGTGGTCGGGCACCCACTGGAGGAGGGCGTTCGAGACGATCACGTCCACGGGCCGGTCGGGCCGCCAGGTCTCGGCGTCGGCGACGGCGAAGTGCACGGACGTGCCGAGGCCGCGCGCCTTGGTGATCATGGCGGGCGAGGAGTCGAACCCTTCGACGGTCGCCCTCGGCCAGCGGGTGGCCAGGTCTGCGGTGAGTTCGCCGCTGCCGCAGCCGGCGTCCACGACATAATCGGGGTCGACCGCCCCCACCCTGGAGATGAGCTCGATGAACGGCCGGGAACGCTCGTCGGCGTACACCGCGTAGGTCACCGGGTCCCAGATATCTCTCGACATGAAGATAATTGATATCGAGAGAGATATCTCGATGTCAAGACAGTACACTTGTGTGTCATGACGGAGGAAGCTAGAGACGAGGTCGATCGCCTCGTCGCCGCTTGGCGGACGGAGCGCCCCGACCTCGACGTCGAGCCGCTCCAGGTGCTCTCCAGAGTGTCACGTCTCGCCAAGCATCTCGATCGGGCGCGGCGGGCGGCCTTCGCCGAGCACGACCTCGAACCGTGGGAGTTCGACGTGCTCACCGCACTGCGCAGGGCCGGCAAGCCGTACGAGCTGAGCCCCGGCACCCTGCTCCGGGCCACCCTGGTCACCTCTGGGACCATGACCAACCGCATCGACCGGCTCGCCCAGGCGGGTCTCGTACGACGCCGGCCCGACCCCGAGGACCGGCGCGGCGTCCTCGTGTCGCTGACGGACACGGGGCTCTCCCGGGTGGACGCGGCCTTCGCCGACCTGCTGCGGCGGGAGCACGAGCTGCTGTCGGGGCTGGGGGCGGCCGATCAGCGGACGCTCGCCTCGCTGCTGCGCACCCTGCTGGCCCCGTTCGACTCCCCCAGCTGACCCCGCCCACCCGGCACCTCGCTCGACCCGTGCTCACGTCGGGCGCGGCGGCACCGCTCGCGCCGGGCGGCCCCACCCCGGGAGCCCGCTCACGCCGAGCGCCCCTCCCCGGGGGCCCGCTCACGCCGGGCGCCCCTCCCGAGGGCCCGCTGACGCCGGGCGCCCCTCACCGGGGAGCCCGCTCACCCCACGTCCCAGCCGCTCCTTACCCGGACCGCGCGCCCGACATCCCTCACAAAAACGTCCGTTGACCTGGGCAGACCCCTGGCATGACCCCGCCTTGGGGCAGGCGGACCAGGGTCGGTCGGTCGCGTCAGTCGCCGAGGCGGTCGGCGAGTTCGAGCCACTCCGACTCGATCGCGTCCTTCTGCGCCGTGATCTCCCGGAGCTCGCCGTCCAGAGCGCCGAGCCGGGCGTAGTCGCTGGCCGCCTCCGCCATGGCCGCGTGCAGCCGCTCCTCCTGCCCGGCCAGCTTGTCGAGCTGGCGTTCCAGGCGGTTGAGCTCCTTGCGCAGCTCGCGCTCCTCCTTGGCCGACAGCTCGCCGGTCGCCGTGGCGCTCTCCTGGGACGCCGAGGCGGTGACCGCCGCGCCGGCGCCGCCCGCCACCCTGGCGGTCAGCGCGGTGCCCGCGGCCCGCCGTTCGAGGTATTCGTCCACGCCGCCGGGCAGCAGCGACAGCCGCCCGTCGCCCAGCAGCGCCACGCACCGGTCGGTGACCCGCTCCAGGAAGTAGCGGTCGTGGCTCACCAGGACGAGCGTGCCGGGCCAGCCGTCGAGCAGGTCTTCCAGCTCGTTGAGCGTCTCGATGTCGAGGTCGTTGGTGGGCTCGTCGAGCAGCAGGACGTTGGGGTCGTCCATGAGCAGCCTGAGGAGCTGCAGCCGCCGCCGCTCGCCGCCGGACAGGTCGCCGATCACCTTCCACTGCGCGTCGCCCTTGAAGCCGAGGCGTTCGAGCAGCTGGGAGGCCGACCACTCCTTCTTGCCGAGCTGGAGGTACTTGCGCACCTCCTCGACCGACTCCAGCACCCGTCGCGTCGGGTCCAGCTCCGTGAGCTCCTGCGAAAGGTGCGCGAGGCGTACGGTGCGGCCCCGGACCACGCGGCCCGAGTCGGGCTTGACCGTGTCGGCGAGCAGGCGCAGCACCGACGACTTGCCGGAGCCGTTGACCCCGATCAGCCCGATGCGGTCGCCGGGCCCGAACTGCCACGTGCACCGGTCGAGCACCAGCGGCCCGTTCTCCGGGCCGCCGGCGTGCAGGGTGACGTCCTCCAGGTCGTACACCGTCTTGCCGAGCCGGGCCGCGGCGAAGCGCATCAGCTCGACGGTCTCGCGCGCCGGGGGCTCGTTCGCGATGAGGGCCTGGGCGGCCTCGATGCGGAACTTCGGCTTGGACGTACGGGCGGGCGGGCCGCGCCGCAGCCAGGCGATCTCCTTGCGCATGAGGTTCTGGCGGCGTTCCTCGGCGGCCTGGGCGATGCGCGCCCGCTCGGCCTTGGCGAGGACGTAGGCGGCGTATCCGCCCTCGTAGCGCTCGACGCGCCCGTCCACGACCTCCCACGTGCGGGTGGAGACCGCGTCGAGGAACCACCGGTCGTGCGTCACCACGAGCAGGGCGCTCTTGCGGCCCGACAGGTGCGCGGCGAGCCAGGCGATGGCCTCGATGTCGAGGTGGTTGGTGGGCTCGTCCAGCATGATCAGGTCGTGGTCGTCGATGAGCAGCTTGGCCAGCGCGGTGCGCCGGCGCTCGCCGCCCGACAGGTCCGCGGCCCTGGAGCCGAGGTCGAGGTCGCCGATCAGGTTGGCGAGGATCTCGCGGATCGCCTGGTCGCCCGCCCACTCGTGCTCGGCCAGCCCGCCCAGCACGATCTCGCCGATGGTGGCCGCCGGGTCGAGCGCGTCGTGCTGCGACAGGAACCCGATCCGGAGGTTGCGGGTGTGCGTGACCCGTCCGCTGTCGGGCCGCACCTCCCCCGCGATCACCGACATCAGGGTCGTCTTGCCGCCTCCGTTGCGTCCGACGACGCCGATGCGCTCCCCGGCCTCGATGCCCAGGGAGACGTCACTGAGGAGCGGCTTGGGCCCGTAGGCGTGGGAGACCGACTCAAGATTGACCAGATTCATGACCTACTCAGGGTATCGGCTCCCCGCCCAGCACCTCGCCGTCTCCTCACCCTCCCTTCATTACTCAAAGTTGCCTTACGACTGCTGACCGTTACCATGATGAGTGGCCGGTGTGACCCTCCCCGGCCGTTCCCCCCGACCACGGAGTGCCGCAATGGAGCGAACGGTTCTGGCCGCCGTCACCGAACGTCCCGACGCCGATTCGGCGCTCGCCGAGCAGATCCGCCGCGTCTGCGCCGCGATGGACGAGCTCGGGCTCCACGTGCGCTGGACCCACCGGGCCCACGACGCCCTGGCGGTGGTCGGCTCGGACGCGTCGCTCACGGCGGTGCTGGCGTCGTGGGACGCGCCGGGAGCCGAGGAGCTGCTGGGCGCGGTCGCCAAACGGTTCCGCGGGCTGCCCGTCTTCCTGATGACGCAGGAGCAGGAGCTCCCGCTGTGGGTCTACGAGGTCATCCAGGGCTACGTCTACCCGCTGGAGGACACCCCGCAGTTCATCGCCGGGCGCATCGCCCACGCCGCCGACCAGTACGCCGAGAAGATCCTCCCGCCCTTCTTCGGCGCCCTGCGCCGCCTGCAGGACCACCATCACTACTCCTGGCACACCCCGGCGCACGCGGGCGGCGTGGCGTTCCTCAAGTCGCCGGTGGGCCGGGCGTTCTTCGACTTCTACGGCGAGCGGCTGCTGCGCACCGACCTGTCCATCTCGGTCACAGAGCTGGGGTCGCCGCTCGACCACACCGGCCCCATCGGCGAGGCCGAGCGCAACGCCGCCCGCGTCTTCGGCGCCGACCGTACGTTCTTCGTGGTCAACGGCAACTCCACGGCCAACCGCATCGTCGGACACCACGCCATCGCCCGCGACGACACCGTCCTCGTCGACCGCAACTGCCACAAGTCGGTCCAGCACGCGCTGGCCATCAGCGGCGCCCGCCCGGTCTACCTGGTGCCCGAGCGCAACGGGCTCGGGCTGGCCGGGCCGATCCAGCCCGCCGCGCTGGAGGCCGCAGCGATCCAGGCCCGGGTGGCCGCCCATCCTCTCGCCGCCGGCGACCCGACCTACGCCGTGATCACCAACTCCACCTATGACGGGGTGTGCTACGACGCGGTGCGGGTCGGCGAGCTGCTGGGCGCCAGCGTGCCGCGCCTGCACTTCGACGAGGCGTGGTTCGCCTACGCCCGGTTCAACCCGCTCTACGCCGGCCGCTACGGCATGGCCGTCGACCAGCACACGCTGCCGGGGCCTGGCCGCCCCACCGTGTTCGCCACCCAGTCGACGCACAAACTGCTGGCGGCGCTGTCGCAGGCCGCGATGCTGCACGTCCGCCCCTCGGAGCGGGCGCCGGTCGACTACGACGCCTTCAACGAGACCTACCTCATGCACGCCTCCACGTCGCCGCTCTACCCGATGATCGCCTCCCTGGACGTCGCGGCGGCGATGATGGACGGCCCGTCGGGGCCGTTCCTCACCGGGGAGGCGATCGTCGAGGCCGTCCGGTTCCGGCAGGCGATGACACGCCTGGCCGCCCGCATCCGCGAGGACGGCACCCGGCCCGGCTGGTTCTTCGGCGTGTGGCAGCCGCCCTCCGTCACCGATCCGCGCACCGGCAGGACCGTCCCGTTCGCCGACGCCGACCCGGCGCTGCTGTGCTCCGAACCCCGCTGCTGGACCCTGGAGGCGGGCGCCGGCTGGCACGGGTTCGACGGCATGTCCGAGGGCTACTGCCTGCTCGACCCGGTCAAGGTGACGATCACCTGTCCGGGCGCCGACGCCGCCACGGGCACGCTCGACTGGGGCATCCCGGCCCGCGTCGTGGCCGCCTACCTGCAGCGACGCGGCATCGTGGTGGAGAAGACCGGCGACCACACGTTGCTGGTGTTGTTCTCGATGGGCATCACCAAGGGCAAGTGGGGCACCCTGATCGACGCCCTCACCGACTTCAAGAACGCCTACGACGCCGACCTGCCCCTGGCGGAGGTGCTGCCCGGCTTCGGCCCGCCCGCGATCTCGCTGCAGAAGCTCTGCACCCTGGTCCACGAGAAGCTGCGCGACTCCGGGGTCGGCAACCTCCTCGACCAGGTCTTCACCTACCTGCCGGAGCCCGTGGTCACGCCCGCCGACTGCTACCAGGCCATGATCCGATCCCGCACCGAGCGCGTCCCGCTGAGCCACCTGCCGGGCCGGGTCGCCGCGGCCACGGTGGTCGTCACGCCGCCCGGCATCCCCATGCTGATGCCCGGCGAGGCGACCGGCCCCGCCGACGGTCCGCTGATGACCTACCTACGCGTCCTGGAGGACTTCGACCGCGCCTTCCCCGACCTGGCCACCGACATCCACGGCGCCCACCGCGACACCGACGGCCGCTACTGGGTCGAGGTCCTCAAGAACTGACCACGCGCTCCCGCCACAACCTCGTCCGTCTCGTCCGCGAGCCCCCGACCGTCCCTGTCGGGGGCTGCGACGCCCGCCCGAACCCTCCCCATCCTCACGCGCCGCGAAGCACGAAAGGAACGGCGAATGCCTGCGAGCCGGCAGCATGGCAAAACTCGCCGTCCGCGTTTGACTGCATGGGCAGTCGAAACCACACCGCCAGGACGCCCGTGTCCATCGTCGCCTCAAGGCCGCGCCTCTATCTGTACGGGCTGCGTCTCCTCAGCTCCTCTACGAACTGCGCCTTCTCAGCTCAACGAAGCCTGGGATCTCGCGCGGGAGGAGGCGGACAGCTGATAGCAGGGTCACGGTCAACCTGCGCACCGGCTCCCGACCCTGAGTGCGGGAGGAAGCGGACAGCCGATAGCAAGAATGGGGCTACCCGCGCACCGGCCTGATCGCCGCTCCCGACCCCGACTACTGCAAGCCAGGACGACTTCCGGCACGGCGCTCAAGGCCGCCTCGCCCGACGCCGACCTGGCGCATGACGTACGACGCGACTTCCGGCGGAGTGGGTGGAGACAGCCGGGCCTGCTCGGCGGGAGAGGCAGAGGCAACCGTCGCCCCCCGCCCGAGGCGGCACGTGCGGAGGGCGACCAAGCCGATCAGCCGTGATAGCCAGACCGGACACACCGAGCTAGTAGCTGGCTGGCTGGCTGGCTATCTCCGGCAGGTGGGCACCGCCTACCCCAGGTGTGCACCGTCCCTGGGTGTGCACCGCCATCCCTGGGTGTGAGCATCGCCATCCCTGGACGTGCACCGCCATCCCCGGGCGTGCACCACCATCCCCTGGCGTGCACCACCATTCCTGGGCGTGCACCATTCACGCCTGGTCCTGCACACCACCATCCCTGGGCATGCACCCATCCCTGGACGTGCACCGCCATCTCCGGGCGTGCACCGCCATCTCCGGGCGTGCACCGCCATTCCTGGTTTGCACTGCCTTCCCTGGAACACGGACACCGGAGCCTCGCAGACACGGACACGGCGATGTGCCCCAGCTTGCATGAGACCCATCTTGCAGTGGACGCCGAGCGACCCTGCGTTCACCCCACCGGACCGCGGCGGCACATCGACCGTTCCAACGCCGGGAGGCGGGGCGGCGGAATCGCGGGATCAGACCAGGGTCGCGCCGTGGACGGGGCCGTGGGCCGGGACGGCGGTGTGCGCGGCGCCCGTGGCCGTGAGGCTGCCGGCCAGGTCTCGGGCGTGGAGGGCGTCGATGGCGAGGAACGCGCAGGTAGGGCCGGAGCCGGAGACGATGGCGCCCAGCGCGCCGTGCTGGCGACCGGCCTCCAGCGTAGGAGCGAGCTCCGGACGCAGGTTGAGCGCGGCGGCCTGAAGGTCGTTGCTGAGGTGGGAGCCGAGGGCATAGGCGTCGCCGGTGCCCAGGGCCTCCAGGAGGGAGTCGTTGAGCTGCGGCCAGGGCACCTCCGCCGCCTCGGCTGCCCGGAGCCGGTCGCATTCGGCGTACACGCTGGCGGTGGAGAGCCCGCCGTCGGCGAGCGCGAACACCCAGTGGAACGTGCCGCCCGTCGGCAGCTCGCTCAACTGCTCGCCCCGGCCGGTGCCGACGGCGGTGCCGCCGAGCAGGGAGAACGGGACGTCGCTGCCGAGGTCCCCGGCGATCTCCATCAGATCGTCGAACGGCAGGCCGAGCCCCCAGAGCTCGTTACAGGCCACCAGGGCGCCGGCGGCGTCGGCGCTGCCGCCCGCCATGCCACCCGCCACCGGAATGTCCTTGTTGATGATCAGGTCAGCGCCGTAGGTGCGTCCCGCATGCTTGGCGAGGGCGCGGGCAGCGCGGATCGCGAGGTTGCTGTCGTCCACGGGCACCTGGTCGGCCCACTTGCCGTTGACCGACACGGTGATGGACTCGGACTCCTTGGCCACCACCTCGTCGAAGATCGACACGGCATGGAACACGTTGACCAGGTCGTGGTAGCCATCATCCCTGAGCGGGCCGACAGAAAGCTGCACGTTGACCTTCGCGGGCACACGTACGGTCACCGAACTCATCGATCTTCTGCCACTCTCATCGCTTGCCGGGGTCAAGGACACTCGATGTTATCGGTGCCCGGAGCCCTGACATGCGGTTCTCGAAAGATGAGCCCCGGAACGGACGGATCCTCGGCATGTCGGGTCGAGTTGATGACCGTTTGCCCCCATGCTGTGCAGTTACGACGGGTGATGGCAGACGCGGGGTCTCGAGAGGCTGAAGGCGGTTTGTAGCGATGTTGCGAAAAGTTGCAGTTGTCGAAGTGCCGCAGTGGCGGGGGTCTGGGTCGCGTACGGCGAAGCGGCTGCGCGAAGGGGCGCGGATCGTCGCCGACCTGGTCGACGCGGCAACGGTGCGTGTGGCGGGCGAGGCCGCGCACAGGGTGCGGGTGGCGGTCGAGGACGAGATCTCGGGCGTCTCGGCGGCTCCGCAGCAGCCGACAACCGAGGACAACGGTCCCGCCACGACAGCGACACGGGCACGGGCACGGGCACGGGCACGGGCACGGGCACGGGCACGGGCAACGGTAGAAGACGACGGTCCTGCCGCGGCGGCGCTGGCGCAGGCAGATGTCGAGGACAGCGGTCCTGCTGCGACAGCGGTACAGGTGCGGGTAGCGGTCGAGGATGGCGGTCCTGCTGCGACAGCGGTACAGGTGCGGGCAGCGGTCGAGGACGGCGATCCTGCCGCGACTGCGGGATGGGTGCGGGAAGCGGTTGAGGACGGGAGTTTGGGGGTTGCGGCGGCTCGGGTGCGGGCTGCGGTTGAGGGGGTCGGTGATGGGGTGTTGGTCGTCGCCGTTGGTGGGGACTGCGGGGTGGAGTTGGAGCCTGTGTCGGCGGCGCGCAGGCGGTACGGCGATCGGCTGGTGGTGGTGTGGTTCGACGCCCACGGCGATCTGAACACGCCGGAGTCTTCGCTGTCGGGCGCCTATCACGGGATGGTGCTGCGGGCGCTCACGGGCGAGGGGCCCCAAGGGCTGGTGGCCGAGGAGCCGCTGGACCCGCGGCGGATCGTGCTGGCCGGGGTGCGGGATCTCGATCCGCCGGAGGCGGCCTTCGTGACGCGTGCCGGAATCCGGTGGGTGACGATGGCGGAGACGGGGACGGCGGAGGCTCTTCTCGCGACGATCGAGGCGGCGGGCGGCTCGGATGCCGCCGTGTACGTGCACATCGACCTCGACGTGCTCGAGCCGGAGGTCTTCCGGAGCGTGGGGTGTCCTACGCCTGGTGGCATGCATCCTGAGCGGCTGCTTTCGTTGGTGACGGCGATCGGTGGTCGGTTCGAGGTGGCCGGGCTCGGGCTCATGGAGTATGAGGCCGGCGACTCCGAGGGCGAGGCGGACGGGGATCGGGAAGTGCTGGCGGAGCTGGTCGGCGGGCTGGTGGCTGCCGTCGCCGGTCATCCCGGGCGTACGGCGCCTCGGTAGACGGCGCGGTAGTAGGAGGACTTGGCGAAGCTCGTCGTGCGGACCACGTCACCGGTCTTGGGGGCGTGGACCATCAGGTCGCCGCCCAGGTAGAGGGCCACGTGCGTGGGGTCGGCTCGGCCGCCGCCGAAGAAGAGGAGGTCGCCGGCGCGGCGGGCGGTGCGGCTGATCCTGCGGCCCTGGCGGAACTGGGCCCCGGTGTAATGGCCCAACCGCACGCCGGCTCTGGACCAGGCGTAGAGGGTGAGGCCGCTGCAGTCGAAGCCGCGGGTCGCCGCGCCTCTGCCGATGCCGAGAGTGGGACCCTTCGGGGAGCCCCCGCCCCAGGAGAAGGAGACGCCGAGTTGGGCCAGGGCCGCGGAGGCGGCGATCTGGCCTCTCGTGAGTTTCCTCTTGATGGATTTCTTTCTGGTGAGGCGTTTCTTGGTGGGGCGGGTGGCTTCGGCCACCGCTGTCGCCGCGGCCATGGTCGTGGTCGCGGTGGCTTCGGTGGTGGTGGCCAGGGCGGCGGTGGCGGCGAGGAGGGCGCAGGCCAGGGCGGCGGTGCAGGCCAGAGGGCGGGGAGCGGCCGTGCGGGCATCAGGGGCGGTGGGCGAGGTGGCGGCGGGCGAGCTGGCGGTGGGAGACGCTGCGGTGCTGGTGCGGGGCATTCGAGCCTCCTTGGTCGTGAACGCGAACGAGGACGAGGACGAGCTTGGGCCAGGGTCCTGCGGAACGGCGGGTGGCCGAGGGGCCGAACGGGATTCTGTGGATAAGAGCGCGGGTCGGGTGAATGCCTGTGGATAGGGAGTGGCAGGCGGCGGAGGCCTGGCGGTCTCGGCAGGTGGGGCCTAGCGACCACCACCGGCGGGGGCCTAGCGACCTCACCTGACGGAGGCATGGCGACCTCACCGGGCGGGGGCCCAGCGACCTCACCGGACGGAGGCATGGCGACCTCACCGATTGGAGGCCTGGTGACCTCGCTGGTTGGTCGATGCGCAGGTCGGCGCTCGGCGGCTTCGGGTCAGCAAGTAGGCGCTTGTCATGTCTGAGCGAGCAGGCCGACGCCATCGGTCGGCCGATGTAAGGGCGGATGCCCCGACGGCTTGGTGCGACCAGGCTGGCCCCGGCCCCATGCGCAGGGATCCTGGCCGCACGGGCAGGATCCCCCCGGCACGGGACCAACAGCGCGAGGCCAACGCCACGAGGTCCAATGGCCCGGGGGTTCGAACCGCGCAGGAGCCCATGACGCGGGGCCCAACCGCCCGGGGGCCCAACCGCCCGGGGGCCCAATGGCGCGGGGCCCAATCGCGGGGGTCGATGACCCGGGATGCCGATGGCGTGAGGTCTAACCGCGCGGGGGCCAGGCGCTCGAGGCCAAGCGCTCGCAGACCACCGGCCTGGGAGCCGATGGCGTGAGGTTCAACCGCGCGGAAGCCAACCACGCATAGGCCAAGCGCTCGCGAGCCAACGACCCAGGAGCCGATGGCGTGAGGTCCAACCGCGCGGGATTCAACCGCGCGGGGACGTCGGAGCAGAGTCTGACGGCACCGGTGGCGTCGGAGCGAGGTCCACCCGCGCGAGGTCCAACCGCGCGGCAGCCAGCGCTTCGCGTGGCGTACGGGTGGTGGTTCGGACGAGGTGGGGGGTGTTGGTGGTTGGGGTTAGGGCTTGAGTTCGGCTATGTGGGCGAAGGCGGTGATGTCGAGTTGTTCGCCGCGGGCGGACGGGTCCACACCGGCACCGCGCAGCATGTTTTCCGCCTCGGGGGCGCTGCCAGCCCAGGAGGCCAGGGCGGCGCGCAGGGTTTTGCGGCGCTGGGCGAAGGCGGCGTCCACGACGGCGAAGACCTGTTCACGCGTGGCTTTCGTGGTCGGCGGGTCGCGGCGGACCAGGGAGACCAGGCCGCTGTCGACGTTGGGAACCGGCCAGAAGACGGTGCGGCCGACCGGACCGGCTCGCCGTACGTCCGCGTACCAGGCGGCCTTGACCGACGGCACCCCGTACACCTTGGAGCCTGGACCGGCCGCGAGGCGGTCGGCGACCTCGGACTGCACCATGACCAGCCCCTTGCGCAGGGACGGGAGGGCCTCCAGGAGGTGGAGGACGACGGGGACGGCCACGTTGTACGGCAGGTTCGCCACCAGAGCCGTAGGTACGTGTCCGCCGAGGTCGGCGGGCGTGATCTTCATGGCGTCGGCGTTGACGACCGTGAGGCGGTCGGCCAGGCCGCGTTCGGCGACCGTGACGGGGAGCTGGGTCGCGAGCACCGGGTCGATCTCGACGGCCACCACGTGCGCGGCCGACGGCAGCAGGGCCAGGGTGAGCGAGCCGAGCCCGGGGCCGACCTCTATGACCACGTCGTCGGCCGAGAGCTCGGCCACCCGGACGATCCGGCGGACGGTTCCCGCGTCGATCACGAAGTTCTGGCCGAGCTTTTTTGTCGGACGAAGATTTAGCTTGTCCGCCAAAATACGTATTTCTGCAGGGCCCAACAGGCTCATCATCCAACCAGTCTCCCGCATCGAAGAACTGGAGATGGCGGATGGGGAGACCAAAGGAGAGGATGGCGTGGAACAGGAAGGGACGTCCCTCATGGAGCCAACGGGCGCCGCGCCGCTCCGTCCGACAGACCTGCGGGAGATCGGCCCGTACCGCCTGCTGGGGCGACTCGGCGAAGGCGGCATGGGGACCGTCTTCCTCGCCCGTGCGCCCACCGGCCGCTTCGTCGCGCTCAAGGTCGTGAAGGCGGAGTTCGCCAACCAGGAGGGGTTCGCGGCCCGGTTCCACGCGGAGGTGGAGAACGCGCGGCGCGTGGCGTCGTTCTGCACCGCTCAGGTGCTGGACAACGGCAACACCGGCGACGGCCGTCCCTTCATGGTGACCGAGTACATCGCGGGCACCCCGCTCTCCGACCAGATCGCCAGGTTCGGGGCGCTGGACCCCGGGCCGTTGCACGGCGTCGGCCTCGGCGTGGCGGCGGCGCTGGCCGCGATCCACGTGGCCGGGCTGGTGCACCGCGACCTCAAGCCGGCCAACGTCATCCTCTCCCTGTCCGGGCCTCGCGTGATCGACTTCGGGATCGCGCGGGCGCTCGATCGGGAGACCGGGTTCACGATGTCGGGCGAGCTGCTGGGCAGCCCCGGGTGGTGGGCGCCCGAGCAGGTGCGCGGGGAGGCGATCAGCCCGGCCGTGGACATCTTCGCCTGGGGCTGTCTCATCGCGTACGCGGGCAACGGACGGCACCCGTTCGGGCGTGGCGACCCCATCACGATGGCCCACCGCGTGCTCAACACGCCGCCCGACCTGGGCGCGCTGCCCGCTCCGCTCAACGAGCTGGTACGCCTGGCCACCTCGATGGAGCCGGCCGCACGACCCACCGCGCAGGACCTGCTGATCGCCCTGGTGGGCGGGAACACGCCGGCGCCGTCGATCAACCCGCCGACACTGGTCGCCACCGAGATGCTCAACGACTGGCAGCCGCCGAGGAACGTGGTGGACGAGCCGGACATAACGGCCACCTTCACGGCGGCCCCGCCGCCGTCGGGGGACGCGGCACAACGGGGGCCGGCCGGTACGGGGACAGGCGGATTATCCGACGCCGGGCGGTCGCCGTCCGGCGCGTCCCCTGGGTCCTTAGCCGGGTCCTCGGGGCAGGGGCAGGGGCAGGCGGCGTTCGAGGAGTTGGCGCGGAGGGAGGAGCTGGCGGCGAAGGAAGAGCTGGCCCGCTGGCCCACCCCCCAGGGCGACGGGCAGCAGGGCGGTGGCGCCGGCCCCGGACGCGTACGCGGCCTGTTCAAGCGCAAGAGCGGCGAGCAGGGGCCCGGAGGGGACGGTGGCGAGGGCGACGGGCCGGGGATTCCGCCCACCGGCACGGCGGCCACGATCTCGGCCCCCGAGGCCACCAGAGCCACCAAGGCCCCCGAGGCCACCAAAGCCACCGAGGCCACCCAGGCCCCCGGCCCCACACCCACTCCCACCCCTCACGAGCCCTTGGGCCGGACGCGGCAGGACACCCCCGGGCGGGCAGGCGAGGCGTGGGGCCTTGGCGGGGTGCCCGCGCGGGAGCAGTTGCACCGGATGGCGCATTCCGAGCAGCGCGCCGCCGACACCCAGCCGGGCGACCGGCGCACCGCCGTCTCCCCCGAGCCGCTGCCGAACGAGCCCGACACCCTCGGCGGCGACCGCACCGCGGGCACCCGCTGGCTGATCGCCGCCGCGGCGGCCGTGCTGGCCATCGTGGTCACGGCGGGGGTCCTGATCGTGACGTCCGGCCGCGGCCCCGGCACCTCGGCCGCGGGCGGCGGCCCGTCGCGGGCCGCGACCGCCGGCGCCCAGCCGAACGACGTGGGCCGCAGGTTCCCGCTGGGCGGCGAGCTCGACGACCCCATCGCGATCATCTCGTCCGCGCCGCGCTGCGGGCTGAAGGAGTACGAGGGCAAGGTCGCCACCCAGGGCCAGCTCTGCGTGATCCGCTGGACGATGCTCAACCCGGGCGGCGAGCGCAGGACGCTGGTCCAGCCGGTGGTCACGCTGGTGGACGACCGCGGCGGCGAGCACGATCCGGCCGCCGTCACGCTGCCCCCGGCGATCCTGCCGGGCGCGCGGGTGGACAGCGCGTTCGTGTTCGACCTGGCGACGTACCGCAGGCCGGTCAAGCTGACGGCGACGATGCTGGAGAACGGCAAGCAGATCGAGGTGTCGTTGTGAGACTCGGGGGCATGCCCGCGGCGCTGCTGCTGGTCGTGGTTACGACGGTGATGCCGGCGGCGGCGCGGGCGGCGGCCTGCGCCACGCCCGCCGACTTCGACGGCGACGGCGTGGACGACGTGGTGGTGGGCGATCCGTTCGGCGACGACGACAAGGGCGCGGTGCAGGTGGTGTCCGGCGGCAAGTTGGTGCCGGTGCGCGTCCCCGGCCTGGCGACGGGCGACGGTTTCGGCTGGTCGGTACGGCTGGCGAACGTGGACGGCGACCCCTGCGCCGATCTGGTCGTCGGGGCCCCGTACGCGGACGTGGGCGGCGAGCAGGACGCGGGCGCGGTGTACGTGGTCTACGGCGGCGGCACCCGCGCGCCGGTCCGCCTGACGGCGGCGCAGCCGCAGCGGTCGGCGCACTTCGGCTGGTCGCTGGCGGCGCGGGGCGACCTGCTGGCGGTCGGCGCGCCGTACGAGGACGACAAGCAGTTCACCGACGCCGGCGCCCTCTACGTCCGCAAGGGCGAGGGCGAGCTGCGCAGGATCAGCCAGGAGACCGTGGACGTACGCGGCAACAGCGAGCTCGGCGACCAGTTCGGCTGGTCGATGGCGTGGGGGCCGAAGAACGCGCTGCTCGTCGGCGTGCCGTATGAGAACGACGACGGCGCGGGCCGCCAGGTCGAGGCCGGGAAGCTCAACTCGGGTTCGGCGGTGTTCCTCGACGACGTGTTCGCGGCGAAGCTCACCAGCCTCAAGCTCGACTCCCCCACCGCCCGCAGCGGTGACCGCTACGGCTACGCGGTCGCCTACTCCGAGGGCTCCGGGTACGCGGTCAGCTCGCCGGGCGCCGGCAGCGTGCAGCTGCTCGACCCGGCCAAGAAGGTCATCAGAACGGTCAAGCAGGGCGGCAAGGAGGGGTTCGGCTTCGCGCTGGCGGCCTCGGCCGACGGCAGGCTGGCCGTCGGCGCGCCGTACGGGGGCGGCGTACGCGTCCTCTCGTGGCGCGACGCCGCCGAGGACCGCAGGCTGGCGGAGGCCGAGGGGCTGTTCGGCTGGTCGGTGACGTTCAGCGGCAACAAGCTGTTCGTGGGGCAGCCCGACGCGCGGCCGGCCGGGCAGGTGGCGGTGGCCGGGCGCAACGCCGCGAGCCTGGAGACGGTGAGACCGCCCAAGGGCGCCCAGTTCGGGGTGTCCGTAGCCGGGTGAGAATCAGGGGCGGACGAAGAGGCGGGCGCCGCAGCTCGGCCACTGGCCCTGCCAGCGCCCCGCCACCTGCTGGTAGAGCAGTTGCGCCCGGTACGTCTGCTCCTCCTCCGGCCAGTCCGACGGCAGCCCCGGCCCGCCGACGGCCCGCCACATCGGCACGCTGAACTGGTACATCCCGTAGTAGGGCCCCTCCGCGTTGTACGCCCGCGGATCGCCCTTCGACACGCACTCCGCCAGCGCCCCCCAGTTGAGCGCGGCGACCCCGGGATCCACCGGATCGGTACGCGGCGGCCTGACCGTGATGACCGTCCCGTCCTTGGGGAAGCTGGAGAGCGGCGGCTCCACCAGGTAGCCGCGGCCGAGGCCGACGCGTTCCTGCCGCAGCACCTCGCGCACGGTCCTGGCGGTGGTGCGGGTGGCCAGGCGGGTGGCCCCGGCGACCACGTACACCTTGCGCCGGGTGTAGACGGTCAGCGCCATCCCGGACAGCGGCACGGCCTCGTCGGGCGGCGCGGAGACCCGGCCGGCGGCGGCGGGGATGGCCAGCTCGGCGAGGGCGCCGGCCACGTCGGTGCTGGTGACCAGGTGCTCGCTGGTGCGGCCGTCGAGCGTCAGCGTGATGGGGCGGGCGCGGCGCACCTCGATCGTGGCCCCGTCGGCGAGCGGCTGCTGGGCGGGCGGGCGCACCACGTCGCCGTAGCCGAGCGCCACGCCGGCCTCGCCGAGCGCGTCGCGTACGGACGCGGCGAAGCTCCGCACCGCCGTCCGCTTGCCGTCCACGACCACGACCACGTCCTTAGCCATGGCCGAGGTGACGGCCATCGCCGCCACCACCGCGCCGCCCGCCAGGCACACCACGAGCGTCCAGGGGGAGCGCCACGGGATCGGCGGGCGCGGCTTACGCCTTCTGCCACGCACGTACCACCTCCGGTCACACGCCACCTCCGATGACGGAGAGTGACCGCCCGAACGCTAACCGCGGCACCGCGCCGGCCTCCACCGCTTCACCGAAAAATGGTCACCAGTCGCCGAAGACCTTGACTCCGTTGGCGTTGATGGCCGCGCAGAGGTCGGCGGGCTGGACTCCCTTGACCTCGGCCAGGCAGCGGAGGGTGAGCGGGATGAGGTAGGGGGCGTTGGGCTTGCCCCGGTGCGGGACCGGCGGCAGGTAGGGCGCGTCGGTCTCGACCAGCACCAGCTCCAGCGGCGCGGCCGCGGCGGCCGCGCGCAGGTGGTCGGCGTTCTTGTACGTCACCGGCCCGGAAAAAGACATGAAATATCCGGCGTCGGCGCACTTCTTCGCCAGCTCGGCGTCACCGGAGAAGCTGTGGAAGACCACCCTGTCCGGCGCGCCCTCCTCCGCCAGCACCCTGAGCACGTCGTCGTGCGCGTCACGGTCGTGGATCACCAGGGCCTTGCCGGTGCGCTTGGCGATCTCGATGTGCGCCCGGAAGCTCGCGTGCTGGTCGTCCTTGCTCGCCCAGTCGCGGAAGTAGTCGAGCCCGGTCTCCCCCACGGCCCGCACCTCGGGCCGCCCGGCCAGCGCCTCGATCTCGGCCAGGACCTCGGGCGTCGCGGCGTGCGCCTCGTTGGGGTGGATGGCGACGCCCGCGAGCACGTCCTCGTGCTCGGCGGCCGCCTGGGCGCACCAGCGGGAGGAGTCGAGGTCGTAGCCGATCGTGACGAGCCGGGTGACGCCGACCGACCGGGCGTCCTCCAGGATGCTCCGCACGCTCGCCGAGGCCGCCTGCGCGGCCTGGGCGACGGAATCTCCGGAGGACGCCTGCCGGTTGCCCACCATGACGTCGAGATGGCAGTGGCTGTCGAAGACCGGCTCCGGCAGCGGCTCGGGCGGGGCGGGAAGCTTGCTCACGCCCCCCAAACTAGCGGGCCCCGCGAGGTCAGCTCTCCAGCCGGGCCAGTTCCTCGTCCACGACCTTGGGGTCGAGCTTCTTGAACAGCGGAACCGGCGCGGTGAGCGGCGTGCCCGGCTTGATCGGGCGGTGCTCCCAGCGGGCCGCGCCGTCGTAGTCGCCGGTGATGACCGGGTAGGGCTTGCCGCCGTCCTCGTCGACCTCGCGGATCTCCGGCATGCCGGACCAGACGCCCTCGCCGCCCAGCATGGCGTGGACCTTGTTGGAGGAGGAGGGCAGGAACGGCGTGAGCATCGTCTTGGCGTCGTCGACGACCTGGAGCGCGACGTGCAGGATCGACTTCTGCCGCTCCGGGTCGTCCTTGAGCTTCCACGGCTCCTGCTCGGCGAGGTAGCGGTTGGCCTCGCGGACGACGTCGAACGCCTCGGTGATGGCGTTCTTGAAGCGGGACCTGCCGAGCTCCTGGCCCACCGGCCCGAACGCGCCCCGCGAGCGCTCCAGCAGCGCCCGGTCGGCGTCGGTCAGCTCGCCCGGCTCGGGAACGGCGCCGAAGTTTTTGGCCGCCATCGAGATGGACCGGTTGACCAGGTTGCCCCAGGCCGCGACCAGCTCGCCGTTGTTGCGGTTGACGAACTCCTGCCAGGTGAAGTCGGTGTCCTGGTTCTCCGGGCCGGCCACGGCGATGTAGTAGCGCAGCGCGTCGGCGTCGTAGCGGGCGAGGAAGTCGCGCACGTAGATGACGACCTGCCGGGAGGAGGAGAACTTGCGGCCCTCCATCGTCAGGAACTCGCTGGAGACCACCTCGGACGGCACGTCGAGCGCGCCCAGCGAGCCCGCCTTGCCGCCCCGGGCGCCCTGGCCGTTGTAGCCGAACAGCATCGCCGGCCAGATCTCGGCGTGGAAGACGATGTTGTCCTTGCCCATGAAGTAGTAGCCGCGGGCGTCGGGGTTCTGCCACCACTGGCGCCAGGCGTCGGGGTCGCCGGAGCGGCGGGCCCACTCGACGGAGGCCGACAGGTAGCCGATCACCGCGTCGAACCACACGTAGAGGCGCTTGTTGGGCTGGTCGCGCCAGCCGTCGAGCGGGATCGGCACGCCCCAGTCGAGGTCGCGGCTGATCGCCCGCGGCTGCAGGTCGCCGAGCAGGTTGAGGGCGAACTTCAGCACGTTGGGCCGCCACTCGCCCTGCTTGGACTGCAGGTAGCCGCCGAGCACCTCGGCGAAGGCGGGCAGGTCGAGCATGAAGTGCTCGGTCTCGACGAACGCGGGCGTCTCGCCGTTGATGCGGCTCTTGGGGTTGATGAGCTGGATCGGGTCGAGCTGGTTGCCGCAGTTGTCGCACTGGTCGCCGCGGGCCCCGTCGTAGCCGCAGATGGGGCAGGTGCCCTCGATGTAGCGGTCGGGCAGGGTGCGTCCGGTCGAGGGCGAGATGGCGCCCATCGTGGTCTTCGGGAAGATGTAACCGTTGGCGTGCAGGCCCTTGAAGATCTCCTGCGTGATCGCGTAGTGGTTCTTCGTGGTGGTCCTGGTGAACAGGTCGTAGGAGAGGCCGAGGCCGGTCAGGTCTTCGGCGATGACGCGGTTGTAGCGGTCGGCCAGCTCCCTGGCGGTGACGCCTTCCTTGTCGGCCTGCACCTGGATGGGCGTGCCGTGCTCGTCGGTGCCTGACACCATCAGCACCTTGTTGCCCGCCATCCGCTGGTAGCGGCTGAAGACGTCGGACGGCACGCCGAACCCGGAGACGTGCCCGATGTGGCGGGGGCCGTTCGCGTAGGGCCACGCGACGGCGGTCAAGATGTGCTGGGACATGTTCCTAAGCCTACGGCGATCCCCGTCCGGCTCGGACCCGTTCCCCCGTAACAGCGCGACGCGCCGGGGCGGCCCGCCCCGGCGCGTCGTACGGCAAAGAAAAACTAGGCCGGGCTTTCCTCGCGGGTGACGGCTTGGGCGGCCTCCTCTGCGACGGCGGCGACGTGGTCGACCGGCGTCTCGCGGGTGCGGCGGATGCCGAGGATGCTCACGAACAGCGCGGCGAAGATCGTCTGGAAGCTCATGATCAACGCGGTGGCGGACGGCACCACCAGGCGCAGCGACTCGCGCGGGTCGAGCTCGCCGAAGCTGCGCACCTGCCAGTGGACCAGCGACATGACCAGGCCGACCACGCCGGCGAGCGCCAGCAGGCCGCCGACCACGAGGCCCTTCTCCAGGGTCACGATGTCGATGATCCTGCGGATGCGCGGCGACTCGGGCAGGAAGCCCTCCTCGGCCGCGTAGACCTTCGTGAACAGCGCGAACAGCGCCGCCTGGAAGCCGATGACCACCAGCGCCGACGACCCGACCAGGGTGTCGACGTCGAAGGCCAGCTCGCCGATCTCGACGGGACCGAAGGTCAGCAGCGTGCCCGCCACCAAACCGATGATCATCATCGCGACGCCGGGGTAGAAGAACAGCCACTTGGGGCTGTAGAGCAGCAGGAAGCGCAGGTGACGCCAGCCGTCGCGCCAGGAGCGCAGGTGCGGCGGGCGGGAGCGGCCGTCGGGCGAGAGCGTCGTCGGCACCTCGCGCACGTCGAGCCCCGACAGCGTGGCGCGCACCACCATCTCGGAGGCGAACTCCATGCCGCCCGTCTGCAGGTGCAGCTTCAGTATCGAGTCGCGGCGGAAACCGCGCAGGCCGCAGTGGAAGTCGCCGATGGCGGACGGGAAGAACAGCCGCCCGATGAACGACAGCACCGGGTTGCCCAGGTAGCGGTGGAGCGGCGGCATGGCCCCGGGGGCGATGCCGCCCTTGAACCGGTTGCCCATGACCAGATCGGCGCCGTCACGGAGCTGCTCCACGAACGGCAGCAGGGCCGTGAAGTCGTAGGAGTCGTCGGCGTCACCCATGATGACGAATTTGCCGCGAGCTGCCCTGATGCCACCCATGAGGGCGTTGCCATAGCCCTTGGCGTCGACGTGCACCACCCTCGCGCCGGCATCGCGGGCAAGCTGTTGCGAACCGTCCGTGCTGCCGTTGTCGGCGATCAGCACCTCGCCCTCGATGCCGTGCTCCTCCATGCACGCCAGGGCCTTGCGCACACAGACTTCCACGGTCTCCGCCTCGTTGAGGCAGGGCATGACCACCGTCAGTTCCACGTGTCTACCCTTCAAGATAAGACTCATCCAGTGGACCATCATGCACTCTGCCCGAGCATGCTCGGGTCAAGTCCGAGAAACGACTGGCATTCTTTACAGCATGGTGAGCGTCGCGGAGATTACTCCTGTGGACCACTCCGCTCCAGGCCGGGCAGCTCGGCTGCTGTCCTTCGTACGCCGGCATCGGGTGTTCGCCGCGGCTTTCGGCGTCGGCGCCGTGCTGCGGCTCATCACCATGCTCGGCTACGGGCCGGCCATGTGGTTCAACGACTCCTACGAGTACGTCTCGGTGGCGCTGCACCCGCGCCCGCACCCGATCAGGCCCGACGGCTACAGCTTCTGGCTGATGCTGCTCAAGCCGTTCCACAGCTTCGCGCTGGTGACGTTCGCGCAGCATCTGATGGGGCTGGCCACGGCCTGCCTGATCTACGCCCTGCTGCGGATCAAGTTCCGGCTGCCGAAGTGGGGGGCGACGCTGGCCGCCGCGCCCGTGCTGTTCGACGCCTACCAGATCCAGCTCGAACAGCTCGTGATGTCCGACACGCAGTTCACGCTGCTCGTGGTGGGCGTCATCACGCTGGTGCTGTGGAAGCGGCGGCTGACGTGGCAGGCCGGGGCGGTGATCGGGTTCCTGCTCGCGCTGACCTGGCTGACGCGCTCGATCGGGCTGCCGATCCTGGCGCTGGTCGTGCTCTACCTGCTGGTCAAGCGGACGGGCTGGCGGCCGATCACGGCGCTGGTCACCGCGTGCGCGATCCCGGTGCTGGCGTACATGGGGTGGTTCGCCTCGGCGTACGGCAAGTTCGCGATGACCAACAGCGACGGCCTCATCCTCTACATGCGCACGGCGATCTTCGCCGACTGCGAGAAGATGACCTTCGACAAGTACAAAGAGGTCCAGCTCCTGCTGCTGTGCATCAACGACCCGGTCGACCAGCGCAAGGACTACGCGCAGTGGTACCTCTGGGGCCAGGGCAACGGCGACGGCCAGGGCACCGGCGAGGTCCTGCACCGCTGGGGCGTCAACAAGAAGTGGAGCGAGATCACCAACGACGCGGCCAGCGCGTTCGCCACCCGGGCGATCCTGTCGCAGCCGGGCGACTACCTCAAGGTCGTGGCGAGGGACTTCTTCCGCTCCTTCCACTGGTCGCGCCCGCGCTTCCCCGACGAGTCGACCTACAACATGTACCAGTTCAAGCCGTACGTCGAGCTCGACGAGAACGGCCAGCCGAAGCGGCTGCCGAAGTGGTCGTCGTACGCGGGCGGGCGCACCGACACCGACGCCTTCAGCTACGAGCAGGGCCCGCCGGAGACCAGGATCACGCACCCGTGGGCCGACATCATGGCCGGCTACCAGAAGGTGTTCTACCTGCCCGGCATCGTGCTCGGCGGCGTCCTGCTGGTCGGCCTGTACGGCGTGGTGGTGCGCTGGCGCACGTTCGGCGGCCCGGTGGTGCTGCCGTGGCTGGGCGCGGTGGGCCTGCTGCTGGCCCCGGCGGCGACGGCGGAGTTCGACTACCGCTACGTGCTGCCGGCCGTCCCGCTGGCCTGCGTCGCGGCGGCGATCACGCTGCGCAAGGGCGTCACTTGGGCGCGGAGGTCACCCAGGAACGCATCAGCATCCGAGCCCACCACTCTCCGTGTGTGATCGTCTCGGCGGTCAGCACCGGCTGGAGCCACCAGAAGTTGATGAGCACGACGAGCGCGAACGCCCCGGCGACGGCGGCCCCCACGGCCCGCCGCGCGGGCGGAGCGTCCTGCCTGCCCAGCACGAGCCCCGCGGCCAGCGTCGCCGCCAGCACCATGAACGGCACCACGGGCAGCAGGTAGAACAGATACATCGTGCGGTCGTCGGCGATGGCGTAGTAGAACCACGGCAGCCAGCCGGCCGCCACGGCGAGCAGCACGGCGCCGGCCCGCCAGTCGCGGACGGCGCCGTACCTCACGATCAGGGCGAGGACGGCGAGGACGGCGCCGTACCAGAGCGCGGGGGTGCCGACGCCGAGGACGGCCTGCGAGCAGGCGCTCGCGCCGCAGGCCGACGGCGGCAGGCCGGTCGGGTAGTAGAACGAGACCGGGCGTAACAGCAGCGGCCACGACCACGGCTCCGACATGTACGGGTGATAGTCGTCCAGCCCGCTGTGGAAGCCGAGCACCTGGCTCTGATAGCCGAACCACGACCGTAACGAGGCCACGACGAAGTGGAGCGGCCCCGACGAGGTGGCCCCCTCCCAGTCGCGCCCCCAGCCGAGCGGGGACGCGAACCACCCGGCCCAGCTCGCCAGGAACACCACGGCGGGCAGCAGCCCCATCGCGGCCAGCCCGCCGGGCAGGTCGTGCGTCAACGTCCCCCGGTAGGCCCGCCGCGCCCCCGTCGCCCGCCTGGCCCCGGCGTCCCACGCGAGCGACAGCACCGCGAAGGCGATGAGGAAGAAGATCCCCGACCACTTGACCGCGCAGGCCGCGCCGAGGCAGGCGCCGGCCGCGAGCCGCCACGGGCGCGCGCCGAGCCGGGGGCCGAGCCCGCCGAGCGGCCCGCGTTCGGCGTGGCCGGCCAGCAGCTCCCGCGTACGGTCACGGTCCACGACCAGGCAGGCGAACCCGGCGAGCACCCAGAAGGTGAGGAAGACGTCCAGCAGCGCCGTACGGGAGAAGACCAGGTGCAGGCCGTCGAGCGCGAGCAGCAGCCCGGCGAGGCAGCCGAGCAGGGTGGAGCGGGTCATCCGGCGCGCGACCCTGGCGAGCACCAGGATCGTCAGGGTGCCGACCAGCGCCGCGGCGAACCGCCAGCCGAAGGGGTTCATCCCGAACAGCCACTCGCCGGCGGCGATCATCCACTTGCCGAGCGGCGGGTGGGCGACGAACGAGGCGCAGTCGGCCGGCTCGCCGCACTGGCGGAAGATGTCGAGGTCGCCCGCGACGATCCTGCGGTCGGCGACAGGATTCTTGGCGTCGCCCAGCGTGGCCCGCTCGATGCCGAACCTGAGCAGCGAGTACGCGTCCTTCGCGTAGTAGGTCTCGTCGAAGACGACCGCGTGGGGCACGCCGAGCCGGACGAAGCGGAGCACGCCGCCGAAGACGGCGACGAGGAGCGGGCCGAGCCATCCCACGAGGGGCGAACCCTGCATCGGCGGGACCAGCCGTTGCCGCGAGACACCCCAATTGCTCACGAAGCGCACTATAGGCGCTTGTGAACCAGGTCATACAGCTCGCGCTTCTGGACGCCCGCCTCCTTCGCGACCTCGGCGACGGCGAGCTTGCGCTGCGCGCCCTCGGCGACCCTGCGCTCGACCTCCGCGACCAGCTCGTCCGGGTCGGGCTCGACCGCGCCGGGCACGTGGCCGGACACCACGACGGTGATCTCGCCCTTCACGCCGCCCGCCGCCCACTCGGCCAGCTCGCCGAGCCCGCCGCGGCGGACCTCCTCGTAGGTCTTGGTCAGCTCGCGGCACACGGCGGCCGGCCGCTCGGCGCCGAACGCCTCCGCCATCGCCTTCAGCGACTCCGCCAGCCGGTGCGGCGCCTCGAAGAAGACCATCGTGCGCTCCTCCCGGGCCAGCGCGCCGAGGCGGCGGGAGCGCTCGCCGGCCTTGCGCGGCGGGAAGCCCTCGAAGCAGAACCGGTCGCTCGGCAGCCCCGACACGGCCAGGGCGGTCGTGACGGCGCTCGGCCCCGGCAGCGCGGTGACCGTGATGCCGGCCTCGACGGCGAGGCTGGTCAGGCGGTAGCCGGGGTCGGACACCCCGGGCATGCCCGCGTCGGTGATGACGACGACCGTGCGGCCCTCCTTCAGGCTCTCCAGCAGCTCCTGGGCCCGGCCGGCCTCGTTCTGGTCGTAGTAGGAGACCACCCGGCCGGTGATCTCCACCTCCAGCTCGGCCGCGAGCCGGCGCAGCCGCCGGGTGTCCTCGGCCGCCACGACGTCGGCCTCGCCGAGCAGGTCGCGCAGCCGGGGCGAGACGTCGCCCGCCCTGCCGATGGGAGCTCCGGCCAGCACCAGCCTGCCTTCTTCAGTCACTCGTCCATTGTGGCAGGGCATCCGTATTAGACCGTGTTTCTACGTACCTACCGGCTTAGGCCCCGTACGATGTCCGAATGGCGGTGACCGATTCCCCGTATCAGGCCTTCGACGAGCGGGAGGCCGGCGAGAGCCTTCCCCCGACGCGGTCCGTGCGCGATCGGATGATCCCTCCCATGCGCGGCAGCGTCATGTGGGGATGGATCGGCCCGCTGCTGGTCACTCTCTTCGGCGGCATCCTGCGTTTCTGGGACCTCGCGCATCCCAAGTCCGTGGTGTTCGACGAGACCTATTACATGAAGGACGCCTTCTCGCTCATCACCTGGGGGGTCGAGCGGGTCGCGGTCAAGGACGCCGACAAGGCGATCCTGGCCGGCAACACCGACATCTGGGAGAGCTGCGCCCCCGACGCGCTCGACAAGTGCGCCTCCTACGTCGTGCACCCGCCGCTCGGCAAGTGGATGATCGGCTTCGGCGAGTGGCTGTTCGGGCTCACGCCGTTCGGCTGGCGGTTCGCCGCGGCGGTCGTCGGCACGCTGTCGATCCTGGTGCTGGCCCGGGTGGCGCGGCGGATGACCCGCTCGACGCTGCTCGGCTGCTTCGCGGGGCTGCTGCTGGCGCTGGACGGCCTGCACTACGTGCTGTCGCGCACGGCGCTGCTCGACATCTTCCTCATGTTCTGGGTGCTCGCCGCGTTCGCCTGCCTGGTGGTGGATCGCGATCAGGCCCGGGAGCGGCTGGTCGCCTGGTACGAGAGCGGGCCGCTGTCCCCGTACGGGCCGCGGCTCGGCGCGCGGCCGTGGCGGCTCGCGGCCGGGGTGTGCCTGGCCTTCGCGATGTCGGTCAAGTGGTCGGGGATCTTCTTCCTGGCCGCGTTCGCGGTGCTGTCGCTGCTCTGGGACTTCGGGGCGCGGCGGGCGGTGGGGCTGCGGCACCCGTACGTGGGGGCGCTCAACAAGGACGTGCCGCAGGGGTTCCTGTCCTTCGCGGTGGTGCCGTTCGTGGCCTACATGCTGACCTGGACCGGCTGGTTCGCCTCGGCCAACGGCTACGGGCGCAACTGGGCGCAGGCCACCTCGGCGGGCAATCCGCTGTTCTTCCTGTTCGACTCGATGCGGTCGTGGATCAAGTACCAGTGGCAGGTGTTCACCTTCCACAGCGGGCTGGAGAGCACGCACCCCTACATGTCGGAGCCGTGGTCGTGGCCGCTGCTGCTGCGCCCGGTCGCCTTCTACTACGAGGGACGGCAGGACACCTGCGGCGTCAAGGACTGCTCGGAGGCGGTGCTCGGCGTCGGCACGCCGGTGATCTGGTTCGGCGCGCTGGCGGCGCTGGTGGCGCTCATCGCGTACTACGTCTCCAGCCGCGACTGGCGGGCCGGGGCGGTGCTGCTGGCCTACGCGATGGGGTGGCTGCCGTGGTTCTACTTCGCCATCGCCGACAACCGGACGATGTTCCTGTTCTACGCCATCCCCATGGTGCCGTTCATGGTGCTGGCCATCACGCTCTGCGCCGGGCTGCTCATCGGCCCCGCCCGGCCGACCGCCACCGGCGCGACGCCGGTGCGCCGGACCGTGGGGGCCGCCGTCGTGGGGGCCTTCGCCCTGCTAGCGTTGATCAACTTCTGGTGGTTGCACCCGATTCTGTCCGCTGAGCTGCTCCCGTACACCGAGTGGAAGGCCCGTATGTTGTTCGAGAAGCGATGGATCTGATCCGCTCACAGTCCGGTCAATAGCGCTTTTTTAGGGTAGTCACTGTGCAAGACCCAATACGCACCGGATTCGGCCATCGTCAGGCCAGGGGTCGATACGGCAAACTTCGAGGCATGAGTGCACCGGATGTCACCGCCCTGCTCGCCGAGTTGGAGCGCTCTGAGCCGGAGATCGCGGAAGAGGCCAGGACCGCCGTCGAATGGCTGACCGGCGGCGAGCCGCTGGAGAGCGTGACCCAGCTCGACGTCTGCGAGTTCCTCTGGTACACGTTGCCGCTCAAGGTGGGGCCGCTGCGCGCGGACGGCGACCACGAGCGGCTGGCCCGCTCGCTCGGCCGGCTGCTCCAGCTGGGCGGCCTGGAACGATACGCGGCGCTGTGCGTGTCGCCGACGACGGCCCAGATCCTGCGGACGTACGCGCGGGAGGGCGAGGACGCCGGCACCAGCGCCTACCAGAAGGCCCTTGAGGCCACGGGCGTGCTCCCGCCCGACGTGCCCGAGCTGCAATGGAGCATGATCATGGGGCCGGAGGAGCTGGGCGCCCACCTCGCCTGCTCGGCCGCACTTGAGCTGGCCATCGTGGCCGGCGAGCAGATGGACAGGGTCGCGCTCACCCGCCGCTGGCTCACCGAGGCGCGGGCCGACCTGGGCGGCGACAGCTGGCTCAACCGGGTGCACGGCGAGCGGCTCAACCGCTGGGTGCTCGGCCGCGGCCCGGCCCGGCGGGAGCTGGCCCAGCCGTTCGAGGTGCGCCTGCACGCGCCCGTGTCGCCGCAGCCGCTGCCCGCGCTGCACAAGCTGCTCTCGCTGGCCGCGAGGGAGGGCACCCTGCCGCTGCGGCTCGCCCCGTCGCCGGCCGCGCTGCGCCTGCGCGAGCTGGCCGAGCGCGAGCTGGGCGCGATCCGGCGCGACGGCGCGCGCATGGTCATCACCGACCACGGCCGGCGGCTGCTGGCCTCGCCCGAGGCCATGTGGACGGCCGTGACCCGGCTGCTGCTGGCCAAGGGCGAGCACGAGTTCGAGGTGTCGGCCAGGGAGGCGGCGCTCATGCTGCTGGCCGACGGCACCCTGATGTCGCCCGCCAAGCTGCACGAGCGGGTGGCCGAGGTGGTCGGCGGCGAGGGGTGGCATCCGGCCGCGGGCGTCGAGAACGTCGCCGGCCCGGTGAGCGACCTGGTCGCCCAGCTCACCGCGCTCGGCCTCGCCTACAGCGACGAGCTGGTGGTGCGCATGGACCGTCCCGGTCAGCTCGCCGCCCTGGCCGCGCTGCGGGCCCACGCCCTGCGCCCGCGCAAGTACGTCAGCTCGGGCCGCCCCGGCCTGACCCCTTAGAAACGCGTCGAGCGCCCGCCCTCCGGAGAGGGCGGGCGCTCGACGCGATTGTGTACCGGTGTGCAGGTCGCCTCTCGGCGAAAGGCACAACACGGCTCCAGCCGAACGGTATTCCGTGAAGGCGATAGGTGAGGCCCGGGGACACTGGACACACCGGCCACGATCTATGTAACCACACCCGCCCCCGGTCCATTCCCCACCCGCGCCCACATTTTTCGCCAGGACTCGGCAGAGCTAGCCGGTGGTGAGCGCGCCGTGCAGGAACAGGTCCACCAGCTCGGCGGTGGTGAGCGTGTCGGGGTGGTGGCGGCCGGCCGACAGGACCAGCATCTGGAACGCGAGCGCGAGCCGGTCCGGTGGCAGCTTGAGCGTGTCGCGCTCCGGCTCGAACAGGCCCGCCAGCACCTCCTGGTGCGCGGCGATCGAGGCCTGCCGGGCGTCGGCGCCCCTGCGCAGGTGCTCCTCCCGGCTCTCGCCCTCCCGCGCGGCGGGGGCGGTCGGGTCGCCGCGCCGCAGCCCGCCGGAGGCGGCGAGCGCCCCGGCGACCGCGCCCATTCTGGACAGGTAGCCGCGCATGGCCTCGGCCGCCTCGATCAGCCGCTCGGCGAGCGGCAGCTCCATCGAGACGGACGCGATGTGGGCGAGGGTGTCGTCGGGACGCAGCGCCTCGGCCATGCAGGCGTCGAGGAGGGCGTCCTTGTCGCCGAACGCGCGGAAGACGGTGCCCTCGCCGATGCCAGCCGCGCGGGCGACCTGCGCGGTGGTGACGGAGGTGCCGTGCTCCACGACGAGGGGCAGCGCGGCGCGGACGATCATCTCGCGGCGCTGTTCGGGGGTCATCGCCGGCGCTCGACGCCGGCCTGTTTCGTTCGTCATGCCTCAGACGGTACGGAGTGAGTGCTCACTCCGTCAATAGGGAGTGAGCACTCACTCCGACACCAGGATGCGGGGACAGGCAGGCATGCGGCACCATCGGAGGCGTGCCATATGCGACGACCGACGGCGGAGTGAAGCTGTCCTACCAGGTCAGGGGCGACGGACCGGCGCTCGTGCTGCTCCAGGGCCAGGCGAACGACCACCGCTGGTGGGATCCGGTCCGCGACGACTTCGCGGCCGGCCACCTCACCGTCACCTTCGACTGGCGCGGCACCGGCGACAGCGACAAGCCGGACGAGCCGTACACGACCCGGGGTTTCGCCGCCGACGTCGTGGCCGTGCTGGACGCGCTGGGGATCGGGCGGGCCCACGTGTACGGCACGTCCATGGGCGGCCGGGTGGCCCAGTGGCTCGCGGCCGACCATCCCGGGCGGGTGGGCGCGCTGGTGCTCGGCTGCAGCTCGCCCGGCGGAGCGCACGGCGTCGAGCGGAGCAACGAGGTCCGCAGGTCGCTCGCCCAGCCGGACCGCGCGGCGGCGGAGCGGGCGCTGCTGGAGCTCATGTACACCCCGGCCTGGCTGGCGGCGCATCCCGGCCCCCATCACACGACCGGCGATCCCGGCATGCCCGCGCACGCCCGCCGCCGCCACCTGGCCGCGAGCGCCGGGCACGACGCCTGGGACGCGCTGCCCGCGATCGCCGCGCCCACGCTCGTCGTGCACGGCACCGACGACGTGTTCAACCCGGCGGCCAACGCGCCGCTGCTGGCCGGGCGCATCCCGGGGGCCGAGCTGCGGCTCATCGAGGGGGCCAGGCACGCCTACTTCGAGGAGTTCCGCGAGATCGCGAGCCCGATGGTGCTGGAGTTCCTGGCCGCCCAGCCGGTCTGACTCAGCCGGTCCGACTCAGCCGACCTGACTCAGCGCAGCAGCGGCAGCCGCGCGGTGAGCCGTTCCACGACCTGGCGCGGCCCGAACAGGCTGACCGCGTAGTACGACGGCTCCTCGGCGCGCGCGAGCGCGGCCAGGTAGTCGTTGTAGACGGAGGCCCGCTGGGCGAGGTCCGCCATGTCCGCCATGACGAGGTCCGGCTCGGCCGCCGCGTCGTCCCTGATGCGCCGGACGATCGCGGCGGGCGCGGCCAGCACGGTGCAGCCCGTCCAGGGCAGTCCCGCGTGCGCGGCTCCGGCCGCGTCCACCCCGCCCTCCCCCACGATGTCCGGCACCGCGACGCCCACGGAGGCGGCCAGGCAGGCGGCGGCGTTCGCCTGCAGCCCGCGCGGCAGGTCGCGGTCCAGGACGATCACCCACTTGACCGGCAGCTCCCTGGTGGGCAGGTCGCCGCGTCGCTCCAGGCCGGCCGTCACGCTCATTCCCCGATCCCCTTTCTCCGAAGTTCCGACAGCAGACTCACACTCACGCCGTAGTTCCACCAAGCCTGCTGACTGTTTTCCGAAGAAAATTCGGCGATCCGTGCCACGATGGGCGAGTGGACGAACTTGATACGGCGATACTCGCCGAGCTGCAGCGCGACGGCCGCCAGACCAACCGCGAGCTGGCCGAGCGCATCGGCATCGCGCCCTCGACCTGCCTGGAGCGGGTGCGCTCGCTGCGCGCCGCCGGGGTCATCGAGGGCTTCCACGCCGAGGTCAACCTGGACGCCGTCGGCCGGCCCGTGCAGGCGCTGATCAACGTACGGCTGCATCCCAAGATCCGCGAGGCCGTCGAGGGCTTCCGCGACCACGTCGCCGCCCTGCCCGAGACGCTGGCCGTCTTCGTGGTCTCGGGCGGGGACGACTTCATCATCCAGGTGGGCGTGCGCGACGCCGGCCACCTGCGCGACTTCGTGCTCGACCACGTGGCCCGCCACCGCAACATCGCCGACGTACGCACCTCGCTGGTCTACGACCACATCCGCAAGACGTCGGTGGAGGTGCTGCCGCCGCAGGCGCCGTCCCGCCCGCGCACCGGACGCAAACGATGAGAAGCTCTAGCGGCGCGAGGCGAAGGCGTCCTGGGCGGCGAACAGCTCCTTGCGCAGCGTCTCGCTGCCGGTGTGACCGGAGTCCTCCACCACGACCAGCCGGGCGTCGGGCCACGCCTGGGCCAGCTCCCACGCGGTGTCGGCCGGGCCGCTGAGGTCGAGCCGGCCGTGGATGAGCACGGCCGGGATGCCGGCCAGCCGGTGCGCCTCGCGCAGCAGCACGCCCTCCTCCAGCCAGGCGGCGTTCGAGAAGTAGTGCGAGCAGATGCGGACGAGCGCCAGCCTGGCGTCGTCGGGGCGGTCGCTGTAGGCGTTGCGCTTGCCGTTGGGCTCGGCGGAGATGACCGCGTCCTCCCAGGCGCACCAGTCGAGGGTGGCCTTCATGCGCACCTCGGGGTCGGGGTCGGAGGTCAGCCGCGCGTACGCCGCCAGCAGGTCGAAGGTGTCGCCGCCGCGCTCGCTCTCCGGCACGCCCTGCCGGAAGCGCTCCAGCGCCTCGGGGAAGAAGCGGCCGGCTCCCCGGTAGAGCCAGTCGATCTCGTAGCGGCGGGTGGTGGTCACCGAGATGATGATCATCTCGGACACCCGCTCCGGGTACGCCTCGGCGTAGGCCAGCATCAGCGTCGAGCCCCACGAGCCGCCGTACAGCAGCCACTTGTCCACGCCCAGGTGCTCGCGCAGCCGTTCCATGTCGGCGATGAGGTGGTGGGTGGTGTTGGCGTTCAGGTCGGTCGCCGGGTCGGCGGCGTGCGGGCGGCTGCGACCGCAGTTGCGCTGGTCGAACAGGATGATCCGGTAACGCTCGGGGTCGAACGTGCGCCGCGAGCCGACGGAGCAGCCGGAGCCGGGGCCGCCGTGCACCACGACGGCGGGCTTGCCCTCGGGGTTGCCGCAGACCTCCCAGTAGATGAGGTTGCCGTCGCCGACGTCCAGCATGCCGTGGTCGTACGGCTCGATCGGGGGATACAAGTGCGGCTCCTTCCGCTCCGAAAATGTGACAGCGCTGTATATCAGCCCTTGACCACACCTCTCCAACCGTTTTCGCCCGCGCGGTAAAGAGCGTTAGATCCAACCATGAAGTAATTCAAACGTCACTTAGGGTAATGATCACTGCGGATGATCGGATAAGCACTCGCAGGGAGCATCATGTACAAGCACGCCATCCTGGCACTCGCCACCGCCTCGGGCCTCCTCATGGCCGCCGAGCCGGCCTCGGCGGAGAAGCTGCCCGTCCACGTCACGTGCGGGGGCGAGGACGCCGTCAAGATCGACGTCCCGTCGCCGCCGGACGACATGACCGTCGGGGAGCTCCGCGAGCGGCTGCTGGCGATGTCCGCCCGGAGCTGGGCGCCCGTCCACGCCGCCGTGCGGTGGCAGGCCCCGTCGGGGACGTCGATCCGTACGATCCTGCTCGACGGCCTGCGCGCGTGCCGCGGCGTCAGGACCGAGCAGAAGGCCGCCGCCGCGGCGGACGTGATCGGCGACGACACGGAGGCGTTCGAGCTCGGCATGCTCGGCACGCCCGACGTCGCGACGATGCTCGAAACCCTGGTCGCGGATCCGCCGGCCTGCTGGCCGACCCTCCAGGCAGCGACCGACGAGGAGACCGGCGAAGAGACCGACGCCGACGAGGAGACGGACGAAGAGCTCGACGAGGAGACCGAGTCCGACGACGAAGCCGAGGTCGCCGAGGAGACCGAGGTCGCCGACGCGCAGCCGGCGGCGCTGCTCGACGCGATCGGCCTGCGGGAGCTCCTGGACGCCGTGCTCGCGGGACCGGTCACCTGCGCCCCCGGCACCGCTCCCACGTCCTTCTTCACCGCCCCCACGTCCTTCTTCACCGTGCCCGAGGTGCCGCTGATCACGTACGAGCCCTCCCTCATGGACAGACTCGGGCTCAGCGCCGCCCTCGACCGCGTCATGGGCGGCTGAACACCACCGGCAGGGTCGCCGGCCCAGGACCAACAGATCTGACCAGGCGCTGACACAATGGCCGCCATGACGACATCGGACCCCAAAGCAGACCTTCACCACTACCTCAGGAGCGCGCGCGAGGCCCTCCTGTGGAAGCTCGACGGCCTGTCCGAGTACGACGTCCGCCGCCCGCTCACCCCCACGGGCACCAACCTCCTCGGCCTGGTCAAGCACCTGGCGGGCGTCGAGTACGGCTACTTCGGCGACACCTTCGGCCGCCCGCCCGCCGAGCAGCCGCCCGGGTTCGAGGAGGGCGCCGAGCCGAACGCCGACCTCTGGGCCACCCCCGAGGAGTCCCGCGAGGAGCTCGTCGCCCTCTACCGCCGCGCCTGGGCGCACGCGGACGCCACGATCGAGGAGCTGCCCCTCGACACCGTCGGCCGCGTCCCCTGGTGGCCGCCCGGCCGCGACGCCGTGTCGCTGCACCGCGTCCTCGTCCACGTCATCGCCGAGACCAACCGGCACGCCGGCCACGCCGACATCGTCCGTGAGCTGATCGACGGCGCCGCGGGCCTGCGCCGCGACAACGACAACCTGCCGGGCGAGGACGAGAGCTGGTGGGCGGACCATCACAAGCGGGTCGAGCAGGCCGCCCGCGAGGCCGGCGGCCGGTGACAGAGATGTCGGACGAGGTGAAGTTCGAGAGAGTCGCGCCCGTGCTGCCGGTACGGGACCTGGACGCGGCGCTCGACCGCTACCGCAGGCTGGGTTTCGCCGTCCGCGCCTACGCGGGCCCCGCCCGCTACGGGTACGCCGACCGCGGCGAGGTCTCGCTGCACCTGAGTGAATGGGACGAGCACGACCCGGCGCGCACCGGCGGGGTCGTCTACCTGTACGTCTCGGACGCCGACGCCCTGCACGCCGAGTGGACGGCGACCGGCCTCCCGGGGCGCTTCCACCCGCCGCACGACACCGACTACGGGCTGCGCGAGTTCGCGTACGTCGACCCCGACGGCACCCTGCACCGCGTCGGCTCCCACCTCACTTCATGAAAGCTTCCCTACCACCGAAACATTTCAAGCCGTTTACCAGGGGATAGCTGACAGCACATCACCGACTCCCCGAAACATTTCCAGCTTTCGTTGACACGTTTCCGACCCGTTCCCACAATGACCGGAGGTGAGTCGCCCCCAACGATCAAGGACACGACATGATCGACAGGAAACGCCGCCCCACCCTCCTCGCCACGCTCCTCGCCGTCTGCCTGGCCGCCGCCGCCACCACCGCGCTGGCCGCCGGCCGAGCCCTCGCCGCCGACTGCAGCGCGGGCTACGTCGGCCTGACCTACGACGACGGCCCCAACCCCGCCAACACCACGAACCTGCTCAACACGCTGCGCGCGAACGGCCTGCGCGCCACGATGTTCAACATCGGCCAGAACGCCCAGAACAACCAGGCCCTGGTCCGCGCGCAACGCGACGCGGGCATGTGGATCGGCAACCACAGCTACACCCACCCGCACCTCACCCAGCTCGGCAGCGCGCAGATCCTCTCCGAGCTGCAGCGCACCCAGCAGGCCGTCCAGGGGGCGACGGGCACCGCGCCCCGCCTGTTCCGGCCGCCGTACGGGGAGACCAACGCCACGCTGAGGTCCGTCGAGCAGCAGCTCGGCCTCACCGAGGTCATCTGGGACGTCGACTCCCAGGACTGGAACGGCGCGAGCACGGCGCAGATCGTCCAGGCTGCCGGCCGGCTGCAGAACGGCCAGGTCATCCTCATGCACGACCAGTACGCCACGACCGTGGCCGCCATCCCGCAGATCGCCGCGAACCTGCGCAGCCGCAACCTGTGCGCCGGCATGATCTCCCCCACCACCGGCCGCGCGGTCGCCCCTGACGGCGGCGGCGACCCCACGAGCGGGCCGACGACCCCGCCGCCCGGCGGCGGCACCTGCACCGCCACGATCCAGCAGGGCCAGCAGTGGAGCGACCGCTTCAACCTGTCGGTCACCGTCTCCGGCTCGGCCTCGTGGATCGTCACGGTCACCGTGACGCCGCCCCAGAAGGTCATCAACACCTGGAACGGCACCCCGTCCTGGGACTCCAGCGGGAACGTGATGACGATGCGCCCGAACGGCAGCGGCAACACCTTCGGCTTCACGATCCAGCACAACGGCAACCGGACCTGGCCGTCGGTCTCCTGCCGGACGAGCTAGAGGCCGCCGCTCAGAAGCGGAACAGCTCGGCGAACCTGTCGAACAACGCCCGGTCCCCCTCCACCCGTACGCTCCCGTCGCGCAGCACGTCGTCCACGGTCCTGGCGCCGCTCATCAGGTCGCGGACGGGCTGGCCCGCCAGGCGCTCGATCACCAGGTCGGGCGCCGGGTGCGGCCCGCGGCCGACCGTCAGCCGCCCGTCGTCCACCTGAGCGTGGAGGGTGAACTCGGCCAGGCGGACCTCGTAGCCCACGCTGACGCCCGACGCCGCCTCCGGCCGGAACGCCGTGCGGAAGGACATGGCGACCCCCTCGGCCGTGACGAGCTCGCCGGGGCGCGGTTCGCCCATCGTCCTCGCGCCCCAGCGGCCCAGGGCGACCAGCGCGGGTTCGAGGTCGCGGCCGTGGTCGGTCAGCTCGTAGACGACCGCCCGCTCGGGATGCGCCAGCGCCCGCCGGGTGGCCAGCCCCTCCTGCTCCAGCTGCTTGAGCCGGGCCGACAGGATGTTGGTCGGGATGGCGGGCAGGCCCTGGCGCAGGTCGGTGAAGCGCTGGGGCCCGGCCAGCAGGTTGCGGACGATCAGCACGGTCCACCGCTCGCCGACGATCTCCATGGCGCGGGCCAGGCCGCAGAACTGGCCGTACTCACGAGAAGTCACGGTACAGATCGTAGCTCCAAGATGCAGTTGACAAACCATGCTTGCAAATAACAAGCTTCTGTTCGCCGGGACGGGCCGTTCCGGCAGAACGGAGATCCCCACATGTCGTTCCAGGCGTACCTCGACAACATCGAGGAGAAGACCGGCCTGACCCCGCGCCAGTTCATCGCCCTGGCGAAGGAGCGCGGCTTCGACGAGCCGTCCACCAAGGCCGGCGTGATCGTCGACTGGCTGAAGGAGGACTACGGCCTCGGCCGCGGCCACGCGATGGCGCTCGTGCACGTCATCAAGAAGGGCCCGAAGATCGACGCCAAGCACGTCGGCAGCTCGGGTTCGCACCGTGACGAGAGCGACACCCTCTGGCTCGACGGCAAGGACAACCGCCCCTGAAACGGGACGATCACCTCTGATCAGTCGCGTGGATCTTGCTCACTCCGCCCGTATCGCCATAATCGACAGTTGCCGAAACGGGTATGAGGAGAGCATTTTGGACGACGTGACCGAAACGGACGCAGCCGCCCCGTGGGCGCTGCCGTCGCCGTGGCGGGATGCGCGCGTCGCCGTCGTGGTGCCGACTTACAACGAGGCCGGCAACATCGGGGACCTGACGGCGCGCGTTCTCGCGCTCGACCTGCCCAACCTGCGCCTGGTCATCGCCGACGACGACTCCCCCGACGGCACCGGCCTGCTGGCCGACGACCTCGCCAAGCACGCGAACGAGGACGGCCGCGACCGCATGGTGGTGCTGCACCGCACGGTCAAGGAGGGCATCGGCCGGGCCCACATCGCCGGCATGAAGGAGGCCCTCGCCCACGGCGACGAGTACGTCGTGCAGATGGACGGCGACCTCAGCCACCGCCCCGAGTACATCCCGCACCTGCTCGGCACCATCCTGGCGACCCGGGCGGGCCTGGTGATCGGCAGCAGGTACGTCGTCGGCGGCTCCCTGTCCACCCAATGGGGCCGGCACCGCCGCCTGCTGAGCCGCTTCGCCGGCCACTACGTCAACGCCATACTCAACCTGTCCGTACGCGACCCCACCGGCGGCTTCAAGATCTGGCGCCGCGACGTGCTCGAAGGCATCGGCCTCGACGCGATCCGCAGCGACGGATACAGCTTCCAGGTCGAGATGAACTACCGGTGCAAGCAGCTCGGCCACGCGATCGTCGAGCTGCCCATCCACTTCGAGGAACGCGCGGCCGGCTCCAGCAAGATCAGCTTCGCCGTGCAGCTGGAGTCCATGCTCACGCCGCTCGCTCTCCGCTTCGGCCGAGCCGGCCGACGATGAGCACCGCGACCGGGTACGCGATCAGCCCGCTGGCCAGGGCGAGCAGGAAGCCGAACCACCACGCCCACAGCGGCAACGCCCCCACGACCAGCCAGATCACCACCAGCAGGGGCACGGCCACCACCGCCACGGGCCAGGCGGGCCGCACACCCACCAGCCGGAGCAGCGGCCAGGCCGCCACGGCCGCGACCCAGCGCCCCACGTCCCACGTCCCACGCCGGCTGGAGGTAGCCGAGACATCCGGTGTACTCGCCGCACAGGGAGGAGTCGGGGAAGAGCGCGGCCATGGCCATCGCCCACCCGACGACGGCGAGAGGCAGGATGATCCCGACCACACAGGCCAAAGCGACGCGTTTGGCGATCATCTCCGTATGGTGACACGCGCTATACCCGCCTGTGGAGGGCCCGCGGGTACGTCCTGAGGCATGAAGACCATCAACGTCTGCTTCGGCGTCGACGTGGACGCCGTCGCCGGCTGGATCGGCTCGTACGGCGGCCAGGAGTCCCCGAACGACATCCAGCGCGGCGTGTTCGCCGCCGAGGTGGGCACCCCGCGCCTGCTGCGGCTGTTCGAGCGGGAGGGCATCAGGACGAGCTGGTTCCTGCCGGGGCACTCGGCGGAGTCCTTCCCGGAGCAGATGAGCATGGTGGTCGAGGCCGGGCACGACGTGGGCGCGCACGGCTACATGCACGAGAACCCGGTCGCGATGTCGGCCCAGCAGGAGGAGGACGTGCTGGCCCGCAGCCTGGAGGTGCTCGACCGGGTGCTCGGCGTGCGGCCCCGCGGCTACGTCGCGCCCTGGTGGGAGATGTCGGAGCGGACCATCGACCTGCTGCTGCGCTACGGCTTCACGTACGACCACTCGCAGTCGTACCACGACTTCCTGCCCTTCTACGCGCGCAAGGGCGAGCAGTGGACCCGCATCGACTACGGACGGGACGCCTCGACCTGGATGCGGCCGCTCGTCCACGGCCAGGAGGTGAACCTGGTGGAGTTCGCCGCGAGCTGGTATCTCGACGACCTGCCGCCGATGATGTTCATCAAGGCCTCGCCGAACAGCCACGGCTTCGTCAACCCGCGCGACCTCGAACAGCAGTGGCGCGACCAGTTCGACTGGGTCCACCGCGAGCTCGACTACGCGGTCTTCCCCATCACCCTGCACCCCGACGTCAGCGGCCGGCCCCAGGTGCTGCTGATGCTGGAACGGCTCATCGGCCACCTCCGCGCCCACGACGGCGTGCGGTTCATGTCGCTGGCCGAGGCCGAGGACGACTTCCGCGCCCGCTACCCCTTCGACGGCGAGGCCCGCCCGGCGGACGTGCGGTGACCTCCGGGCGCTGGCGGCCGCTGCTCGACGGCGCGCTCGCCGAGGCGGCCACGGTGCGGGGCGGGCGGGTCGTCTCGTACATCCCCGCGCTGGCCGGCGTCGACTCCGGCCTGCTGGCCGTGGCGATGGTCGCCACGGACGGCGAGACCGACGCCGCCGGCGACCGGGACGCCGGTTTCCCGCTGATGTCGGCGGCCAAGCCGTTCGTGTACGCGCTCGCGCTGGCCGAGCACGGCTTCGCGAAGGTGCACGAGCACGTGGGGACCGAGCCCAGCGGAGCCGCGTTCGACTCCACGGTGGTGCGGGGCGGGACGGGCACCCCGTTCAACGCGATGACCAACATCGGCGCCATCGTCACGACCTCGCTCGTGCGCGGCGGGGTGCTGGAGTTCCTGAGCCGCTGCGCCGGGCGTCACCTGGAGGTGGACGCCGCCGTGCTCGACAGCCAGCGCCGCACCGGCGACCGCAACAAGGCCCTCGCCTACCTGGCGCACGCCCACGGCTCCCTGGTCGGCGATCCGGCCGAGGCCGTGGACCGCTACTTCACGCAGTGCGCGGTCCGCGTGACGGTGGCGGACCTGGCCAGGATGGCCGCCACGCTGGCGGGCGGGGGAAGGCTCCCCGGCACCGGGGAGCGCCTGATCGAGGCGCGGGTGGCCCGTACGGTGCTGGCGGTGATGACGACCTGCGGCATGTACCAGGCGTCGGGGGCCTGGCTGGTGCACGCCGGGCTGCCGGCCAAGAGCGGCGTGTCCGGCTGCCTGGCCGCCGCGTTCCCCGGGCGGCTCGGCATCGCCGCCTACAGCCCGCCGCTCGACGAGCACGGCAACAGCGTGCGGGCGATGGCCGCCTGCGCGTACCTGGCCCAGCGGCTCGACCTCCACCTGCTCGACGTCCCCTGCTGATCAGGATTCGAGAAGCGATGATCAGCGGCCGACGCGTACCTTGAGAGCCGATCGGAAGGAGAGCGTATGTGCCACCCTTCGTGGACGCGGGCGCTCAACGAGGCGCATCGCCTCGGCGAGCTCGCGCGGCTGCGCCGGGTCCGGGACCGGATCGACCGCGAGTACGCGCGCCCCCTGGACGTCGAGGCGCTGGCCCGCGCGGCGGGTCTGCCGCCCGCGCAGCTCAGCCGCCGCTTCCGCCTCGCCTACGGCCGCTCGCCGTACGACTATCTGATGGCCCGCAGGGTCGACCACGCGGCGGCGCTGCTGAGCCGGGGCGACATCGGCGTGGCCGAGGTGTGCCGCGCGGTCGGCTGCCCGTCCCCCGCCGCCTTCGCCGCCCGCTTCACCGAACGCCTCGGCGTGCCGCCGCACCGCTACCGGCCCCGGCCCGCGCCCGCGGGGACGGGCTAGCGTAGCCGTATGGACCTCAGCATTCACACGACCGTGCTCCCGCACGACGATCCGGACGCCTCCCTGGCCTTCTGGCGCGACACCCTCGGCTTCGAGGTGCGCAGCGACGTCGGGCAGGGCAGGATGCGCTGGATCACGGTCGGCCCCGCCGGCCAGCCCGGCATCTCCATCCTGCTGGCGCCGCCCGGCGCCGACCCCGGCATCACCGACGACGAGCGCCGGACCATCGCCGAGATGATGGCCAAGGGCACCTACGGCTGGATCCTGCTTGCCACCGCCGACCTCGACGGCACTTTCGCGAAGGTGCGGGACGGCGGCGCCGAGGTGGTCCAGGAGCCGACCGAGCAGCCGTACGGGGCCCGCGACTGCGCCTTCCGCGACCCCTCGGGCAACCTGGTCCGCATCCAGCAGCTGCGTTGACGTATCAAGCGTTCAACGCCCTTCGCACGGCCAGGTCCACCAGCTCGCGTACCTCCTGGTCGGTGAAGATGTCCGGCAGCGTCAGCCGCTCCACGATGAGCCAGTTCAGCGCCAGGTAGAGGAGCACCACCGCGGTCGAGTCGCCCGGCAGGCCCGAGGCGGCGTGATAGGCGATGTTGGCGTCGATGTCCTCGCGGATGCGCTTGGTGAGCACCGCCCGCAGCTCAGGGCGCCGGGTGGACTCCAGCCTGAGCTCCAGCAGGGCCAGGTAGCCGGTCTTGAAGGCGGAGATGCGGTCCACCAGCTCGTGCATGAGCTCGGCGTAGCGGGTCTCGTCCTGCACGCCCTCCCGGCCGCGGGCGATCGTCGCCTCGTCGGGCAGCAGCCGCTCGTAAATCCGCCCGCCGACCTGGGTGAACAGGTCGTCGCGGTTGGCGAAGTAGTTGGAGGCCGTGCCCGGGGGCACGGCCGCCTCCGCGTCTACGGCGCGGAAGGTCAGTCCCCGCGCTCCCTCCCTGGCCAGCACCTCGATGGCCGCGTCGATCAACGCCTGCCGCCGCTCGGGATTCCTGCGCACTTGACACCACTCCGTCTGTAGTACTACGTTTTGACCACTCCAAACAGAGTACTACATCGGGAGTTGCTCGATATGCGCAAGCTCGTCTACTACATCGCCGTCTCGCTCGACGGCTACATCGCGGGCCCCGGCCACGAGGTCGACTTCTACCCGGTGTCGGAGCAGCTGGCGGCCTGGATCAACGACCGTTACCCCGAGACCGTCCCCACCCATGTCCGCAAGCTCGTCGGCCTCGACGACGCGCCCAACCGGGTCTTCGACACCGTGGTGATGGGCCGCGGCACCTACGAGCCGGCCCTGGGCGTCACCACCAGCCCGTACGCCCACCTGCGCCAGTACGTCGTCTCCAGCACGCTGACCATCGACGACCCCACCGTGCAGTTGGAGAAGGGCGACCCCGTCGAGCTCGTCCGGCGGCTGAAGTCCGAGGACACCGGCAAGGACGTCTACCTCTGCGGCGGCGGCAGGCTCGCCGCCTCCCTGCTCCCGGAGATCGACGAGATCATCCTCAAGAGCTACCCCGTGGTGGCGGGCGACGGCATCCCCGCGTTCTCCGGAGCGTTCCGCCCCACCCTGTTCACCCCCACCAGGCGCGAGTCCTTCGACAACGGCGCCCAGATCACCTGGCTCACCAGGGCCTGACCCCCACAAGGAGGAACATGCACATCAAACTCCCCCTCTCGCTCACCCCGAAGCGCGACACCGAGCCCACGACGCGCGATCCCCGGCCCGCGGTCCGCGACCTCAAGCCCACCCACCGGACGAACCTCTCCCGCCGCCCGACGGCCGCCCCGCGCCGCACCGGCTACTGACCCGCGGCGTAGCGGCCGGCCAGCGCCACGGCGCGATCGTGCAGGTAGTCACGTAACCACTGCGGGGCCAGGGCCTCCGCGTACGTGGCCAGCTGCCACAACGCCCATCGGGCGTGCCGGTGATCCTGGAAGGACACCTCCATCCGCAGCCGGCCGTCCGCGTCGACCTCCTCGGCGATGACGGCCAGCGCGGTCCGCACCAGGTCCTCCCGCCGCGCCGGGTCCAGCCGTACCAGCACGGTCACCTGGTCCCCGCCGTTGCGGAACCGCGTGCTGCGCTCCTGCCAGGCCCGGTCGAGATCGACCCGGTCCGGCCGCTGCGCGGGCTCGGCGAGCTCCCTGGCGGCCAGGATCCGGGACAGCCGGTAGGTGCGGTCCTCCCCCGACCGCGTGGCCAGCAGGTAACCCCGGTCGCGTACGGTGACCAGGCCGACCGGGTCCACCGTGCGCCACCGCGGCTCCCGCCCCTCGGCCGCGTAGTGGATGTCCAGCTTGTGCCCGGCGAACACGGCCCGCAGGACCTCGGCCGCCACGACGCCGGGCACCTCCTCGTCGGTCAGCCGGCGCGAGAGGAGGTCGATCTCCGGCTCGATGAGCAGCCGCTCGGCCGCGCCGGCCGCGGTGTCCCGATAACCGTCGGGCAGCGCGTCCACCACCTTGAGCATCGCCGAGGCGAGCGCCGAGCCGAGCCCGAACGCCTGCGCGCCGCGCCGCGACCCGGCGACCAGCAGGGCGAGGGCCTCGTCGTGGTTCAGCCCGGTGAGCTCGGTACGGAAGCCGGGCAACAACGCGAAACCGCCGTTCCGTCCGCGTTCGGCGTAGACCGGGACGCCGGCCGCGGACAGCGCCTCGATGTCGCGCAGCACCGTACGGGTGGACACCTCCAGCTCGCGGGCCAGCGCGGTGGCGGAGAGCCGGCCGTACTGGCGCAGCAGCAGCACCAGCGAGACCAGCCGATCGGCACGCATCCAAGAACATTACCGAAATACACGACACAGGATGTCGTGCTTTGTTTGCCAAGCTCATCGACGCGCCCGAAAGGTGCGGGCGTCGATGAACCGAATGGAGCTGATGTGGCAATGGAGCGAACGCCGGTCAACCCGTGGCCGTGGTCCCTCGGGCTGGGCTACAACCAGGGCGAGGTCGTCTCGGGGCACACCCGGACCCTCTACTGCTCCGGGCAGACCGCGATGAGCGGCGAGGGCAAGCCCCAGCACGCCGATGACATGGGGGCCCAACTGGCCCTGAGCCTCGACAACCTGGAGGCCGTGCTCGGCGAGGCCGGCATGTCCCTCGCGAACCTCGTCCGGCTCAACGTCTACACCACCGACGTCGACCGGCTCTTCGAGCACTACGGCGTGCTGGCGTCCCGGTTGGGCGCCGCAGGGGTGGCCCCGCCCACCACGATGCTCGGAGTGACCCGGCTGGCGATCCCCGACCTGATGGTCGAGCTTGAGGGCACCGCCGTGGCGTAGAACTTCTCGTCACGGCCGTACATCTCATCATTTGTGATCATCAAGGCGATGACGGCGGCGTTGGCGATCGGCTCGCTCCTGGCAGGAACGAGCCCCGCCCACGCCACCGCCCCCAGGATTCCCAGGAACTTCCTGCTGACCGAGCCCGCGGCCGTCAAGGGACCCGTGGTCGAGGACGAGGAGTGGTGGGAGATGAGCGACAGCCTGTCCCGGCAGCTCGAGTTCAACCCCTGCCGGTCGAAGGGGAAGCCCCACGAAGGCCGGGTGGCGATGCGCACCATCACCTACTCCACCAGCGCGCCTTCTGGCACGAGCGAACAACTCGTGCTGTACCGCGGCCGGCGGCTGTCGCAGTCCGACGACCTGGCGGTCATCGGACGCCGGGGCGCCGCCCTGTTCCTCTACACCGCCAACGCGAGGGGCGGCGGCGCGAAGAAGGAGATCACGGGTCAGGCCAGGAAGATGGCGAAGAAGGTGTGCGGCCTTCCCGGGGTGTGCGGCTGACGCTACTGGGCGGGGGCCGCTCCTCACTGACGCGGGCGAGCGCGACGATCCGCTCCAGGGCCGCCGCGTGCCGCACGAACGCCTCCCGGCCCTGCGGGGTGAGCCGCACGTACGTACGCCGCGCCCGCTTGTCCTGATTTTTGCGCACATCGACGTACCCAGCGCCGGCCAGGGCGGAGACCTGCTTGGACAGGGCCGAGTCGCTGGTGCCGATCGAGTCCCGCAGGAAGCCGAAGTCCACCCAGTCGGCCGGCGCCAGCACCGCCACGATCGACAGCCTGGCCGGTACGTGCAGGAACTCGTCGAACTGCGGATCCATCAGCCTCGCCTGCCGTCCTGCCGGACGAGCGACCTCATGACGCGGCGGTTGAGCGGCGTGGCCGCGACGTACGCGAGGGCCGCCACGACGGCGCCGGCCATGGCCTGCGACATCAGACCGTGCGCGGGCGCGTCAAGGAGTGCGAAGGCCAGAGTGCGCCCGGCGCCGAAGACCATGCAGACGCCGAGCAGCACCATCACGTGGTACAGCGTCTCCTGGAGGGTGGGCTGCCTCTGGACCGCGGCCCGATATTCGTAGACGATGCCCACCGCCGCGAAGAGGCCGAGCCCCACCCCGGCGCCGATGTACTGCCACGGCGCCCCCAGATCGATCGCGGCGAAGCTGACGAAGAGGCCGAGCGCCACGACGATCACGCGGGGCATCGCGAAGCTGCGGCGGGCGATCTCGTTCCTGGTCGTGTCCTGGAGCCGGCGGATGTCGTCGAGCGAGGACTGGGCGTCGTGCGGGTTCAAAAGGCCACCTCCGAGGTCGGCATGACTACTTTCCCATAAGGAAAGTAGCACGTGCTTTCCTCTGAGGAAAGTCGTCACGCGAGGCGCGCTCCCCCGGTCCGAGGGGAGCGCGCGGGAAAGCGGATCAGCTGCCGGGCGGCGGTGTGGCGTCGCCGATGTCGCCGGCCGAGGGATCCGCCACGACCTCGCACGGCTGGATCGGCCCGGTCGTCAGCCGCCCGCTGAACTGCCAGGCCACCCCGGGACGCGCCTCCGATGGCGTGACCGGATTCTCCATGACCTCGATCATCGCGATCTGGTCCGGCTTGATGTGGCGGGGATAGATGGTGATGCCGTCCTTCGGGCGAATCGCCTGGTAGGAGGCCGACTTCTGCAGTTTCTCCCGGAACCTGGCCTGCGTGGCGGCATCACCGCTCGACAACTCCTCGCCCGCGCCGAAGTCGTCGCCCTTGAGGAACGGCGCCCTGACGTTCCCGCAGCGCTTGCCGAGAGGCAGGTAGGTGATGTCGGCCCGCACACCCCACTCGGCCAGCTCCTGCTCGACCTGCTCGGGGTCCCGGAATTCGTAGACCTTGAGGTTGATCGACCCGTCCTGGTTCTTCGTCAGGGCGTACGCCGGGTCGGCGGAGCCGAGCAGGGAAGGCACGGCCACGCCCACCGCGACGGCCGCCGCCACAGCAGCGCCGACCGCGAGCCGCCGCCCGCCGAACGTGAGCAGCCTTCCCCATCGCCGGCCACGCGGCGCCGCGGCCGCCTCCTGCGTGAGCCGGAGCCGCTGCCGGGCCAGGGAGTGCGGCGGCTCGTGCTCCAGCTCCTTGATGAGCGTCTTCAGTTCATCCATGACCGTGCTCCTCCAACGGGTTGACCCCACCCAGGGTGTGACGGACCTTGCGCCGGGCCCGATTGAGTCGTGACTTGACCGTGCCGACCGGTATGCCGAGCGCGCGGGCCGCTTCCTCGTACGTCATGTCACTCCAGGCGACCAGCAGCAGCACGTCCCGGTCGCCCCGCGACAGCAGCGCGAGCGCGTTCAGCAGAGCCGGCCGCGACCCCTGAGCGGTCAGCTCACGGGTGATCGCCTCTTCCGGCCCCTCGACGGGCTGGGCCGGGCTCTGCCGCTCCAGCGCGCGGTAGCGGCTGACCTCGGTCCTGCGATGACCGGTGATGAGCTTGGTCGCGATGCCCAGCAGCCAGGGCCGGGCATCGCGGTAGGAGATGTCGTACGCCTCGCGCCTGCGGAACGCGATCAGGAACGTCTCACCGACGAGATCCTCGGCGAGCTCCGGCCCGAGCCGGAAGGAGATGTACCTGTAGAGCATCGCGGCATAGCGGTCGAACAGGGCGGCGAACTGCTCCGGATCATCGAGGGAACCTGCGATGATCTCGGAGTCCACCACCAGTGGTGACGTGTCGGTCACCATAGATGATCTGTCTTCGGCACTGGACCCCCTTCGAGATGTCACCTGTGTCTTGTCACAGGAGCCTCGAGTGTTCACGCACCCGCCTCAGGAGGTACCGCCGAACTCGGCAGGCACGAGTTCACAGGGTGCGACCGGTCCGCGGATCACCCCGACACCGCCTGCATTGCTCTTGGCCGGGTCACCGTTGGCGGAGTGCATGACCACGACGAGCGTCTCGTCCGGCCCGAAGTCCTTCGGGTCGATCCAGAAGCCGGGGCCGTCCAGCTGTCTGAGCGGCATCCGCGGGGTTCTTGGCGGCGAACGCCGGCGTCTCCGACGCCGGCGGCACGGCGACCGCCACCACCGCGGCCAGCCTGCCACAGCCACCAGCCGACGTGCGGGCCGGCGCGCCGGCCGAGGTTCCCTGGTCGATGACCACGAGTTCCAGCAACGCCGCTCCCCCTCCGGCAGGTCGGCCATGGCCGACAGCGCCCGGCGGGCGGGCTCCTCGGCGTCGATGCGGTCCGTAAGATCGGCGATGTCGTCGCCGTCCAGCAACCGGCGCGCGACGATCCGCTCGACGGCGCGCGCCTCGCGCTCGCTGCGGCGTCGTTGGGCCAGCAGCACGTTACGCGCCACCCCGTACAGCCATCCGGCCTCGCTGCCTCGTCCCAGCCGGTAGGTGTGCCGGGAGTGCAGCGCCGCGAGGAATATCTCCGCCGTGAGGTCGGCCACCGTGTACTTGACCGAAGCTCGCGATGCATTATGAGGCGGGCACGGACGCGGCCGGACACCGGCCGGCGCCCCAGGCAGGTCAGAGCCGGATCAGGTCGGCGACCTCCTCCGGCAGGCCGGGAGAGGTCATGACATGTCCCATCCCGGGCACGACATGCAGCACCGCGCCCGGAATCGCGGCAGCCAGCGCCTCGCCGTGACCGAGCGGATAGACCGGATCCTGGTCGCCGTGCACGATCGAGGTCGGCGCGGTGATCGACGACAGCGGAGCGAGCAGGTCAGGGTCATCCATCCACACGGCCCGGAAGTGGTTGGCCGCGGCCGCCGACTCAGTCGCCCGCGACAGCGCCAGCTCCAGCATCTCCCGGGCGGCCCGCTCGTCGAACGGCCGGACCGGTCCGTTGAAGACCCGGAACAAGGCCACGTCGGACTCCACACCCGGCGGCAGCCCGGCGTCCAGATGCGCGAGATACGCCGGAGACGGCGGCGGCAGATCATCCGGGTCGGCCGGCTTCCCGGCCCGCGCCCGTGCCCACCCAGGTCTCGGATCATGGCCCATCAGCGAGCTGGACATCACCGTCAACGACCGGACCCGCTCCGGCGCGTGCACCCCCATCCACTGCGCGATCATCCCGCCCAGGGAGGCCCCAGCCACATGAGCGGAGCTCAGCCCATGACCGTCCAGCACAGCCAGGCAGTCGCGAGCCATGTCCCCGATCGTGTACGGATGGGCATCGAAGTCGACGACGCTGGACCGGCCGGTGTCCCGATGATCGAACCGGATCACCTGAACCCCACGCTCGACAAGCCGCCCGACCAGCGCATCAGGCCAGCTGACACCCTGAGCCGCCGACCCCGTGACCAGCAGAACAGCGGGAAGCCCCGGATCTCCGACCCGCTCCGTCCAGATCCGCAACGGCCCGGAGGCCACGAACCGCTCGTGCGCATGCACCATGAAGGCACGGTAACGGCGACCGGCGACCGGATGCCCGACATTTACCGACGGCTCGACCCATGATCGGGCACGATGTACGGCGTGACGCGGACTTCGCCGACCAACTGGCGGGCCAGGACCTGGTACGCAGCCTTGATCGCGGTGACCGGCAGCGCGGCCGTCCTGCTCGCAGCGCTCAATCTCGACGTGGGGCAGAGCCTGTGGCCCGACGCGCAACCCGACGACCAGGTGGTGGCGAAGTGGCGCACGGCCGCCGCCCTGGCCTACACCTCCGGCAGTGCCGTCGGGCACGTGTGCGCGCTGGTGGCCGGCCTGCTGGCCGCACGCTGGGCCAGGGACAAGACGTGGCGGGCCGGCCTCATCATGGCGATCCTCGCCGGGGCGGGGCTGGGCCTGGCTGACCTGGCGGCGGCATCCTGGAAGGCCGCTCCGCTCCTGCGCGAGTTCGCAGCCTCACCCGCCCTGACGGACAACGACGGCACGCAGATCGTCGACACCGGGCTCCAGCATCACGCCTGCGTCCCGGCCGCCATGGCCGTGGTCTTCGCGACGCTCCTGCTCGCGGCGGGCCTCGGGTTCGGCGTCGCTCGGGTGAGACCCGTCTACAAATGCTTACTGATAGCGATATCTCTCGCGCTCATGCCTGTCGCCTACTTCTGGATACCGGCTGTCGTACTGATTCCGGGAGTGGGGCCGTACTAACGAGTGGCGGGCTTTCGTCAGGTATGCATGGCCCTCGTTGCCCCGACACCGCATCCGCACCTATCACCGAGGGGCCGGACCAGCAGGGATGCACGATGCACCATTTGCTTCCATTTAAAGCATATATCGCACGTTACACCTATTACAACGATTAGTCTTTCATGTTCTTCGAGTTATGAAATCGGGGCAATTCCTCCGTTGTTTGAGCGCTTCCCGCCTGCGGGAGGATATCGGTGCCACAGAAAGCAGACTGTGTCCTCACGGGGGATTTCATGTTTTCAAAAACTCTACTCGCCTGCGGCCTGGGGGGCATCGCGCTCGCCTGCGCCATGCCGACGCCCGCCTCGGCGCTGGCCGGCAACTACAAGGGCGAGACCACCGTTGCCTGCGGACAGGTCATCACCAAATCCATCAAGCTCGCCAACGACCTGCACAACTGCCCCGGCAACGGGCTCGAAGTCGGCGCGGCCAACATCACCATCGACCTCAACGGCCACACCATCGACGGTTCCGGCATCCTCCGGCCCTTCAGCGGGATCGACAACAGCCAGGCGGGATCGCGCCCCACCGGTTATTCCGGGGTGACGATCAAGAACGGCACTTTGACCGACTTCGGGACCGGGGTCACTCTCGCGAACGGGGCCAACCGCAACGTCGTCCAGCACATCCTCGCCACCGTCAACGGCACTGGGATCTCCGTTCGGAACGTGGACCGCCCGCACATCAACTACTCCGCCGCCACCGGCGCCAGCGTTGGGATCAGGCTGGAATCCGTCACCAACGCACGCGTCGAGCGCAACGCCGCCCTCTACAACGTCAACGGGATTCTCGTCACAGGGACGAGCAGAGGGACCGTGCTCTACCGCAACAGCGTGGTGAACAACGCCAGAGACGGCATCCTGGTCGACCCCACTGTGACCAACACCCGCATCGACAACAACGATGCCAACGGCAACGGCACCCTCTTCAATGAAGACGGCATCGACGTCGACGCCACGGATGCGGCCACCGTGATCAGGAACAACCGCGTACGCAACAACCGCGACTACGGCATCGAAGCCACACCGGGCGTCACAGACGGCGGCGGCAACCACGCCAGCGGCAACGGCAACGCGGCGCAGTGCCTCAACATCGCCTGCACCCCCTGAACCCGGGGAAGGTGACATAACGACGCCGGTTCCCCCGCTCCTCAACGGGGCGGGGGATCCGACGCCGAACCACCCGGACACCGCCTCCACGGTCCGGGAGCGGCCTTCATCTTGGGTGATGTCGGACGGGAGTATCCCTACACGTGCAGGACGCGCGGCTCACCCGACGGACGTCCTCCCGCGGCCAGCACCTCGGCCAACAACCCCGGAAGCCCCACAGGCCGCAGGGTCTCTGTGGCCTCGGCCTCGACCAGCTCGGCCAAGGACCACCATCGGTGATCAAGGATCGCCTGCTCTTCACCCGGCTCCAGACAGGCACGGGTGACGGTCTGCGTGCCGCGCACCCGCGCCAGGAAGTACCGCTCGTGCATGTGTACGGGTTCGCCACTCCACCGGACGTCCGCATCGAGAGTCCACAAGCAAGGCCCCCACTCGACCTCCGTCAATCCGGTCTCCTCCATCAGCTCCCTACGAGCGCCCCGGAGGAAATTTTCCGCCCTCCTTCAACCCTCCGCCCGGGGGCACCCAGAACAACTCCCGGACCGGAGAGCCGGGGACGACGATGACACCGTCATACCTGTGTCGGATCAGAAGAATCCGATCGTTCCGATCCAGCAGCACAACCCGAGAACCTTGCCGGCTCCGCATCGCTTACTCCCATCCGACGTAGTCACCCCGTCCGTCACCCGGCAACGCAAAAGGCAACCTCCCACAACTGGGAAGCGGCCTTCGACCTAGGTGGGGCGTTCACGAATATGGCCGGCCTGGGGCGCAAGACGGGTTGAGAAGATCGCTTCCCGACTTCGCTGTGATCGTTTCCCGTCCGCCGCCGCTATCGGATCTTGATCTCAGCGTGAGAAGCTCACGCCCATGGCCGCACAGGACAACCCCCAGCAGGCGGACCGCGAGGACTTCGAGGAGGCGGCGGCGCTGCGCTACACGGTGGCCGCGCTACGCCTGCTGGGGTCCTTGGGGATCGGCGGAGGTTTTGCCGGAGCGGTGATCGAGCTGGTCTGGCATCCGGATTTCCCTTCGCTTCCCTGGCTGGCCGTCTTTTTGGTCGCCGTCATGGCCGGTGTCGGCTTGCGGATCGAGGCAGCTGTGCAGGACCGTCCATCGCGCTGAGCGCGGTTCCACTCGAGATCGCTCCAGGCGACGACACCTGCGGCGCTCCGGCGATCCACGCGCCGGCAAGGCCTTCTTCAGTCGCCGGCGGCCGACGCCTCGCCGGCGCTGAGCGTCCGCAATATGTCGACCAGTGTCGAAAGCTGCTCGGGGGTGAGTGGCCTGAACAGCTCTTCCGCCGCCAGCTCATAGCCGGCTGTCCAGTCCTGCGCCAGTGCGGCCCCTTGCGCCGTCACTCGAAGGAGTACGGACCGGCGGTCATCCGCGCTGGTCTGGCGTTCGAGTAGTCCGTCGCGGACGAGCGCGTCAACCAAGGTGGAGGCGGTCCCCTGCGCGATGCCGACCGCGAGAGCGAGCTCGGTGAGACGAACCGGCTGCGAACGCGCCACCTCCACCACCAGGCGGAATCTCGGTGTCGACACCCCGTGCTCGCCCAGACGCTCGTTGAAGTGACGTACCAGAACCTTCGCCGTACGGCTGAACTCGTCGGCGACCTGTGCTGCGGTCACGCCGTCGTTCGCGCGTGGCATCGCCCACCTCCCACTTGACGCCCCCATCGTACGGGAGGTTACATAGACGTCGATACATTGGTGGCGAACTATTTGATCCCAATACATCTGAGGTAAGCGCGTGCTCAACCACAAGGAGTGAACGCATGAAGATCTTCGTCACCGGCGGCAGCGGTTTCGTCGGCGGCACTCTCGTCCGCCGCCTCGTCGCCGAGGGACATGAGGTCATGGCACTGGCCAGATCGGGCTCGAGCATCCAGCGGGTACGCATGGCCGGCGCCGAACCCGTGTCCGGCGATCTCGCCGAGCTCGGCCGGGCGGGCTCCCCGGCGCCGAACTGGCTCGCCAAGCTGCGCGAGGTCGACGCGGTCGTGCACGTCGCGGCGTACATGGAGTTCTGGGGCCCCGACTCGCTCTTCCAACAGGCCAATCACGTGCCGACGGCCGCCCTGCACGCCGCGAGCGTCGCGGCCGGGGTGCGACGCTTCGTGCTGACCAGCGCCGCGTCCGTCTCCACGGGCAGTCAACGCCGTCCCGTCGTCGACGAGTCGACGCCGGAGGGCCGGCCGAACATCGCCTACAGCCGGGTCAAGCTGGCCACCGAGCGCGCGCTCCTGAAAGCCCGCAGCGGGAAGACCGAGCTGGTAGTGCTCCGCCCGCCGTTCATCTGGGGCCGCGGAATGACGACGATCAACGAGATGGTCAAGGTCGCCGAGGCCGGACGGTTCGCCTGGATCGACGACGGCAGGCACATCGTCGACTTCGTACACGTCGAGAACCTGGCCAGTGCCGCGATCCTCGCGCTCACCCGGGGCCGCCACAAGGGGGTCTACCACGTGACGGACGGCACGCCGATGCCCATCCGAGACTTCCTCACCCCCTTGCTGGCGACCCGCGGCGTGGATCTGTCCAAGAGCCGCAGCGTCCCTCTGGCGATGGCGGCGCCCATGGCGGCGGTGATGGACCGCACGGCACGCCTGCTTCGCCGGAAGACGGCGCCGCCGCTGACGAACTGGCTCGTCAGCTTCACCGGCCGTGACCGTTCCTACGACATCACCGCCGCGAGGAAGGAGCTGGGCTACTCGCCTGACGTGACCCTGGAGAAGGGCCTGGCGGAGATGAGCTTCTCGTGAGGTGACGACCTCGCGCGCCGCGGTCGCAATGCCCTCGCCATGGATGCGGTGCCTCGCATTTCCCGTACGCAGTCCCTTGACGCACTGCCATCCATGGCGCGCCGGCACCCCGGCCTCATCAACCGCTTGCGGGCGTTGACCGTGGCCCACTCGGTTCGGTAATCCGGCCGCACCTCGGCGACCATCCGCACCGCACGGCGGCACAGCTCGGCGGGGTAGGGAGACTCACCAGGCATGGACTCGATCCGCTCAAGAAATCAAGTGCTGGACCTTGGACCAGTCCCAGCCGACGATGTCCGGCCCACCGCACTGGGGTGGCAGCGACTCGTGCATCGCGGCGCACATCTGCGGCCCGTGACCGGGGTTCTCCAGAACGGAGACGGCGTTGGCCGCGTACGTAACCGGCTCGTCGGCCGCCACTCCGCTGCCGCAGGCGGTGAGCACGATGAAGGCGAGGGAGGCGAGTGAGCCCATGACCTTCAGACGTGCGAGCGCTCCCGCCAGGTTCAAGGGTGTTCACGAGTCTGCCTGGCCTGGAAGGCAGCAGAGGCGTGCAAGATCGCGCGTGATCGTTTCCCAGGTCGAGTGAGGCGCCCGCCTCGATACGGTCGGCTTGACAGTGGTCACGAGACCCGAAGACGGTCCAGCTGAGGGTTGTAGCAGTGCAAACCGAGTTCGGCCGCGACCTGGACCGCCTACACCGAGGACTCCTCCGCGCGGCGGGGCATCGCCCGCCTCAACGAGCTACAGCGCGGCATCCTCGCCGGGATGGGCAAACTTCAGGCGGACCTCGCCCGAACTCCAGGCGCGTCGCCTCGCCGAGCAGCAGCAGCGCACCGCCGAGACGATCGCGGCCGACGCCCTCGCCCGCGCCGACGCGGCAGACGAACGCGCCGCCCAGGCCGAGCAGGACAAGGAGGCCGCCCAGCGGAGCGCCGCCGAAGCGATCGAGGCAGCCGAGCGGGACGCGGCCGCGAGAGTGGCCGAGGCGAAGCGCCTCGCCGACGAGCAAGCCGACGCCGACGTACGGCAGCCACAGGCCGACGTGTGCGGCGCGCAGCTCGCGCAAGCCCGCGCCGAGCAGGGCCAGGAGGACGCCCGCCGGGCGCTCGAACGCGCCGAACAGGCGGCCGATCGGGAACGGGAGACGCTGCTCCGGTCGCCCCAGGCCGAGATCAACGCGCCCACGGCCGCCAGCGACGCGCTGCAGGAGGAGAGCACCAAGTTGGCCGAGCGGGACAGGCAGCTTGCGGAAGCCCGTGCTGAAGCCGAGCAGCTGCGCGCCGCCGAGCGTGGCCGTGGCAAGAGCAAGTAGGCCCGCAGCCCAAGTGCGCCTCGAAGCCAAGACGGCGGTTAGCCAAGGCAGTAGCCCAGGGCGGGAAGGTCCCTCTTGCCTCTGAGAAGTACCCGGAAGAAAGGTATGTCACCTGCGATAGTTATGCAGCGTAGTTGCTCCGCTACACACTGTGGTGAGCTGGTTGACCTACGCGAAAGGATGCCCGATGCGCCTCATTCCTACCGCTCTCCTGGCCGCAGCCGCCGCAGGAGCGCTCGCCCTCACCGTTGCCGCCCCCGCCGCCGCAGCACAAGGTTTGGTGGTGATCGACTCGGGGTCCGGCCAGCTGGAGGTGATCCAGGACCCGGAGCCCGGCGTCTGCCACCAGGGCCTCACGGAAGTATCCACTATCGCCAACCACACCCGGGGCCTGATCCGGCTCTTCCCGGACGCGAACTGCCGGCTCCGGGTCTTCATCGTGCTTCCCCCAAGTGGCATCATTACCGGCAGATACGCGAGCTTCCAGGCAATGAGCTGAGTCCGACCGCAACCCGGAAGCGCGCGAGTCCACACTCACCCTCGGGCCGGCGACCGGCCCTTATGCCAACCCGTTGCCCCTTCAAGGCGTACTTGGGGCTGCGAGCCAAGTACGCCTGACGGTAGGAATCGCGTCGGCCTCCGCCGGCCGGTGGCGGGGCGGTCGCTACGGCCATGCCGGGGTGATCACCACGGCGCCGGGCACGATCCGCTCGACAACGGGTGCGCCTCCTCCCGCAGCCGCTTCAGGTGCTTGGCCACGGTCGTGATCGTATCCGGACATCCGCGCGAGCTGCCGCGTCCCGAACGCCGGCGTGACGCCCTGGTCCATACGGCCGGCCACGGCCATGGCGCGCAACAGCATCCGGATCGCCGGAGCGGCCCGCCCCCACGCCTCCCGCCGGTCAGGATCCCGTTCGGCCACCCACACGGCATTCAGCCAGAGAAGGACCTGCTCCCACGTATTGAGCAGGGATTGCCCAGCATCCGTCCATCTCCTCGACCAGTGGCGCCACATCCACGAGCCCCAGGACAGGCCCGTCACACTCGCCGACACGCCGCAGGCTCCAGCCCAGCCCTTCGACGGCATGCCGCCCGCAGGCCAGAGCAGACCATCACCCGCCCCATAAGCCGCAAAATCCGTCACCTTGTCGCAGCGCCCCGCTCACCGTCGGCTTCGCCATGCCCAACGGCCGGATCTCGCTCCTCCACCAACGGCCTGCCACCACTCGGGCCTTCCCAGACGCCGACTCCGCAGGCCCCGAACCAGGACGAATCCAAGTCGGAAATTCCTGAAACGACAAGATCCCGCCTGATCTCGATGATCAGACGGGATCCCGTCAACTTCAGTCCGGCCGTCTCAAGAACGGCCCTAGGTGGGGTGTTCACGAGTACAGCTGACCTGCGGAGCAGTGGCGTCGTCAGAGATCGTTTCCCGGGCTGTCGGGTACGGCCGGGCGTCATCGGCGGGTCCTGCATGTGGGTTTCGCCGCATTCCGGCCACCTTTCCGAGCAAATACATCAACGGTGCGGGGGCGCCCGGGAGGGCCGCGTACACGAACAACCCGCGCTCGGTCCGGTGGTGCAGGAACGGCGGGATGGGTCCGTACCCGGGAATGTCGAGCCGGCCGGTGACCGGATCGACGAGCTCGGCCGGCACGACGGCGTGCGCGGTGCGCGCGGTGCGCGCGATCGTCTCGTCGGTCGTCACGCCGGGGAAGGCGATCCCGGCCAGCTTGCGTACGATGCTGTGCCCGCCGTCGGCGCCGATCAGGTAGCGCGTTTCAATCGTGTACGGCCCGTCCGGCCCGCTGACCTGGAGGGTCACGCCATCCGCGCCCTGGGTGAAACCGGTGAGCTCGTGACCGCGCCGGATCTCGAGATGGAGCTCGACAGCCCGTTCCTCCAGCATCTGCTCGATCCTGCGCTGCGGGACCAGGAGGGTATAGAGCGGGTTGTCGTCCAGCACACTCAGGTCGATCAGCAACGCGCCGAAGACGAATCCGGGAGCGGGCCGGGGTGGGTCCGGGTGTCCAGTGAGCCGCTCTTACAGGCCTCGCCGGTCGAGCATCCGCACCACCTGGCCGACCAGGCCATTGGCGCGGTTCTCCTCGGTGCGCTCCGGCAGACGCTCCAGGACCAGGGAGCGGACTCCGGCCAGGCTGAGCTCACAGGCCAGCATCAGGCCGTTGGGCCCGGCTCCGGCGATGACGACATCGGCGATCATGGCGCTCCTTCGGGCATGACGGATCGACCGGCGACAGGCCGGCTGATCCTCGATAGGGAAGACGGGGAAGGTCTGGGAAAGGTCCGGGCACACTCCGCGCGCCTACCGCGGCAATCTGATCGGCAGGGAAACAGGCCGACTGTCCGCTGGCATGACGGGGCCATGGGGTCCAGTCCTACGGCATTGCCGCCGCGGCGGCGGGATGGCCGGCGAGGTTCGCGTGGGGCCAGGCCTGCGGGTTGTCGGCCAGGTCCCGGGAGCGCGACATCCTCGACCTCATGGCCCCGCGGGAAGTCCAACACCGCCATCGCCGAACGACTTGTGCTCAGCGAGAAGACCATTCGCAACGACATCTCCAACATCTTCGCCAAGCTTCACACCACCGATCGTTCCGAAGCCATCGTCAAAGCCCGCCAGGCCGTGCTCGGCGGCTCCGCGACGACCGAGAGATGAGCGTCCAGCCCCCGGCCAAGGCGATTCCGGACAGGCCCGCTCAGCGATGACGGGTCATTTCACGATGCGCTAGAGCAGATGGGTGGCCAGCGGGGTGTCGACCACGTTGACCACCTCAAGCTGGATGTGGTCGCCCCGAGGTGGTCGAAGAGCCGCTGGCCCCCGCCGAACAGCACAGGCACCAGATGGATCCCGATCTGGTCGACCAGCCCCGCCCTCATGAACTGCCGCCCGAGGTCCGCGCCGCCCATCACGGCGACGTTCTTGCCGCCGGCGACCCCCCTGGCCTTGCCGCAGGGCGCTTTCGATCCCGTCCGTCACAAAGGTGTGGACGCCGCCCTCGGGCACGTCCTCGAGCGCCCGGTGGGGGTCCTTTCACGCGGCTGATAGACCTCTCGACCATCCATCTACGCGCCGGACGCGAGCAGCCTGCTTGCCTTACGTGTCTGAACGATCCTCAGGCGGCTGACCAGCCAGTTCGCTTGACTACCCCAGATAACCGCAGGCCCACTTGACAAGGACGCCCGCCATATCAGGTGTGCTGCGGCTGTGGCTCGGTGGCGCGGTGATAGCGGTCGGCGAGTGCACGCACGAGTTCGACGAGTTCCGCGGGCTCCGTCACGGTGAAATCGACGCCGAGCAGGCCGAGGTGAACGGCGAGCGCCTCGATGCTGTCCGCGCCGGTGTCCAGCAGGCAGCGGGTGTCGTCGACCGGCGTGATCGTGCCGATGGCGGCGTTGATTCGTTCGGCGAGCTGTTCGGCTGGTACGTGCACGACGACCTGGGCCCGGTATCGCCAGGCAGCCGACGACACACCCCGGCGTACCTGGTCGATGGCCTCCTCGGGGAGATCGCGGGGGGTGAATCGGGGACCCGTCGGGGTGCGTGGGTGAAGCCGGTCCACCCGGAACGTCCGCCAGCCGGCCCGCTCGACGTCGAACCCGACGAGGTACCACCGTCGTCCCCAGTTGACCAGTCGGTATGGTTCCACCTCGCGCCGGCTCTCGGAGCCGTCGTGGCTTCGGTAGTCGAATCGCAGGCGCTCGTGATCCCGGCAGGCGGCGGCGAGGGCGCTCAGCGTGTCCGCGTCCACCCGTGGGCCCAGGTCGTCCCGGGGTACCGCGACGGCGTACCGCTGGAGGGCGTTGACACGGCGCCGGAGCCGGGTCGGTAGCACCTGCTCCAGTTTGGCCAGCGCGCGCAGCGAGGTCTCCTCGACTCCGGTGATCGTGCCCCCGGCGGCGGTGCGCAGTCCGATCGCCACCGCGACCGCCTCTTCATCGTCGAGCAGCAGCGGCGGCAGCGCGGCCCCGGCACCGAGCCGGTAGCCGCCCACCGCGCCTCGGTTGCCGTGCACCGGATAGCCGAGGTTTCGCAGGCGTTCCACGTCGTTGCGGATGGTGCGGGTGCTGACCGACAGCCGTTCGGCCAGTTCGGCGCCGGTCCACTCGCGGGGCGTCTGGAGCAGCGAGAGCAGGCGCAGCAGCCGCGCCGAGGTTTCCAACATTCTTCGAGTCTGCCCGTTCATTAGGAACGGTTTCTACCTAATTGGTTCCTACGCTGATGACCATGACGAACGACAGCACGATCGCCCCGTTCCGGATCGACATCCCTCAGGCCGAGCTCGACGATCTACAGCAGAGGCTGGCCCGGACTCGGTGGGCGGAGGAGCTGCCCGCGAGCGAGTCGGCGCCGGTCGGCCCGGTGCCGCCGGGTTGGGAGTACGGAGTCCCGGTGGGCTACGTCAAGCAACTGGTCGAGCGGTGGCGCACGGGGTACGACTGGCGGGCCTGGGAGGCGAAGCTGAACGCGTACCCGCAGTTCACCACTGAGATCGACGGCCAGAACATCCACTTCCTGCACGTGCTGTCGCCGGAGCCGGACGCGACGCCGCTGATCCTGACCCACGGCTGGCCGACCTCGGTGGTCGAGTGGCTGGACGTGATCGGCCCGCTCACCGACCCGCGTGCGCACGGCGGCGACCCGGCGGACGCGTTCCATCTGGTCATTCCGTCGGTGCCGGGCTTCGGCTTCTCCGGGCCGACCCGGGAGCGCGGCTGGAATCGGTACCGGGTGGCCCGGGCCTGGGCCGAGCTGATGCGCCGGCTCGGGTACGACCGGTACGGCGCGGCTGGCAACGACGGCGGGTCGCTGATCTCGCCCGAGGTGGGCCGGGTTGATCCTGGGCACGTCTGTGGAGTGCACGTGACGCAGGTCTTCTCGTTCCCGTCGGGCGACCCCGCCGAGTCGGCCGGTCTGTCTGAGGAGGAGCGCGGAAAGCTCGCGTTCGCCGAGTGGTTCACCCAGAACCGGGGCGCGTATGACAAGCTCCAGTCCACCGAGCCGCAGAATCTGGCGCACGCACTGGCCGACTCACCGGCCGGCCTGCTGGGCTGGCACGCGCAGCTGCTTGGCGCTTCGCTCGACCCGGATTTCGTGCTCACGAACGTGATGATCTACTGGCTGACCAACACGGCCGCTTCAGCCGCCCGGTTCTACTACGAGGACGCGGCGGCGGCCCCTGTACAGCAGAAGTCGAACGGCCGGGGCACCTCCGTGCCCGAGCCGACCACCGTGCCCCTCGGCCTGGCCAATTTCGCCTGGGACTTTCCGTCGATCCGGACGTTCGCCGACCGCGACCACAAAAATATCTTCTCCTGGAACGTTTATGACCGGGGCAGCCACTTCGCCGCTCACGACGCCCCCGATCTGCTCGTCCACGACATCCGGCAGTTCTTCCGCAAGGTTCGCTGACCGCCGCCGGTTTTTCGGCGGACCCCCCTCAGCCCCCATGTCTTCGCGCGAAAAGGAAACACTCATGTATCTCGTCATCGGTGCCACGGCTCACTTCGGACGTCAGGCGGTAGAGGAGCTGGTCGCCGCGGGTGCGCCGGTGCGGGCGCTGACCCGTACTCCGGAGCGGGCGGAGCTTCCGGAGGAAGTCGACGTCGTCCGGGGCGATCTGACCAAGCCCGAGACGCTGCCGGCGGCGCTGGCCGGCGTCGAGGCCGCCTTCCTGGTTCTGCAGTACGGGATGGATGTCGCTCCGCTGCTGGCGGCCGCGGGCCAGGCCGGGGTACGGCGGCTGGTGTTCCTGTCCTCCGGGGCGGTCGTCCCAGGCGCCGAGCGGCAGCCCGACGTGATCGCCCAGTACCACCGCGATGTCGAGCGGGCCATCGAGGCGTCCGGGATCGAGTGGACGTTCCTGCGGCTCCTGTTCCCCGCCATCAACTCGTTGACGTTCGCGATGCAGCTCCAGGGCGGTGACGTCATTCGCGCGCCGTACACCGAAGCGGCCTTCAGCGCCGTGCACGAGAGGGACGTCGCCGAGGTGGCCGCGCGGATCCTGATCGGCGGCGGGTACGCGGGGCGGGCCTACGACCTGACCGGCCCCGAGTCGCTGACTCAGGCACAGCAGGTCGGCATCCTCGGCGAGACGCTGGGGCGCCCGCTCACCGTCGAGGACCTCGACCCGGAGGCGGTGCTGGAGCAGATGAGCCGGTTCATGGACCCTGAGTTTCTGGCGGCGCTGTTCGGTCTCATGGCGCAGGCGGTCGGCAAGCCCGCGCCGGTCAACGACGTCATCGAGCAGATCACAGGGCACCCCGCGCGCGCCTACGCCCGGTGGGCCGCGGATCACCGGGCCGACTTCGGCGGATGATCAACGAGGCAGGGGCGGCATCCGCCGCCCCTGCCGGATGGACGGAAAGGACGGCACGGTGGCACAGGTGCTGAGGCGACGGGAGTTGGGACGAGCTCTGCTGGCCCGACAGTGGCTGCTGGAACGGGCCGAGGCGACCGCCGAGGAGACGGTCACCCGGCTGGTCGGCATGCAGGCGCAGGCGCCGTACGCGCCCTACTTCGGGCTCTGGAGCAGGTTACGGAAGTTCGGCACCGCCGACCTGGCGGACGCGCTGACCGAGCGCCGCCTGGTGCGGGTCGCGCTGATGCGCAGCACCATCCACCTGGTCACCACGGCGGACTACCGCTCGTTGCGGCCATGGGCGCAGCCTGCGCTCGACCGTGAGCTGGACACCGCGTTCAAGACGATCCTGACCGGTCTGGACCGTGCGGCCGTGGCGGAGTCGGGCCGGGCGCTGCTCGGCGCACGGCACCTCACCCCCAAGGAGCTCAGGGCGGCGCTGCACGAGCGGTGGCCCGATCGCGAGCCCCGTGCGCTCGCCACCGTCGTGCGCAACCTGGTACCGCTGGTGCAGGTGCCACCACGCGCCGTCTGGGGCGTCGGTGGCACCACCCGGTACGCGACGGCGGCCGACTGGACCGGAGCCGAGCCCGCCCCCGCCGCCGACTCCGAACACATCGTGCTGCGCTACCTTGCCGCGTTCGGCCCGGCCTCGGTCACCGACGTGCAGACATGGGCCGGCCGAACCCGGCTGCGTCCCGTCGTGGAGAGGCTGCGGCCGCAGCTGGCGGTCTTCCACGACGAGCGCGGGATCGAGCTGTTCGACCTGCCGGATGCGCCACGCCCCGGCGCCGACGCCCACGCGCCGGTTCGCTTTTTGCCCGAATACGACAACCTGCTGGCCTCCCACGCCGACCGCACCCGCGTGATCTCGGAGCAGGACCGCAAACGGGTCATGACGCGCAACGGGATGCGCGCCACCTTCCTGGTGGACGGGCAGGTGACGGGCGCCTGGAAGCTCCATCTGGGCAAGGCATCAGCGACTCTGGAGATCGACCCGTTCCGGCCGCTGGCCACCACCGAGCGCGCCGAGGTCGAGGCCGAGGGCGCCCGGCTGCTGGAGTTCGCCGCGCCCGGCACCGACCACGACGTCCGCAGCGGCAGGGCCACGTTCATCGGCCGCGAGGATGCGGTGACCGGCGAGGAAACCGATCGGCAGTGATCAAGCCCGCTTGAGGTGCCGCCCCACCGCGGTCGACCTGACCGACGCCCGGCAGCGAGCCGCCCACCCGGCGGCCAAACCCCGCGTCCTGCCCCCGACACCCGACCACAAGACCGGCGAACTGCCGAAGATCCGCCACCAGCAGACCAGCACCCTGCACACCGGCGACCTGGGCCACCTCGACAAATTCCGCCAGGACCTGACCTACCTGAGTCCCGCCTGGATCAGGACCTACAAGTCTGTCCGCGCCAATACCGAAGGCATCAACGGCCGGCTCAAGGGACATGACCTCGACCTCGGCGATCCCAAGAACCGGCTCGCCCACGGACGCGTCGCCCAGACCAGCCTGGTCGCATTGCTCGTCACGGTCGCCAACGACCACTTCCTCGACCAGTGGCGCCACATCCACCAGCCCCAAAACGAGCCGATCACACCCGCCGACACCACGCGGGCCCCGGTCGAGCCCTTCGACGGCACGCCACCTGCAGGCCAGAGCAGTTCACCACCCGGCCCATAAGCCGCAAAACCCGCCACCCCACCGCAGCGCCCAGCCCACCGTCGGCTTCGCCATGCCCAACGGCCGGATCTCGGTCCTCCACCAGCGGCCTGACACCACCCGGACCTTCCCGGACACCTGCTCTGCGGCCCCTAAACCAGGACGAACCAGATTCGGAAACCCCTGAAACGACAAGATCCCGCCCGATCGCGATGATCAGACGGGATCCCGTCAACTTCAGTCCAGCCGTCTCAAGAACGGCCCTGGGTGGAGATGAGGGGATTCGAACCCCTGACCCCTTCGATGCGAAGCCACTTGCCCAATGCGCTCAACACCAGACAAGCGCCATCTGACCAGCGAGGGACTCCTCAACCGTTTCGGAACGTCCGAGAGCGTCCACCGCGATTGTCACCCACTTCGTCACTCACTCGACGTCGTGACCCCCTTCTTCTCTCCAGGCTTGATCCTGTTCGAGTACGGACCGAGCACCATGGACACGGCACCAACGACAAGCGGCGCCTCCCCACCATGGCCAGTCACTATGAGTACCGTTACAAGGGCTGCGACTACGGCAGCTATGACGAGTGGCCCACTTCCAAGCGGTAGTGTTTGCATCGAGTACTCCTTGACGGATGCTCACGCCCGCCACAGGAGAGCTTGCAGGCACCTGTGGCGGGACTATTTCAGGGCACGATGCTACAGCCGAGAGATTGCGCGAGAAGCAGGTACCGGCACAAGCTAGATGCTGTTATCTAAATAACAGAGGCGAGTAAATAACCTGTAGTATGCGCAGGTAGAGCAACGGATTGCGGCTTCCGGCACTCAAACCGCAGGTGAGAGAGCAGTCGCCTCAAATACACATCGGACTCGCCAGACATAACCAACTTGCAAATAGCGAGTGCAACAGTTTAATAACGGCAGTGCATTCGTCCTCATGTCTACGGCCCAAGGGCTTCACTCCTGATCACCTCGTACGCCGTCGACTCACCGCGTAGCGGCAGCGGGCCGGGGACGGAGTGTCAAGCTCGGCTTCGCGTGTACGATCACCGGTCGCCGTTCCTCGATCATGCGTTGCCCTGCGGTCAGAGCCGGGCTTGATACGGAGGAGCCGGTCTGCTGGGCTTGCCTGAGTCGATGGTGTGCGAGGTGATCAGCCCCCAGCCACCCATCTACGTGCAGGTCCGTGTGGCGATCACCTCGGTGCCGGAGTGCTCCCGCCGGAGGCATGCTTTGACCTCGTCGGCTCAGTCCGGGAGTCGGCATCTCGCTTGGTGCTGGTGGACCTCCTGCACGTCTTCTGCGCGCGTTCGTTGGTGCGGCGGGGTGGCCGGGCGGGACCGGCCCGGAGAGGCCGCACGCCCGCCCGGACCGCCCGGCCGCCCGCCGCCCATCGGGCGGCGGCTTGATGACGTAGGGAAGGTTTGAATCATGCACCGCCCTGCAAGCTTGCCGATCTTGCTCTGCTACTGCTGCTCGATCAGTTCGGCGATGCTGCCGGTCACCGCATCGGCTCCCGCCTGCGTGAGCCTGTCGGCCTTTCCTGGTGCCTTGGCATAGGCGATGCTGCGGGTTCCGGCGTGGCGCGCGGCCTGCATGTCGAAGTCGGAATCCCCGATCAGCACGGCCCGGTTCGGTTCGACGCCCAGCGCCTTGCATGCCCACAGCACTGACTGCGGGTGTGGCTTCATCTGCTCCGGCGCCCCGATCGGTCGCCCGGAAACCGCGGTGACCCACTCGCCCAAGTCGGCCAGAGCAAGGAACGTCTCGATGGCGGGTGCGGAGTTGTTGCTCACGATGGCGACCGGCTTGCCGGCCTCTGCGCACGCTTCGAGAAAGTCGCGGACGCCGGGTGTGATCTCGGCGCTAGTTGCGGCCTCGACCTCGTTGCCCATGAGGGCGGTCTCCACCTTGTCGACCAGTTCCGGTGCGATGTCGGCGGTACGGCGTAGCACCTTGAGCGGGTCGTCCAGCGCCTCGACATCCTCCGGAAGTTCCGCGCCCTCCTTGACGAGCACTTGCTTGAGTCGGGCCGCGACCACGGGCGCGGGCAGTCCGGCGAAGATGCTGCACACGGGGCCGTCGAAGTCGAGCAGGATGGCGTGGGCCTGGCGGACGAGTTCGGCGGCGCTGGTCATAGGTCGATCTCGCGGCTGATGGTGGTCCACATGCTGTCGAACCAGCGGCGGGTCTCGGTGACGTACTGCGAGGCCATCGAGGTGGGGTCTTCGGTGATCTCGTAGTGGAAGAGCAGGGCGTCCTTGCCCATGACGTCGTACAGCTCGTGGGGTTCGCCCTTGATGCGGACGGTGTGCTTGACGACGGGGTAGAAGCCGAAGAACACCCGCTGGCGGTTGATCACGTAGAACTTGAACGCGGGTGCGGTCTGGTGGACGCGTACCTGCACGGCGGCGGTCTTGACCAGGCCGAGGTCCGCCAGTTCGTGTACGGCGTCGGCGATGGCCTGGACGCTGCGCTGCTGGATGCGCAGGGCGCGGGTGCGGATCACCGGGTCGTCGCTCAGGTCCTCCGCGCGGCAGGGCAGGGACATGGGGTGCTCCATGTCGGGGACCAGGATGCGGATGGCGATGGACTCGGGGGTGAGCCGTCCGAGGCGGATCTTGTCAAGAGGTTCTTGAAGCATCCCGTTGAGGGTCTCGCCGGAGAAGCCGGCGAAGTCGATGGCGACGTTCGGCTCCTCGAAGGCCCGCTCGATGTGCGGGCGCAGCTCGACCGGCCGTTCGGTGCGTTCGCGGACGAACACGCCGCTGCCCTGGCGGGAGACGACCAGGCCCTCGTCACGTAGCAGCCGGATGGCCTGCTGGACGGTCATGCGCGCTACGCCGTACGTCTTCGCCAGGTCATGGCCTGAGGGCAGCTTCTCCCCCGGCTCGAACTTTTTGGTCAGGATCGCGGCGCGCAAGGCGTTGGCGACCTGCTGGTACGGCGGGCGGGGGTCGTCGGGATCGAGACTCATCACGCAAAACAGCCTAGTTCTCCTAGGTTGCCTAGTCCAGTTACTCGCAGATGCTTGACATGGCTAGCCATGCTGGGCAACATGATTCTCGTCAGCAAGATGCCTAGCCAAGTTAGGCAACCTTCAGAGGAGATCAGCATGCGTAACATCCCCGTCGACATCACCGGCCTGTCGTTCATCGTCGCAGGTGAGCCCGAGCCGAAGATCGTCGACCGCGCCACCGGCGAGGTCAAGCGCGACGCCGAGGGGCGCGAGCTCTACACCATCCCGCTGCTGCCCAAGCCGAACGACGACCGGCGCAACCCGGTGATCGTGGTGACGTTCCCCAGCGCGACGTTCCCGCAGATCCCCGAGGGCGTGCAGGTCCGCCCGGTCGGTCTGGCGGCCTTCTTCTGGTCCATGAACGGCCGCTCTGGCCTCGGCTTTCGCGCCGAGACCATCGCCCCGGCCACCGCAGCGAAGGCGGCCTGACCGCTGCACCGGCTCCCAGGGACGGGCGTACCGCCTGCCGGCCAATCGCCCGCCCCTGGGAGCCGACCTCTCGCGGTACGAAAGGAACGTTCCAAGTATGTCCGACTGGCTGATCCCGCTGACCGTGATCCTCGTCGCGGTCTGCACGGTCCTGGTGGTGTGGCACGCGCTGCACCCCGTCTCCTTCTGGCTCTGCGTCGGCTACCCCCTCAAGACCGCACATGTGTACGCCACCTGGGGCAACGTCGCTCTCGGCTGCACCCTGACCCGCAAACGGCGCCGCTGGCGCTACACCTTCGACGGCCTACCGGTCGTCGGCCACGCCACCATCTCACTCGCACTGCGGCGGAAGGTCCGCCGGGTGCAGATCGACAAGCCGCCCCGGCTCGGCCTCATCCGTCCGCACCGCCTCGGGTTCCGAGTGAACGTGACGCTCATGGACGGCCAGACGCCGGACGACTACACCGCCCGCCTGTCCAATCTCGCGCACGCCTGGCGCGTCCACTCCGTCCGGCTCGTCAGCTCCCGGCCGGGTCGGGTGACGCTGCTGGCCACCCGTGGTGACCCACTGTCCGAGATCCGCGTCCCGCTGCTGTCTGAAGGGCTGCTGAGGGTGCGGGTCGGGCTGCTGGAGACCGGCGCGCCCTGGCTGATCGACTTCCGTACGGTGCCGCACTGGCTCATCACCGGCGCGACCCAGTCCGGCAAGTCCACCCTGCTCAATGCCCTGATCACCGGCCTGTCCGCGCAACCGGTCGCGCTGGTCGGCTTCGACCTCAAGGGCGGAGTGGAGCTGACCGCCTACGGGGCGCGCCTGTCGGCCATCGCGACCGAGCGGACCGAATGCGTCGGCCTGCTCAACGATCTGATCTGCCTGGTCAAGACCCGCATGGCCCTGTGCCGGGCGAACAAGGCGCGCAACGTCTGGAAGCTGCCCGAGGACCTGCGGCCGACGCCGGTCGTGGTCCTGGTGGACGAGGTGGCCGAGCTTTTCCTGATGGCCCACAAGGGCGAAAAGGACGAGATCGCCACCACCGCCACCGCACTCCTCCGGCTCGCCCAGCTCGGCCGGGCGTTCGGGGTCTACCTGGTGGTGTGCGGGCAACGGGTCGGCTCCGACCTCGGCCCCGGCGTCACCGCCCTGCGCTCCCAGCTCTCCGGCCGGATCTGCCACCGGGTCAACGACCCTGAGACCGCCACCATGACCCTCGGCGACACCGACCCGGCCGCTCTCGACGCGGCCCGCCAGATCCCCGCCAACATGCCCGGCACCGCCATCGTGGTCGGCGATGACGGCCGCTGGTACCGCGCCCGCTCCGTCTACGTCACCGAAGAAGCAGCCGAAGCCGCCGCCACCCAGCACGCCCAGCTCGCGCCCGCCTGGGCCGACCTGCTCACCGGCGCCGACACCGTGACCGTCACGGACGCCGAACTGGAAGCCCTCGCCCGCGAAGGCGAACCCACCTAACCCCTCACCCACCGGCCCGGCGTGGGCCTCATCTCGCCAGGTCCCTACCCGCCCCATGCCCGAACCCGAAAGGAGGTGCCTCTTATGGGACGCATCCGCGCCCGCCTGCTCGACACCGGCCCCATCGTCGTCCTGGCGGTCATCGCCGCTGTCGGGTCCTTCACCCACATCAGCGACCTGGCCAACCGCCACGGGCAGCACGGCTGGCAGTCCTGGGCGGTGGCCGTGTGCATCGACTTGATGTGCGTCATGGCCGCCCGCGAACTCCAGCGCGACAAACGCACCGGCCGCCGCCGCCACGGCCCGCTCTCATGGCCGGCACTTGTGCTGACCGGCGGCATCGTCCTCACCCTGGCCGCCAACCTGGCCACCGCGCACCCAAGCGTGTGGGGCTGGATCACCGCCGCCACACCCGCCGTCGCCTTCCTGGTCGCGGTCTCCATGCTGGAGCGCCGCGCCTCCCACCGATCCCCTCCCGGACCGATGGACGACGAACAGCCCGGCCCCGCCGAAGCCGTGGCGGCCGTCGAGGTGCCACAGCTAGACCCGGCCCCGCTGACCGCTCCGGGTCCTGCCGAATCAGCGGCGGTCGAGTCCGGTCCGTCGCCCGCGCTGCTCGCCTACGCCCGCCGCCTGGCGGACGACCACCACGCCACACACCAACGGCCCATCACCGGTGACCTGCTCGCCACCCGCATGCACGTCTCGCCCGACCTGGCCGCCGACCTGCTCACCCACCTCCGGAAGGAACCCGTCGCATGACTCACGAGCTGACCCTCCCTCACCTGATCGACGCCGCCCGCGCCTGGGCGCGAGGCTCCTTCGCCCTGGAGGCCGCCGTCGAACTGCTCATCCACCACGGCGTGTGGCTCCAGCGACGGGAGTTCCACCGCTACGCCATGGACTACATCACCACCACGTACAACCGCGTCCCGTTCGTGATCATCGACTGGCAGTCCGCTCACCACGCCCTCTCCCGGGGCCGCATGCCCTGCTCCCGCAGCGAGGCCGCCGTCCTGCGCATCGCCCTGTCGATCGCCGACGCGTTGCCGGTCGAACTCGGCCCCGCGATCACCGGCCTGGACTCCATCAACTTCGTCCGCGTCCTGGCCGCGATGAACCACGCCCACGGCGACCGCACCGCCTGGACCTCCGTGAGAGGAGACACCACGTCGTGAAGCGGCTCTACTGCCGCCGCTGCCTTGGCTTCGGCACCATCACTGCCTATCGCAGCCAGCCTCAGCCCACCGGCCAGACATGGATCATCGAGGTCTCGGAGACCTGCCCGACCTGCCGAGGAAAGGGCACCCGGTGATCTCCGAGCACCCTCCCACCCGATCATGACCCGCTTGCCGTGCCCGTTCTGCGCCTGCTGCGCCCGGTACGGCTGCGACTTCGACGGCGACCCGCCCGACTGCGACACCACCACACCCGACGAGCCATGCCCCTGCACCCGCCAAGGAGGTGAACCCGAATCATCCAGTTCTACGCCTGCGCCACCTGCAACGGCACCGGCCTTCACGACGACGACACCTGCCGCGACTGCTCTGGCACCGGCATCGACCTCGACAGCCGCGACTAGCTCCGGCGACGCCACCACGGGACGGCTCAAGCCTGGCAGCCCGCCGTCCCAGTGGGGCGTCACCCTCCGCACTCAACGAAGGAACTCCAGTATGCGCGACCGGCCCTGTCCGGAATGCGACGGCCACGGCTCCGTCCGCGTCCGCTCGCCCCGTACCCACCAACTGTTCGTCATCTACTGCCCGTGCTGCGAAGGCAGCGGAGAGGAGGCTCAGTGACCGAAGCACCCGCCCAGCTCAGCGACCTCATTGGTTCGGCCATTCGGGACCTGGCCCGCCACTCCAACCAGGACGTCACCCGCTGGCTTCACCAGGTCGACCGGCTCCGCGGCTGCACCGACCCGATCCGCCTCACCGGCGAATCCACCACCCTGAACAGCACCACCGGCGAACTCCTGCACACCTTCACCACCCGCGACCAACCACACGGCCAACTCCTGATCCGCTGCGGCAACCGCCGCGCCTCCCGCTGCCCGGCCTGCGCCGAGACCTACCGCCAAGACACCTTCCACCTCATCCGCGCGGGCCTGCTCGGCGGAGACAAGGGCGTCCCGGAGATCGTCCGCACCCACCCACGCGTCCTCGCCACACTCACCGCCCCGTCCTTCGGCCCCGTTCACCGAGGCCCCGACAAGGACGGCACGCTCAACCTCTGCCACCCGCGCCGGACCGGCCCGGCCTGCTTCACCCGCCACCAGAAGGGAGACCCGACCATAGGCCAACCACTCGACCCCGACACCTACGACCACACCGGCCACATCCTGTGGAACGCCCACGCCGCCGTCCTCTGGCACCGCTTCACCATCTACCTCCGTCAGCACCTGGCCGCCGCCACCGGCCTGACCCGAAAGGAGTTCGCCCACACCGCCCGCCTGTCCTTCGCCAAGGTCGCCGAGTACCAGGCCCGGGGCATCGTCCACTTCCACGCCGTCATCCGCCTCGACGGCCGCGAGGGCGACACGCTCACCAACCCGCCCGCCTGGGCCACCCTCGACCTGCTCACCACCACCATCACGTCTGCCGCCGAAGCCGTCCGCCTGCCCGCCCCGGAAACCGGGCAACCGCTCACCTGGGGCGCCATCGACGTACGCCCGATCCAAACCGCCGGCCTCGACGCCGACGCCCTGTCCGAGGCCACCGTCGCGGGCTACATCGCCAAGTACGCCACCAAGGCCGCCGAGACCTCCGGCACCCTGGACCGCCGCGTCACCCGGCAAGACCTCGCCCACCTGCACACCCATGGCGTCACCGAACACGCCGCCCGCCTGATCCGCACCGCCTGGGACCTCGGCGACACCGACACCCACCCGGACCTGGCCCCGCTCCGGCTGCGCCGATGGGCCCACATGCTCGGCTTCCGTGGCCACTTCTCCACCAAGAGCCGCGCCTACTCCACCACCCTGACCGCCCTGCGCCGAGTCCGCGTGGAGTACCGCGAGGCCCAAGAGCTGCAACGCCTGAGACACGACCCGACCAGCACTCTCGTCCTCGCCCACTGGAAGTACGCCGGACAAGGCTTCACACCCGGCGAATCCGCCCTGGCCGCCACCGTCAACGAAGGAGGCAAGCATGGCCGATGACGTCCAGCTCTACCGCGTTCCTGACGCCATGCTGAAGCTCCGCATGAGCCGCAGCGTCATCTACGAGCAGTTGCGCTCCGGTCGCCTCCGCTCGGTCAAGCAGGGCCGCTGCCGCCTGATCCCGGAGAGCGCCCTCCGCGAGTACATCGCCCTGTTGCAGCAGGAGGCGTCATGACGAAACGCCGCAGCCGCGGGGACGGCGGCCTGCACTGGGACGAGTCCCGCCAGCGCTGGATCGCCTCGGTCACGGTCGGCTACACCCCGGCCGGGAAGCGCATCGTCAAGAAGGCCAGCGGCAAGACCAAGACCGCCGCCAAGGACAAGCTCAAGCAGATCATCCGCGACTACGAAGACGGCCTGGTGGTCTCCGGGGCCGGCTACACCGTGGCGGACGCCGTGCAGAACTGGCTGGACTACGGGCTCAGCGGGCGAGACGCCGCGACGGTGGAGAAGTGCAAGATCCTCGCGAACAAGCACGTCATCTCCGGCCTGGGCGCCCGCAAGCTCGTGGACCTGACGGCGGACGACGTTGACCGCTGGCTGGCCGACAAGTCGAAGGACCTCAGCACCCGTACCCTGCGCGAACTGCGATCCATCCTCGTCCGCTCGATCTCAAGGGCTCAGGCCCGCGACAAGGTGAAGCGCAACGTCGTGCTCCTGTGCGAGATCCCGAAGGGGAAGGAGGGCCGCCCGTCCAAGTCGCTGACCCTGGCCCAGGCCGAAGCCGTTCTCAAGGCGTCGGAGGGCACAGCCCTGCATACGTACGTCGTCCTGTCGCTGCTCCTCGGTGCTCGCACGGAGGAACTCCGCGCGCTCACCTGGTCGCACGTCAACCTGGATGGCACACCGCCGTCCATCATGGTCTGGCGCTCCGTCCGTGAAGGAGGCGACACCAAGACCAAGAAGTCCCGCCGCACCCTGGCGATGCCGAGGCGCTGCGTGGATGCCCTCAAGCTCCACCGCGAGCGCCAGGACGTGGCCAAGAAGGCGGCGGGCGACCGCTGGCAGGACAACGACCTCGTGTTCGCGTCCAAGGTCGGCACGGAGCTCGACGCGCACAACGTCCGCCGTTCCTTCCGAGCCATCGTCAAAAAGGCCGGCCTCGACCCGAAGGACTGGACACCTCGCGAGATGCGGCACAGCTTCGTCTCGCTGCTCTCCGACTCCGGCATGCCCATCGAAGCCATCTCACGCCTGGTCGGCCACCGCAACACCAGCGTGACGGAGACCGTCTACCGGAAACAACTCCGCCCAGTGTTGCTAGAGGGAGCCGAGGCGATGGACAACATCTTCAGACCTAAATCCGATACCGCCCACAAAGATCATGGGGACTCACACACCATGCCCTCATGAGTAGCGACCTTGGGAACCTCCTGGCGTCCAGACGGCAGGAATTGGGCCTGAACCAGCGCGTGATTGCCGATCACCTCGGCCTGTCTCAATCCGCCATCTCCGACTTCGAGCAAGGTAAGAGACTTCCGACCCATGCTCAGATGATCAAGTTGACGGAGATACTTAAGATTCGTCTGGGCCAGCTCTACGACCGTAGCCCCAACGATCGAGACGAGTCAGACAGTGATGATGTGGAACGAGCGATTGCAGAGTCCAAACTAGATCGAAAACAACAGGACGCCCTGCTCATGTTCTACGGGTGCCTCCGGCAACGGGACTCCATAGGCAACGTGGCCTGGCTCCGCTACCGGTTGCCAGCGGAACGCGACGAGGCACAGTCACCCAGTTAGTCACCCGGCAACGCGAAAGGCCGCTTCCAACGCCCTGGAAGCGGCCTTTGACCTGGGTGGAGATGAGGGGATTCGAACCCCTGACCCCTTCGATGCGAACGAAGTGCGCTACCGGACTGCGCTACATCCCCAAGGACTCGTTTAGGTTAGCATCCCCCCGAGGGTTCTCGCGCCACCCTTTCAGTCCCCCACCGCGCGCCTGGGCGGCTCCGCGTACTGGTCGAACAGCACGTCCTCGTGCAGCGCCGTCAGGTCGATCACCTCGGCCGGCGGCTCCTCGGCGAGGGCCTGGCGGCGCTGGCGGGCCCGGCGCCGGCGTTCGGCGAGGGCCTGGCGGGCGCGTTCGCGGCGCTCCTTGTCCACGTGTACGGCGACCCGCAGGAAGCACAGGTAGCCCACCGTGACCAGCACGGACGGCGCCACGCCCCACCAAGGGATCATCTTGACCGCCGCCGTGACCACGGACGCCACCACCAGCAGCACGCAGAAGAACAGCAGCCGGCGCCGCCGGGCCACGATGATCGCCCGTCGCCGGAGCCGGAACTGCCGGACGTCGACCTTCTCGAACTCGCCCGTGGGCGGCCCGGTGAGCAGCCCGATGCCGGCGTCGTCCTCGTAGCCCTCGGCCGCCGCGGCGGCGGCCAGGTTGTCGAGGTCGGGGAGCTGGTGCTCGCCGGTGTAGTACTCCTCGAGCTCGGCCAGCTCGGCGAGGTTGGTCTTGTCCTTGCGCAGCCACATCGGGATGAGGACGCACAGCCACATCACGACGATGGCGAGATAGAGGAGGACGCTGCTCACGACCACCTCCGGGCAGCATGAAGACGCGGGTCGGCTCGTTGCGTCTTCAATCTGCTCACGTCACGCACCGTAAGACCGCGTGTCACTGATTGACGAGCATTCGGTGCGGTGTGTCGCGAGATCGTCAAACCTCTTCGACAGAAGACCCCCCGCGAGCCGCTGACTCGCGGGCGCGACGCCACTGTACGAGCAGCCCGCCGGGGACGTCCTCGACGGTCAACGCGTAGCAAATGTGGTCGCGCCAGGCTCCGTCGATGTGAAGTTGGCGACGCCGAATGCCTTCTTCCCTGAATCCGAGTTTCTCAACCACCCTACGACTGGCGGAGTTCTCGGGGCGGATGTTCGCCTCCAGCCGATGCAAACCGGTGGTGAAGAAGCAGTGGTCGACGGCCATGGCGAGGGCGGTGGGGGTGATGCCGTGACCGGCCAGTTTGCCGTCGATCCAGTAGCCGACCTGGGCGGAACGGGCGGATCCCCACACGATGGCGCCGACGGTGAGCTGTCCGGCGAAGCGCCCCTCGTACGTGACCACCCAGGGCAGCGCGAGCCCCTGCCTGGCCTCCCGCCGCAGGGTGCCGACCATGGACACGTACGGGCCGAGCCCGGTCCTGAACAAAGGCGTCTCGGGGTTGCTCGGCTCCCAGGGGCGCAGCCAGTCGGCGTTGCGCAGCCTGGTCTCCCGCCACACGCGTACGTCGCCCAACCGCAGCGGCCGGAGGCCGACCGGCCCTTCGTTGAGGCTCACCGGCCAGCCGCGAAGTCGATCCACAACTCTCATCATCCCCCCAACGGGCACGATGTCGCCACGCGCGGATCGAAGTAGTGCTCAGCGCGGGTGATCGCCGCCGCGGATCTGCTCGACGGCGTGCCGCAGAATGGGCGCGAGTACGGCGACACCGTCCCTTACGCCGCCGGACGAACCGGGCAGGTTGACGATCAGGGTGTCGCCGGCCTGCCCCGCGAGCCCCCGGGACAGGATCGACGTCGGGACCTTCTCGCGATTGGCCTGCCGGATCGCCTCCGCGATGCCCGGGATCTCCCGGGAGATCACGCGGGCGGTCATCTCCGGCGTGAGGTCCATCGGCGTCAGCCCGGTGCCCCCGGTGGTGACCACGACCTCGTAGCCGCCGAGGACGCCGTCCCGCAGCGCCATCTCCACCGGCTCGCCGTCGGGGACGACCACGGGGCCGTCGACGACGTCACAGCCGGCCTCGTCACGCAGCAGCCGTACGAGCAACGGCCCGGATTTATCCTCATAAATCCCGGCCGACGCCCGGTTCGACACCGTGATCACCAGCGCCCGCATCATCATGACCGCGTCCATCGTCCGGTCTTGCCGCCCAGCTTCTCCTCCACGCGCACGTCGGTGATCATCGCGCCCGGATCGACCGCCTTGACCATGTCGATGAGCGCGAGCGCCGCCACCGACACCGCCGTCAGCGCCTCCATCTCCACGCCGGTGCGGTCGGCCGTCTTCACCCGGCAGGTGATCGCCACGCCCCAGTCCTCGACGTCCAGCGTCACCTTGACGCCGTGCAGCGCGATCGGATGGCAGAGCGGGATCAGGTCCGGCGTACGTTTCGCGCCCATGATGCCGGCGATCCGCGCCACCCCCAGCGCGTCGCCCTTGGGCACCTCGCCCGTACGCAGCAGCGCGACGGTCTCGGCCGACAGCAGCACCCGCCCGGTGGCGACGGCGCTGCGCGCGGAGACGTCCTTGGCGGAGACGTCCACCATGCGGGCGGCGCCGGTCTCGTCGAGGTGCGTGAGCCCGCCGGCGTCCGGTCCGGTCACAGCCGGATCACCTCCACCTCCGCCCCCGCGGGCACCTCGGTCACGTCCTCGGGCACCACGATCAGCGCGTTCGCCGAGGCCAGCGCGGCGAGCTGGTGGGAGCCCTGCCCGTGCACCGGCGACACCGTGCCGTCGGCGGCGAGCACGCCCCGCAGGTAGGACCGCCGCCCCGCGGGCGAGCGCAACGACCCGGTGACGCACGCGGTGACGGACTCCGGCATGCCGGACGGCAGCCCGCGCATCTTGGCCAGCGCCGGCCGGACGAACAGCACGAACGACACGAACGACGACACCGGATTGCCGGGCAGCGCGAAGATCGGCACCTGGTCGTCCCCCAGCACGCCGAACCCCTGCGGCATCCCGGGCTGCATGGCCACCTTCTCGAAGCGTACGGTCCCGAGGGGCGACAGGGCCTCCTTGACCGGTTCGTACGCGCCCATCGACACCCCACCGCTGGTGATGATGGCGTCGGCGCGTACGAGGTCGGTGTCGAGCCGGTCGAGCAGCACGGCGGGATCGTCCCCGACCGCCCCGGCCCGGAACCCCTCCCCGCCCGCCTCCCGCACCGCGGCGGTCAGCGCGAAGCTGTTGGAGTCCCAGATCTGGCCGGGCCCGAGCTGCCCGCCCGGCTCCACGAGCTCGGCGCCCGTGGCGATGACGACCACCCGGGGCCGCGGCCGCGCGAGCACCCGCCGCCGCCCCACCCCGGCGATGATGCCGAGCTGCGCGGGCCCGATCAGGGTGCCCGGCTTGAGCACGACGTCACCGGACTGGACGTCCTCGCCGGCCCGGCGGATCGCGTTGCCCGGCCCGGTGGAGCGCTCGATGCGTACGGAGACCGTCCCGCCGTCCGTCCACTCGACCGGGACCACGGTGTCGGCCCCGGCCGGCAGCGGCGCGCCGGTCATGATGCGTACGGCGTGGCCGGGCCCGACGGCGCGCAGCTCGTCGGAGCCGGCCGCGACGTCGTCGACCACCGGCAGGGTCACCGGAACCTCGGCGATGTCGGCGGCCCGTACGGCATAGCCGTCCATGGCCGAGTTGTCGAACGGCGGGAGCGGCACCGGCGCGGAGACCTCCTCCGCCAGCGTCGCCCCCAGCGACTGCTCCAGGTCGAGCTCGATGGGCGCGAGCGGGCGCACCGTGGCCAGGATGTCGGCCAGGTGCGCCTCGACCGGCTTCAGCGCGCTCGCCGATCCAGCCGGATCAGCCGACCTCATCGAGGAACTCCCGCAGCCACGGGACGAACTCGCCCGCCAGATCCTCCCGATCCGCCGCGAACTTCACCACCGTGCGCAGGTAGTCCAGCTTGTCGCCGGTGTCGTAGCGCCGCCCGCGGAACAGCACCCCGTGCACGGGGCCGCCCTCCTCGGAGCCGCGCCCGGCCAGCGTGCGCAGCGCGTCGGTGAGCTGGATCTCGCCGCCGCGCCCCGGCGGGGTGTTCTCCAGCACCTCGAACACCGCCGGGTCGATCACGTAGCGCCCGATGATGGCCCAGTTGGAGGGCGCCTCGTCGGCCGGAGGCTTCTCCACGAGGTCGGTCACCTTCACGACGTCGTCCTCGGCGGTCGCCTCGATCGTCGCCACGCCGTACAGGGAAACCTGCTCCTTCGGCACCTCCATCAGAGCGATCACGCTGCCGCCATAGGTGTCGCGCACCTCGATCATGCGCTTGAGCAGCGCGTCACGGCGGTCAATGAGGTCGTCACCGAGCAGGCACGCGAACGGATGGTCGCCGACGTGCTGCTTGGCACAGAGCACGGCGTGGCCGAGTCCCTTGGGCTCACCCTGCCGCACGTAGTGCAGCGTGGCCAGGGACGCGGGCTCGCGGACCTGGGACAGCCGGTGCTCATCGCCCTTGGCCTCAAGGACCTCCTCAAGCTCGAACGCGCGGTCGAAGTGGTCCTCGATCGATCGCTTGTTCTTGCCGGTGACCATCAGAACGTCCAGGAGGCCCGCGGACGCGGCCTCCTCGACGACATACTGGATCGCGGGCTTGTCGACGATGGGCAACATCTCCTTGGGTGTCGCCTTGGTCGCCGGAAGGAACCGGGTGCCCAGACCCGCGGCGGGCACGACGGCTTTCGTCACAGGGTCGAAGTCAGCCATGAGTAGACCCTAGTGGAGGGACCTATGGACAAGATGAACCTCCGTCGTCAGCTGAACGCGGCGCGCGCCTCTCTCTCCCCGGACCAACTACGCGCAAACGCCATCAAGGCCCGCGAAACGCTGCTCGACCAGCCGTGGGTCCAGATGGCCGGACTGGTGGCCTGCTACTGGTCGGCGGGGGTGGAGCCGGAGACGCACGGGCTCGTGTTCGCTCTCTGGAAACATGGAGCCACCGTCATGCTGCCGGTGCTGCGCGACGACAACGACCTCGACTGGGCGGTCTACGACGGGCCGGACACGCTAGCCCCCGGCCGCCACGGCATCATGGAGCCGGTCGACACCCGCCGCGGCGTCGACGCCATCCGCACCGCCGCGCTGGTGATCGTGCCCGCGCTCGCCGTCGACCGCACGACCGGCGTACGCCTCGGCCGCGGCGGCGGCTCCTACGACCGCGCCCTCGCCCGCGTCGGCCCGAACGTCCCGACCGTGGCCCTGCTGCACGCAGGCGAGCTGCTCGACGGCGTGCCGGCCGAGCCACATGACCAGCAGGTCCGCTTCGCGATGACACCCGAGGGACTCATTAGTCTTATGTGACCGCGGGGACGAGAAGGGGGCCGGATGACGCATGATGTCTGGCTGCTCGCCGGCGCGGCCATCGTCATCGCGGCCATCGTCTCCGTGCGCGTGGCGCACTTCAGCGGCCTGCCGAGCCTCCTCATCTTCCTCGGGTTCGGCCTCGTGCTGGGCGACTTCGGGCTCGGGCTGTCGTTCGAGTACCCGTTGCTCGCCCAGCAGATCGGGCTCACCGCGCTCGCGCTGATCCTGGCCGAGGGCGGCCTGACCACGACCTGGTCACACGTACGCAAGTCCGTGCCCATGGCGTTGATCATGGCGCTGGTCGGCGTGACGGTCAGCATCGTCGTGGTCGCGCTGGCCGTCCAGGGCATCCTCGGCCTCGACGTCAACACCGCGCTGCTCCTCGGCGCCGTCCTCGCCTCCACGGACGCCGCCGCGGTCTTCTCCGTCCTGCGCCGCCTGCCGCTGCCGCCGCGGCTGGCCGGCATCCTGGAGGCGGAGTCCGGATTCAACGACGCCCCGACCGTCATCGCCGTGACCCTGCTCAGCAGCGCCGTCCGCGAGGCGCCTGACGTCGGGACGTTCCTCTTCGAGACCGGGCTCGAACTCGTCATCGGCGCCGCGATCGGCCTCGCCGTCGGACCCGCGGGCGCCTACGCCCTCCGCCGCATCGCGCTCCCCGCCTCCGGCCTCTACCCGCTCGCCGTGCTCGCGCTCACCTTCGTCTCGTACGGCGGCGCCGTGCTCCTGCACGGCTCGGGCTTCCTGGCCGTCTACCTGACGGCGCTGATCCTCGGCAACTCGCGCCTGCCGCACCGGGCCGCCACCCGCGGGTTCGCGGAGGGCGCGGCCTGGCTGGCGCAGATCGGGCTGTTCGTCATGCTCGGCATGATGGCCAGCCACGAGGAGATGCCGTCCGCGGTCGTGCCCGGGCTGATCACCGGGACCGTCCTCGTGCTCCTCGCCCGGCCGCTGTCGGTGCTGGTCAGCGCGGCCTTCGCGTGGGCGCTGCGGCTGGGCTGGGTGAGCTGGCGCGACCAGGCGTTCCTGTCCTGGGCGGGGCTGCGGGGCGCGATCCCCATCGTGCTCGCCACGATCCCCTGGGCGGCCGGCGTCGAGGGCTCCAAGGACATCTTCAACCAGGTCTTCGTGATCGTCATCGTGTTCACGCTGGTCCAGGGGCCGACGCTGCCGTTCGTGGCCCGCGTGCTCGGCGTGACCTCGCCAGGGGAGGTGCGGGACCTGTCGGTCGAGTCCGCGCCGCTGGAGGAGCTCAACGCCGACCTGCTGCAGGTCAAGGTGCCGCCCGGCTCCCGTCTGCACGGCGTGGAGATCTTCGAGCTGCGGCTGCCCTCCGACGCCCAGGTGACCCTCGTCGTACGGGACGGCAAATCGTTCGTACCCGGCGGCTCCACCCGCATCAGATCCGACGACCAGCTCCTCATCGTCACCACGGCAACCTGCCGTGACCAGGTCGAACGCCGCCTGCGCGCCGTCAGCCGCAGCGGCAAGCTGGCCGGCTGGTACGGAGAACGAGGTTTGGAATAGCCGTTTGACCGGATCGGTTACCATTAGCAGTCGCAACGCTCGAGTGCCAGAGTCTGTAGGAGGAGCCGCGTGCCGACTTACCAGTACGCCTGTAACGACTGCGGTGAGCAGCTCGAGGTCGTCCAGAAGTTCACGGACGACGCTTTGACGGTGTGCCCGAAGTGCGAGGGCAACCTGCGGAAGGTGTTCTCCGCGGTGGGCATCGTGTTCAAGGGCTCCGGCTTCTACCGGACCGACAACCGCACGTCGTCCTCTTCTTCGTCGACCTCCTCGTCGAACGGATCGTCCGGCTCCTCGTCGAACGGGTCGTCCTCGGACGGCGGGTCGAAGTCCTCGGAGAGCAAGTCCTCCTCGGGCTCCTCCAGCTCGTCCTCCTCCACGCCGGCCCCGGCCGCCGCCTCCAACTGACGCGCGCCCGCCGGACGGCCTCGTGCCGTACCGGCCGGCCGCCTTCGTACGTGGGACGCGCATACAAGCAGCCAACCGGCCTATCCCAACCACATACGGCCGCGCCCGACCTGCCCGATCACAGCAGCCCGATCTGCCCCGTGAGGAAGCCGGACCTGCCCGGCCACAGCAGCCCGACCTGCCCGGGTCCAGCCCGACCTGCCCGGGTCCAGCAGCCCGATCTGCCCCGTCACGGCAGCGTCACCTGCCCGGGCCCGGCAGCGCCACCTACCCGGTCACAGCAGCTTGACCATCTCTGGTCGCGCAGCACCACTGCCGTGCAGCGCCACAGCCTGACCGTCGCCACGACCGTACCCACCACCAGGCTCATCGCCGCAGCCACGTCACGACGTAACTGCCCCCTCGACCGCCGCGCGCATCAGGCCCGTCGACGCGGCCACCATGGGTCCGTACAACAGCGCAAACCGTCCCACAACCGCGCGCCAGCCGCACGCCCCTCCCCTAGGGTCACAACAAAGTCGGGGTCACCAATCGGGCATCCGCTGCGCCGATCACCTCCCGTCCACCACACTGTTGTCCGCGGCCATCACGTGCCCACCTTCGATCTGGTTTGCGCCTTGAAGGGTCACGCGATGGCCGTCACCATGTCTCAACGCTCGCCCGCGTCCCTTCCGCCACCCTGCCCGCGGGCCGACCCCCGCCCGCGTGTCAGCCTCCGCCCCACCCGCTACCCCCGACTTGGACTGCCCGCATGCCGGCCCCGCCCGTGTGCCAGCCTCCGCCCCACCCGCTACCCCCGCCTTGGACTGCCCGCGTGCCGGCCTTCCCCGCCCACACGCCGGCCTCCGCCCGGCGTGTCAGCCTCCGCTCCACCGGGCACCCCAGCCTCCGCTCCGCTCGCGTGCCACGGCCTCTGCTCCGCTCGCGTGCCACGGCCTCTGCTCCGCTCGCGTGCCGCGGCCTCCCCCGGCCCGTGCCCGCCCGCACTCATGCTCCCGCCAAACCCTCATCACTTGTGCTCCCGCCAACCCCCATGCGGCCGTGAACACGCCCCCGGCACCCCAATCCCGCACGCCACCCCTCAAGGCGGGGGCCGATCACCTCGCGCCCCCAACAACTCCGGCGCCACCTGATCCACCATCCGCTCAAGCTGCGGATCCTCCCCCCAATCCGCGACCAGCCGCCTCAACCCCTCCCGCGAACACCCCACCAACCGCGTCACCGCCCGCTGCCCCTCCTCCGTCAGCCGCAGCGCCTCCTCGTCCTCCGACCTCCGCACCAACCCCATCGCCACGAGCTGATCGACGTAAGGACGCCCCCACTCCTTACTCTTCTGCGCGCGTTCGGCAAGTTCGTCCCCCCGCACCCACCCTCCCTCGGCCAACCGCGCCAGCACCCACACCCCCTGCGGCGAGATCGCGTCGAGCCCCGCCGCCGCCCCGAGCCGCTCGTAATATCCCCGCCGCAGCCAGCCGCATCAGCCCTCGCTCCACCTCCGCCAGCGACGACCGCTCCGCCGACGTAGCCCCCAGCCCTTCCCCTAGGTCCGCCGCCTTGGTCGTCTCCCGCAACCGCGTCTGCGGAATGAACCAGCTCAGCACGAACGCCCCGAACACGACCGGCGCCGCCACCCGGAACACCGCCGCGATCGCGTCCGCGTACACGTGCAGAAAATCTGCAGCCAGCTCCCGAGGCAGTCGCTGGATGACGGTCGGGTCCTCCTGCACCCGCCGCGGCTCGAACCCCGGCGGCAGCCGCGCCCCCCGCAACGCCTCCCGCAGGTCGCTGTTCAGCGTCGCCGCGAACACCGCCCCCAGCGCCGCCACCCCGAACGACCCCCCGATCGACCGGAAGAACGTCGCCCCGGACGTCACCACCCCGAGATCCTTGAAGTCGACCGCGTTCTGCACCACTATCACCAGCACCTGCATGGTCATCCCGAGCCCGACCCCGAGGACCAGCAGGTAGACCCCCATCGTCAGCAGGCTGCTGTGCTCCGTCATCGTCGACAGCAGAACCAGCCCGGCCGACGCGAGCAACGTCCCCGCGATCGGCAGAAACCGGTATTTCCCCGTCCGGGTGATGATCTGCCCACTCACGATGGACATGGTCAGCATCCCCGCCATCATCGGCAGCAGGTAGACCCCCGACAGCGTCGGGCTGACCCCGTGCACCACCTGCAGGTAGAGCGGCAGGTAGGTGAGCGCCCCGAACATCCCGAACCCCACCACGAACCCCACCGCCGACGCCATGGAGAACGCCCGCAGCCCGAACAGCCCGAGCGGCAGCACCGGCTCGGCCGCCCGCCGCTCCGCGAACACCCACATGACCAGTAACGCCACCGCCGCCCCGGCCAGCCCCACCACCACGGGCGACGTCCAGGCGTACGTCGTCCCGCCCCACGTGGTGACCAGCACCAGGCACGACGTGGCCGCACCGAGCAGCACGACGCCGGCGTAGTCGATCGCGTGCCTGGCCCGCGCGAGGTCCCCGGGCAGCACCGTCGCGATCACGAACAACGCGACCGCGCCCAGCGGCAGGTTCACGTAGAAGACCCAATGCCACGACAGCCGGTCCACGAACACCCCGCCCAGCAGCGGCCCCACGATGCTCGAAACGGCGAACACCGCCCCGAAGAACCCCTGGTAACGCCCCCGTTCGCGGACCGACACCACGTCACCCACGATCGCCTGCGCGAGCACCATGAGCCCGCCGCCCCCGAGCCCCTGGAGCCCCCGGAACGCGATGAGCTCCCCCATGTTCCGGCTCAGCCCGCAGAGCGCCGATCCCACCAGGAAGATGACGACGGCCCCGATGAACAGGCGCTTGCGCCCGTACTGATCGCCCAGTTTGCCCCAGAGGGGCGTGGAGACGGTGGAGGCGAGCATGTATCCCGTGACCACCCAGGCCAGCTGCTCCAGCCCGCCCAGGTCGCTCACGATCGTCGGCAGGGCCGTGGACACGATCGTCTGGTCGAGCGCCGCCAGCAACATGCCGAGCATGAGCGCGACGATGATGAGACCGAGACGCTGTTGTCGCATGCGGCGATACTACTCTTCGTACTGATGTTCTCACGCACTGCGACGATGGCACGTTATCCACAGAACGCCGCTCGGCCGCACCGGGCCCCGCACCGACCCGGCTACTCTCTGCGCCATGGTCACTCGCGCAGACATCGGTGTCATCGGCGGCTCCGGCTTCTACTCCCTCCTCGACGACGCGGAGGAGATCGAGCTCGCCACTCCCTACGGCCCCCCGAGCGACGTCGTCACCGTCGGGCGCATCGGCTCCCGTTCGGTGGCGTTCATCCCTCGGCACGGCCGCGATCACCGCTTCCCGCCCCACAGCATCCCCTACCGCGCCAACCTGTGGGCGCTACGCTCCCTCGGCGTCCGCCAGGTGCTCGCACCGAGCGCCGTAGGGTCCCTGCGAGCCGATTACGGCCCCGGCACCATGGTCATCCCCGACCAGCTCGTCGATCGCACCTCAGGGCGTGTCCAGACTTATTACGACACCGGCGGCGCCGTCCATGTCTCCTTCGCCGACCCTTACTGCCCGTCCGGCCGGGCGACGGCCTCGGACACCGCCCGGGCCACCGGCTGGCACACCGCCGACGCCGGCACCCTCGTGGTCATCGAGGGCCCCCGTTTCTCGACCCGCGCCGAGTCCCAATGGTTCGCCGCCAACGGCTGGTCCATCGTCGGCATGACCGGCTTCCCCGAGGCGATCCTGGCCCGCGAGCTGGCCCTCTGTTACACGTCCCTCTGCCTGGTGACCGATCTCGACGCCGGCGTCGAGGCGGGGCAGGGGGTGACCCACGACGAGGTCCTCGAGTTCTTCGCCCAAAACGTCACCCGCATGCGCTCCCTGGTCTCCGCCACCGTCCAGGCCCTTCCCGAGGAACGCACCTGCCCGTGCGGCAGCGCACTCGACGGCCTCAAGCTCCCGTTCGACCTACCGTGATCAGGAGCTGGCTGGTCCGCTACGGCCGTCGCCGCCGCCTCATCGCGGCGGCGCTCGCCGCCCTGGCCGTCCTGTCCGCCTACGCGGCGACCCGCCCCACCCCGCCCGCGACGGTCCTGGTGGCCGCCCACGACCTCCCCGCGGGCCCCCTGACGCCCACCGACCTGACCCCCGTCCCCCTCAATCATCCACCGGCCGGCGCGATCCGCCGCCTCGCCCCCGGCACCACCCACCACCTGACGTCCCCCATGCGCCGCGGCGAGCCTTTGACCGACGCCCGCCTGCTGAGGACGGCCTACGCCAGCCTCCCGCCGGGCATGGTCGCCACTCCGGTACGCGTCAACGACCCCGACGCCGCAGCCCTGCTCTCCCCAGGCGCCACCGTCAACGTCCTGGCCACCTGGCCGCAAGCCACCGCACCCACCCCCGCCCGCGCGATCGCCGAAGCCGTGACCGTCATCACGATCCCCCCGCCACGCACCCAGCGCGACCTCTCGTCGTCCACGCCACGCGGCACCCTTCTCCTCCTGGCCACGACAACCACCCAGGCCGCAGAGCTGGCAGCGGCCCAGTCCACCGCCCACCTGTCGATCACCCTGCCACCACCAACCTAGCGAAGAGTAACTGTCCGGCTACGATCTGCTCATGAGCGGTTTCAAGAAGTTCCTCATGCAAGGGAACGTCATCGACCTGGCCGTCGCGGTCGTCATCGGCGCGGCCTTCAACTCGATCGTGCAGTCCTTCGTGGCCGACCTGCTGACCCCGCTGATCTCAGCGTTCGGCGACCTCCCTGACTTCTCCTCCCTCAAGGTCACCATCGGCCGATCGAACTTCATGTACGGCAACTTCATCAACGCGATCATCTCGTTCCTGATGATCGCCGCAGTCGTCTACTTCCTCGTCGTGAAGCCCTACACCCATCTCAAGGAACGCACCGCAGCCAAGATCGAGTCGACCACCCGCGACTGCCCCGAGTGCCTGTCGGAGATCCCGAAGCAGGCCTCCCGCTGCGCCTTCTGCACAACCGAACTGATAGCGGCCTGAACCCCGGCCGACGTCAATCGAGCAGTGACCCCAGCTGGGGGTCGTACTCCCAATGCCACGGCTCAAACGGGCTGCTGTAGGCCCACGACGGATGGAACCATCCATACTTCTTGGAGTTCTTCTCCATCCACACGAACTCCACGGACCCTGACCGTTCCACGCCGCCGCACAGGTCCACAGCCAGCCCGAGCCCGTGGTTGCTCCGCCCCGGCACAGCCGCGAACCCTGGCCGCCGATAGTAGACGGCCTGCTGCTCCGCCAGGCTCCGATAGGCGTCGGTCACGCACATCTGCTTGCCGAACCGCTGCTTGAAAGCCTCGTTCAGACTGACGAACGCGATCGTCGCGTCCGCCCGCAGGCTGAACCCCTTCTGCTGCAAGGGACAGAGCATGCCCCTGGGAATGAGCCCATTGGGATACTCGCCGGCGGTGGCGGCCCGCAACGGGTCGCAGCCGAGCGCCGCCCGCCCCACCTTGTCAATCTTGATGCCCAGCTTCACCAGCGCCGCGGTCAACGACTTCACGATCTTGTCCGACCGCTGCCGCAACGTGTCGATCTCGGCCGCGAGCTGCGCCTCCGCCAGCAGGTTCCCCGCCCGCAACTCCTGCGCCTCGCTCGCCAACTGCTCGGCCTGCGCGTACAGCGCACTCGTCTGCTGTACGGCCTGCTGCCGTACCGCCACGATCTGGTTGGCATCGCTGAGCGCCCGCAGAGTTTTCTGGTCAGCGCCGCCGGTCAGGAAGGGCAGCACTCCACCACCATTGAGCGGCTGCACATACAACAACTCAGCCATCTGCGAAACGGGCTGCCGCATCACCAAGAGCCGCCGTTCCAGCTCCTGCAGCGCCGTAAGCTTCCCCTTGAGCTGCTTCTCGGAGGCGGCGATCGTGCTACGCCGTTTCTCCAGAGCCTTGGTGGCCTCTTCCAGTTCCTTGGCCGACCGCTCCGCTTCTTTCCTCAGCTCGGTCAGATTGCCGGGATCCTGCCGCTCCTGAACCCGCCGATCACTCTGTGCCGAAGTCTCCGCCTCCGCCGCCCCCACCTGCGCCGAGGACACCACCAGAGAAGCCACCATCGCCACGACAGCCGCGATCAGACCCGCTGATCGAGGGGCTGGCACGTTCGACTCCTCCGTATGCAAACTCGTTACCCGGGTCAGGCACGCACGTTACTACAGCCCTCCGAGTGTCCGGACCGAATGCCGAAGAGCTGTTATGAGACAAAAGCCCACTTTGCTCAACCACCCCGTCCCACCAGCCCCGAAACCCCGCCCCCGGCAGGGAACAGGCACTCCCGCACTCAGATCCCGGACAACAGCCCATCGGCGAACCCCTGCACCTCCTGCCGCTCCCCGGCCCGGCACACCTCCCACAACCACGTCTCCTCCCACTCCCCCGGACACCCCTCACGAGGCCGAACCGGCACCGGCGCATAAGGCTCCTCCACCTCCACCCCACGACGCCGGCCACCTCCCCCGCGCGCCGCCGAATCCGAAGCCCTCGCCCCCTCACCCTCAGCCCGCCGTCGACCACCACCTCCATCAGAAGCCGTGCTCACCACCGCCTTCTCGTCCCGATCGGCCAGCACAGCCTCCGCCCGCACCACGACCTCACGGGGCACCCCAGGCACGAACCCCCCGTACACCCACTGGGGCCGAGCCGGAGCAGACACGTACAGCGGCTCGAACGCCATCACCGCAACCCGTCCCCCGCCTCCCAGCGCACCGACATGGTCCGACCGATCGCCAAACCCCCGCACCTGCCCCGCCAGCAACCCGCCGGCCAGAATCCCCGGCGCCAGCAACGCCCCGAACAACACCACAGGCCGCCGCCGCGCCCGCCTACACCGCCTCATGGTCACCCGCAGAAGCTAGCCCCGCCGAACGAGCGGACCCCCGACCACTTGTCAGGCCTTTACCGCAGCTCAGACCACCCATAACCAACCCCGCCGAACTGGTCCCGCCCCCATGTCCCACGCAGTGCCATACTTTCGCTAGGCTTACGAGAGTCCGCCTCCGTAGCTCAGGGGATAGAGCACCGCTCTCCTAAAGCGGGTGCCGCAGGTTCGAATCCTGCCGGGGGCACTCACCTAGATCGGCATTTCAGGCCCCTGACCTGCGGTTTCACAGCCGCAGGTCTTTGCTTTCCGGACCTCGATAGGCAGCCAACGGTGCCCGCATGCGGCCATAAGACCATGATCAGGGGACATACGCGGGATGATCTTGATGACGTTTCCCCAGGTCGCACCGCGTTTTTAGCCCGTCACGTTCACCGGTACCCGCTTCCGGCCGCGCGGCACGGGGAGCACAGTCAGCCTGATCGTCCTGAATACGTGCGTAACCTCCGCTTGAAATGCGCACTCACCGGCCCAGTACGCGGGCCGCTCCGGCGACAACGGTGGTGCCGGAAGAGCGCAAGACTCAATCGTCCGGCTTGCCACGCGTGCCGGTGTACATGGCGGCGATTGGCGGGCGGCGCGCTGGATCAGATGGGCCAGGCGCAGGCGACGCCCCTCACAACGGGCTCAGGCCAGCGACGTGGAGATCGTCATGATGGCGCTGATCGCCGTGATCGTCGTCGGTCCGACCAACCTCAGCCAGTACAGATCTGGCAATCCGTCCAGACGGGTGACCAGGCCGTCAGCTCCTGCGGGCCATGTCCTGGCCGTGCGCAGCAGCGGCGTGAGGATGATCTCGTCGATGAACGACGATTCGATGTCGGGGCCCTTGCCGACGGTAACGTGCCGCACATCCTCCAGCAGCAGGCTCACCATCGGCCATGTCCGGGTCTGGACGATCTTGATGTCGAGTTGGTCGCGCTCGCCGAGCGCGGCGAAGGCCACCATGTCGAGGTAACCACCGACGCAGTGCGGAAGCACTGCGTCGGCTCGCTCACACGTCGTCGTGACCGTGCTGTCTACCACGGGTCGCTCAGCATTGAGGTAATCGGAAAATCATCCATGCCGAAGCGGCGCGCTGGGAGGACGACGAACAAGAGCACAGGCGGACGGTGTTGTGCCCGGGTCACCTCACTTCTGGCCTGAGAGTAGCTTGCGGGCCTTGTCCAAGCGCGTAGCGAACCCTTCGTGGACAAAGCCGGGCGGGCAAAGTGTGGCGTATCGCTCAAGGATCGCCACTTCGGCGGCATAGTCCTTCTTCCGGCGGTAGATGATCGCGGCGCGCTCGTAGTATCCAGGCGCGGGAGAGTCTTCAAGAATCCGGGCCTGCGCTTCGATCGCGGGGAAGATCCGTGCGAGCAGGGCCAGTGCGTCATCATCTCGTTTCTGAGTTCGGTACTGATCGAGAAGAGGAATCATCTCGGTATAGTGGCGCCCGTCTACGAGAGAGGCGGCATCGGCGGCTCGGCGGCGCTTAATGTCGGCCTCGGCGCGAGCTACCATTCGCTCTTCCTCGCGGGTTGGCTGCGCGTATGGGTCGATCTTCACGCGTATACGGGTACGCGGAGCCGAAGCAGGCCGTCGTGACCCTGATGCAGAGCGACCTGAGAACCAATCGCTGAACCAACCCATTGGGTTTCCTCTCAAAGGCATGCCGAGGCGCGAAGAATGATCTCCTGGATCGTCTTCTTATACTTCTTTGCCGTTTGACTGTTACAAGCGAGGGCTACGAGATTGCTCGTATGGTGCGAGGAGACTGCTACGTCACCCACCGAACGCTTCCTCGGCGGCTACGCCGGCCTGCCGCCGGAGTCACAAGAAGTAGGTCGGGCCTGCTGTGCGTGTCAGTCTTTCTCGGTCGGGAGGGGCAGGAGTCCCGACTCGTTGACGAGCCAGAATTCAGCGCGACCATAGAACCATTCGAGCATTGAGCCATCATTGTGGCGCCGTGCCCAACCAGCAGGTCCATCGAGAACGATGGTCGCATATCGAGCTTCACCTAGTACTCCAGTGACACTTGGCGATCTTGCAGCGTTCGGGTCACATGGCGACGGCCACCGCGTGATCATTCGGAGTTTGTGAAGACAACCAAAAATCGTGCGGTGGCCGCGAGCCACAGCGTAGACCCTGATGGCTGGATGGTCATCTTCAACGAGCTGATGGCCCGGATCGCCGGCCGGTTCGGCCGCATCGAACCACGTCGCGCGGCGAATGCGTACGTGCGTGGACTGCTGACCGGCCTCGACCTCAAGAACTGCTGGAACCTGGCCGAACACGCCGGACTCGCCGGCCCCCAGAAGCTGCAGCGGCTGCTGCGCACCGCTCGCTGGGATGCCGACGCCGTACGCGATGACGTGCGAGCCTTCGTCGTCGACCGGCTCGGCCCCGGCGGCGTCCTGATCGCCGATGAGACCGGCTTCATCAAGAAAGGCACCGCCTCGGCCGGGGTACAGCGGCAATACAGCGGCACCGCGGGCCGGATCGAGAACTGCCAGATCGGCGTGTTCCTGGCCTACGCCACCCCGGCCGGGCGGGCGCTGCTGGACCGGCGTCTCTACCTGCCCGAACACGCCTGGCTGGCCGACCCCGGCCGCTGCCAGGCGGCCGGCATCCCGGACGAGGCCGGCTTCGCCACCAAGCCCGCGCTGGCCACCGCCATGGTGCTGGCCGCGCTGGAGGCCGGCGTTCCCGCCCGTTGGGTGACCGGTGATGAGGTCTACGGCCAGGGCCCACGCCTGCGCGCCACCCTGGAAGAGCGCCGGATGGGGTACGTCCTGGCCATTGCGGGCAACCGGCGCATCCGCCTGGACGGCGTCCAGGTCAGCGCGGCCGAGGTCACCGCAGCGGGTGGCCGACCGGCACTGGCACCACTACCGCGCCGGACAGGGAGCCAAGGGCCCGCGCTGGTATGCCTGGGCCTGGGCCCGCATCGACGAGGACCAGCCCGGCGGGTTCCGATGGCTGCTGATCCGCCGCAACCTGACCACCGGCGAGCTGGCCTTCTACCGCTGCTACGCCCCCGACCGGCAGCCCCTGATGGCCCTGGTCAAGATCGCCGGTGTCCGCTGGGCGGTCGAGGAGTCCTTCCAAGCCGCCAAGGGGCAGACCGGCCTCGACCACTACCAGGTGCGAGGCTGGACGGCCTGGCACCGGCACATCACCCTGGCCATGCTCGCCCTGGCCCTGCTGGCGGCCATCGCCGCCGCCCAGCCGTCCGACACCCACGACCGCATCAAGCTGACACTCCCCGAGATCCGGCGGTTGCTGGCCGCGTTCACCTTGACCACGACCCACACGATCACGGACCTTCTGCGCTGGTCAGACTGGCGTCGCCGCCATCAGGCAACCGCCCGACACTGCCACTACCAGCGCAGATCCCAACCATGATCGCGATGTGTCACTGGAGTACTAGGCGAGTTGGAGACCTCAACGGTTGAACCCGGGCCAATTACCTCCCCGAGAGCTGGGAGTCGAGGCTACTGGAGACTTTCCTGCGCGCGGCCACCCCGACCAGCAGGACCGCCGCGAGGTGGGCCACGTTCAGCACGTGGTCGACACCACCGGCGCCGATTCTCACCGAGACTCTCCGGCTTTCAAGGCGGTCTTGAGGACGTCGATGGCCTGGGCCATGGCGGCGCTGGTGGCCTCGGTGGCGCGGACGGGGTTGAGCATCATGAAGTCGTGCAGCGTGCCGTTGTAGCGGACGCTGGAGGTGGGCACCCCGGCCGCGATCAGCTTGCGGGCGTAGGCTTCGCCCTCGTCACGCAGCACGTCGTTCTCGTCGACGATGACGAACGCGGGCGGCAGGCCCTCGAGGTCGTCCAGGGAGGCGCGCAGCGGCGACGCGGTGATCTCGGCGCGCTGAGCGGGATTTGTGGTGTAGGCGTCCCAGAACCAGGCCATCGCCTTGGCCGTCAGGTACGGCCCGTCGGCGAACTCTTGGTAGCTGTCGGTGTCCTGGCCGGCGTCGGTGACCGGGTAGTACAGGGACTGGTGCACGAAATGCACGTCACCGCGCTGCTTGGCCAGGATGGTCAGGGCCGCTGTCATGTTGCCTCCGACCGAGTCGCCCGCGACGGCCATCCGGGAGGGGTCCAGCCCCTCCTCGGCGCCGAACTTCACGATCCACTGGGCGGTGGCATAAGCCTGCTCGATGGCCACCGGGTAGCGCGCCTCGGGCGAGCGGTCGTACTCGACGAAGACGACGGCCGCGCCCGCGCCGACTGCGAGCTCGCGCACGAGCCGGTCATGGGTGCCCGCGTTGCCGATGACCCAGCCGCCGCCGTGCACGTACAGGACGACGGGGAGCATGCCCGTCGAGCCGACGGGCTTGACGATCCGCACTCGCACGTTCCCAACCTCGGCGGGGACGACGATCCACTTCTCGTCCACGTCCGGCTTGGCGATCGGGGCGGCCTGGAGGTCGTCGAGGACCTTGCGGGCGCCCTCGGGGCCGAGCTCGTACAGGAACGGCGGGTTCGAGGTGGCCTGCGCCAGTTCCCAGGCAGCGGGCTCGAGGATGTGCCTGTTCATGCCGCGCCTTCTTTCGCTGTGGAGCAGCTGCGTGCTTCGCGCGGCACGAAGGCGAAGGTGGGACCTGCGCCGCCGGGCAGCGCCATCAGGGCCTGCGCCTGGGCCCTGAGCGTGAACATGGTGCGGGTGGCGTCCGTGAGCCGTTTCGGGTCGCCGTTGAATGCCTGCTCCAGCAGGTTCAGCAGGGTGCTGTAGGTGGTGTCGAACAGATCCTGCGCCGCCCGTACGGCACTGCCCGGCTCGGCGGGCCGCGGGTTGGGTGTCATCGGTAGCACGCCGTCCGGGTCGATGCCGACCTTCTCGCCGGTCGGACCGGTTCTCGGGGTGTCGCCCCGCTGGTAACGGCGGCCGAGCTTGAGCTCCTGAAAGCGGTAGTAGTGGGCGACCTCTTTCCGCTCGGGGTGGAGGACGTCCTGGTCACCGTCCCAGACCTCGCCGCGGGCGTTGCCCTCCCCCTGCTCGACGATCTCCTTCAGCGCGCCGAGCGCGGACTCCAGATCCTCGACGGCGAACAGCGATCCGGCAGTGTGACGGAAGTGGGCGCCGCTCACCTGCCGGGCCGGGTCCCCGCAGAACACCTCCTTCTCACCGAGCGTTTCGCACAGGTAGCGCAACCCCTGCTCGATCGCGGCGTAGAACTGCCCGATCGTCTCGTAATCGTCGTCCTCCGGCGGTGCGCCGGGCGGCGCGGGCCGTTCCAGGCGCAGGAACATCTCCAGCGCCTCCGCGCCGAACGGCACCAGCGACACCTCCAGACCGCCATGAGGCAGCTTGCGCGGATGCGGCGGCAGCATCCCCGGCATGTCCAGACGCGGCGTGCCGCCGACGGCGTTGAGCAGGTTCGCCGCCAGCACCAGGTGCAGCATCTCCTCCACGAAGACGCCGCTCACCACCTCCACAGCCGCCGGGTTACGCTCCGGATCCAACGAGTACAGCGCGGTCAGGTACGGCGGCAGCGTCGCGTGCTCCAGCTCGATCGCCCACTGCAGGTGCTCACGCAGGCTGCCGAGCGTGCCGATCCGAACCGGTCGTTCGTGGTTCATTCGTGTCATACCTCAGGTTGTCGGCATGGCGGATCGGACCGCCGGCCGGTGGGCCGGCGGCCTGGTTCGATCCTGGGATCAGGCAGCGACGACGGCAGCCGGTGCCGTCATCGCTGCGGGTACTTCGCCGGGGTTCAGGACGGGCGTGGCGCGCGACGGTCCTCGCGCTGGGCCAGCTCGGCCTCTTCCACCAGCGTGAACATCGGCTTGCCCGGCTCGCACAGCATGGTGACCGTGAACCGTACCGGGACATCGTCGCGGTTGTTGCCGTCCTGGTAGTGGATGACGTCGCCACCCGGCTCCCAGAACGCCTCGCCGGCGCGGATCACCCGCTCCGGCTCTCCTTCCAGCTCCATCAGCATCTCGCCCTCGAGGACGAGGCCGAAGGCAGGACCCGGATGGCGGTGCGGCGGCGCGCCCGGGTCTCCGGGCGGGTACTCGATGACCACGGTCATCGCGTGCGCGCCCTCGGGGATGAAGGGAGGCTGCGCCTCCTGCAGCACGGTCAGCGCCGTCTGCCACGCGGTCGATCGCGGCTTGTCCATCGCCCGCCCTACTTCGCGGCGGACTGGTCGAGCCAGTCCTTGTAGGTGATGGTGCCGAGCTGCGCGCCGTCGGCGGGCACCAGCGACCGCTCGCCGAGCACGCTGCCGAAATAGCGCGCCCGCGGGTCGACGACGACCTCGCGGGTGTCGCCCCAGGCGGCCAGCGCCTCGCGGAAGAACTCGTCCATCTTGTACTGGGTCGGCCCGGCGATCTCGATCCGGCCGTTCAGCGGCGTCCCCACCGCGGTCCTGCCGACCGCCTGGGCCACGTCGTCGCCCGCGATCGGCTGGAACAGCACCGGCGCGATGTGCACCTTGCCGTCAATCGTGCCCTCGTCGGCGATGCCGCGGGCGAACTCGAAGAACTGGGTGGAGTGCACCAGCGAGAACGGGATGCCCGACTTCTCGATCAGCTTCTCCTGGGCGATCTTCGCTGCGAAGTAGCCGTTCTCCGGCATCCGCTCGGTCCCCACGATCGACACCGCCACGTGGTGACCCACGCCCGCGGCCGCCTCGGCCGCCAGCAGGTTGCTGGTAGAGGTCTGGAAGAACTTCATGACGGCCTCGCGCTCGAACGAGGGCGAGTTCGACACGTCGATCACGACCTGGGCGCCCTTCAGCACCTCGGCCAGGCCCTCACCGGTCAGCGTGTTGACGCCGGTGTTCGGCGCCGCGGCCACGGCCTCGTGGCCGTGCTCGCCCAGCTTCTTCACCAGCTTCGACCCGATGAGCCCGGTCCCGCCGATCACCACGATCTTCATTGTTGGTCCCTTCTGGCCTTCCGGGCGCTGTGCGCGCCCTCGTCGTCAGCTAAGACAAGGCAGCCCCCCTCAGTTGTGACAGGCGGCCTCGTGTCCGACGACGAGCCTGGTGAGCTCGATGCGCGAACTGATCCGGAGCTTGGTGAAGGCGTGCCGGAGGTGCGTGCTGATCGTGTGCGGCGACAGGTAAAGCAGAACGGTGACCTGCTTGGTGATGGCGCCGTCGGCGACGAGCCTGATGATCTGCATCTCCAAGACGGTCAGGTCGGCTTCGCGCGCCGCCTGCCCAAGGGCGAGAGCACGCGGACCATGCTCGACCCGAAGAAGTACCCGGGGACCCTGCTCGGCCCAGCCACGCTGGACCAGCTTCCATATACCGACACCGCGGACCATCTGGAGGGCCAGCCTGCCTGGCACGCCGCACTCGCCCGGCGGATCTGCCAGGGCTGCCCGGTGCGCGCGCAGCGCCTGACCTGGGCCGTCGAAACCGGCGAAGCGGAGGGGATGCGGGGCGGCACCACCCCTGACAAGCGCCGCCGCATCCGCGCCACCCGCGAACGGCGGGCCGCGTGGCCGCCGGCCCGCCCGTGGGAGGAGCTGCCGCCGGTCACGGCGACGCGTTTGAAGCAGAGCGGCCTGAATTCCACCCCGTTGTTGTCGTGTCAGTGGAGAGGATCTGGTCGTGCACCGGTATGCCCTTCAGTGCCAACGCTGGAGTTTGTCGGGGTTCAGGATGATCCACACCGCTGTGACCTCGGCTCCGGCCACGCTCACGCTGACCACCGCCACGGCCTTGCCCGCCCGCCGCAGCACGAGCCCCGTCCTGCCGTTCACCGATCCGATGGCCGGCTCGGTTCCTGGCTGGTCGATCAGCAACGCCGTGACGACCCGCGCGACCCCGTCCGCACCGTAAGTCGGCCGTACGGCGACGCGCACCTTGCCGCCGCCATCGCTGACGACGATCGCGTCGGCGGCCAGGACTTCCCGTAGCGCCTCGGTGTCGCCCGCCTGGCAGGCCGCGGCGAACCGGCGGGCCACCTGCTCCTGCGTGGCGAGCATCTCCGGGCCGTACCCGGTCTGGTGCGAGGCCGGGTACGGCACGGGCTGGGCCCGCGTCACCCGGCCGCCGGGCACGTGCTCGGGGTCGGGGTCGGCGACGAGCTCCAGGCAGATGCTTCCCGCTGTCCGCGTCAGCCAGGCGCGCGGCACCGCGATGGCGGCGCGCTCCTTCTCGTCGAGGGCGTACCAGCGGCGATAGGTCTCCTGGACGACGTGGTCGGCCGTGGTGTCCGAGCCGAACATGCAGAGAGCGATCTCGAGCAGGTGTTGCCGTTCGTCGAGCAGCTCCGCCAGCGACTCGGCGCCCGCCTCGGTCATGGTCTGCCGCCTCCTTCATCGTTGGCAGATAAGACCGGACAGCCGGTTACGTTGTGACAAAGCGGCTTCGAGACCGCTCGAAGGCCTCGATCTTGGCCGGGTTGAGGATCCACAACAGGTGGTGGATCCCCTCCTTGGAGGCCTCGATGGTGAGCAGGGCGACGCCGCTGCCGTCCCGGGTGACGAGCACGCCTGGCAGCCCGTTCATCTCGACCCACGTGACGGCGGTGCCCGGCCAGAACCGCGGCGAGAACGCGGCCACGAACCTGGCCACCCGCTCGTTGCCCAGCACGGGGAACTTGGCCGATCCCCTGATGCCGTCGCCGTCGGAGGAGCTGACGACGTCGGCGGCGAAGAGCTTCTCCAGAGCGCCGACATTTCCCGTCTGGGCGGCGTCGAGGAACGTCTCCAGGAGGCGCCGGTGCTGGAGCCTGTCGACGGGCTCATGGCGGACGGCGGTCACGCGCCTGCGGGCGCGGCTCACGATCTGCCTGACATTGACCGGGGTGAGCCGCAGGATCTCCGCTATCTGCGGATAGGGGTAGTCGAAGGCCTCGCGCAGGACGTAAGCGGCGCGCTCGGTGGGATTGAGCCTCTCCAGCAGGAGCAGAAAGGCCAGCTCCAGCGCTTCGCCGCGTTCGGCGCCGACAGTGGGGTCCAGACTGGTGTCCACGGGTTCCGGCAGCCAGGGGCCGATGTACGACTCCCGCCGCACGCGCGCCGACTGCGCCAGGTTGATGGCCAGCCGGGTGGTGACCAGCGCCAGGAAGGCCGGTGGGTTCTCGATGGTCTCGCGGTCGGTGTCCTGCCAGCGCAGCCACACCTCCTGGACGATGTCCTCGGCCTCGGCCGCGCTGCCCAGCATCCGGTAGGCAATGCCGAACAGCCGCGGGCGCAGCTCGATGAAGGCGGACGCCGCCCGATCGAGAGCGTCAGCCTGTTCCAGGGATTCCGCGTTCATGTGCCCCACATCGATTCACCCGTCGGCCTGGGCAGGGGTTCGTCAGCCTCGCGCGTGGTCCGCAGCGTCGAGGATAGTCGCTGTCACGGCGTCGGGCTGGGAGGCCGCGAGCGCGTGGGAGGCGCCGGCGACCTCGCGGGTGCCGCGCGAGTCTGCGCGCTCGGCCATGAAGCGCAGTGCGGCGGCCGGGATGTTGAGGTCCTTGTCGCCGTGGACGAACCAGGACGGGACGGTGCGCCAGGGCGCCTCGTCGACGGCGAGCCCGTCGGACAGGGCGCGCTCGGTCACCGGCCGCTGGGTCGCGGCCATCAGCGCGGCCTCCTCGGTGTCGAGGTCGGCACAGAACTGGCGGTGGAACTTGGCGGGGTCGATGCGGAACTCGTTGCCGCCGGAAGTCACCGGGTAGGCCTGCAGCGCCTGGCCGAGCGTGCTGCCCTCGAACTTGCTCGACAGCAGCAGCGCGCTCTCGCCGGGCTCGGGGGCGAAGGCGGCGACGTAGACCAGGGCACGCACGGCCGGGTTGGCCGCCGCCGCCTGAGTGATCACCATGCCGCCGTAGGAATGGCCCACCAGGACGACAGGGCCGCCGATGCCGTCGATCACGTCCCGTAGGTAGGTGGCGTCGCCCTCCACGCTGCGCAGTGGGTTGGCGACGGCGACCGTGGTGAGCTGGTTGCCCCGCAGGCGCTGGATGACGCGGTTCCAGCCGGCCGACTCGGCGAAGGCGCCGTGGACGAGGAGAACGACTGGTTGGTTCATGGGATTGCCTCTCTGGTTGTTCACTCGTGAAAGCCGATCTCGCGATGGGTGCCGTCGCAGAGCGGTTTGTTGCCGGAGTGGCCGCAACGGCACAGCGTCATCCGGTTCCTGGTCTCCAGCGGTAGGCCGTCCGATCGGGTGACGGGGATTCCACCGGTCACCCACAGCGCGCCGGCCAGCCCGTCCTCCTCCTCCAGCATTGAGACGGCGCGCGGGAGGTCGGCCTCGATCGTCTCGCCGCCGCGTTCGAGGGCATAGCTGTAGGAGCCGGAGGGGCAGTGATCGATGCGGCCCATGACGGCGGAGCGCACGTCGCTGTCGGCGGTGTCGTCGAGCATCTTGGCGATGGGCCTGGTCCGGCCGATGCAGAAGGCGGCGTGCACGCACAGCTCGCCCACCCGCCGCGCGGAGATGCCGACGCCGTCGTGCACGTGCTGCAACTCCTGGTAGGGCCGCATCGGCACGGCCTCCGTGCCGTCGAAATCGATCACGGCGTGAGTCCCGTCGCAGAACGGCTTGGCGCCCGAACGGCCGCAGCGGCACAACGCATAGGTTTCCTCGGTCTCCAGCGGCTCGCCAGTCTTCCAGGTGAGCGCGTTCTTCTGCTCGGCGGAGACGATCTTCCGCTTGCGCCGCAGGGGGACGCGACCGTACACGACGTACGGCCCGTCCCGGAGCACGACGATCCGCTGGTGGTCGCCCGCGCTCCAGCGGCGCAGCTCAGGCGGGACGTACTCGAAGGTGAGGCCGCCCCGCCGCATCAGCTCCTGCGCCTGGGCCTTGAGCGCGTGCATCTCCCCGGTGGCGACGGCGAGCATCCTCGGGCTGCCGTTGAAGGCCAGCTCCAGCAGATGGAGGATCGCGCAGTAGGTGTGGTCGAACTCCTCCTGCGCGGCGCGGTCCGCAGGGTTGGGCGTCATGGGGAACACCCCGGTGAGATCCACCGAGAGCTTTTCACCGGTGGGACCGGACTCAGGGGTGTCCCCGCGCCGGTAGCGGCGGCCGAGCTTCAGCTCCATGAAGCGGTAATAATGGGCGACCTCGTCCTGGTCACCGTCCCAGACCTCGCCGCGGGCCGTACCCTCCCCCTGCTCGACGATCTCCTCAAGCGCGTCCAGCGCGGAGGCGAGGTCGGTGACGGCGACGAGCCTGCCGCCGGTGTGACGGAAGTGGGCGCCGCTCACCTGCCGGGCCGGGTCCCCGCAGAACACCTCCTCCTCACCGAGCGTTTCGCACAGGTAGCGCAACCCCTGCTCGATCGCGGCGTAGAACTGCCCGATCGTCTCGTAATCGTCGTCCTCCGGCGGTGCGCCGGGCGGTGCGGGCCGTTCCAGGCGCAGGAACATCTCCAGCGCTTCGGGACCGAACGGCACCAGCGACAGCTCGAGGTCGCCGTGGGGCAGCTTGCGGGGGTGAGGCGGCAGCATCTCGGGCGTGTCGAGCCGCGGGGCGCCGCCGACGGCGTTGAGCAGGTTCGCCGCCAGCGCCAGGTGCAGCATCTCCTCCACGAAGACGCTGCTCACCACCTCGACGGCCGCCGGGTTGCGCTCCGGGTCGAGGGAGTACAGCGCGGTCAGGTACGGCGGCAGCGTCGCGTGCTCCAGCTCGATCGCCCACTGCAGGTGCTCACGCAGGCTGCCGAGCGTGCCGATCCGCGGCTCAGGCAACGTCGTCACCCGGCCGCGAGCCGTCCTCCAGCACCTCGACCGCGTCGCGCAACCCCCGTAGAGCGATTTTCTCGCGCTCGACGTCCGTCGGGTCGTACAGCCACTCGGTGACCGGCTGCCCCACCTCCTCCTCCGGGTGGCTGGCCTCGGCGATGATCAGCTCCTCCTCGATCTCGACGTGGAGCTCGTACAGGAACTCGTTCTCACCGTTCGGGGTGCTCATGTCTCCTCCAAGGGATCTACACGGCGATCTGGCCGGCGGCCGGCGTCGACGATCAGGATTGGCCGGACCCCGAACCGCTCAGCCCGCCGACTCCCGCGCCCATGTGGTCCGATCGCCAGCTAAGACAGGGCAGCCTCGGCATTTGTGACAAGATCCGGCTATTCGACGAGCTTTCCCACGGTGGAGACCTCGCGCATGAGCGCCGCGATCTCGGCGGGGATCGGCGGGATGCTCTCCCGCTCCACCGATCCGGGGCCGGACCACACGAGGTTGACCTGCAGTGCGGGGTCGAGTTCCGGGTAGTCGGAGCGGTTGTGGCAGCCGCGGGTCTCGCGGCGCTCGATCGCGGTTTCGATGGTCGCGCGCGCGGCGAGCGCCGAGGACTTCAGGTCGAAGGCGTGGGCCAGGTCCTGGAAGCCGGCGATGTCCGGGTGCACGCCCATCCCGCTGATGCGCGCCTCTACCGCGGCCAGCTCGGCGAGGCCTTTTCGCAAGCCGCCCTCGTCGCGTACCACTCCGGCGTGCTCCGTCATGATGTCGCGGAGCGCTCGCTGCAGCGACCGCACGTTCTCCGGGCCGTCGGCGGACAGGAGCTCGTCCACTTCCTCCCGCGCTGCGGCGAGCGCCTCGGCGGAGCGGCGCTGCGCGCCGAGACCCGCGGAATACTCCGCCGCGGCCTGGCCGACGATGCGGCCGAAGACGAGGAGCTCGATGAGGGAGTTGCCGCCCAGGCGGTTGGCGCCGTGCAGGCCGCTGGCCGCCTCCCCTATCGCGTACAGGCCGTCGACGTCCGTGCCATGGTCCTCCGGGCGTACCCAGACCCCGCCCATCGAGTAGTGCGCGGTCGGCGCGACCTCGATCGGCTCCTTGGTGATGTCGAGCATCTGCAGTTCCAGGAGCGTCTGGTAGACGCGAGGCAGCCGCGTCATGATCGTCTCGCGCGGCAGATGCGACACGTCCAGCCACACGCCGCCGTCCGGGGTGCCGCGACCTTCCTTGATCTCTGTGTACGCGGCCAGCGCGACCCGATCGCGCGTGGACAACTCCATCCGCTCCGGGTCATACCGGGACATGAACCGCTCGCCGAGCCGGTTGCGCAGGACCCCGCCCTCCCCTCGTGCCGCCTCGGAGACGAGCGTGCCCGCCGCGTTCTCCGGCGCGATGAGACCAGAGGGGTGGAACTGCACCAGCTCGGGGTCGCGGATGCGGCAGCCGGCCAGGACGGCCAGGCGGAAGGAGTCGCCGGTGTTCTCGTCGCGCCGGGAGGAGGTGCGCCGCCAGATCCTGGTGTGGCCGCCCGCAGCCAGGATCACCGCATCGGCATGGATGACGTAGCGGCTGCCGTCGGTCAGGTCGAACCCGTACGCGCCGAATACCGCGTTGTCGCGCACGAGAATCCGCGTGATGTACACCGTGTCGAGGACGCGGACGTCGAGCTGGGCCGCCCGGTTGATCAGCGTGCGCTGGATCTCGAGTCCGGTGTAGTCCCCCGCGTACGAGGTGCGCCGGAAGGTGTGGGCGCCGAAGAAGCGCTGGGAGATTCGCCCGTCCTGCTCGCGTGCGAACGGCATGCCGTACCGCACGAGGTCCTCGATGCCACGCGCGGCCCCCTCGGTGACGATGCGCACCGTCTCGGGATTGGCCAGCAGGTAACTCTCCTTGAGAGTGTCGGCCGCGTGCTGCTGCCAGGTGTCCTCGGGGTCCATCGTGGCGAGGGCTGCGTTGATGCCGCCTGCCGCGAGCGAGGTGTGTGCGTCCGCCTTCGGCCGTTTGCCGACCGCGAGGACATCCACCCCGCGCTCGGCGAATTCGACGGCCGCCCGCAGCCCGGCCCCTCCGGTCCCGATGACCAGGACGGACGTGGCGATTCTGTTTTCTGACGCGTACATGATGCTCCTTCAGCTACGTGCCGCCCAGATGGCGACGGCGACCAGCGCGACGCAGGCGGCCGCGATCAGCGCGACCACGGCGGCCACCCCGATCCACGGCGCCGCGAGCGGCGACAACACGACGGCCCCGACGCACCCTGCCAGGGCAGTGCGGGGGACGAGGGAGTCCGCGTCGACCAGCGCGTGCACCGCCCGGAGCAGGAGGAGATACACCCCAACCGGGACGGCGACCGCGTAGCCGATCGCCATCGGCGATGCCGCCACCTGGCGCCCGCTCTGCTCCACCGCCACCTCTAGCCCGGCGCCGAGAGCCGCCAGCGCGGCGAAGATGCCGAAGTGGCCGTAGCCCCACCAGTACGACCGGTGACGCCGCTCGCTGAGCCCCTCCCCTGCCTCGACCAGGAAGTACAGCCACCACAGGGCGAACAGCAGGACGAGACCGGATCCGGCGATGACGACGAGGGGAGCCGCTTCGAGCGCCCCCTCAACCCCTCTGCTCGCGGCCAGGACACTCTCGCCCAGCAAAATGATCGTGAACAGGCCGTAGCGCTCGGCGATGTGCTGCGGGTGCCAGGTGGTTGCCCTGACCCGCTCCGCCCACCACGGCACCGCCAGCTCCAGGACGACCAGGCAGGCGAAGAACGGCAGCTGGAGCGACGCCGGCAGGAGGCCGGCGGTCAGGAGAGCGAGCCGGAGCAACCAGCCCAGCTCGACCAGACCTATGCCCGCGGCGTAGCGGAGCCCCGTACGGCGGCTCGCCGGGTCTTCGAACGCGGCCCTCAGCCATTGGGCGACGAGCCCGATCCTCATGACGAGGTAGCTCAGGGTGATGATCCCGTAGTCGGAGTGGCCGGCCGCGGCGGGCACGCCGACGGCGAGGACCAGCACCCCCGCCATCTGCACCATGGTCAGCAGCCGGTAGGGAACGTCGTCGGTGTCGTACGACGAGGCGAACCAGGTGAAGTTCATCCACGCCCACCAGATGGCGAAGAACACCTGGAGGAACGGGACCAGCCCGGTCAGGCCATGACCTTCAGCGATGACGTGCGCGAACTGCGCCGTGACGGCCGCGACCGCGACCACGAAGGTGAGATCGAAGAGGAGCTCGAGCTGGCTCGACGCGCGATGCGGCTCGTCGACGGGCCGTGAGCTCATCCTGACCCGGATCCGGATGGTGGTCATGGTCGAGGGCACGCTCCCGCTCCTGTCGCTCTTTCGGCGTCCGATTCACCCGAAAGACCGGACGGCGTCGTGATCTGTGACAGATCGCCGCAACAGCGATCGAACTCAACGGACGATGTCGGCGGTGAGCACTTCTTCCAGTGCGGCGAGGTCGCCGGACTGGGCGGCGGCGACGAACGTCCGTACGAGGCGCCGGTGCGCGGCGGTGCTCACCTGGCGGCCTCGCTCGGTGGCGAGGTGGTTGCGCGCGCGTCGCAGGAGTTGCCGCGCATGGTCTTCGCCGAGGTGGAGGAGCTCGGAGATCTGGCGGTAGGGGTAGTCGAAGGCCGTGCGCAGGAGATAGACGGCTCGTTCGGCGGGTGTCAGCCTCTCCAGCAGCAGCCGGATCGCCGTGTCGACCGCCTCTCGTCGTTCGGCCGCCGTCTCGGGCCCGGCGGCGAGGTCCACTGTCTCGGGGAGCCAGGAGCCGACGGAGGTCTCTCGGCGCCTGCGGGCGGACTGGGCGACATTGATGGCGAGCCTCGTGGTGGTCAGCGCGAGGAACGCCGGCGGGCTGATGACGACCGACCGATCGGCACGGGCCCAACGCAGCCACGTCTCCTGCACCACGTCCTCGGCTTCGCCCACGTCCTGCAGGACGCGCAGACCGATCATGAGAAGCCGGGGCACGGCGCTGACGAACGCCGAATCGTCTCCGTCCCCATGTGTGATCGACCGGTCATCGGGCTGCTCTGCGTGGTCTTCGTACGACTCCAAAAGGCTCATGGTCACGATGGCGGCTCCGTTCGACAGCTGGCATCCGGTGATGCCACTGCGATCACGGTCGCTGCCCGTGCTGCTCCATCGCGCCCTGGAAACACCGTGGTCGACACCCTGGCCCGCACCGTGGCGGGCGTCGGGGCAGTGGAAACGCTTCGGACAGTGGGATGCTCCGCGACCACCCGGCTCACCCTGCGGCCGGTGTCACCAGCAGATTGCTGGGCTTGATGACAGAACGGTAGGTTACGTCTCCATCTAGGATGTAGCGCCGGTTTCTCCCCATGTTCAGCGGTCATGGGGCAACGAACAGATGATCGTCGGGGGCAGTGCCATGGCAAGCAGAGGTCCCGGGTCGCAACTTCGCGGGCGGCAGCTGGAGTGCGAGACGCTGGATCAGCTCGTGGCGACGGTGCAGGACGGCCACAGCTCGGTCCTGGTTCTGCGCGGCGAGGCCGGCATCGGTAAGACGGCGCTGCTGGAGTACGCGCGGGACAGCGCGTCCGGCTGCCGGATCATCAGAGCGACCGGCGTGGAATCCGAGATGGAACTGGCCTTCGGTGGGCTGCATCAGCTGTGCTCCCCGTTCCTGGAGCATCTGGGTCGCCTGCCGGGCCCGCAACGCGACGCGCTCGGGACGGCGTTCGGCCTGAGCGCGGGAACTCCTCCGGAACGCTTCCTGGTCGGGCTCGCGGTGCTCAGCCTGCTCGCCGACGTGGCCGAGAAGGGGCCCCTGGTCTGCCTCGTCGATGACGCGCAGTGGCTCGACCAGGTCTCCGCGCAGACCCTCGCCTTCGTCGCGCGGCGCCTGCTCGCGGAGCCGATCGGGCTGGTGTTCGCGGTGCGCGAGCACCACCTCGAACAGGAGCTGAAGGGGCTGCCCCAGCTCGACGTGGGACGGCTGAGCGACAGCGACGCCCGCGCCCTGCTGGACTCCGTGACTCCTGGACGACTCGACGAGCAGGTCCGGGACCGGATCGTCGTCGAGACGCAGGGGAACCCGCTGGCCCTGCTCGAACTGCCCCGAGGGCTGACGCCGGCGGAGCTGGCGGGTGGATTCGGGCGGCCCGACGCGCGACCGCTGGCCAGTCAGATCGAGCAGGGCTTCCTGCGGCGGGTCCGGGCGTTGCCGGCCGAGACACAGCGGCTGCTGCTCATCGCGGCGGCCGAGCCGGTCGGGGATGTGAGTCTGCTGACTCGCGCGGCCGAGTTGCTGGGCATCGAGGTGTCCGCCGCGTCGCCGGCCGAGGCGGCGGGGCTGATCGCCATCGGTACGCGGGTGCGTTTCCGTCATCCCCTCATGCGCTCGGCGGCCTACCGCGTCGCGTCCCCGCAGGACCGGCAGGACGTCCACCGGGCGCTGGCCGACGCGACCGATCCCCGAGCGGACCCCGATCGCCGGGCATGGCACCTCGCCAACGCGACGGCCGGCCCCGACGAGACGGTGGCCGCCGAGTTGGAGCGCTCGGCCGATCGGGCGCAGGCGCGCGGCGGAGTCGCCGCGGCGGCGGCGTTCCACGAGCGGGCAGCCGAGCTGACCCCCGATCCCGCGCGCCGCGGCGCCAGGGCCTTGGCGGCGGCACGGGCCAAATACCAGGCCGGCGGGTACGACGCCGCGCTCGAACTGCTGGACGCGGCCGAACTCGGCACTTTGGACGAACGCGAACTCGCCCAGGCCGGCCTGCTGCGCGGTCAGATCGCGTTCGCCTCCAGGAGCGCCGGTTCCGCCTTCCCGCTGCTGCTCAGCGCCGGTGAGCGCCTGGCGCCGCTGGACGCCGGGCTGGCCCGCGAGACCTACCGCGACACGTTGAACGCGGCCATGAACGCGGGCCGGCTGCCGAGCGGCGCCCAGGTGGTGGACATCGCCGAGGCGCTGCTGGCCGCACCGCCGGGGCCGCCGCCGGAGCGCAACGACCTGCTCCTGAACGGCGTGGGCGTGGCGCTCACAGAGGGTTCCGCGGCGGGCGTGCCGATGGTGCTGCGGGCTCTGGAGTCCTTCCGCGCCGAAGGGATCTCCAGGGAACAGGGCCTTGGCTGGCTGCCGTTCGCGTCCCGGATGGCCCATAACGTCTGGGACTTCGACAGTTGGTCGGTGCTCTCCGCGAGACTGGTCGATCTGGCACGCGAGGCGGGCGCACTGTCGGTGCTGCCCTCAGCCCTCCACATGCTCGTGTCGAACAGGGTCCTCGCCGGTGAGTTCGCCCTGGCCGACGCGCTGGTCGCCGAGGCGGTGACGATTGGCGAGGTGACGGGCAGCCGCTACCTGGCCCAGTACGCGGCCCTGATACTCGAGCCGTGGAGAGGACGAGAGGCCGCGACCCGTCAGGTGAGCGCAGCGATCACGCGGGACCCGGCCATTCAGGGGGAAGGCAAGGTGGTGACCGCCACCCAATGGGCGAGCGCGGTGCTCTGCAACGGCCTCGGCCGGTACGAGGAGGCGTACGTCGCCGCCGAGCGAGCCTTCGAGCACCCGCAGGAGCTCGGCGGCACGGCCATCAGGTCCACGGTCGAACTCGTCGAGGCCGCCGTCCGGAGCGGGAGGCCCGCTCGGGCGGCCGAAGTCGCCCGGCGACTCGACGAGATGGCCCGAGCCAGCGGCACCGACTGGGCCCTCGGAACCTCGGCGTGCGTACGGGCCCAGGTGAGCGACAGAGCGGACGCCGACGTTCTCTACCGCGAGGCGATCGAGCGGCTCGGCCGCACCGAGGTCCGGACGACGCTCGCCCGCGCCCGGCTGCTCTACGGCGAGTGGCTGCGCCGGGAGAACCGCCGCCTCGACGCACGCGAGCAGTTGGGCATCGCCTACGAGCTGCTCGGCGACATGGGGGCCGAGGCGTTCGCGGAACGGGCCCGGCGCGAGCTCCAGGCCACCGGTGAGACGGTACGCAAGCGCACCGTCGAGGCACGCGCCACTCTCACCGCCCAGGAGGCGCAGATAGCGCGCCTGGCCGGCGACGGGCTGACGAACCCCGAGATCGGCGCTCAGCTCTTCATCAGCCCGCACACCGTCGAATGGCACCTGCGCAAGGTCTTCGCGAAGCTCGGCATCACCTCACGCAAGCAGATCCGCATCACGCTGCTCGAAGGCACGGCGCTCACAGCCTGAGGGTCCGCGGTTCGCCGCCGTCCGCGAGCGGGATGGTGATGTGACGAGCGTCATGTCACAAGCGGCCTCCCGCACCTTGTCTCTGTAACGACGGTCCATGAGTCACCGCCGGGCCAACGGCGCGATGGTCGTCGATTCGAGAGACGATGCGGGAGAAGAGATGTTCATCAAGAAGAGGTTGTTCATCGCGGCCGTGTCGCTGATCGCCTCTGCCGGTGGAATGACGGCGCCGGCCTCGGCCGACGACGGCGGCGCCTCGATCAGCTCCTGGGGCTTCCCCGGTGAGGGGTCCGACTGGCAGCCGGTGACCTACGCCGGCGGGCAGATCACCAGCCGGTCCACTCCGGGAGAGGCGCGCGACGACCGCGGCAACATCCTGCACGCCTGGCGCGGCGCGGACAACGACTCCATCTGGATCTCGTTGAACAACGGGCCCGCGTACTCGCTGCCCAACGCGCAGACATGGACGCCGCCGCGGGTGATCTGGACGGACGACGGGGGCCGCGGCAACTTCCGGATCTTCCACACCGGCACCGAGGGCCACGTCTACCAGCACCGCGTCCAGCTCAGCCCGAGCTACCAGCTACCCGCCACCCTGCCCAGCTGGACCAGGATCCCCAACGACACGCGCACCACCGACACCGAGCCCGTGGCGGCCGCCGCGCTGCCCGGCAACTCCTTCATGCTCGCCTGGAACAGCCAGTCCACCGACGACATCTGGACGATGTACTACAACGGCGACACCGGCACCTACAGCTCGCCCAGCGTCGTGCCGGGCGCGCGGAGCAAGGACGCGCCGGGACTGGCCGCCCAGGTGGGCACCAGCGCCGACCCCGCTCCCTGGAACCAGGTCGTGCTCGCCTTCACGGGCACCGACAACTACGTGTACATGTCGCGGCAGCGGTACGGGACCGGCAACTGGACGAATCCGTTCCGGGTCTATGCGACAGGCACCCCGGGCTACACGAGGAATGGCCCGTCCGTCGCGCTCTCCCGAAGCGGCTACGGCGTCATCACCATCACCGAGGACCGTGACAACACCATCGGCAGTTACATGATCTCGCGCGACGGCGGGTGGAGCGGCTACTACGAGGAGAACAGCTTCGCGCTCTCCCCCGGCAGAACCCCGCTGGCCGTGGTGGCCGGTACCGATCTCTACTACGTCATCAACGGTTCGGCCGGCGGCAAGAGCGGCGTGCTGTGGAAGAAGGTCTACGACTTCGCGGCGATGCCCACGCCGTCGGCCCCGCAGTGGTGAAGCCGGCGAACGCTCAGCCGCACGACGTCATCGTCACCGGCGCCGGATCCCGGCGTCCGCGTCCTTCCCGGAGAGATCACGTGAGAATGGTCCGACCAGCGGCGGCCATGATGTCCGTCCTGCTGCTCTCGTTATCGTCGCCGGGCAGCACCCCGGCGGCGTGGGGGGCGTCCGCCTCCCCGACGTCCGTGACCGCACCTGCCCCGGCGGAGGACCCGCCGTGGGCCGGGCCCGGAGCGTCCGGCCCTGACCTGAATCACAGCAACCGCACAACCCCGCCGGCCGGACTGCCGGACTGGTCACGCGCCGGGTACCGAGGCGGCCAGGAGCTGCCTGAGGGCGATACGGAGCTGACCGACGACGCCTCCTGCCGTATCTCGCCGGAGAAGCTCGCCTCCTCCTACGGGGTGACGGCGGACGACGGGACCGACGACACCGCCGGACTGCAGAAGGCGATCGACCACATCAAGAGCGACTGCTCGCCGAACGCCAACTTCAACCGGCTCTCGCTCATCGAGCTACCGGCAGGCCGGATCGACATCACCCGGCAGATCTACGTAGATGCGGGATTTCTGATCGTACGGGGCAAGGGCTCCGGCGACGGCGGCACCCGGCTGGTGTTCAGGCCCGGCCTCCAGACCCGCTACGACCAGGTGATCAACGGCCGGTGGGACCAGGAGAGCATGATTGCCGGCACCGCCCCCGACATCGGCAACGGTGGCTGGATCTGGCCTGGGCGTGGCATGTTCCGCGTCCAGACCCGGGAGGTGGCGACCCGGTACAAGGACGACTGGGAGCTGGCCTCCAGCCTGCCCATGCGCAAGGACCTCTACGAGGGCAGCGTCAACCAGCACTGGGTCTCCGGCTTCAAGGTGGCCGCCGCGGCCGATGACCCGGGCTTCTCGGCACGAGCAGGAGGCACGGTCGTGCGGCTGGACGCGAAGGCCGACATGACCAGGTTCAGGCCCGGCGGCTATGTCTGGGTGGGCGCGGCCAACAGCAGGAAGTTCTACGCGCAGCAGGGCATCACCGATCAGAGCATGATCGAGGCGCTCCACATGCGGCAGGAGATGTTCCGGCTCAGCCGCATGGACGCCACGGCCAAGACGATCACGCTGGACCGGCCGCTGAGGTGGGACCTGCCGGTGAACTCCGAATCGGACGGCTCCGAACCGCTGAACGGCAACGGCACCCCGTACGCCAGCAAGGTCACGCCGCTGAAGGTGATCGAGGGTGTCGGGTTCGAGGACTTCTCTTTCACCCAGGACATGAACGGCGTGCCGAAGATCGGCGGCCAGGAGACGTACTCGCTCACTCCCGAGCAGGCCGTGCACAACTACGGCAACCTGGCGCCCGAGTACGCCATGCACGGCATCGTGTTCAAGTGGGCGGCGAACAGCTGGGCGCGCGGGCTCAAGGCCACGATGACCGGCTCACACCCGATCGTCACCGAGGTGGCGCGCAACCTGCAGATCGAGCGCAACAGCTTCGACGGCGCCTGGAACAAGGGCAAGGGCGGCAACGGCTACCTGCGTGGCAGCCGCGTGTGGGACTCGTTGTGGGCGCACAACCTCAGCCGCAACCTGCGCCACTTCACCTTCCAGTGGTCGGCGGGCGGCAACGTCGCCTTCCGCAACGACCTCGACTCCGACCTGAACCTGCACGGCGGCTGGGAGCACGACAACCTGTTCGAGCAGAACACGGTGCGAGTCCCCTACGAGCACCGCTCGGCCAGTTGCTCCGCCAACTGCGGTGGCGAGGGCGGCGAGATCGACGCGGGCACCTGGTATCCGATCTGGTGGGCGGCCGGGCCCAAGGCGGGCAAGTGGGCCGGCTCCTCCGGGCCGCAGAACGTCTTCTACGACAACACGCTGAGCAAGCAGACCACCGCCGGCGGCCCGTTCGAGCCGTACCGGCCGTACGGCGCCCAGGCCGGCACCGCCTTCCAGTTCGGATCGGACGACTCCGACCCACACGCGTTCCTGCCCCTGAGCCAGAACGGGCAGGCGATCACGGACTGGACCGGACGAGAGACCCTGAACTACCAGGGCAACGGAGTGGCCGCCCTCGACGTGGGACACCGGCAGTCGCTGTTCCTCCGCGACACCGGCGGCGAGCTCCCCCCACGTGACCCGGAGCTCGTCGAGATCAAGGCGGCCACCTGGAACATGGCCGGCGCGTCCTCGCCGCAGCAGGGCGACAGGTACGCGACCGCGCTGCCCGCTTTGCACACCCGGGAGAGTCCGCCCAGGGAGAACGACATCCTGGCCCTGCAGGAGACCGGCTACCCCGCCGACCGGCACTATTGGAGCAAGGACACGATCGCGCAGGCCGACTACGTCAAGAGGATGCGCGACGGCAGCACGAACGCGCCTCCCGTCGAGGAGATCTGGCTCAGCCGGACCAGTGGAGGCCGCGGCGGAGGTTACCTCTACTGGCTGAACACGAACGTCGACACCGGTTCCGGCAACCCGGAGAAGATCAATCTGGCCGTCTGGACGCGGAGAAGTGTCCGCAGGGACGAGATATTCGTCGTCCCCGGAGCGACCCGGAACGGCATTCACGAGGGCAAGTCCCGTCCCGCGCTCGGCGTCAACTATTGCGGGGTCGTCTACTTCACCTGGCACGGGGCCGCAGCAGGCGGCACGGACAACGTCACGATGCTGCAGAACATCAGGAGTCATATGCAGACCGCCGGCCCGAACGGGCAACCGCTGCCCTGGGTGGTCCTCGGCGACTTCAATATGGAGGCTTACGGGCAGACAGGATTGTTGACCGCCCTCGGCGACGACTCCCGCCAGTTCGACGTACTGCCCTCGATCGGGCCCACCCGGCCCGTCACGGGACGCACCATCGACTACGCCGTCACCCAGAACGGCGTCACCCCGGCGCTCTACAGGGGGTACGGGTTCGGAACGCCGATGACCGACTTCGAAATGTCGGACCACCTTCCCGTCGAATACGACTTCTCCTATCTCACCGAGGACCCGCGGTGCACGACGTCCCAACCGGCGCGGCAGGCGAAGGCCGTTCCGCGAACAACGCAGAATCTCAGAAGCGCCTCCAGCACCCGTTCCCCCTACCCTTCGGGCGCGGGGACGCGGCCCGGCAGCAGTCGCCTCAAGACCAGGACGTTCGCCCGGCCCGAGCAGAGCGCGCACAATTTCCGGTTCCTGGCCGCCGGTGACGACCCGGGACACTATCGCGTCCTGCACAGCTTCACACGTACCTATCTGGGCCAGGAATCCGGACTCGCCGACGCGCCGGCGATTCTCCAGGGCACCGACGACGGTGACTCCCAGCTGTGGCGATTGCTCGACATGGGAGACGGCACCTGGATATTGCTGAACAAGGCCACCGGCCAGGCGTTGACCGCCCTGGACCGCGCGGACGGCGAAGAACTGGTGGGTCGTGACCTCGCCGACGAATTCGATCCCGACCAGCGCTGGTTCCTCCAGGACGCCGAGAACGAGGCGCTGGACGTCGATGAGATCGTCACCGGCGCGGGATCGGCCATGACCGTACAGGACTCCGATCCGGAACCCGGCACGCCGGTGGCGCTCGAACCCGACAGCGACGATTCCGAAGAAGAATTCATGCCCATATACGCCGACAAGACCGAGGATTATTACTGTTACTACCTGGTCCACAAGGGACTGTATGTCAATTCAACGGCCACCAACCCCGCGGTCGGCGACGGCAACCTGCTCACGCTGAACGAATTCCGTCCCAATGACGGCGGCTACATGTTCTGCACCCCGCCGGCCGACAGGCATGCCTCACAACTGACGACGGTGGGCCAGTACGATGCGCAGGGCCGCTTCCTCAACCTCGGCGCTGTCGGCCCGGGTCTGCTGGCGCTGAGCACGTCCTACGGGCTCACCTGGAACTGGAAAGCCATCGCAAGCTGACCGCCGGCGGCGTTCTGCCGGCGGCAGGGCGCCTGCCGTTCACCACACCAGATCACGACCCATGACGAACGCCTTCGCCGGGCCGCGGAAACGGCCCGGCCAGTGCCGTACGCGCGTCCCGGCGAAGGCCCGGCATCTTCGTTTTCTCGCCAGGCCCTGGCGCGGGGGCCTGATCACAACGAGCAGTCCCGCTCCCGGTGCTCGTCGAGCGCGCGGAGCACGTCGGCGCATGCCTGCGCGAAACCAGCCAGCCGCTCGGGGCCCAGCACGTCGATGAACAGAGCGTGCACCAGCTCGGTGTGCTCGGGGACGGCCTTCTCGATCGCCGCGTAGCCCTTGTCGGTGAGCCGCACGTCGGGATAGCGGCGGTCGTCGGTGTCCACCCGCTCGACCAGCCCGCGCTGCGCCATCCGGGTGAGCTGGTGGGACAGGCGGCTCTTCTCCCACTGGGTCGCGACGGCCACCTCCGCGACGGGCATCTCCCGCCGCTCCGACTCCGTGAGCCGGACCAGGACCTCGAAGTCGGCCGCGGACAGGTCGCACTCACGCTGCAGGTGCTGCTGCAGGTGTGAGCCGAGGTGCTTGGCCATTTCGATGTACGTGCGCCACATCCGGTCGGCCTCGCCGATGTCCTGCTCCCATCCCATGACGCCCACTCTACCGGTGCTTGACGTGTCAACCTGGCGCTGTATGGTGGCCAGGTTGATACATCAACCTGAACATATGAGGGGACCGTTTCTGTGAGCGAGCAGCAGATCATCGCCGTGGTGGGCGCGACCGGAGCGCAAGGAGGCGGGCTGGTCCGCGCGATCCTCGACGACCGCGGCGGGCGGTTCGCCGCGCGAGCCCTGACCCGGGATCCGGGCTCGGCGCGGGCCAGGGAGCTGGCCGCTCTGGGGGCCGAGGTCGTGGGGGCCGATCTCGACGACGCGGGCAGCCTGCGCAGGGCGTTCGACGGCGCACACGGCGCCTTCGTGGTGACCAACTTCTGGGAGCCGCGCACGCCCGAGGAGGAGCGGGCACGGCCCGCGACCACCAAGGAGCGGGAGCAGGCCGGCAACGCCGCGCGGGCTGGCCGGGAGGCCGGCGTCCGGCATTTCGTCTGGTCCACGTTGTCGGACACCCGTGCCTACTTCCGTCCGGACGACGGGACGCCGAGCTTCGAGGGCACGTACAAGGTGCCGCACGCCGACGGCAAGGCCGAGGCCGACCGGTTCTTCCTGGAGTCGGGCGTGCCCACCACCTTCCTGCAGGCGAACGTCTACTACGAGGTTTTCCAGGACATGTTCGCGCCCCAGCGCGACGAGACGGGAGCGCTGGTGCTGCCGCTCGGCTTCGGCGAGGCGCGGGTGGCCGCGCAGGCCGCGGAGGACGTCGGCAGGACCGCGCTGGGGATCTTCCGCCAGGGGAACGGGATGGCCGGCAGGCGGGTGAGCGTCGCCGGGGCCGTGCTCACCGGCGCGCAGTACGCCGCCGCGCTGAGCCAGGCGCTCGGCGAGCCCGTCACATACCAGGCGGTCAGCCCCGACATGATCCGGGCCGCGGGGTTCCCGGGCGCGGCCGAGGTCGGCAACATGCTCCAGTACCTGATCGCGGCCGCCCCCGACATCGCCGAGCTCATCGATTTCGAGCGGCTGCGCGAGCTCAACCCGCGGCTGCAGTCGTTCGACGCGTGGCTGGCCCTCCACCGCGACACCATCCCGCGCTGACCGGCACCCGTCCCTTCCCCGCGCGTGGTCGCCCCCGGGTAAACGTCGCGGGAGATGAACGAGCTCCATCGCATGGGACTCGCGGCGACCGCCGCCGCCGATGGCCTCGCCCTGATTCCCGGCACGGCGAACGCCCTAGCGGCGCCAGCGCCACGGTCCTCTTCCACAGGACGGTGGGTGACCAGGACTACATCCGGCGCGAGATCACGGACGAGCCGGCCGGCACGCTGGGCTCGACCTGGAAAGGTTTCGGATCTGCTCGGCGGCGGACCAAGCGAGGCGTGAAAGCGACTCGACGATCCTCCCGATCGCTACCGATGGGGTGATCGGAAGATCATCCATGCCGAAGCGGCGCGCTGGGAGGACCCGGATCCTGGGGAAGTTCACTGGTCGTGGGTCGGCTCTTCGGGTGGGAACACTACGTGTTCGGCATTTCTCTGCAGGAAACGCCATGCCTCGGCGCGGCCGGAGCTGACGGGGAATGCCTCCACGGTGAATTCCTGGGCCAGTTCGACGTGGAGGTCGCCGAAGGGGGATATTCGCACCGTGGTTACGGTGGGTTGTAGTTCCGCGAAGGTGGCGTCGACGCGGTCCGCCATGAAGTCGTACATGGTTCGTTCGCTGTCGGGCTTGCCGGTGTCGCGGACTTCGCTTTCGCGCCAGGCGAGGTCTGCGGAGCCGAGGATCACTCGGCTCTGGTAGGTGATTCGGAAGGGGCATTGGAGGTGGAGCGCGAAGGCGCTCCACCTTTCGTCCGTCAATGCGTCCGACGGCGCGGGGTCGAATTCGATGATCCCCATGTTCAGTGCCCGGCCGACGCCGATCGCGTGCAGCCCCAGGAGAGTGCGGAGACGTTCCTCCAGACGAGGATGAGGATGAGGCGGATCGGGAAACAGGGTGGTCCTCCGAACGGCTCTGGTGCTGGCGCTGCACTGTGGATGGGCAATCCTATGGGCTCCCGGTGGGGCGGATGGGATCGCGTCTCGACGGTGGTCAGCAGTTGCCGTCGCCGAACATTCCGATGACCTCGTCCACGATCTCGTGGTAGCCGTACCCCTTCTTGGTTATCGCGTCGTGCACTCGCCTGCGCTCCGCCTTCGTGAGTGAACGGCCGATCTGCTGCTCGGCGTCCTTGATCGCGTCATTGAACGCCTTGTTCTGGGCCTGGTTGTTGCGGGGGGTGCGGTATCCGTCGTCGTCGTCGCCGTCGCCGGGGTCCCATTCGGGGAACTCCATTTTCACGGGGCGGCGGTCGGCGTTGTGGACGAGCACGGCCTCGTCGCCGGCCGTGACGAAGTAGGTGTGGGTGTTCGCGACGGTCAGGTTGTACACACGCTGGTCGTTGACCGTCCGCTTGGCGAGCGCGAGGACGTGGGCCGTGCCACCGTCGTCCGTACGCAGCCAGGAGCCGGCCCGGAGGTGTGTCGCGGCGGTCCAGCCACGCAGGTCCTCGGACCAGAAGGGATGGTCGGCGGTGGCGACGATCACAGCGGTGGAGCCGCCGGTCTGGACGGTCACCTCGACCAGGTTCTTGGCGCCGGTGCCGGTGATCACCGCGAGGACGCTGCTCGCGATGGTCGCACCCGACCGCGGGTCTCCGGTGCGTACCCGGTCGCCCACCCGGATCTCTTCGATGGGTTTGCTCGTGCCGTCCGCGAGCACGACTTTCGTGCCGGGCGCGAAGCTGTTCTTGGCGGCGGCGCAGAATATGCGGGTCGCGTTCTCCCGCGCCTTCTCGGCGAGTTTCAGTTTGTCCTTGGCGGCCAGCCAGTTCTTGAACGCGGCGATGGCGTCACCCGCGTGCTTCCAGATGGCCTTGCCGAGCTCGTATGCCTTTTTCCATTTCCAGGGCAGGGCGTATTTCGCGGCGAGCTTGCCGGCGAGTCCACCGGCGAGCGAGCCGAGGATGTTGAGCGCGGTCTCTCCGCAGGCGCCCAGGTCGCCGCTGGTGAAGCACTTGATCCCGGCGGTGATGCCGAGCTCGTCGGCCGCGATCTTGGCGATGGCCAGGACCGCCTTCAAAAGCGCCTGCAGCTGCCGCTCGACCTCGGTCTGTGCGGACCTGGCGTCGGCGTCGGCCTGCTTCTTCCGCTTGAACTTGCAGGCGGTGCTCTTGGGCTTGGCGCACGGATCGGACGGCTTCGCGTCATCGATCACCTTCAGCCCGCTCGGGTCCGAGGCGCCGACGGGATTGTTGCCCGCGTAGGAGTAGGGATTGGCCCATTGGGGCTTGGACAGGTCGAGCAAGGGGTCGGTGGAGATGAACTTGGCGGTGGACGGATCGTAGTAGCGGGCGGACAGGTAGGTCAGGTCGGTGGAGGCGTCCTCGGTCTTGCCGAGGAACCCGCGGTCGGTGAAGGGCAGGTCGTCGCCGCCTCGGCGCTGCCCGAAGGGGAGGTAGCGTTCGCGGGAGGCCTGGCCGGTGGTGTCGTCGATGGCGAGCTGGGTGGAACCGTGCAAGCCGGAGGCCATCCACTTCAGGCTGGTCCCGGTGCGCATGGCGACCACGGCGCCGTCGGGGCCGCTGTAATAGCGGGTGGCCTTCAGCCCGGCCGCGGAGGCGCGGACCTCCATGGAGCCGAGGTACAGCGTGGAGGAGCCGTCCGGGTCGCGGCGGATCAGCCGTTCGCCGTCGGCGCCGTAGATCATGGACGTTTCCTGGCCATCGACGACGGCCTTGTCCACCTGGCCCAGGGCGTTCCAGGTGAAGGTGGCCTGCTTGCCGCCGACGGTGCGCGCGACGAGGCGTCCCGCGTTGTCGTAGCCGTAGGTGTCGGTGCCGGTCGGCCTGGTGATGGCGGTCACCGCGTTGGGGCGGACCGCCGAGGCGCCCGCCGCCGGGTAGCCGTAGGTGGCGGTGGCGCCGCCGCTCGTGACGCTGGTCAGGTTGCCGACGGCGTCGTAGGCGAAGGACTGGTTGTACGGGTCGATGCCCATGGTGTCGGCGCCCGAGGCACACGTGGCGGCCGTGGTGGTGTACGCCGCGCTCAACCGCGACAGGCCGTCATACGCGAAGCACTCCGACTGGCCCGGGCTGGTCGCGGTGGCGGCCGTCGCGTCCAGGATGCGATTGATCTCGCCGTTCGGGTGGTAGGTGAACTGGTCGTCCTGGACCGGCTGGGAGCCGGAGGTGGTGGTCAGCCTGTTGAGCCAGCCGGTTCCTTCGTCCCAGGTGAACGTGCGCCGGACCTGGGCACTGGCGCCGTAGCTGCGTTCGTTCAGCCGGGCGGTGAGCGAGTAGGTGCTCTCCTTGACGTACGTGGTGCCGCCGCCGTAGTCGGAGGCCAGGCTCTTGGGCAGGCCCAGGTCGGTGTAGGCCAGGGTGAGCTTCTCCGCGGCCAGGTCGCCCTTGCCCGGGAGCCCGTGCTCGATGAGGTTGCCCGCGTCGTCGTAGGCGAACGTGAAGGCGTAGTCGCCGGCCAGCGTGCCCTCGGCGGCGGGAATGACCAGTTTGGTGGCGGTCGGCCGGTACGCGGTGTCGTAGGCGGTGATGGCATCGGTGTAGGAGTTCTGGCCGACGTACCGGGTGGCGGAGGTCTGGTAGCCCTTGGCGACGCTGTCGTAGGTCCAGTCGATCAGCTTGACGCCGGTCTGCGGCTCGCCGGACCACTGGCTGGTCTTGCGCCCGAGTTCGTCGTAGACGGTGGACACCTTGGCGCCGTTGCCGTCAATGCTCCACACCTGGCGGCCTGCGGCGTCGTATCCGTAGGTCGAGTTGCCCGCGTCGGGGTCGGTGGCGGCGGTGCGGCGGCCGAGCCAGTCGGAGGTGAAGGTGCGGACGTTGCCGTTCGCGTCGGTCATCCTCGTGAGGGCGCCGGCGGCGTTGTAGGTGTAGGTGGTGTCGTAGTGGGTGGCGGCGTCCTTCCACTCCTCGGTCTTGAGCTTGCGGCCGAAGACGTCGGAGACGGTGACGGTCTTGCCCCCACCTGGCGGACTCACCTCGGCCCGGTCCAGGCCCGGGTACGCGGTGGTGGTGCGGCGGTACTCCGTGGCCTGGCGGTGGTCGATGACCGCGGTCGGGCGTTCCATGCTGTCGTAGACGGTCTTGGTCCATGACGGCAGCGACGTCGGGGCCGGGTTGACCAGGCCGCTGCCCGCCGCGGCGCTGTTGTGCACGGGCTGCGAGGTGATGGCCTGAAGGCCGCGCGCGTCGTAGGCCGTGACCTTGACGATCCGCCCGCCACCGGGCGAGGGCTCCTGCTCCTCCCGGACCCGGCCGAACCCGTCGTCATAGCTGTAGGTCGCGAGGTACGTGGTGCCGCGCAGCAGGCGGCGCATGGTGGTCCTGGCCGGGGCGGTGGGCTGGCCGAGGTTGCCGTCGAAGGGGATGTCGTAGGCGACGGTCGCGGTCGGCGTGCCGTTGGCCTTCGGCTGGTCAGGCTCCCACAGGGCGGCGGCCCGGCCGAGGGCGTCGTAGTCGATCTCGGTGGTCTTGTTGTTGGCGTCCACGACCTTCGTGGGCAGGCCGTTGCGATGCGAGGTGAACGTGGTGACGGCGTGGCCGAGAGGGTTGGTGACCTTGGCGCCCTGGTGGGGCCAGCCGACGGCCGGGGTGTAGGTCGTGGTGGTGACCTTGCCCATCGGGTCGGTGGCGGTCAGCGGGCGGCCGTAGTCGTCGAAGGTGTTCTTGGTGACCGAGATCGACGTGGCGCCGGCGTAGGAGCGCGTCTCGGTGATGTTGCCGTCGGAGGGGGTGTTGGTGGCCGGGTCGGTGCCGCCGTCGTACAAGGTGATGGTCTTGCCGATCAGCGTTCCTGAGGTGCAGCTGTCGCCGGAGCGTTTCTCCACCACCGAGGGCAGGCTGGTGATGCCGTTGGCCGGGTTGCGGGCGTAGGTGGTGCTCGTGCAGGTGTTGTCGGTGCTGACGGCGGTGTCGCCGTAGTCGTTGACCGTGGTGGGCTGGCCGTCGCTGTTGTAGGCGGTGCGCTGGTCGCTCCAGCGCCAGGTGCCGCCGGTGACCAGCTCGCGGGTGCGTTCGCGGGTGCGGTGCACGAAGGCCGGGTCCAGGACGCCGGGGCCGGTGCCGGTGGAGGCGACCTGGTACTCGTACCGGGTGGATTCGGCCTCGGTGTAGGCGCGCGGCTCGGTGGCCGTCAGTTTCCAGGTCTGTTCCTGCAGGAGCTGGCCTTGCAGGGCGCGGGAGTCGGTGGCGGTGGTGCCTTCGAAGGTGGTGATGGTGGCGCCGTCGATGCCGCGGTAGAAGGTGTCGGAGGTGACGGTGTAGCCGTTGGGGTCGCTGCCGGAGCCGCGGGTGGTGCGCACGGTGCTGTAGCCGCGCCAGTCGCTGCCGCCCGGAGCGAGGTCGGGCTGGGCGAAGGCGACCGGGTTGCTCCAGCGCGGGGCGCCGAGGTAGTCGTAGCTGGTGACCATGTCGGGCGAGCCTGCGACCAGGTCGCGTTCGGTCACCTTCATGGCCAGTTGCTTGAAGAAGCGGCCCCAGCTCTCGTAGCCGATCTCCGGGTTGGCGTCGTAGTCGACGCGGTAGCAGTCGCCGGTGGCGTCGGACAGGTAGTTGGTGCCGTCGCGGCCCTTGCCGCCGCCGCACGGGTCGGCCTGGCCGTAGGTGACCTCGATCCGGCCGCCCATGCCGTTGCCGATCCCCGTGACGCGGGGCACCATGCGCCAGGACAGGAAGTCGGTCCAGTCCGACCAGTTGTCGTAGTCCATCCGGCCCGCCACCATCGTCGCGTCGAAGCTGACCGGGGGCAGCTTCTGCGAGCTCGTGCCGGCCAGGCCGGTCTGCTGCACGCTGTCCAGCCACAGCACCGGGTCGTGGGCGGGGCCGAAGTCGGTACGGGTGTAGATCCAGCGGTAGCGGAAGTCGGTGCGGGTGTCCGGCTCCCAGACCCCGGAGGTGGGGTTCTTGGACTCGGTGAGGATCGAGTCGAGCTTGCGGGTGGAGTAGAACGCGACCGCGTCGTTGGTGGCACAGGTCGGGCCGCAGGTCAGGTCGGTCGGCACGTCCAGGCCGCCGCGGTCGGAGGTGGTGAACGTCATCCGCGAGGTCGGCGTGCTGCCGGCGACCTGGGTGTTGTGGCCGTAGCTGATCTGCTTGAGGAACCCGCCCCGGTCGTACGGCAGGACCTTGTAGGTCTCGTAGTCACAGCCGGGCATGCAGAAGTAGTTGGTCTCGCGCTCGTAGGCGTAGTCGATGACGTTCTCGTTGGCGTCGATCGACTGGTCCAGGTTCCACCGCCACACCCCGGTGCAGGTCGGGGGGATCATGTCGTTGAAGTACCGGTCCGCGCAGGGCTCGGCGCGCTGGTTGCCGATGTACTGCAACTGCCACTGGGCGTCCTTGTTGTAGCCGAAGCGGTGCACCTGGCCGTCGCTGGAGGTGACCTTCCAGTACTCCAGGCCGTCGGCGCCGCCGGTCAGCTGCTCGATCTTCCAGCCGAAGTCCGGCACCGTCTTCCACAGGCCGCTGGTGCGGTCCTTGACGATCGAGGCCGAGCGGCCGGCCAGGTTCAGCACCAGCTCCGACTGGGTGTAGTCCTTGGTGACGTCGGTGGCCAGCTCGTCGGGCGACTCCCAGCAGACGGCCGGGCCGTAGGGGCCGTTCTCGTCGGCGTACCAGATCAGGTCGGCGGTGTTGGGGTCGTACTCGTTCCAGGCCGTGCAGCGGCGGTACTTGCGTTCGATGAACCCGGCCGACAGGTTCCAGCCGATGCCGACCACACCGGACTGGTTGTTGGTCCAGTGACCCTCGCCGTCCACCGAGGAGGCGTCGTACTGCAGCGACAGGCTCGGCCCGTTGCCCACCGGCGACGGCGCCTCCGGCAGCGGGTAGTCGTAGGAGAAGCCGCCGCCCGAGGTGCCGGCCTGCCAGGTGCCGGACGGCTTCAGGTCGGTGGCGCCGAAGTTGCCGTCCGGGCCCGTCATGCCGGCCGCCAGCACGTACACCGACCCGGACGTGAACGCCTGCGCCGCGTTGGACGTGGCGTCCTTGCCCGTCTGGCTCTTGGGCAGCGTCAGCGGGGCCGTCCTGCCGGTGGCGGGGTCGACATCGACGTCGGCGGTCAGCGTGCCGGTCTTGACGTCGTTGTGCGCCTTGACCTGCTGCGGGCGGACCACGCAGTCGCGCGGGCGCGGGGTCGTCAGTGCGCACGCCGGCACCCGTAACACCTGCAGACGGGTGGCGAAGTTGCCGCCGTAGGCGTCGCGGAAGCTCGCGTACGAGAACGCCGCCCGCACCTTGCCCGCCTTACCGGCCGTCAGCCGGGCCGCGATCCCCACGCCGCCGAGCCTGCGTACGGCGTCGGCGGGCAGCGTCTCCACCTTCACCGTGCCGGCATCGGCGCCTTTGACCTCGGAGAGCCGGACCGGCAACCCACCCGCAGCGACCGCCTTCTCGCCAGGATCCACCTCGGCGGTTCCCGGGCTCGGCCAGACCGGCTCCTTACGCTCGACCTTCGGCTGGGACTCCTCCGCCCCCTTGGCCACCTTGGCCTTCGTCACCGGCCGGCCGTCCACCGACGTCTCGGGATCCGGCCCGGACACCGACGCCGCCGCCGGAACCACGAGGTTGTCAGGGATTCCCAAGCCGGAGATCACCACGGCCATCGCCATCGCGATGGCCAGCACCATCGTCCGTAACCGCCGCCGGACTCGCATGTCGCCACCTCTTCAGGGCACGCTGACGCAGGCCTCGAGAAGAGGCCGCATTTGCGCCATAAGGAGTTGATAAAGACGAGCAGTCCGGATCCTGATCGACGATCACGGCATGGTCAATGTCCAGATGGCCGCTCGAAACATTACGGAATGCCGCTTTCGCGATTCACAGCGAGTCATGCCGCATGTCAAACGCCCTGCAGAAACCGCCCCTACCAGATCGAGGGGCGCGTGTGACATGAGTCATATTGACACATCGAGTCAGCCATAATAGTCGAGGGACATCCCGCAGTGGAGGGACAGGGCCGCCTGCACCGAAATTGCGCCGTCCGCGACGCGGCATCAAGTCATCCAACCAAGTCACGAGAACCGCACATGAAGAGCGGGAACACCTCTCGGATTCCAACCGCAAGTATCGCTTTGAACAGGCAAAACATCCGTCGAGCGATGGACAGCGAGAGGTCATCGTCGAGGCGCCAATGCGGTCGGACAGCACCCACATAACGCCCATCAGTGGACACGACGGACTCGGAATGGCTCGAGCTCTCCTAAAGCGGGTGCCGCAGGTTCGAATCCTGCCGGGGGCACTCACCCAGATCGCCATTTCAGGCCCCTGACCTGCGGTTTCACAGCCGCAAATCTTTTGCTTTGTAGACCTAGATAGGCAGCCGACGGTGCCCGGATGCGGCCGTACGACCATGATCACGGGACATGTGCGGGATGATCTTGGAGGCATTCCCCCAGGTCAGCCCCTAATTTCGTGTCATCCGCGCAGCCGACAACTACTACGACCGCCTCGACCCGCGGGCAACGCAGCCGCTGATCGTGCCAAATACGTGCGTACAACCCGGAGCGCCACCCGGCCATCGCCGTTGAGGGCGTCGGCATCCTCCTGGACTACGCCTTGGCCACGGACCGTCCCCTCCGGGCGGCCACCGCCCCGACTCCTCCCCCACTGGAGGGCCAGGGCTCAGCCAGCAGGGTGATGCCGCCAGCAGGGCGGCCTGTACACCACTCCCGTGAACGCAACCTGGCATCCACCCCGAGTCGGACGATTCGAGCTTGAAGGACACCTTCTTCCCCGGCCACCGCCATTGATGAGGAATGCGCCCAGGACGCGGTATGAGTACAAGGCAAAGTCGGTGCCCACTGCCGTTTCCGCTGCTCAACCCAGTCGGGTGCGATACGTTCGACGTCGATCGCTTCCTGCAGGGTGACGTGGCGCACATCCCAGTCCTAGGCGCCCGAGGTAGCGAAATAGCCGTTCGCACCGGCGCCACCGCAATACTGCCCAAGCAGGCGGCGCACCGTCTCACATCGATGCGTGACGGGGCCTGGCGCGCGGCTGACCACGTGGAATGCGGCTTTCCCCAGGCTGACCAGTTGATGATCGTGGCGATCAACAAGCGCTGCCCACAACTCGATCATGGAATCGTGCGTCTTATCTCTTGTCACGTTCCACATCACCGCCGGGAGACCGCATGCTGGGACGCTTTCACCTGGCGGTCGAGTACTTCGCCAAGCCGCTCCTCGAGGCCCGTAAGGAAGACACTCGACGCCACCGCTCACGCCGGGGGCTCATCGCCGCCACCATCCGCACCTCCGCGCCAACGGCCGTCGTCACGGAGGTGCCGGGGGCCCGCGGTACGCGACAACGTGCACGAACGCCGGGCCGGTACACAAGCCACGTGGGCCGACTTGATGAGCGCGACCGCCCACACTTCTCTTCAAACCGTATGGATCGGCATCGCGGTTCCGCCAATGGAGACGATGGACAGGACCTCGCTAATCAACCGGAAGACCCGAGGCTTTTAGTACCTTCTATCCCCTAAGTCCTTTTTGATCCGATGGTACTGGTCATGCTAGTGCATCGACGGATTGCATCGAAATGACCGATAACGCCAGACTGCCGACGAGGGCCGGCCCAGCATGCGAAGGAGAGTTCTAACTGATTCGAAGTGTGGCGCTCCACCCTCACGAAGCGTAATGTGCAACCTTATGTCACCAGCTGTGCCGGAAGCCCTTCATATGCCGTACCCTCGCTGCCACCGGCCTCGGCACAGCTATGACGGACCCGACCATCGTGTTTCCAGGTTTTCGGCTCGCCGGTCGTTCCATACCCCCTTGACCAGCGTGACGTCCTGGGATGCGCAGCCAAGGTAGCCACGAGCTGCAAACGTCGAACTTGTCATAAGTGCGAAATATGAATGGGAAGGGCAACACGGGTGGCGGAAGCGAGCGAAAAAGCAGATAAGGCGCTCCCCGAGGCAGCACGTCGACTCGTCGACCTTGTCGCCGAGCATCCAAACGGCGTGACGCTAGCTGAGCTGACAATGGTTGCTCAGGGGCGGTTTACTGGGCTGCATCCGCGACGCGTTGCCAACCTGGTCGCGCGTGCTATCGCGGCCGGAGCTTTGTTCGAGTCCGCCGGTCGGCTGACGGTACCCGGTAGCGGAGAGGACGAGCCCGATGCGACGCGGGAGGCCGGGCAGGCGTCCCGCCGACCTCTGCGGGCAATCGCCCTCGACCTGGAGACCGTCGTCCGGACGACGGCCAGCGAGCCGTTCATTGACAGGCGAATCTTCCAAATTGGAGCGGTACGGTTGGGTGCCGACGCCGCCTGGATCGCTGCTGAACCGCGACGCGACTGGTTCGTGGAGCTACCCGACGAGACGTGGGAGATCCGTTCGACGTCGCTGCGTGAACGTCACGCAACCGCGGCCGTCACACAGGCGAAAGCGCTCTTGGAGTTGCACGCGTTCACCGAAGACGCCGACATGGTCGTCACCTATAACGGCACTGAGGCCGACTTCCCGCTACTGGCGACGGCTTACGAGCGCGAGGGCCTGCCTATGCTGGCGCCGACTTCGGTTGACGCGTACTACCTGACGCTCGCCATATGGCCGATGGCTACTAGCCACCGCCTCGGCGAGCTCGCCGACGCCCTCGGCGTGGACCGTTCCGAACTGGACTGGCACGACGCTGGAGACGACGCCGAACTGCTGGTGCGATTGCTGACGCGGGCCGGCGAACAGGTCGCTGCGTGGCCCGCCGGCCTCGCCGACGTGATCGCGTCGGTGTGCGCCGACTCGGCGGCGTGGACGCTGGTGCGACACCTCGCCGCAGCGACGTGTGGCGGCGTATCCGGGCAACTACTCGGCAAGGCCCGCGCGCACAGTGTCGCCGATGTGGCCGCAGTTCTCGGCGCACATTTGGACGCACACCGGCCGCGTCGGGCACCAGCGGGCACACCACCGACCGCCGCGGCTGGTCGTAGCCCGATCACGGTCGACGTGTCTCTGCGCGGTGCGGACGGACGAGTTGACCCAGTACTGCTGGCGTCGGTCTCACATGGTGCGGCCGCCAAACGCCGGCCTGCGCAGGAACGGATGACGACGGCACTGCACGGCTGGGCGGACGCGGGGGTCCCTGCGCTAGTGGAGGCGCCCACCGGTACGGGCAAGAGCTTCGCCATCCTGGCCGCGGCGCTGGACTGGCTGGCCGGCGGGCCGCAGAGGACGGCAATTGTCACGACTTTCACAAAGCAGCTCCAGGCCCAGCTGGCTGCGGACGTGGCAAGACTCGACAGGGTCATGCCTGGTTTGATCGAAGTCAGTGACGTGGTCAAAGGTCAGAGCAATCGACTGTCGCTGCGCGCGCTCAATGTGGTGCTGTCGGACGCGACGACGCTCGACACCTCCCGCGCGGCGCGGCCCGGAGCACGCAACCGATTCCTGACGCGACCGGCGTTCCGGGAGCTCGTCGTCTACTTGACCTTGCGGTTGCTGGCGTCCACGGACGTGCTCAGTTCGTGGACGGCGCACTCGGTCGACTCGGTCGACGTGCCGGCATTCTTCGCCCGGTACGCTGGTCCGGCGCTGCCGGTGTGGCTAGAGTCGCTGAGCCAGGCCAGTAACGGGGAGTATCCGGCTGGGGCGGGCACGCCTATGGCCGCGCACACCGACGTTGTCCGGGAAGCGCTCGCGGCACACCGTCTCTTGCTAGCCAACCACGCGCTTCTACTCGCCCACCTCGACGATCTCAGCACTCTCGGACCCGAAACACTGCTCATCGTCGATGAGGCGCACCAGCTAGAAGACGCGGCGACCTCGGCGCTGACGACGACGGTGGACTACCGCACGGTCGAGGACCTGTTCAGCGAGCTGGCCGCCTGGACCGACACCGCCCGCCGAAGCGCCGCACGTGACGCGGTGCGGGAAGCCGTCAGTAACCTCGGCCTGCTGCTCGATCATGAGCAGCTGCCGCGCGTGGCCGGGCAGGTGTTCGACGCTCGCGGCACCGGGGCTGGCGTCGCAGTCGGATCGCGTACCGTCACGTTGGCCAGCACGTACGCCGGCAGCGCAGGCGTGGGGCAGGTCCGCACGCTGACCGCACTGCTGCTGCGCTTGGCTGGGCAGTGCGAGGCTCTGACCGGGGCCCTGGCGGCGTACTTGGACGCGCATGCAGCAAGCATGGACTTCTTCGAGACGGAGCGCATTCGGGGCCTGCTGACTAGATGTGCGCAGGTCAAGGAGGCCAGCCGGACGATCGTCGCCGATGCCGACGGCATTCTCGGCCAGCCTCCAGCGGCCAGCGCGACGGCGGGGAGCAACGAGGAGACTGAGGACGACGCAGCCGAGGACGAGGCCAGCGAGGACTCGGACGGTGAGGACGAGCTCGACAATCTGGCTGCCACCGACGCTACGGGTGACGAGACGGACGACGGCGCGGGCATTGCGGAGGTGCGGCTCGGGCCGCTGCCGCCGGGCACGTCGAACCGGGTTGTGTATGCCGAGGAGCTCGAGGCGCTACGCGCTGGCCTGCGCTCCTATCGGTTCCGCGTGGTGACCAGCCCGATCGAGCTGGCCGCCGATGGCGTCTGGCGGCAATTCCTCGCGACGTTCCCGCGCACCTACTACGTGTCCGCGACGCTGCGGGTGTCAGGACGGTGGCAGTTCATCCGCGATCGCCTCGGCCTGCCGACCAGCATTGCGACGCTCCATCTGCCGACACCGTTCGACTACGAGCGGCAGACCGAACTCGTATGCTTCTCTGACTTCCCGTCCTGGGCTGAGCAGGCCGAAGGCGCAATGCGGACCGTCGCGCACCAGCTCACCGGCTACACCCGGGAGATCGTCACGCCGGTCGATGTGCCCGACGACGCGTTGCCCGGCACTCGCGGCGGGCATGATGGGGGCGCACTGGTACTCACCACCGCCCGCTCGACCGCCGGTGGCATCGCGGACTACCTGGCCACCTTGTTGCGAGCCAGCAGCGACGAGACCCCTGTGCTGTCCGCTCTCGTGCTTGGAAATCCTCGTGGCGTACGGCAGTTCACCGACGCCGAGCACGGCGGCGGGATCCTCGTAGGAACTAAGGGCCTGTGGCAGGGCGTCGACGTCTCCGACGAGCAACGACTCCGGCTGGTATGGATCAACAAGTTGCCGTTTGCGCCGTTCGCTGCGCCGGTCGTTGAAGCCCGCCGCGCCGCGATCACGATGCGGGCCGAGGCCGCGCACGCCGACGACCCGGAGGCGGTCGCCACCGAGCACTACTACCTGCCGCTGGCGGCGCTGCAGCTGAAACAGGCCGTCGGACGGCTCATCCGGTCTGAGCGGCATCACGGGGTCGTCATCATCAGCGACCGCAAACTCGCCGGGCACACCGCGCTGCGGCGCGCGTACCGAAAGGCGTTCCTCGGCTCCCTCGAGGAGGGGCTGCTGCGTGACGACCCAGTCACCGGCGAGCGCGGCGGCGGCAACGTAGTGCCGATGACTGAAGGGTGGGCGCGCATCTGGAAGTTCTTCGTCGAGCACGGTCTGCTCAGCGCCGAACGCGCCGCACAGCTGTCGACGCCAGAAGCGCTTGAGGAGCACACGCTGCTGCCACAGACCAGGCGCATCCGGGAGCTGGCGCTCACCGCCGCCCAGGTCGCGCGGTATCGCGCTAAGGGTACCCTCGGCGACGAGGTGCTCGCCCGGGCCGCCGTCGTCGGCGGGCTGTTGCGCCTGTCCGACGAGCCGGCCGTGCTCAAGCCGTCGCAGGAGGCGGTCATCCGCGCGGTCGCTGGCGGGGCGAATGTCCTTGGGCTGCTCCCGACCGGTTTCGGCAAGAGCTTCTGTTTCCAGTTGCCGGCGCTGGTGCTGCCCGGCGTGACGCTCGTAGTCTCTCCACTGGTCGCGCTCATGCATGATCAGGCGCTCGAGCTCAATCGGAGCATCGGCGGCGCGGTCCGCGCGCTTATCGCGCCACTGCGGGAATCAAGCAGCCGGGCAGGCAAGACCGAGGTTGCAGATCAGCTCCTTGGCCGCGCCGACCACGGTATTCGCATCGTGTACATCTCGCCTGAACGACTGTGTCAACGCAGGTTCCGGGAGATTGTTCGCACCGCAGTTGAAACCGGCACCGTTACCCGCATTGCGCTCGACGAGGCACATACGTTCGTGCAGTGGGACGACTTCCGGCCGTCCATGAGCCGGGTGGAGCACTTCCTCGCCGAGCTCCGGCGCGACCACGGCTTGCCTGTGACCGCGCTGACTGCGACGGCGAACCGCACCGTGTACGCCGGGCTACGCGAAGGTGTCTTCGGTCTGCCCGCCGAAGCATCAGGAGGGCCAGCTGGCGAAGCCGCCGAGGCCGCCACAGGGACGTTGCTGACCGTGCGGGAGAACCCGATCCGGCCCGAACTGGCGATCTTCCGGCGCACGATTAAAGCGGCCGGCCCCTCCATCAGCGCTGGCCTGGCGGAGGAGATCCTCGACGCCATCACCGACCACGCCATCTTCTACTGCCTCACGGTAAAGGAGGTCGTCGCGCTCCACGCGCATCTCCGCGACTACCTCGGCGAAGGTGGCGTGCGAGTACGGAGGTTCCACGGCCGACTCACCGAGGCGGAGAAGTCGGCGGTCATGACGGAGTTCCGGGAAGCGCCACGCAAGGGCGAGGAGGGGTTCGCTCCGCTGGTCATCGTCGCCACGTCGGCGTTCGGGCTGGGTGTCAACCGTCCCGATGTGCGGACGGTCTTCTGCGTCAGCGCGCCGACGGACCTTGCCGCGCTGTACCAGCAAATCGGCCGAACAGGTCGTGACGCAGCAGGGAAGGCCGCCATTGGGGCTGATATGCCCGACACAGCCGCAAGCGCGACTCTCTCTTTCAACGTAGCTGCCGCCACCGGCAGCGAGCTAAGCGGTGGTGCGCAAGACAGTAGACCCGCCTCCAGCGGACCAGGCGGCGATGCCGGGCGGCCGGCGAACGTCGGGCTGACCCTGCTGACCGGCCGCGGCTTGCATACCATCGCGTTCATGACGGGCAGCGACCTGCCCTCAGCGCTCCTGGAGCGGATGGGACGGTCCGTGCTGGAGTGCCGAAGGGTCCTGGACCCGGCTGGCATCGCCGACGCACTCATCGGTGAGGACCTCGCCGCCGGGCGGCTCACCGAGGACGAAGTGCGCAAGCCCCGCACGACTGACAGCTACACGGCAGGAGTAGTGCGCGCCTTCACCGCGCTCGCCAGTCTCGGGGCGGTCACCGATCTCGGCGACTTCCCGCCGTACAGCGCGGTCAAGCCCGGCGAGCTCCTCGTCACTGGTACCGACCGCGACGTGGAAGACCGTGTTGTTACGGCGGTGCTCGCCCTGCCAGTCCGCTCCGGCACGGCGGGGGCGCTGCGCCGGAACCGCCTCGACGTCGCGCAGTTGGATCAGTACCTGGCCGCGACAGTGCCGCAGTATCGCACCGTCGCGGACGACGCGGCCGGCACCTGGCAGTTGCTGGCCGACCTGCACGACCGGGGACTGCTCGATGTGTCGGCTGCGCCTAGCCGAAGGCTGGTCACCGGTATCGCCGTGCACACGAGTACGCTGCCGCGGCGGTTCTTGTCGACCATAACTGGCAAGGTTGCCCGGGCCGCTGAGGAGATCCGGCTCCTGCGTGACTTCTTCGCTGACTCGACCACCTGCGCCAACCGCAAGCTCGCCGACTACTTCGGTGTCGCCGATCTGCCCACCGGTTGCTGTTCCACGGCGGCGAACCGGTGCTCGGCATGCTGGAACACGCCAATGTGGCCCGTAGGTGAGAGCAAGCCAGCCGTCGCGGTCGCGCTCGAGACGCCTCGGCCACGGCCTGCCGGCGCACGCGTTGACGCCACGCATCGACGGCTGCGGCTCGATGAACAGGTCTTTCGCCTGGTATGGGAAGTGTTCCACGGCGTCCACGCCCGCGACGTGCTGCGCGCGCTACGCGGGGAGGACACGTACTTCTCGCCGCGCACCCGGCGCCGTATGCGGTTGCGGGCCGGGCTGGTCAACAGCCGGTACTTCGGCGTGAACCCGGCCGTGCGACTGGCCGATGTAGAGGACTCGCTGGCCCGGTTACAAGCCGCGGGACGGGTCGTGCCCGCTGGCTCACGGTGGCGCGAGACCGGCCACGTACGCCGTGAGGCCCGGCAGCGTACCCCCGCTGCTGCCGCCGCGGCAGCGAAGGACCCTGTGACTGCGAGAACAGGAGACGTGCCATGACCGACCTGGGCGACCGTCGCGTCCAGCCCTCAGCGACTCCCCCTCGAACGGCCGTGGCCGGGACGCTGTGGCGCCCGTTCGAGGAGGAGCCGCTCCTGACGCCGATGATGGCGCTGGGCTGGGACGCCACGGCGCCGCGAGACCGTGCACGGTTGGTTCAATACCTGTCCGCGCTCGTTGCCGCCCGCCGCGCGCCGGTCCACGTCAACGTGGCGTTCAACGCGGTGTACTTCGGCTATGACGTGATCACCGGTGGCTATGTCGGTGGCCCGTTGGATCTGTTCGCGTTTCCACAGGTGCGGTTTGGGGAGACGACCGAGGCGCTGCCGGTCGGCGCTATGGTCAATATCGCTACCGGAAGCCAGCCGCTGTTCGCAGAGGTCGTCTACAAAGAGGGCGCGCATCCGGCGTTAGAAACTGACGACGCGTTGCCAGGATGGCTCAGTGGCGCGCCTGCTGGCGCAACCGAGGGTGGCATCGCCGACGAGCTGCCGGACGAGCCGGTGCTACGTGAACGTCTCGTCATCGATGCCGATGCATTCGGACAGGGGTTCTCCGCGACGCTGGCTCACCTCGATAGGTTGCGCCAACGTGGCCGGTGGTTGGATGCGTCTGGACACGTGCTACTTGATGCGCGGTACGCGACCCGACGCGACGCCAACCTAGACGATACGGCCTTCTACGCGCAGTACCTGCTCACACGAGGACGCGACCAGCTGCGCAGTGCTGCCGCACCACTGCCGCTGACGACCGTGCTGGCCGACGACGCCAGTGAGGACCAGCTCGCCGCCGCACTGGCCGGAATGCTCGCCACCGTTGCCAACGCGCTTGCGAGCCTTCCGGATCTGCGGATGTGGCGCGGGTACGCGTTCACACGGGAGTCGTTGAAGACTCGGCTCGGCGACCCCGGACCACTTGGTGGGGGCGACCTCGGCAGTCTCGCTGTGCAGCTGGCGCGAAGCGCTGTGCCATCGCGCCGAAGCAGGTGGGCTCCGAACCGGAAGGTTACGTACACTGCAGTCGGGCCTCGGCTGCGGAGCGTGCGCGATGGCACCACACACCTGATTGGCGTCGACTATGCGCTCGCGGTATGCCATGCCAACGCTGTCATAGGTGACTACGCTCGTCGTGAGACGGATGAGTCGACGGGATTGCTGCCCGGAAAGGTGCATCTGCGCCTCGACGACCCTTGGCAGGGCGGTGGCGTGTGGCGTGCCGAGTACCCCGACAGCACATACGTCCATATCGACGCAACTGAGCCCTTGGGCCTTGGGTGGTTGTCGAGTCTGCCGCACGAGCTGCGCAGTGATGTGGCCAACGGCGCAGCTGACATCGCTCCCCGCTCCGACTCCGAACCAGTTCTCTCGCCGAGTACCCCGCAGCCGGAGACTGCCTCGGAGCCGGTACTGATGTCACAGCCTGAACCGGAGGATGCTGGCGGTCTCGGCGAGCTCACGGTCGCCGACAGCCAAGTGTCGTGGACGCAGGCGCTGCGGCTGACCCATCTGCTCGAAGGCCGCATGCCGCTGCCGGACGTCATATGCACCCAGATGCGCGACGCCGGGTTAAGCGGCGTGCGGCTGCGGCTGATGCTCACCCACGACGGATACGACCTCGACCCGGACGAAGCCACCCAAACCGCCGAAGCGGATCTCTTTGCGAATACGCAGATCACGGGCATTGAATGGCCGCTGCAGTTCTTTGCCGGCATCGCGCTCACCTGTACTTGGGCGCGTGGAGCCAGCGTGGTCCGCGCGACGACCACGCTGCTCGACTGCCCTGTCACTGTCGACGGGATAGACATCGAGCACCGCTATGACCCACGAATCCTTACCCGCGACGCCGCCCCCGGGCAGCCGCGCCGCGTCAGGAAGAGCGAGTGCCGGCCTGCCACCCGACCGTTGCCGCTGCCGCAGCGCGTGCTGCGCGCGGTGCGACGTCTCGGTCTGCTCGATCCAAGCGGAGTCGCAGTGCTCGCGCGCGCCCACCTGTCAGCGGCTGTGTACGGCATCGCCGAGGGCAACGAGGCTGCCGAACTTGACGCTGCTGTCGAGGAACTGATCTCAACCGGCGAGTTGCGCAGCGATATCGGTAGCGTCGACACGAACGGGCGGTTGTGCTTTCCTCCCGTACCTTGCGCACCGACCGTGCCGCTCATTGTCTATGAGCCCCGTCCGGTCGAAGGCGCTCCACACCCCATAGCACCGCGTCGATCCGGCACACTCGAAGCACGATTCGTGCGGACTCATGCGGTCGCCGGGCATCTGCGTCGGATAGGAAACATTGGCTGGACGGCTAGCGAGGAGGCCCGGCAGGCGTATCGCGAGGATCGCGCCCGGTTTCGTCTCTTCGGCCCCGCCGAACTTCCCGAAGGCTACACGTACATCCGGCCGCACTCCCGCGGCACTTCATGATCATCAACGCTGACTTCCCTCTCGAAGCTCAGCGCGACACCTGCAAGACCTGCGTTCTGGCCCTCTCCCATCGGTTCCTCCGGAGGCTCCATGGCCCGTCATCCGCGCACCAGCTGCCCACACGGCGACGCGTTCACGCCATACCCGGTCTGGCACGAACCGGATTGGCCGTTCGGCGAGGACGACGAACGCGACGCGGCGCTGAACAAATTGTCCGAGGCACTCATGGAGTGCCCGGCACCTCTGGCCTCAGCGCTGTCAGAGCTGACACTGCAGGACATCGGCAAGGCCCTATCGGCGACACCGCTGCCGTACCGGCCATCGGTGCTGCGTCCACTCGGACTCATGATCAAACCCTCCAAAGTCGGCCCACAATTGTGCCGCGACGTGCTCATGCGGATGGCCCGCGCTGATGATCATCCCGCACGACACGCGGCTGCGGCCCTGACCGCAGTGGTGCTCACCGACGTGCGGATAAACGTCGTGGCCCACGAGTTCCCTGAACGCTCCTCCTCAGCCGTGCGCGACCCGGCCACGCACTGGTCTCCGGCATTGGCGCGAGTCGCTGTGTGGGCCAGCGGGTTCGCCTCCGTGCGCGACGCGCGGTTGTGGCTGTGGGCGAGCCAACAGCCATGGTTCCGACCTGCCTCTGTCGATGACGAACACGTCGATGCAATCGCCATGGCTGCCAGGAGGGTCATCGACACGTCGCCCACGTTCAGCTTCCTCAACGACAGCAACGAAACTCCGGCCGACCCCCACGAACCTGACGATGCGACCGCGAGTGCGATCGAGCCCACCCCAGAACCGGCTGTCTCGGTCCTGCCACCAGCTCCGATCGATAAAGACGGCGTTGCGGGGACGGCTTCCGCCACTGCCCAGCAGCCAGTCGCGGTGGACGACGAGGAGGACCTTGACATGATGGCGACCATCGGAGGTACCGGCGTCGACCAGTTGAAGCAGGCCAGTGAGGACCTGCGGCAGGCGCTATTGAGTGCGGTCCCCGCGGCCCAGCGGATCCTCGACAACGTCACCGCCGACCGGCCTCCAGCCGCCGACGACCTCGATGTGATCACCACTGCGCGTACCTCGTTCGACAACGCCGTGGCCAGGCTGCGGGCGGCTGGTACCACTATCGATGCCGACACCGGGCAGGCGGTGCGCGCCGCGCTGGACGACCTCATGAAGGCCGCCGACGACGCGCCCGAGCGTGCTCGTCTCGCACACTTGCGGACTCTCGTCGCGCCCGCCGACAATGCGATGCTCGCCACGGCACTGGCCGAGGCACAGCAGCGTGCCGATGCCCTGGCCGCCTCCCCGGTGTGGAGCACCGTTGATCGGGCTCGCGCCGTCTCACTGGCCATGCTAAATGAGCTCTCCGACCCGGTCACCGCACCGTCGCAGGTGGTGGCTTTGCAGCAGCAATTTGTCCAAACTCATCCGGACTTGGCCCTACTCGCCGTCAGTGCGGCTCAGTTGACCCGTCTACTCGCTGAAACAGCGGAGACCGTGAGCACGCGTCCCACCACTGATGACAAGGCCGCGACCACCGTCGACGACCCGTCTGACACCAAGGCCAGTGACCAGGCCACCCAGGAGAACGAGACCTTCTCGGGGACAGCGAGCGGAAGCACCGCCGTACCCGCCCATCCGACGTCGACGTCGGATTTCACTTCCGTTGAGGCGCCGCCAACCGTTCCCGGCTCCAGCTCGACAACTGGGCTGACCGCCGAGCTTGAGGCCGAGAGGGCTGTAACCGTCAGCAACGAGCTCCTCGCACATGCCCGCCTCATCGACGGTGTCGCTGATCTCATGGGCTCTCAGAGCTTCGGATTGGCCGCGGCCATCGCGCAGGCGGGACAGTTGCCCGCCAGCCAGTCGGCCATGTTGCGCATCGCGGCATTGTCCGACGCGGTACGTAGCGAAACCGGCACGGTCAATGCCGCACTGCGCGGCGAACTCACCACACTCGACAGGATGGCCGCCGCCGACGACTCGCCCAGCGCGCTGCTCATCGTCGCCTCGCTGCTGCGTGCAGCCCTCGTGACCGGGGAGCCAACGGTCGGCGCGGTGCTCACCGAGTTGGCTCCCCGGGTCGAGCCGAACCTGGCTGCCGTTGCTGAGCAGGTTGGCCGACGGGCGCTGCAAGGCCTCCTCGTCGACGCTCCGCCGCTAACCGTGCTCGCCGACGTCAGCGAGGTCGAGCGGTCGGTACGCGCCGCCAGTGACAAAGCCCGCAAGATGCTGCGCCCCCGCACGATACGGTTCAAACGCGCGACCGACGTCGCAAAGGCATGGCTAGCCCCCGACGGGCTGCTTGGTCGGCCACTGACCATTGCCGCCAACGATGACCAGTCCGCCGTGAACGAGGTCACCAGCGTCATTCAGCGGCTCGGTGAAGCCTCACACGTCGCCCGCGAGATCGACATACTCGATCGCAAATTGAGGGGGACGTCTGGCAAGCCAATCCAAGGCGCTGGTCGGCAGAACCTCATCAACCTCGTCCAGGAGGCCATTCAGGCCCTCGCCGGTTGGGCCGAGGCAGTCCTGTCACTACAGAGGTCTGGCGCCGGCCGGCATTGGAGCACCGGAGACGTCGCCGACATGCGCGCCACGGTGCTGGATAGGCGCAAAGCGGTACTGGCCGCAATGGCAGCGCAGACTGAGCACACCGATCCGCTACTGGCGGCTGCATCGCGAGCGGCTGCGACGTCGCTGACGTTGACGTTCGCCGTGCTCGCCGGCGAGGCTGCGCTATCGGTCGGCGAGCCAGTGGCGACGTTTGTGCTGACCGCCGAACTGCTGAAGGTGCCTGGAGCGATCGTCGACACGGCTCTCAGCCACGTCACCGTGCCGGCGAACACAACCGTCGAACAACTGTTGACCGCTGCCCAGCGCACCTGGACCGACGCGGTCTTCACCCAGGTCGCGGCCGAGAACTTCGACGCCGCAAACTTCCTCCTCACCGCGGCTTCGATGAACCTGCTGCCCGGTGCATCTGAGCACGAATTCGGCGAAGACACCGCCGCAGCGGTCGCAGCAGCCCAGGCCAAGGTGCAGGCTCAGCTGGAAGAGCTACACGAGCAACTGTTGGCGGAGCTGCGTCGAGCACAGATCAACAACGAGGTTTCCGAGGAGCAGGCCGGCGAGTTGACTGGCCTGCTGCAGGACGCTGACACCAGCGTCACACGCAATTTCGCCGCAGTCCGCGTCCAGCTCGCCTGCGTCGCCGAGCAGCTCCCGCTCTATCGTGCAGAGGCGGCACGGCGGTTGTCGGATCGACTGGCCGCGCTGCATGACGTCGACGAAGGCACCGTCGAGCGTGTCGAGCGGCTCATCGCTACCGGTGAGCTGTCCACCGCTGAGGAGCTCATCTACTTTCTCGAGATTGGTGAGCCGGTGCCAGAGATCTCTGAGCAGCATGACTTGCAACAGTTCTTTCCAGCCGTGCCCAACGCGCTGAAGTCTGGTCTGACGGCGGAGGTCATTCAGGTTGTGCGCAGCCGCGGTCAGGTGTCTGGCTGCAAGGCGCTCGATTTCAGCCGGCTCAGCCCTGACCTGGCCGAGCTCGCCGCGGCCGCGCTCGATGATTGGCGCCAGCTCGCCACCACGCCTCCTGAAGGACGGGGGAAGATCACCGAACGTGAACTCCTCCTACCGGCGCTGCGTATCACGGGCATCGAGGGCAAACGTATCCGCCGCCTCGACGATCTGCCCCGGGGACGCGATCGGCGCTTCATCGATGTGGTCGATGTGACGATCAACGGCAAGGCGCCCGCTCCGGCGTTTGGCAGCAAGCTCGGCGGACGCTTGCGCGTCCTGCTCGCTTGGGGACAGCCGAGCGCGCAGCTCCTGCTCAGCCACGCCGATCAGGACAACTCTGGCGACAGCCTACTCATCGCCTATTTCGGCACGATGGGTGCGCAGACTCGCCGCGAGCTCGCCCAGCATGCTGTTGCGGACAACCGCACTGCGCCGGTCGTAGTGCTAGATGATGCCGCACTGATCTACCTGGCTGCGCACGGCAACCGGCAGATGGACGCCGCCATGGGTGTGCTGCTCCCGTTCAGCAACGTAAACCCGTATGTCAGAAAGAAGCGCGGTCTCGTGGCCGAGGAAATGTTCTACGGCCGCGATGCCGAGCGGAAAAGCGTGCTTGACCCCGACGGCACACAGCTTCTCTACGGCGGACGCGGCTTGGGCAAGTCCGCCCTGCTGCGCAGTGCCGGGCAAAAGTTCGAGTCGCAGGGGTCACCTGGCGAGCGAGTCAGCCTCTACCTCAGCGTCGACACCGTAGGCATCCGGGCAGGTTCGGCGATCGGACCAGACGCGATATGGGATGCGCTGCTGCGAGATTTCGACGACCAGGGCGTCATCACGCCGCCACGCCGTCAGGCGAGCCGCAAGAGCCCGCATGAGGAAGTCCGCGCAGGCGTGCTCGCCTGGCTTGGCGCCGATCCGCGCCGGCGGCTACTCATCCTGCTCGACGAATCCGATCGGTTCTTCGAATCGGATGCACCGGAGTTCTTCGAGACGAATCGACTCAAAGAACTCGGCTTGGCTACGGACGGGCGCATCAAGGTCGTTTTCGCTGGTTTGCACTCGGTGCAACGCTACGCCAAGAGTGCCCGAAACGGCCCGTTCAGTCACCTTGCGCAGCGTCCGACAGTTATCGGACCGCTACGACCTCAGTTCGCGACGAACCTGCTCACTCGCCCACTGCAGGCGCTCGGGTACCACTTTGCCTACGACGACCTGGTCAACCGGATCCTCGGGTACTGCTCGTATCAGCCATTCCTGCTGCAGATGTTCGGCTCCCGCCTCGTCGCTAAGATGCACGCCCGCCGCGGCGCAGGTGTCGCCGACGCCGAGCCACCCTACGTCATCACGCGCGCCGACGTCGTCGCGGTCGAGAGCCACGTCGACCTCAAAGCCGACATCAGCGCAGCATTCCATGACACGCTGCACCTGGATCCGCGGTACAACGTTATTGCGAACGTGCTGGCGCATCACGCGCATGAGTCGGGTCTCGACGCTCGTCTGTCGGACGTGGAACTGCGGGAAGAATGCCTGGACTGGTGGCACGTGGGCTTCTCGGCTCTGGATGTCGAAGGGTTCCGCTCGTACCTCCAGGAGATGGTGGGCCTGGGCGTGCTTGCGCCTAACAACGACGGCCGAGGCTGGCACCTGCGCAGCCCAAACGTGCTGCGCATGATCGGTTCCAAGGACAATGTCATCACGCAGCTCGTCGGCGCTGGAGCGCTGTCGGTGCCCGACGAGTTCATCGCGCTGGAGACACGAGCGGCTCTGCCTGATGGGCGACGCTCGCCGCTCACTGCCGGCCAGAGCGACGATGTGCTCGGCGACCACGCCAACCAGGTTCGCGTGGTGCTCGGCTCACCGGCGACTGGCATTGGCGACGTCGCACAGGCTGTACGGCTCGCAGCCGACGTCGGTGACCGATTCACCGTGCCGTCAATTACCAACCGGCGGCATTTCGAAGAGGAGCTTGTCGCTGGCAGGCCTGGCGAGCGGCGTGTCGTGCTCACCGATCTGGTCGCGCTCGAGCCACGCGACGAAGCGTGCACTGCCGCCCTGAAAGCGGCACTCGAGCTGCGTTCGCAGCAGCCTGGTGTGACACGCTCGGCCGTCATCGTCGCCGGGCCACGGCAGATGTGCTTGTGGTGGACGGTGCTCGGTGACGCCGGACGCACCCCGGCGCTCGGCACGGTCATGCTGCGGCGCTATACCCGGCAGACGCTGCGTGTGTGGGCGCTGGCGGGCGAAAAGTTCAGCGTGCCGGAGCGACTCGAGCGCCTGATCGAGGTCACCGGCGGCTGGCCACTGCTCGTCGAGCGGGCGGGTGAGCTCGTAGCGTCTGGCATGGAGGAAGGGCAGGCGCTGGTTACCGTCGCCGAGGACCTTGCTTCACCGGCTGGCGCGGCCGCGTTCGTCGACGCAGTCGGGATCACCGCCGACGAGCAACTCGTCACGGCGTTCAGCACAGTACTAGCGCTCGTTGGTACTGACGGTGCCACGCTTGAGGATCTGGTCGCGGCTGTGGCCGCGGGCGGCGACGTCGACGATCCGGATACCGCGGTGGCGATTCTGCAGACGCTGGGAGTTTTCGACATCGACGACGATGGTCGTATGTACAGGCCCGAGCCGCTGTTGACGCGGTCCTGGCCCTACCGAGCCTGACGCGATAATCGAGGTGGGTCGAGGTCCGCAACCAGAAAGCGCGGTACGTCTGAATCTAGGAATCACCGCGCACTGACAAAGCGCGCCGAGAAGGCGTACTGAGAGGCTCCTCAGGGTCTCTCAGGTGTCACACAGCCACCGTTAGGCAGGCTGGAGCGCATGGACCAACTCCTGCGCAACCCGGTCATCGCCGCGGGCCTGACCAAGGTCGAAGCCAGGATCCGGCGGCTGAGCGGCTCCTCCGCGCTGCCCGCCATCAACGTGGGCGCCGGGCGCGTCATCGCGGCCGGCGGCAAGCGGCTGCGGCCCGCCATGACGCTGGCCGCCTCCCTGGCCCTCGGCAAGGCCCCCGACCGCCGGGTGATCACGGCCGCCGCCTGCGTCGAGCTCATCCACGCCGGCTCGCTCGTGCACGACGACCTCATGGACCGCGCGAGCGAGCGCCGCGGCGCCAGCACGCTCAACGCCGAGCTGGGTGACGGCAAGGCGCTGGTGATCGGGGACTTCATGCTGGCCAGGGCCGGGCTGGCGGCGATCGTGAATGTGTCCAGGCCGGTGGCGGAGGTGCTGGCGGCGGCGGTGGTGGAGCTGGCCGAGGGGCAGTACCTGGAGACGGCCGGCCTGTTCGACGCCGGCCGTACCCGAGAGAGTGCGTTGCGGTCGATCACCGGCAAGACCGCCGCGCTCTTCCGGGCGGCCTGCCTGGTCGCGGCGGTGTGCGCGCACGCGCCGGCCGAGGACAGGGCGCGGATGGCGACGTACGGGGAGAAGTTCGGGCTGATCTTCCAGGTGCTCGACGACCTGCTCGACCTGACCGCCACCAGCGAGCAGCTCGGCAAGCCGGCCGGGAACGACCTGCGACAGGGCGTCTACAGCCTGCCGCTGCTCATGTCGGGGATCGACCTGGGCGGGCTGGGCCGGGGCATGACGGACGAGCAGGTCGCGGAGGTGCTGCGCGAGGTGCGGGCGAGCCGCATGACGACCGACACGATCGCGTACTGCCGGGGCCTGGCCGCGGACGCGGTGGCCGCGCTGCCGATGATCCACGACCCCGAGATGGCGACCCTGCTGTACGGGCTTCCGTCGGCGTACATCGATCGCGTGGAGCGGCTGGCCGGCCTGACGATCGCCGGTTAAGAATTGTCGGAACAATTGGGAGTGATCAACGCCAAATCCCGAAAAAGTGCTCATACTGGAGTTGCAGCTACCAGGAGCACGTGCACGCAGAAGACCCCCCATCGCATGGCCAAAGAGGACGACCTGCCGCCAAGCCAGTTCCTCATGCCCGCTGTCCGGCAAAGCGCAGATCTTCGCGTCGGCCGCCTCTCCTCTGCCTCTGCAAGAGGGGCATTGGGGGTCACGAGTCCACCGTCAGCAGGTCAGCGGCGAGCTCGCGCCGCTCGTCGGGGGTGAGCCGTACCGGCCGCATGGCCGGCAACCCACCATGGCGGCAGGCGTGAGTCACCGTCTGCGATCGACCGCTGCTCGGAACTGCGCCAAGGACCGCTCAGACGCTGAGCGCGCCCGACGGTAAGTGCCGTCCTTGGCGCCTGCCGCTTCCGCCAGTCGGGCCGCCGATGTGACGAGAGCTTCAGCAGTGGCCACGATCGGGCGTGAACGCCGGCCCCGCCAGAGGCTGATCTCGTGCAGGAGGCGCAGCATCTGTTCGCTTTTCGGGGCGAGCATCGCCTGGTAGTCCGCCGTCACGGCACGCTTTTCGAGATCCTGGTCGCGCGCCACCTGGGCGGCGCGGCCTGGCCACCCGGCGCTCGTCTGCCCTGTCGGGAAGACGGCGAGGAGATTGAGTGCCGTCCTTCGCCAGGTGGCGTGATCCACCCACGCGGTACGGAAGACCTGCACGGCTGTGGAGAACATGACGGCGGCCACGAGCGCATCGGACAGGGTCTGCTCACGTGCCCTGCGGTCGGCGACGCGTTCTTTGCGCCACTGAAGGAAACCGGTGCCGAGGAAGGTGATGACCGTGGCAGCGAGCGTTCCTCCGACGCTGAGATAGGCGGCGTTCAGCGGATCTGCCACTATCTCCTCCAGTGCCCGTCGAGGCACGTGTAAGTGCGCCCGTTCGAGGCCGTCCCGACAGCGCCGGGGGTGCCGCAGAAACCGCCCGGGTGGACGTTGCCGATGTGGACCGGTTCGGGCTCGGGCTGGGGTTGCGGTCGGCGGGTGGCCTTCCGTCTGGGGCGGCGCTTGCCCTTGTCGGGGTCGGTGTCGTCGATGTCGTTGCGAGCTTGGACGCCGTCGCCGTCAGCGTCGTCGTCGTAGCGGTCTTCGATGCCGTCGCCGTCGAGGTCGGGGCTTGGCGTGGCGTCTGGTGTCCAGGGTTTTGGGGTCCATGGCGTGTAGGACGGGATAGAGGGCGGCGTGAAGGAGGCAGGGTCGGTGTTGTCACCTCCGCCGAACAGTGCGCTGCAGCCGCCTGCGATGAGGAGGGCGGCGACGATGAGGCAGCCGCAGCCTTTAGCGTTGCTGTTCTTGGAGGCGGGCATGGGGGGCTTCCTTCCGCAGACGTGGCGAACACGAGCGGTAGGTAGGACGCTGCGTAGAGCTACTTAGTTGCCCGGGTGCTCATGTTGGTGTCATGGGCCATCCACCATGCCGCCCTTATCGGGCAACACCGCACGGGCACGAGCGTGGGCACGCCTCGGGCGCTCCGCGCATGTGATCCTTCGCCGTCCCGCGGTTTGACGTGCTGGGCCCGAACCCATCCGGCTACGTCTGTTGGATCGCTGCAGTACCCGGACCGGACTCCCACCGGCAAGCGACGACGAGCTTACGAACAGGCGATCAGCCGCTACGTCACGGCTTCACCTCCGTCCTGCTGGGCGCACAAAGATCGAGGCTAACCTGCAGAAACAGGATCACTCGAAGCTTGATTCATACACCACGTCCGTGGACGTGACCCCAAGCGGCATCCGCCCTCCACAGCCCAACCGCCGTTTGCTTGCTCCCCGTCGCTTTCGGTCGCGCATCGGCAACCTTCAACGAACACCCTGAGGCGGCTGCCATCTGGCGTGTAATTGCGATATTTTCAGCACACGTGTGAGGTGATGCTTGCGTGCAGGAAGATACGCGAAGAGTCCAGACAGCCGTTTTGAACGGAGCGAGGTCGTACGAGCCGGTTCTTATGCCACTCGACCGAGCTGAAGCTCTCCGGTTCCGGGAAAACCACGACCGAATGGGCAACACGTTCTGGTGCGGAACGCATCTTGGTGGCTGCGGGAAGCAGTTGATGGATCGTATCGGCCAGGTGAAGATCCCTCATTTTGCTCACCACGCAGACCGAGTCACTCATGTGTGCAGGCGAGTCAACCTTGGCGTCGAATCTGCTGATCATCTCTACATCAACCAGGAGATATCCAAGTGGCTCAAGGGCCTGGGATTGATGCCCATCGGCACTCCCATTCTCGACCAGGACTTCGCCTTCGGCGGCAACTGCACAGCACTGATTGTCACCCCGCCCCGACAACTACCGCTGATTGCCGTCCAACTCATCGGCGACGAGCACACTTGGCACGACCGAGACAGACAGCTCCGCATTCAAGGTCGAGCCGTGCAATGGATCTTCAGCATGAGGTCCCGTGCATCATATGCCGCGCTCGATCGAGACGGGTATGCCTTACACGTGCGCTGCGAAACCCACGGAGGTACCCGAAGGGCATCCGTCGCAGTCCAACTGCCGGGGCAGCCAATCGAGTGGGAGAACATCTCAGCTTGGCAGCTGACGCGATCGGGAATATCTACAACAAGGATTGAGCATGCTCGTCGGTCGCGCTCACATTCGGCTGACGTAGGGCAAGTGAGCCGAATGAGCGACCCCACAGTCAGCGGTTTTCCTTTGGATGTAACCGGACTCTTAGTAATACCTAAGGCCTCAAAGACGGGCCCCTGGCAGCACATAAGTGACGACCAGAAGGACAATCAGTCACTTCCCGTCGTAGTGCGAACGCCTGCTGGAGCCAGCCTCGGCGATGCAGTTGTCGTACTCCCGTACGCCTACGCAGAGCTGGCAGTTGGGCAGCCGTATCAGCTCCTGGCGCCTTCCTCTATACGAGCCAATGTAGATCCCGAACGACTGACACCTCGTTGGATTATCGACTCCAGGGGACTGACACTTGCTCCAGCGATACAAACGCCGCTACTTACTCCGCAGGTGGATCTCTCTGCAGGGGCACTCACAAGGAAGACTGCAATCGAGGCACACCAGAAAGAGATTTTAGCTCCCGAGGCGAAAGAATCGCTTACGATTGCAACCGCTGACAATCACCCGACCACTCGACTCGACCGCCGGGAAGAGATGCAGATACGTGAAGCCGCCGCAAAAGCGATCACAAGACTTGAGCAGGCACGCAGCGTCGGCAACCGAAATAGAGGACGCGAAGTACTAGATCAGCTAGGAAAATTGCTACAGTCGGCCCCCTCGGACAAGTTCGGCTACGAACTGCGACAGTACGACGAGTACAGCACGTGGCTGCGTCCCGCCCGCAAGAAAAACAGGAGCCAATTCGGGCGCGGAAGATAGTGCATACTCTTACCCCAGCGCTACCAGCCATGCGCAGATGCTGAGGCGTCCAACGGCGAGGGTGGCGAGCACAGGTTGACTGCACCACGCCCTCGGGATTAAACCAGAGCGGCTCCACCACGGAGCGCGGCCTATTCGGGATCATTTAGTGCAGCCGAAAGGTTCCCCGTACGTAGCTCTCGCTGATCGACCCATTTCTTTCCTTCGGCGGCGATTGCTTCCAGGACATGCAGGGTGTGAGGGAGTCCTGCGGCGTCCAACGACACTTCGGAGACCGCTCCAGGACGCTCTCCTTGTTGTAGTTCTTCCATGCCCGAGTTCACCTCGACGCTGATTTCATTTCCGTTGACGAGCGCGAGCTGGAAGTCGCGCCCGCCGTCGTCCGACTGCTTGACGCGTACGGACGCGACCGCCTCGAAGCGGTAGTTGAGCCGCTGTCGGTCATGGAAGGTGCCCTTCAGGAAGTCGAGGGTGACCGTAAGCTGACGCACCCCTTCCTGCGTGACGAGGAAGACCAGGAGTTGGTATTTCTTGTAGCGCCACGGACCCCCACGTAGTCGTGCGTGTTCGCTCCCCCGGGCCGGAGCCTCGATGAAGGCGTGCGCGATGACACCACTCATGGTCAGTTTGTAGTGCCGCAACGCCTCCTCCAGGAGCACCTTGCGGTCGCAGTCGAGCCAGGTCGCCATTTCCTCGTCATCTGGCTTGTCCGCCAGCTTTGCGCGCCACCTGGCCAGAGCCTCCAGGTCACTTTGGTACGCCAGAAGGCTTTCGGCCTGGTCCGCGGCATGTCGGCGGCGCTCCAGGACGATGTGCAGCCAGATACGTGCACAGAACCATCCGGAAAGCAGCAGGAGGAGGATCGTGCCGATCGCCGACAGAGGCTCCATCGGCACGGTGCCGGCAGCGGCCCAGCCGCCTGCACCTGCGAGGGTGAGGAGTCCGAGTATCGCCCGTGCCTTCGTCCACAGAGGAGTGGCGAGTTCCCGGCGGTAGCTCCACAGCGTGCCTTTCCTGCGGCGGGTGCTGGCCACGCTTGCCCGGTGCCGAATGAGCCATGCGATCCTCTCGACTCCGACTCGGGTCCCGCCGTAGACCTCCGTCAGTTCGTCGCGCAGGCTCCGACGCATTCCCTCCGTTTCGGCCAACCAATGGTCACGGTCCATGCCCGGGGGAACGTACGTGGCGAAATAGTGGTTGATCCGGTGCTCGGCTTTTTTCGCGAAACTGCCGCGCTCGACCTTGGCCTTGGGTTTCGCCTGTTCCTTTACGCGCCGGCCGACGACAATGCCCTCGACCCCGGTCCTGCCTCTGCGGTACTCCCTGTCCTTCGCACGGCGGCGTACGACATGATGGCGCCAGTGCGCGGTTTCCCGTGCACCGACAGAGGCGCCGGCGAGGCCCAGCACGTAGGCGGCCATCAGAAGCACGCGGCCGCTCTGCAGGATCAGGTAGCCGAGATGGGCCGTCGCCGTGAGCAGGACGACCGTCGACGTGACCGCTCTGGCCCAGCAGCTCAGAGGTGTCTCAGGTGGCCGCGGTTCCCGGAGCAAGGGCTCTGCCGGCGATGGGTGGAAGAATTTCCAGATCCGATCCTCGCGTCCCCCGGCCATCTGATCCGTCTTGGCCTTCGACAGCGCGCGATGCCACAGATGGTCCTCGATGGGACCGTCGAGGTACAGCTCCAAGTGCTCCAGGATCAGGCTGCGCTGCGGTTCGCGGAGCGCGTCGAGGTCTTTGACCACGACGCGGATGTCCTCCTCCGCCTTACCTGCCGACTCAAGGAGGCGATCGATGATGCGTACGCCGTCCCGCCACGGATCCTCACCCCGCAGCCGCATGGTGGCGTGCCTGTCTCGCAGCTGAACGGTCTCGTCCTTGGTCAGCTCATGCCGCGTCCGACGACTCACCATGGCGAGCAACCAATAGAAGTAGACCTCGTTGGTGGTGTAGTCCACCATGGCGTCGTTGATCAGCCGCCGGGCCGGCCCCGGCATCCGGCCCTTCAGGAACGAGACACCCTTGCGAAACGTCGTCTCGGGCGAGTCCCCCGGCTCCCTCTCGTAGACGTTGAGGTTGTGCACCGTGCCTGCCTGCACTCCAATGTGGGAGTCTGTGGCCGAATTTTCGACGCGGTGCGTCGGCTCTGTCATGACAGGGATTGGGCTAGGGCGATGATGGCGGTGAGCTCCGCCGCCAGCGCGGCCACGTCACCGACGAGCCCGCGCAGCTTCTTCAGCGCCAGCGTCAGCGCGCTCTTCCGATCCGGCGTCTTCGTCTCGAGGGCTTGGTCGGCCGCGACGAGTTCCGCCTCCGCAGCCTTGTACGTCGCCTCGTCCAGGCGTCCGTCCGCCCACGCCTGCCACAGCCGGGAGCGGAACCCGGCCAGCGCCTCCGGCAGGTCCGTCGGCCGGGGCGTGTCAGGGGTGATCCAGATGCCGCCGTGCACGGTGCCTGCCTGCACTCCCACGTGGGCGTTTCCCTTGGCGATGTTCGTGGTGGTCTCGGGCATGGTGGAGCTCCTTGTGATGGGCCCTTCGGTGGACAACTCCTCGGCCAGAGCCGCGGCGAACGTGGCCGCGTTGGCGACAGCTCTCGGCTGCCACTGCTCGCGGTCCGTGACTTCCTTGGTGCCGTCGGCCCGGTCGCTGATCCCCCGGATGACGACGACGGGCACCTGGTTCAGGTGGCCGGCCTGTGCCACGCCGGCGCCCTCCATCTCGATCGCCCGCGCGTCGTTGTAGTGCTCGCGAATCCAGTGGGCGTGCTCGGAGAGCCGAGAGTTCAGCACCACCTCCCCTGCGGCGATCGGCCCGAAATGCACCTGCGGACGAGGGTCGAGATCCTTGGCCCAGGAGCCGGTCCGGTGCAGGTGCTGAGCGATCTGGTCAGCGGCGTGGGAGGTCTCCCAGACCCGGGGACGGCTCTTGAAACCGTCGTCCTCGCTGGTGCCGCCGTGGAACGCATACACGTGCGTGGCCACTACGACGTCGCCGAGAGCGATGTGCGCGTGCAGCGCGCCGGCCACGCCGACGAAGAGCAGCGCGGCCGGTCGGAACTTGGCGATGGCACGTTCCGCCAGTACCCCCGCGGAAAGGTTGCCCTTGCCGACGTGTGCCAGGACCACCTGCCCTCGCCCGGCTGCCAGCCGGCCCACCTCGAAGAGGGTGCCTTGGGAGTGCCGGTGCAGGCGCAGGCCGGTCAGCTTTTCGCGGACCGCCTGATATTCCAGGTCGAGTGCGGTGAGGATCACAACGGGACTCACGGCGCCGGCTCCTTTCCGTTCGGTGAGTCGACGGGACGGATCATCGGGGGGTAGAGGACCTCGCGAGGACCGGCCCTGAACAGCCGAGCCGGTCGCCCGGTCGAGGCCTTGCGCGCCGAACCGGCCGGGAGGATGAAGCCCTCAGTTTTCTTGATCTTTCGGTAGAAGTTCCGGGGGTCGAGCGGCATCCCCCACACCGCCTCGTACACATCCTGAAGATCCGTGATCGTGAACGTCGGCCCGCAGAAGGCCGTGGCGAGCGCGGAATGCTCGAGCTTGGCGCGGGCGCGCTCGACGCCGTCCGTGACGATGCGCCGATGATCAAAAGCGAGGTCCAGTTCGCCGGAGAACACCCGATCGGTGGGCTGCCAACCAGCGTCGGCGGCATCGGTGCCGGCGATGGGCTCGGGCAGCCTTGGGGCGATGGCCAGGAAGGCGACGCTCACAACCCGGCCACGCGGGTCCCGCCCTGGGTTGTCGTACACACCTAGCTGTTCCAGCCGGAGTGTCTCGACGTCCAGGTCGGCCTCCTCCGCCAGTTCTCGATGAGCCGCCGCGACGAGGCTCTCCTGAGGGTGCTGCAGGAAACCGCCCGGCAGCGCCTGGGCGCCCTTGTACGGCTCGATGCCGCGCTCGACGAGCAGCACTTGGAGGCGCGATTCACGCAATGTGAGGATTACCAGGTCAACGGTGAGCAGGATGGCGGGCGGCTTCCACCGGTCGTCGATCACGGGCCCGACTCTATGTTTTTGTCAGCCTGACAAAAAGTAGCGCTGTAGTTAGCTTTACCCATCCACCGCTGCTACACGCAATTGCCGCGCTGCTCTGCTGCAGGGGTTCGCCTGCTTCACGCCCCACATGCCGCGTTTCAGGGCTGGCACGCCGGTGACAGTACGCCGCCCTGCCGACATTTGGACGTCAGCCGTGGTGACGATCGGCTGGCAGGTCCGAAGTAGAACAACCCGGCAGTGCGTATGGAGCGCACAGTCGCCGACTCAGCGACGGCGGGCGCGGACAACATGGTGGCTGCGCCAGTCGATGTGGTCCCGTTCGACTTCGTCCAGGCGGGGCTGGGAAGGTTGCGCCCTCGAACCCCACGTCAACCAAAAGCGAGGTATGGAGTCCAAGATCCCGCTACGGCAGGATAGCGGTCATGGTCACGTACTGGTGGTCGCAGCGTTCCGGCGAAAACCTGTTCATGGAGATCACGCGGCGGGACGACACCGGTGGCGACCTGAAGGCGCCTACCACCGCTCGGGGCGGTGTGAACACGCCGGGCTACACACTCGTCAGTGCCGTCCAAGCCAACAGCGTCATCGTTCACTATGACAGCGCGGCAGAGCAGATTGTGGGCGTCAGCCGTGCGACAGGTGAGCGGTTCAACGAGCCGATCTGGTGGGCTGCACGTGGCTCGTACGCGCGGAAGGCCGGCGCCAAGCCCACATGGCTCCCGGGCCTCGTCGTCGCGCTTGAGGACTATCGTCCGATGGCTGAACCGCTGCCTTTGGCGGTACTTCGGCAACGCCGATTAGCCCTGCTGGCGATCCGCGACAAGCTGCAGGCCGAGTATCCAGGGCAGCCGCTCTACTTCCCTTGGATCCCGTACCAGAATTCTCTACGGACCTTCCAGACGTACCTCGCTAAGCTGCCGAACGCGGTGCTCGACGTGCTTCCTGAGGTTAAGGGGGTCGTTGCGGCTCTTGCGGAGGAGCCATCCTCTGAAACTCTTACTCAGCAGAACATCGAGGAGGCCGAACGTCAGGTTGCCTCGGCTGCCGGCCGCCCGCGAACGCCTCGCAGAGGCCAAGGTTTCGCCATCGACCAGCAGGTGAAGGTCGCGGTCGAGACGTACGCGATGAATGAGGCATTCATCTATTACAGCAAGCTCGGCAAGGTCACAGACACCTCTCGTACGCAGAGCTTCGACTATGCGGTCGAGATCGACGGTGTCCTTTGGCATGTTGAGGTCAAGGGAACAACCGGCGATCCGGAAGAGATCCTCCTTACACCCAGCGAAGTCCAGCACGCCAACGACTATCCGTGTGTGGCCCTGTTTGTAGTGAGCAATATTGCCGCAACCCGTGACAAACATGGCGAAATCATCACGAGCGGAGGCACAAGAACGATATTCCATCCCTGGTTGCTAGACCGGGCGCGCCTTTCACCCATCGGCTACAGATACCGGCTGCACGGAGACCTTGAGGGAACTGGGCCGCCGTAAGCAGAACGTGGCAGCCGTGACCTTGACCGAGCTGAGCGATACATGGCTTCGAGCTGCACAAAGTCAGAGACGCCCTTGGGCTCCTGAATTACAGTTGACGATTGACCGTCCGATCCTAGTTTGCAGGTGATCATGGCCACGATGCTCTTCGGGGACTCCAGCCACACAGTCGGCAACATGGTTGAAGCCATCGATCGTGGAGATATCGCCCTCCCTGACATCCAGCGTCCCTTTGTCTGGCAGGCGACCAAGGTCCGCTCGCTCTTCGACTCGATGTACAAGGGGTTCCCGGTCGGCTTCCTGCTCTTCTGGAAGACTGACGCCGACCCCGGTGCCCGGCAGATCGGCACCGGAAAGACCGCGCCCCAGTACCTGATCGTCGACGGACAGCAACGGCTTACCTCGCTGTACGCCGTAATGAAGGGGATCGAGGTCCTGCGCGAGGACTACTCCAGGACCCGGATCCGAATAGCTTTCCGGCCCGCGGACGGGACCTTCGCGGTCACTGACGCAGCGATCGAGAAAGACCCCGAGTTTCTACCGGATATCAGCGTGCTGTGGGCCCCACGCAGCTTCTGGCAGGCGATACGGGGCTTCATCACTCGTCTAGCCACCAAGCGCGAGGTCGACCAGGAGGAGCGGGATCGTCTCGAAGAGGCCCTCCATCGATTGCACGACCTCAGCGGTTACCTCTTCAAGGTTGTGGAGTTGTCTCAGGCGGTCAACGAAGAACAGGTGGCAGAGATCTTCGTCCGCATCAACAGCGAGGGCGTCACCCTGAATCAGGCTGACTTCATCCTCACCCTGATGAGTGTGTTCTGGGAGAAGGGCCGCCGAGAGCTCGAAGACTTCTGCAGGGCGGCCAAGACGCCCGCTCTCGGCACGGCCTCACCGTTCAACTGGTACATCCAGCCTCAGCCTCCGCAGCTTCTCCGCGTGACCGTCGCGCTCGCGTTCCGCCGCGCTGTACTGAAGAACGTTTACACCGTACTCCGCGGGCGGGATCTAGAGTCGGGCAGCGCTTCGCCGCAGAGCAGGGAGACCCAGTTCGAGACGCTCGAAGCGGCTCAAGCTCACGTTCTCAACCTCACGCACTGGCACGAGTTTCTGCTGTGCCTGGAACGGGCTGGGTTCCGAGGCAGCAAGATGATCTCCAGCGAGAATGCCATCCTGTTCTCCTACGCACTGTGGCTCTTCGGCCGGGTCCACTATGACGTGCAGATCCCTCAGCTGCGCGAAGTCATCGCCCGCTGGTTCTTCATGACGCACGCCACCAGCCGCTATTCCGGTGCCTTCGAAAGCCAGGCGGAGCGAGACTTCGCACTCCTAGGAGGGGTCGCACCAGGTGACGCGCAAGGGTTCTGCGACGCGCTCAACCGCCTCATCGACGACACGCTAACCAATGACTTCTGGACCATCACGCTGCCCAACAACCTGGCAACCTCGGCGGCGAAGTCTCCCGCGCTCATGGCCTACATCGCGGCCCTCAACATCCACGACGCACCTGCGCTACTGTCCCGCGTGCGCGTACGCGCACGGCTCGATCCCGCCGTCACCGTGAGGAAGGGTATTGAGCGGCACCACCTGTTCCCACGCAAATACCTTCGCGGGGCACTCGGCCTGACAGAGGCCAGCAAGATCAACCAGATCGCGAACATGGCACTCGTCGAGTGGTACGACAACATCGCCATCTCCGACAAAGCACCGTCCGACTACTGGCCGGCGGAAGTCGCCGAAGCCCACCTGCCACCCACGGAACTGGCGAAGCACACCTACATGCACGCCCTTCCAAATGACTGGCACAAGATGGATTACCAGGCGTTCCTATCAGCACGGCGCCATCTCATGGCTCATGTCACCAAGGACGCCTTCAACCTGCTCGGCCAACATTCCTACCAGCCCGATTACCCCGTACCTGGGGAGCCCGACACAGTCCCCGCGCCAGCAGGCGTCTTCGGGGCCAAGCTCTCCCACCTCATCGACCTCGATCTGCTGGACGTCGGAGCCACACTGGTGGACCTGCAGCACGGCACGGACGCGTCAGCGGTTGTCACCGCCGAGGGCAAGATCGAGCTTGAGGGCCAGATCTTCGAGACCCCAACCGGCGCCGCCTGCGCCGTGCTCGACGTGAAGCAATGCGACGGGTGGGCGTTCTGGTACACGGGTACCGATAAAGGGCTCAAACCACTCGCCGATCTGCGGGAGGAATTTGTACGGCGGCTGACTCAGCCCGAAGCTCCAGCTTGAGCCGATGGCTGTCGACCAGGAGGGTCACTGAGAGAGTCCAACATATAGGCGCACCAAGCGATGGCAGCACGTACGGCGAGACGACTGTCTCTAGCGTCGATACCGGTCACGGCGGCTGAGCTGCCGTGACCATCACCGACCTTGTTGCGCAAGGTCCCGATCTTAAGCGCGAGATCCCGCAGGTCGGCCAGGATGTCGCGAACGAGAGGTGACTTCGTCGCGTCCACCTGCTCTGGGTGCACGCCCAGCACCTCCATGGCTCCCTTGACCAGGGTCGGGACGTTCAAGTTGGTTCCGACGGGCTGTCCCTTCTGGGCGAGAACGGCCTTAGCGGTGGCTTCAATCAGGTTTTTGGCCTTACCGATGGCCAAGCTGGGATCATCGTCCAGTGATCTTTCTAGGCGGGCCAGCTCGACGCGTATCGCGGAGGCGTCGGGGAGTACGTCGGCGGCGATTGTCCCTAGAGTGCGAATGGCGGCCATGGGGTCGCCTGTCGGATCCAGCGGAAATCCATCCGCAGCTAGGCAATGGCGTAGCCGTACCAGCCGACTCTTGTCCGCAGTCGGGAGGGACTCGTAGATCTCGGCTAAGGCAACCGTTGCCCGCAAAACAGCACGAACCACCTTTGGGTCACAAAGGTCAAGTCTGCGGAGCGTGCGGGACACGTGGCTGCGCGTACTTGCGACGATCACCGTGCCCTCGTATTGAGTGACCGGCTGTCTCTCCAGCTTGATGCCCGCGACGGTGAAGGCCCGCTCTGCGTCTCGCGTCGAACGTGCGATGTCCGCGATCGCGCCAATCGAGTCACTACTCAACAGCGCTCGTCCACCCTCAGTCAAATGCACTCCTCACAACGTCGCTGTGCTCACCACCAGAACACCGATGAAGCGATGGTTTCGAGATAAGCCCGGCGCGCGGACATCGGTCGGGTAGGCAACACCCGTACTAACCGTAGTGCCCGAGACGCCCACGACGACCGCACCCCGGCAAGCTCGTCGTAGTTGATCGACCAGATTGTCCCCGGGGACGTCCGCAAGATGCTCGCCGCCGCGTTCAGACCAAAGTGGACGTCTACATCACTGCGTTCGCTGACGAGCACGGCGAGAACGGCCGCCGTCTGGCCACCTAGGAATTCACCTGCCCTGGCATCTGAACTGAGGGCGTTCCAGATACCCGGAGGAATCCGCTCGAGTGCCCAGTCCGGAGCGCTACTGGTGTTTCATGCGCTGAACCTCGTGGTGAGGGTTCAGGCTCGAGGTAGACATTCGCTAAGAATCTGCGGCCGAGGCGCCTCTCATAACGAATCTGCATGTCGCGCGGGCGAACAGCGCCATAGCATGACATCGTCGGATTTGTGGCGGGCGAGACAGCCGGTTTAGAAGAAGCCCTCAGCCGCGTGGTGCGGCTGGCGGGCGACCACATCGGCGCGCTCGACTCCACCATGCGCCACATGACGGCTCACGCCTGGGTCGGTGGCGGCGCGGCCCCCTTCACTCAAGCCGCCCACGACCAGCGCACCCGGCTCCAGAGGGCCTTCGAAACCGCTGCAGCGCAGATCGCCGAGCGCATCCGCGCCCTCGGCGGGCAAGCCACCGCGCCGCCACTGTCAACCCCGCTCCCCGTCGTCACGTCCACGCGCGGCGGCTACGCGGGGATGGACGTGGAGGCGATGACCCGTATGGTGGCCGACCTGGAGCGCGCCGGGCACGAACTCCCCACCGCAGGAAGTCAGCTCTCCGCGGTGCTGGCCTCCGCATGTGTCAGCGCCGCACCTGCCCGACAGGTCGCGGGAGTAGGCACCTGGGCCACCGGACAGGCCATCGACCTGCGCAGGCGGCTGACCGTACTTCAGCAGCGTCCCGACGGCGACATGGCTAACGCGGCCGTCCTCGGCTTCGGACTCTTCGGCGGTTCCGCTCCCGACCCGAGCGGCCTCGGCGCCATGCTCGCCACCGCCGCGAACGGCGATCCCTCGGCACTGCAGAAGGCGGTGGCGGCGCAGAGCACTGGTAAAGACCCGACCCTTGCCTCCCGGGTCAGTGCCTGGTGGCAGATGCTCCATCCGGCCGCGCGCAAGCGGCTCATCGACACCGCGCCGCAGCTGATCGGCTCACTCGACGGAGTACCCGCCGCCACCCGCGACAGCGCGAACCGGGCCTACCTAGGCCTGCGCAAGAGCGCTATCGCCGAGCGGTTGGCGGAACTTCGCACGCTGGAGGAGCATATGAAGCGAGGCGCGCGGCAGTCCTACATACACATGGAAATTGATGCGTTAGAAGCGGAACAGCGAAAGATCAGGGCCGTCGAGAAAAGCCTGGCGATGGGCGGAGTGAATGGCCGCCCGCCGGCGCTCCTGCTCCACTTCGAACTTGGCGGACTCGGCAAGGCTGCCATCTCCTTCGGTGACCCCGATAAGGCTGGCTCGGTGGTCACCTCCGTGCCGGGCACGGGCAGCAAATTGGAGGGGATCGGCGGTGACGCGGCCCGCGCAGCGACCCTGTGGGACCGAGCCAACTCGACCGCTTCCCCGCGGACCAAGATCGCTTCCATCATCTGGCTCGGCTACGAAGCACCGCAACTCGACGCGGGACTCCTCCGAGCCGACACCTCCGTGGCGTCGCCCAATCTCGCCCAAGCCGGAGCGGGCTCACTGGCCAGTTTCCTCGACGGTCTCCACGCCACGCACCAACCGGCCGGCACACCGCGATTCACCGTGCTGGGGCACAGCTACGGCAGTGTGGTGGCCGGCATGGCCGCGCAGACACGGAAAGGAACATTTGCCGATCAACTCATCCTTGTAGGAAGTCCCGGGACGATGGCAGCGCGGGCGAGCGATCTCGGAGTCAAGCAGGTCTGGGTAGGCGAGTCACCCCAGGACCCCATCGCCGACCTGGGCCACCTTCCACTCAGTGGCGGGCGGAACCCCATCTCGGGCATCCTGAACCCCTGGTTCCCAAACGGTGCGGGCCCTTTCGGGACCGACCCCAGCAACATCGCCTTTGGCGCCAACCGCTTTGTCGTTGATCCCACGCCCGTATCAGGCCCTCTTTCTTTCACTGGGTACGACATTGGTACACACTCCGGTTACTGGGACAGCCAGTCCGAGTCTCTGAAAAACCTCGGATTCATCATCAACGGCCAGTACGATCAAGTATCGGTACTCCCGACGCCGAAACAGGCGCCGCCTCCGACGCCCCACCTGACGCCGCCACCTCTGCCACGCCCCTCAACGGAACCGGTGTCCCCACCGTCGCCCGCTCCGCAGTCTTCACCCACGCCGACGGGAGACTAGATGTTCCGCGCCGTCAGGTTGATCATCGCAGCTGTGGTTCTCGTCGCCGGGTGCGCGCCCGGCGGAGTCCCGGGAGGAGCCATGAACCAACCGGCCGACAAGCCCACAATCACCAAAGAGCAGGCACTCACTCGAATCGAGCAGCTCATCGACGGAACCGTCAGTATCATCCACCCCACGCCCCAACTAGAGCTGTATCAGCCAAGCCTCAACGACGGCGCGTGCCTTGATCCGCTCGACGGAGGCTCCGAAGACCGGATCGTGGTCAGTCGCGAGTATTACCTGCGAGGTCTGCCTAAGGCCGAAGACGCGCTCAAGGAAGTGATCGCCACGGTCAAGGCGTACTGGCAGAAGCAGGGCCACTACATCTCGGGCCAGCATGAGAACGGTCTGCAGCTTTACGGGCACTCTCGCCCCGACGACTTCCTGATCAGCATCGGCTGGGCCGCCGATGGCGTGCTCACCCTTGGCGCCAACTCCACCTGCCTCTGGCCCAACGGAACCCCCGAGCCCTCCCCAACTTCCTGACGCCGGCAGAGCCCGACTTGACTGTGCACCTGGCCTCGTACATCGATAGCTATGTCAGCGCAGCGCTCACCGACCCTGCCCAGACTCCCGTTCGCTCGCCACAGTACGGCGTTCTTCACGACCACGCCTTCAAAGGCTTCTGCACCTTCGAAAAGCATGACGGCGAAGCCGGTCGACGAATACCGAACACGAAGAGAGACGGCCCCAGCTCAGTTTGGCCGGGACCGTCGTCACTTCAGTGACCTAATCGGTCAGCACGTCAGCAATTTTCGAGTTGATCTGCTCTTGCTGGCCGTCCATGCACTTCGCGTACACCCGCAGCAGGACCTCCACGCTGTGGCCCGCGCGCTTCGCGATCTCGACAGCAGGTACCCCTGCGTTCAGCCACAGCGACACCGCCGCATGACGGAGGTCGTACGGTCGACCTGCCAGAGACGAGGTGATCTGCTCAGGACTGAGGACGAGTTTGCGGGCCTCCTGCCAGACGTAGGAGTGCGCCGAACTGGAGTAGGTGCCGCCCCTGCCCGTGTGGAAGATCCTGCCGTCCTTCGCCGTGCCGAACTCGGCGATGTGCTCGCGAAGGATTGTGACCAGAACGGGTGGGATCGGGATCTCTCGTGTCTCTTTGTCTGCCCGATGCTTCAGGTTTCGGGACTCGTGGGTCTCACCTGAGTCGGTCCAGCGTTTTGTGCCCTGGGGCCGCGCCTTCTCCAGAACGATCAGACCCCAGCCGGATTCGGGCAAGGTGCAGTTCCTCTGCCGCAGGTCCGCCGCCTCCTCGGGCCGGAGTGCTGCATAGTAGATGCAGGCGAAGAGCGCCTTGAGCCGTGCGCCCCGGTTGCGTCCTACCTTGGAGACGGCGTCGATGAGCTGTCCCGCTTGGGCGGGATTGATCACCGTTCGAGGATCGATGACCGTGACGGCTTTGGGTGCGGTCCATTTGATGCCGTCCATTGGATTGCTGTCGAACACCTTCTGCTCGACGGCGTGTTCGAGCAGGTGACGGAGGACGGCGCGCTTGCGACGTACCGTGTTCGCCCCCGCCGGGGCGCCGGCGAAGGTGACCGAGATGGCCTCCAGAGCTGTGCGCAGGATGTGCGGCTGTCCCAGAGCTGCCAGCGGCAGGGAAGCACGTTCCAGCCAGGTCAGGGCTGCGGCTTGCACCGCGGTCAGTTCCAGCCGTCGGTTCTGCGGGAGGAGCGCGTGGTTCCGGAGCACCTCTCGCAGGGCTTCTGGTGCGGGACGGCGAGGGGTGTCTGTCACCAGGGCGGGGACCAGCGACAGGAGTGCGTACGCGTCTGTTTCTCGTGTCCGAGCCGCCGATGTGTTCCAGCGGCGGAGGACATAGGAGTGGGCGAACTCCAGAAAGGAGGGCCCGATGGACTCGGGCTCCAGCATCGATACCGGTAGACCGGTAGCGACGTCGAACTCCTCCCCTACTTTGGACGCTTGCCGCAGATCGGACATGAACGCGCTGGCCAGCCCTTTGCTCCGGAAGCTCTTGGACTTCTCCTTGCCAGCAATGCGCCATCGGGCGACGTAGGCAGGCCTGCCCTGGTTGCAGCGGTGCTGAATTCCACCGAGCTTCACGTCGTAGGTCGTTCTCATGCCGCTTCCCGTCGTGACTCGATCCAGGCGTTGAGATCGCTCCGCCAGACGCGGAGCTCGAGGTTGGGAAGTTGAATGCACACCGGCGCCCTGCCGAGCTGGCGCCAGCGGTAGAAGGTGCGGCGAGAGACACCGCCCAATTCCTGGAGGACCTGCGTGACGGTCAGCAGTTCGTCGTTTCTGCTCATCGGCCACCACCACTGGTAGTGGATGCCTTATTGGCGTAGTGATTTTGGCCGAGATGATCCGAGGCGTTGCCGCTCCCAGCGGCTGCTGCCAGCCGGTCGGCTGACCCCGTCGCGGTGTAAGAGTCGATAGGTCGTGAAGTTGGTGTCGCTGACGCTGCCGGGAAGGAATATGGCCTGTTGGCGGCCGTCGCGTTGGTTTGCTGTTCGGCACAGCGGTCGTCAGTTCGGCCGTCGCGGCGAATGGCCGTTATGAGCACGGCACGGGGGCGAGCAAGGTGGTGCAAGATGGATCCATCCTCTCCAGTGAGCTGGGGTGGAATGGCCTCGGCTTGGCGAACGTCTTGGCGGATGTGTGGCCAGGCCGGGGCCTCTACTCGTGGGCGCTGTGTAACTTGACCTCGCTATACACGAGTTGAGTACTCGCTATACACGAGTTGAGTAATGGCGCAATGTTCTATGAGAGCACCGAATTTTCCTGGGCAGCCCGAAAGCCACCTTCGGCGATTACTTGGAATAGCGGGTGTCTTATGTCGTTGGGCACGCGACATAGACCCACGCCTCTAGCCATATCGTCAAGTCAACTGGCTTGGCATGTTTATGGTTGCTGCGCGCCTTACCAAGTCCACTTGGACAGCAACACCTTTCGCTCACTACACACAGGCCTGCCTCCACTCCCTGGACCTGGTCGGGCTTATGTGGCCATTCGTTCAGGCGGGCGCCTCTGAGCGAGAGCTCCTGAGCATGCGGAGAATGAGAAGGTCCTCGTGAGCTGCGGCGCACACCGGCAGCCCCTTTTCCTGGCTCTTCCATGCCTCCAGCATCTGAAAAAACGACGCTCGGTTTATGAGCCGGCCGTCACGCAGCCCGCACATCAGCGCCGCCAAGCGGTGTGTGAGCACCAGGCCGACTGCCTCTGCGACCTCGATAACCTGGCCGGGAAGGTCTATGAGCTGCCCGTTGACCCGGATGGGCCGGATCGTGATCGCGATGACTCCCCCGGGTCTCAATAGCTCCCTGCACCCGGCGAGGATCTGTCCGAAGCCCTCCATCAGCTGGGGCAGCCCCTGGTGGGCGAGATTGCCCTGGTCGGTGGAGTACCGGTGGTTCGACTTCTTCACCGGGCCGCCGCCTTCGCGGCTCCGGCACCGGATATGGCCGTGCGTCCGCTTCCCGTAAGGCGGAGACGTCAGCACCAACGCGGCCATGTCCCGTAGGTCCGCGAACACCGTCGCTATGTTCCGCGAGTCCCCACAGGCCACCCTGGCGAAGCCGGCAGCGCCTTGAGAACGGGCATGCTGAACGTTCGCAGCGGTAAGACCGGCGAAGTCCGCCTCGTACTCCATCCCCGCGGCGTGCCGCCCCAAGTGCACCGCCTCCACCAGCGTGGTCCCGATCCCGCACATCGGATCGAGGACCAGCTCCCCCGGCTCGGTGAACGCGGAAACGACCTGCGAAGCAATCGCCGGGAGCATCTTGCCTGGATGCCTGATCGACTCCGGCACGTACCGGCCGCGCCGCTGCATCTTCGCCTGCAACTGCCCCGTGGCCAGCACCGACGGCAGAACGCGCTCGTTCATCGCACACCTCCGCCGGTACGGGCGAACAGACACACATCTGCGTGCACCGACACAAGTGGCGGCAGCTCCGAGGATTGAGCATGGCGAAGCTGCGCCAGCTCGGCCGGGTCGCTCTGTACGACCAGCGTGTCGCCCTCGATCGGGACACGAATCGCGATGACGTGCTGGATGTAGGTGAGGCCAGCACCCGTCGCCCGCCGGATGATCGCCGGCGCCAGATCCACCAATCTGCCCCGCTCATGCCGCGCCGTCGTGATCACCGCCAGATGACCGCCCGGCGCGAGAACGTGATGCGCATCTTCAAGAAACCGGCCAAGCTGTGGCATGGCTAGCGTCAATTGCTCCGTTCTGCACGATGGACAAGACGCCGGCGCCGGGCCAGCTGGCCGTCCGGACTCCGGATAGGGCGGAAGCGCCGCGATCAACAGCTCAACCCGGCCCTCCAGCCCGCGCAGCGCTTCCCGAAGTTCGTGTGGTCCGTAGGGCCGCAGCCTCACCCCCGCCCACTGATCCGCCGCAAGCTCTTGCCGCAGACGGCTGGCCAAGTGCTGCGCGACCGGAAGACGCGGAACACACCCGATTCCCAGGCGCTCCATCCCTGCCGCGGTGAGCAGTACCGTCTCGCTCGTCGGGAAGGCGTCCGCTACGACCCCGCCCGGTTGGGAGCAGGCATCGATCAGATGCCGAGCCAGTTCCCGCCCTACAGCCTGGCGGTGTTGGGCGCACACCACATCGGTAGCGGCCGGGCTATCCCTAGTATTCGAACCAGGCGTGGTGTCCGAACAAAGCCACACCGAGAGCGGCACCAACCGCCTCTTGGCTTCCCGCGAGCTCTTCGACCGCGGTCCTTCGTTCTTGCTCATCTACGGTGACCCGCGACGGCAACCCGTTCCCATGCAGTGAAACACCCAGCCAGCAGCACCGTTTGGAAACGCTGCCCCTTACGGGGAAGCGCAGGTCAAGCGCATGATCTCGGCAATTCGTCTCGGCGACGCCAGATCAAGACAAATAGCCAGATGCGTAGCAAACTGGGGCTCGTACACTCGCCGGCGGCTTCAGGAGGCGGCATGACTGCTGTAGACGACTTCATGGAGCTGCTGCGGCATGGATCCGTCGACTTGTTCGCCGACAACCCCGACCGGATGGAGTCCGGGCAGCTGCTACCGAGCCCCAACGTGATCGATCCCGGCGACGTCGAATTGTTCTTCGTCGGAGTCGATGCAGGTCTCATCACGCTTGAACGGGGCGCACGCTTCAACACCCTTGACCGACCGACTGCCGACGGTCGCTGGGGACTGCTGTCGAGATCAAAAGCAGGCGGTTGGTATAACGCCGAGTACCTGCCCCAGCTCGCCGCGTACGTCGAGGCGATCCTGAAGTACGAGTATCCACCGTCACGGGTCCTGTTCGAGCTGCCCACCAAGGCGCTTCAACTCGACCTGGCCATCGTCGACGACAAGTCGAGGGTGATCATCGCCGGAGAGGCGAAGCGCTCCAACGCGTCACTGACCGTGTTACGTGAACGCGTACAACAACGATTCGCCAAGGAACCACCTGGCGAGGAGACCAAGAAGCGGGGTGACGAGGCTCGCCAGCTCGCCTGGCGTCTATGGACGGTCTCACCGGAGGTGACCTGGCTCATCGGACCCGGCCATCGAGAGGCATACCGGACAGCAATCCATCCTCTGCGGCTTGACCCAATTCCCGAGCTGCCCCATGCTCGCGCGCTCGGCTTGGATCACGAACCGAGCCAGCCCATCGCGATACCCGATCTTTCTGGCCACGGCCCACCCGAACCGTAGGGCGCACGCATCTCTGCTGTGAAACGCGCGGCAGTCGCGGTGATCACGTGATGCTGAAGGTGAGTAACCGGAACATGCCCCGACGACCGGGGAGGGAGGAGTAGTCAGACCACCGGCACGAGTAACTACCGCGCACCTCGATGGCCGCCTCGCGTCCCTTCATCGTGCCCATGCCGGTGTTGGGACCCCACGCGCGTCTACCCGTGATCTCCTGGTGCTCGTAAATCCTGAAGGCATCTGCGTTAGTGGGACGACCGTGCCCAGGACGGGACCAGTAGCTGGGATCGTTCGAGAGGACCAACACAGCGCCGCTCCACCCCGGCTGCCGGTCAACGAACCGCTCGACTCGCTGAATGTCCTTCACCACGTCATAGGCGCGGATGTCCTGTGCGCCCTGGTTGAGCAGCTCGAAGCGCTCGTTCTCCACCTCACCGGTCCACGCGGCCGTGAGGTACTTCAGCTCAATCACCAGGTGCTCATCGAGGTCCGGCCTCGAAAGCAGCAGGTCCAGTCGCGCGCCAGGTGCCGGCCTGGTCTCCAGCCGCACGCGCAGGGACGGATCGGAGAGATGAGCGGTCCATGCCAGGGCATGCTGGAAGTCCGCCTCGGAGTGGAACACCGGCCGGGACCTACGCAGGGTCTCAATCCATGGCGCGATGCTCTCGGTTCGCGGTCCCATGCAACACAATCTAGGCCCCACGTACTGCGCCAGCGGCCGTTTCGTTCACCCTCCTAATCCTCGTGACGGCTTGGCCAGAGCTTGACGGCTTCCCCGCTGCCAGACGCATATCCACAGGTGAGACCTGACATGGCCACCATGGCGTCTCTCTTAACAAGACTTCAGGGCCGGAGCTATCGGCCCAGGTCAACGGACCCATGGGAACCACTGCGGCACTGCATGGTGTCCACGTTTCCGCCCTTGGCGCTTCGCGCCTCTCCCATCCGCTGGTCGAGACCTGGATCGACCGATCCAGTACGTCAACGGGGAGACAACATGGGTCTCGATCTGCAGGACAAGACGACTTCGACCAGCTTCAACGACAACGCCTTGAGCGCGGCGGACAGGACGTTCCGCCTCCTCGTCACCGGTCCGGATCCGCTCTCGGTAGACGGACGTTCCCTCGGCCACAACCTGCCGCAGCGCCTGATCGGTCTTGATGAGTGCAAGGAGCTCCTGCTCAAGCCACATGCCAGCGACGAACTCAAGGACGCGGTCTGGGCGCACCTCGTACGTCGCTCGCGGTGCGCCGGTCCGGCCTGGATGATCGGGTGTGTGGGGGTGGCGATGCCGGGGCTGAAGAACTTGGCCGCGCGGACCACGCAGGGCTGCCCCGCGCACGTGGTCGACGACATCGTCTCGGAGATGGTGACGTACTTCGTCGCCCAGCTCCGCCGGATCGACCTCGACCGGCCGAACATCCTGCCTCGGCTGCTGCTGTGGGCGAAGAAGGGCGCGCTTCGGGTCCGAGCGCGTGAGCTTGCCTCCGTCGAGATTTGCGCCGACCTGCCGGAGCCCGTGGCGCTGGACACCGAGCCGTTCATGGTGCTCGCCGAGGCTGTTCGGTGCCGGGTCATCACCTCGGACGAGGCGAAGCTGATCAACGCGACGCGGTTGGAGGGGCAGGCGTTGCGGGCGTACGCGGGGCGGCTCGGGGTGCCGGCGGATCGGCTGTACAAGCGGCGGCGAGCGGCCGAGGCGCGGCTGGCGCGGGCGATCGAGGAGGGTCAAGTCTCGGTCAGCTGTGACGGGCCGGCCTCCAATCTCGCCTGCTGAATCGGTGGTTCATCCATGTCAGCCGTGATCACGGCTCGGGGCGGAGTTTCGGGGGACGGTTGCCCGTTCCCATCGAGCCCATCGTCCCTCGTCCTTTGAAGGAGGACACCCATCCCGGCCCGTTCCGGGCTTGTGATCGCGGCTGACGGCCCAGCTCAGGACCTCACGTCTCGGGGAGCCATGTCATGAAGTCGTTTCGGCCATGTCCGTTGTTCGTTGTCCGGGTTCCAGCGGGTACGAGCTGGGTCCGGCGTGGTGCCGCTTCAGCGCTCTGGACGGCCGGTTGCATGGTGGCCGCGCTGACCGTGCCGGGCGTCGCCGAGGCGGTGACCAGGCTGGCCTCCGCCTCGCTCGACCAGGTCATCACCAACCTGCGGAACGTAGTGATCGGGCTGCTGGTGGGCCTGGCCACGCTGTTCTTCACCATCGGCGGGGTTCGTTACATTCTGGCCGGCGGTGACCCCGGGGAGGTCGAGGCCGCCAAGAAGACGCTGCGGTATGGGGCGCTCGGGTTCGGCGTGGCGATGCTCGCTCCGGTCCTGGTGGAGCTTCTTCAGCGGATCGTGGGGGCCTGACATGGCGGCCCTGGCTCGCCTCCGAGTCTTCGGGCTGTTCGCTCTGCTCGCTGTCGGTGCGGCGGCGCTCGTCTCGGCGATGCTCAGCGGGCCGGCGGTTGCCGCGCCTTCGACGCCCGTACCGACTCCGACGCCTTCCGCCACGCCCAGCCCGGCGCCGTCGCCTTCAGCCGTGACGCCGCCGGCGTCGGACTGCGGCTTCATCGACGTGGCGTGCAAGACCCGGCAGGCGGTGGACGAATGGTTCACGCATCTCGTGGAGTCGGCGACCAAGCCGGTGTTCGAGATGCTCGGATCGACCGTGCTGGCGACGCCGGAGCTGGACTCCCCCGAGATGGCGCGGGCCAAGCAGTTGTGGGAGCTGTCGCGGACGATCGCGAACACGTGCTTCGTGCTGCTGGTGACCGTCGCGGGCGTGATGCTCATGGTCGGGCAGGCGATGCCCGGCGGGATCTCGGCGCGGGAGTTGCTGCCGCGGCTCGTGTGGGCGTTTCTGGCCGCGAACCTGAGCCTGATCGCGGTCAAGTACGCAATCACTCTGGCGAACGGGCTGAGCCAAGCGTTCCTGGCTGACGGAGCCGATCGAATCGATCCGGAGCTGGTGTTTGACGCGATCAAAAAAGCGGTCCTCGCGGGGATCGTCCTCAAGGGCGTGTTCTTCGCGATCGTGGCGCTCGTGGTGGTCGTCCTGGCGGTCGGTGTGCTGTTCACCTACATCGTCCGGATTGCGCTCACCATGGTTTTGATCGTGGCGGCGCCCCTTGCGTTGATCCTGCACGCGCTGCCGGTCACCGAGGGGATCGCCCGGCTGTGGTGGCGGGCCTTCGCCGGGCTGCTGGCGATCCAGGCGTGCCAGTCGCTCGTGCTCGTCACGGCGCTGCAGCTGCTGTTCTCCGCCAATCCGGCCGACGACGACTCATTCTGGATTCCGAGCACGGCGGACATGACCGACCTGCTCATGGCGATATGCCTGCTGTTCGTCCTGCTCAAGATCCCTGGATGGGTCGCGCGGACCATCTGGCAGGCGGGCAAGCCTCGCGCCCTTTCACGGCTGGTGAAGTCCCTGGTCGTCTATCGCGGGCTGAACATGCTGCTCGGTAAGGGGGCCGGTGCCGCCCGCGCGGCACATCGTCCCAAGCCACCGAATCCGCCCACCCCGCCGAGCAGAGGCGGAGGCGGCGGCGGGCCCAGTGGCCCTCCTGCTGGAGGTCCGGGCGGTGGTCCCGGTAGGCGAGGGCCGAACGCGGGCGGCCCGTGTTCGGGGGCGCCGCGTCACCCCCGTCGTCCGCCGGGGGCCGCCGCCAGCGGCCGTCCGGGCGATCGGAACGTGTGGGTTGATCGTTCGTCCCCTGATGACCGTCCTGAGCGCCCCCATAGGCCGGATAGCGGTACGCGGAACCCCGTGCCCAAACACCCTCCACAGCCGGCATCGCATCGCCGACCCGTCGTCCGCAGTGACCGGCCACCGAACGGTGCCGTGCCGTCCACACCACGGCCACCCCGTCGGCGGGCGCAGCGTCTGTCCCAGGTCACCTTGCGGCTTCAAACGCCTCGTCTACCCAGAAGGACGGTACGTCGTGCGCCACGCAAGTAAAGAACGGCTGGTCGCGAAGATCCCGGCCGATGTGGAGATGCCGGACAAGCTCTTCGCGAACCTGACGGTTCGGCAAGCCGCGATCCTGGCCGGCACCGGGGTGCTGGCGGCCTGGGTGTACCTCATGGCCGGTGACCGATTGCCCGTTCCGGTCCTCGTCGCGATCCTCTTGCCGCTGATCGCCTGCGGGTGCGCGCTGGCACTCGGCAGGAGAGACGGGCTCAGCCTCGACCGGCTCGTCCTCCGCGCCTTCGCTTACTTGCGGCGGGATCGCAGGCTCGTCACGACCGAGGAAGGAGTCCTCCCGCCGCCGGCCTGGTGTCGCGTGCGGGGCCGCCTGCCGGGTGCGCTGCGGCTCCCTGTCCGGGCGATCCGCGAGGACGGTGTCATGGAGCTGGCCGAAGGCGGGACCGTGGCCGTCGTCCGAGCCGGGACCGTGGCGTTCGGGCTGCGGACGGGCGAGGAGCAGGCGGCGTTGGTCGGGGTGTTCGCCGGGTGGCTGAACTCGCTGGACGCTCCCGTGCAGATCCTCCTGCAGGCGCGGCCGGTCGACCTGTCCGATCTCGCCGACGTGATCGAGGGTTCCGCAGGGCGTCTGGCTGATCCAGCACTTGAGCAGGCGGCCCGCCGGCATGCCGAGTTTCTAAGCGAGCTGAGCGCCACGCGGGATCTGCTGACGCGGGATGTTCTTGTTGTCGTTCGTCACCAGGACACCGAGCAACCGCCCGCGTGGACGCGGAGGTCCCGGCGCTCGGCTCGGCGGGACAGCTCGGCGGCGATCGTGATGCGTCGCGCTGAGGAGACCGTGCGTTCTCTGCTCGGTCTCGGGGTTCACGCCTCCGTTGTGGGTGCCGAGGAGGCTCGCGACCTGCTCGTACGGTCGCTGTCGCCTCGTCGTCCCGACCCGGTTGGGGTCGCCCGTCCTGATGAGCCGATCACGCTTGGAGAAGGGACTCGATGAGGTTCACACGCCCTGCCGGCGACAGCGAGGAGCTGGCCCGTACCGCCGCCGCCTTGCCCGGCCCGTCATCGTTGAGGATCAACGCCCGCTCGGTCGAGTTCCCGGACGGGGTGTGCGCGTCGTTCGCGATCGCGGGGTACCCGCGAGAGGTCGGCGCGGGCTGGCTCGAACCGCTGACAGGCTATCCAGGGCACCTCGATGTGTCACTGCACATTGAGCCGGTGCCGCCGTTGATCGCCGCCCAGCGTCTTCGCCGTCAGCTCGCCCGCCTGGAGTCCGCCTCTGCGGGCGCCCGGATGCCGGACTTCGCGGCCGAGGCGGCTGCCGACGATGCCGCGGAGCTGGCCGCTTCCCTCGCCCGAGGGCACGGACGCCTGTTCCGTGTCGGCCTCTATCTCACCGTTCACGCTGCGGATGCCGACGAGCTGGAGGCGGAGGTTCAGCACGTCAAGGCGCTGGCGGCGTCGCTGCTGCTCGACGCGCATCCGGCGACGTTCCGGGCGATGCAAGGATGGACGGCCACGCTTCCGCTCGCAACGGACACGCTGAGGACCCGCCGGACCTTCGACACTTCGGCGCTCGCGGCGGCATTCCCGTTCGCCTCGCCGGATCTGCGGCCTCGGCTCGGCGAGACGCCGGTATTGCTCGGGCTGAACGTCTACTCCTCCGGCGTGGTGCTGTGGGACCGGTTCGCCCACCACAACTACAACTCCGTGACGATCGCCAGGTCGGGGGCGGGCAAGTCGTACTTCACCAAGCTGGAGGTGCTGCGGCTGCTGTTTCACCAGGTCGAGGTGTGTGTCGTCGATCCCGAGGACGAGTATCGCCGGCTGTCGGACGCCGTCGGAGGAACCGTTCTCGGTCTTGGTACGCCGGGCGTTTGCTTCAACCCGTTCGACCTGCCCGCCTCCGCGGAAGACGACGCGCTCGACCGGCGCGCGATGTTCTTCCAGACCCTGGTCGCGACCATGCTCGGCGAACCGCTCACCGCCGCGACGAAGGCCGTACTGGACAAGGCGGTGATCGCCACGTACGCGGCCCAAGGCATCACCGCGGACCAGCGCACATGGAAGCGTCCTGCGCCGCTGCTCGCCGATCTGGTGACGATGCTGGAGGCCGCTGACGGGTCGGAGGCGTCCGAGCTGGCCGGGCGGCTCGCCCCGTACGTGTCCGGTTCCTACCGGAGCTTGTTCGCCGGTCCGACCACCACTCGGCCGGACGGCCACCTGATCGTGTTCTCGCTGCGGGACCTGCCCGAGGAGACGCGGCCGGTCGGGATGCTCCTGGCGCTCGACGCGATCTGGCGGCGCGTGTCCAACCCCGCCGACCGGCGTCGCCGCCTGGTCGTGGTCGACGAGGCGTGGACGCTCATGCGCGAGAACGAGGGCGCGAGGTTCCTGTATCGGCTCGCCAAATCCGCCCGCAAGCACTGGGCCGGCCTCGCCGTTGTCACCCAGGACGCCGCCGATCTGCTCGGCTCCAATCTCGGCAAGGCTGTCGTCTCCAATGCCAGTACGCAGGTCCTTCTGCGACAGGCTCCGCAGGCCATCGACGAGATCGCCGAAGCCTTCGACCTCACCGAAGGGGAACGGCTCTTCCTGCTGTCGGCCGGCCAGGGTGAGGGTCTGGTCTGCGGCGGCGCCGGAGATCGTGCCGCTTTCGTCGCTGTCGCCAGTGCGTCTGAGCATGCGCTCGCCACAACGGATCCGGCCGAGTGATCCCGGGCCTTTCTGATCCAGCGCTCTGGGGAGCCGTGGTTGGGGGTGCCGTCGGTCTCAGCACCACCGAAGCCGTCCTCTGGCGGTGGCGCAACGCGCGCTTCGCGCGTAACGCTCGGCTGGTCGAGATCGCGGTCCCACCGCAGGTCGAGCCCGGCAGCGCGGTTGCCTGGTGGTCGCAGGTGATGGGGCTGACCGCGCCGCGCTGGAAGCGCCTTCTGCTCGGCCAGCCTCATGTGGCTTGGGAGTACGTGGCCGATGCCGCCGGTGTTCGGGTGCAGTTGTGGGTGCCGGGGCTCGTACCGCCTGGGCTGGTGGAGAAGGCGATTCGGTCGGCCTGGCCGGGCGCGGCTGTGACCACTCGCCCGGCCGGTCCGCCTATGCCGCGCGGTGCCACGGCTTCCCGGGGCCGGATGGTTCTGGCTCGGCCCGACCACTACCCGCTCACTACTGCGCACCGCAACGATCCGCTGCGCGCGCTCCTCGGCGCGCTGTCGGGGTTGCGGCAAGGTGAGCACGCCGCCGTCCAGGTCCTGGTCCGTCCAGTGACGGGGCGGCGGCTGTCAGCCGCTCACCGCGCCGCTTCAGGGTTGCGGAACGGGAGGTCCAGCAGCTTCCGGGCTGACCTGTTCGACGTCGTCACTCCCGGCGGTCTGCGCCGCGATCGGCCCGGCGAGCTGTCGCGGTTGTTCCCAGAGCGTGCCGAGGAAATCCGGGCCGTCCTCGCAAAGGCCAACCAGCCGCGCTTCGCGGTCCAGATCTCGTACGCCGTCACGAGTGATCGGCCTGACGCTCGGGACCGGCTCCGTGGCCGCGCCCACGAGATCGCCGCCACCTTCGCGCTCTACGCCTCCGGCCACCAGTACTTGCGCCGCCTGCGCGGCCTCGACTTCCCCGGTCGCATGTCGAACCGCCGCATGAACTCCGGCTACCTGCTGGCCGTCGACGAGTTGGCCGCGCTCGCCCACCTGCCCTACGACCAGGCCGCCCCCGGCATCGCCCGAGCCGGAGCCCGGCCCATCCCGCCCGCACCCGACGTCCCCACGTACGGCCAGGACGTCCGCGTCCTGGGTGACGCCGAGACCGGGCACCCGCGCCCTGTGGGGGTCACCGTGGCCTCGGCACGCCAGCACCTGCATGTCCTCGGCCAGACCGGTGTCGGCAAGTCCACCTTCCTGGCTAACCTCATCCTCTCCGACGCCCACGCCGGCCGAGGCGTCCTCGTCATCGATCCCAAAGGCGACCTGATCGACGACGTACTCGACCGCCTACCCGAACGCGCCATCAAACGGACGGTCCTCTTCGACCCTGCCGAACCCGGCAATCCGCCCTGCTTCAACGTCCTCGCCGGACCGGACCCGGCGTTCGCCGTCGACTCGATCGTCACCATCTTTCACCGCTGCTTCGCCTCGTCATGGGGTCCGCGGCTGGACGACCTCATGCGCTCGGCCTGCCTCACCCTCGTACGGACCCAGCGCAACCGCGCGACCCTCGCCGACGTACCCAAGCTCCTCACGGACACCCCGTTCCGGGCCCGGATCGTCGGCAAGCTCGACGATGAGCTGCTGCGCGGCTTCTGGTCCGCGTACGACGAGCTGTCACCCGCCGCCCGCGCCTCGGTAATCAGCCCCGTCATGAACAAGCTCCGCGCCGTCCTCCTGCGCCCGTTCGTCCGCGACGCCCTGTCGGGCGGGGCCTCCACCTTCGACCTGGCCCGCACCTTGGACACCGGCGGCCTGGTCCTCGCCCGACTCCCCAAGGGCGTCCTCGGTGAGGACGCCGCGCGTCTCTTCGGCTCGCTCCTGCTGGCTCACACCTGGCAGGCCATCACTCCGCGGGTCCGTACGCCGGAGCACGAACGCCGGGATGCCGCCGCCTACATCGACGAGGCCCAGAACTTCCTCAACATGCCCATCTCCGTCAGCGACCTCCTGGCCGAGGCACGCGCCTACCGGTTCTCGCTCACGCTCGCCCACCAGCACCTGTCCCAGCTCCCCAGAGACCTCCGCGAAGCCGTCTCCGCCGACGCGCGCAACAAGGTCTACTTCACCGCCTCGCCGGAAGACGCCCACGACCTCGCCCGCCACGTCGGCCCCGTACTCACGGCACACGACCTGTCCCATCTGGGCGCGTACCAGGCGGCCGGACGGATCATGACCGGCGCGGGAGGTCCATCACCGGCGTTCACCTTCCGCACCCGTCCCCTCCCTGATCCCATCCCTGGCCGTCAGGCAGCCGTCCGGGCCGCCTCCCGTGCGGCGTTCGCCCGTCCCGAGACCGCCGCGGCGACCAAGCCGAAGCTCCGCATCCCGACCGACCCACGCCGAACCCACGAGGAGGGCACTCCATGACCCGGCCGAACTCACCCCGCCGCCTGCTTCCTTCCCGGCACCCGCGCGCCCGCGTCGGTCAGGCCCTCGTCGCCGGCCTCGCCGAACGCCTCACCCCGCGAGACGCCGAGATCCTCGACGCCGTCTGGGAGCACCGCGTCCTCACCACCGACCAGCTCACCGCCATCTTCTTCCCCAGCATCCACCGCGCCCGCCACCGCCTCCTGGACCTCTACGAACTACGCGTCCTGGACCGCTTCCGACCTTGGGCCCCTACCGGGAGCCGCCCCTGGCACTGGATCCTCGGCACCGCCGGGGCCCACCACCTGGCCGCCCAGCGCGGCATCACTCCCGCTGAGCTCCGCTACCGCCCCGATTCGGCCGGCGCGATCGCCTTCTCCTCCCGGCTGCTTCACCAGACAGGCGTGAACGAGTTCTTCGCCCAGCTCCACGCCACGGCCCGCCGCAGAGCTGACGGATCCGAAGTCGCCGAATGGTGGCCCGAACGCCGGTGCACCACCCTGTGGGGCGACCTCGCCCGGCCGGACGCCTTCGGCCGCTGGACCGAGCCCTCCTCGACCGGCCAGCCGGACACCATCGACTTCTTTCTGGAACATGACACCGGCACCGAGCCGCTGTCCCGCGTCCTGGCCAAACTCGATGGGTACGCCGCCTTGGCCGAAGCAACCGGCATCAGCACGCCCGTGCTCTTCTGGCTCCCGAACCCCACCCGCGAAGCCAACTTCCGCAAGGTTCTGATGGCCCCCGACGTGCCCGTCGCCACGGCCGTCCACACACCCGCGACGGTCCCGGACGGCCCCGCCGGGCCCGTATGGCTACCAGCCGGATCAACCGGCCCCCGCCGCCGCCTGATCGCCCTACGGGGCGCGTGGGGCCCCACCGATGCCACCGGCCCCAACCACGTCCCCGCGTAATGCCGATCGTCACGGCCACGGCGATCGGGGCGCTCGCCCTGATCGCCGTCCTTCTCAGCGTCATCGCGACCGTGCTACCTGGTTACGACGCTCCGAGCGTTTCCTGCGGTACGTCCGCGCCCACCGATATCCCGCCCCACTACTTTGAGCTCTACCAGCAGGCCGCCGCCCGCCACGGCATCCCGTGGACCGTCCTGGCTGCGGTCGGCAAGGCCGAATCCGACCACGGCCGAGGCATCGGGCCTGGCGTCACCACCGGCACCAACCCCGCCGGAGCAGCAGGACCCATGCAGTTCATGCCGGCCACCTGGCAGTCCTTCGGCGTGGACGGCAACGCGGACGGCACCAAAGACATCTACGACCCCGCCGACGCCATCCCCGCCGCAGCCAGCTACCTCCGCCACAGCGGCGCACCGGCCCGCCTCGACCAGGCCCTCCTGCGCTACAACCACGATTCCGCCTACGTCGCCAGGGTCCTGCGCATCGCCGACTCCTACGCCACAGCCTGCCCGCCCCTCCTCGTCAGCGGGTCGGGACGCGGCTCGGCTGCGGTGGCGGCGGCGTCCCGTTGGCTCGGTACTCCCTACTCCTACGGAGGGGGCGGCCTCGATGGCCCCACCACAGGGATAGGACTGGGCGCGAAGGTGACGGGCTTCGACTGCTCTGGGCTCGTCCGTTACGCCTGGAACCAAGCCGGAATCGCCCTGCCTCGTACCGCCGAGGAACAGTGGCAGGCCATCCCCCGTGTTCCGCCCGGACGCCAGGCACCTGGCGATCTCGTGTTCTTCCAGGGCTCGGGCGGAGGCCCCGGCCGCCCTGGACACGTCGGTCTCGTCCTCGACGCAGACAACATGATCGAGGCTCCTCGCACCGGCCTACGCGTCCGCGTTAGCCGCTACATCGGCCGTCAGGACATCGTTGGCTATGCCCGTCCGGATACTCACGGGCCCTAGAGCCTGTACGAAGTTCGGATCTTCAGGCCGGTCGGAGGCTTCGAATCCATAAGACGGCTCCACGTAGGTGGAGGCCGGCCAAATAGCTGTCGGACGTCTTGTCGAACCGGAAGGCCAGCCCACGCCACTCCTTCATGCGGTTGATGCACCGTTCCGCCGTGTTGCGCTGCTTGTAGAGCTCGGCATCATGGGCGACCGGCCGGCCGCCGCGAGAGCCCTGTTTCTTGCGGTTGGCCGCCTGGTCGGTCTTCTCCGGGATGACGGTCTTGATCCCGCGCCGGCGCAGGTAGGCGCGGTTGCCGCGGGAGGAGTACGCCTTGTCGGCGGCCACTGCTCCCGGCCTGGTGCGCGGACGGCCGACGGGCAGGCGGATCTTGATGCGCTCCAGCACAGCGCGGAACTGTGGGCTGTCTCCGGCTTGGCCCGGGGTCAGGACGAAGGCCAGCGGGCGGCAGCGAAGGTCGGCCGCAAGATGCACCTTGCTGCTCAGCCCGCCCCGCGAGCGGCCTAGCCCGGCAGCGGTCAGCCGGAACCGGTGCCGGCGGCGCAGCCGTCGTCGGCCGTCCCCGTCGTCGCCGAGGGCGCCGTCGCGGGCGTTTTGCCCCTTTGACGCAGCCCCTTTTCCCGTTCGGTGGCTTCTTCGAGCGCTGCTGCCAGCTCACCGTCCAAGACCATCCCGGCGGCATGGTGGTGCGCGCGAGCGGTGGTGGAGTCCACGCTGACCAGGTCGAGGTCGGCCTGGCCGCGAGCAGCGGCTTCGGCGATCATCGCCTGCATCAGCCGCTCGAACACGCCGGCCAGCGCCCAGGCGCGGAACCGGTCGTAGGTGGTGGACCAGGGCCCGTACTCGGGCGGCAGGTCCCGCCACGGGCTGCCGGTGCGAAACCGCCACATCACCGCGTTGGACTGCTGCCGCAGGTTCGGGATCGGGCCCCGCTCGCCCAATGGCAGGTGAGGCTCGACCAGAGCCCATTCCTCGTCGGTGAGTTCTCCACGCGCCATGCCCGATGGCCTACCAGGATCGCCGACTGCGGCGCAGGCGATCTCACTGATCTCAACTCCGTACAGGCTCTAGGTCACCTTCAGAAGGTCGAGCGACGTCCTGCTGAAGACTTCGCCACAGATGAGGTTCGGCGTCGCTGTGATCGATTGAGTAAGGGGCCATGACACCCTCAAGCAGGTCCTGAGCAATGCAGAGGGGCCCGCACCCGAGCAGGGTTTGGGCCCCTTGCGGTCATGGGCAGCTACCGAGCCGAAGCGAACACCTGCGTTGCCTGCCCGAACCATCGAGGCGTCTCAGATCCACGTAGCCCCTCTTCCGCTCGCTCCGTGGCGAGTGGGTCAGCAGATGAAGGTTTCCTTGCAGAACCACGCCCGTAGCAGTGCCTTCACCGCCGGCGTGATGTGGCCGTACTGGAATTCACGGGCTACCCGTTTTGGCCACCACCTGTAGCACCGGACCGCGATGCAGGCGCGGATGGCCAGACCGAGCCACAGAGGATCAGCTGTGATGCCGTAGGTATAGGTGTCACCTCGGTGCTCCACCACCTGTACGAGGGTCGTTCCCATTGTCTCGTACCGTGTCGGCACAGCGCGGCCGAGTGCATCTCGTGCCCAGGGCTTGGCGAAGCCGCCTATGAGCAGGCTCTTTCTGTCGTAGGCGGCCACTGACCCGTCGGCGTTGAGGACGAGGCGAGCGATGTCTCCGTTCAGTCGGAACTCGTACCGCTCCGGTGCAGCGGCGCTGTCGATGTTGACGAGCGTGCGAACACCGCCTGGCACCGACTGGACGGCGATCTTAGCTTCGTTCGTTCCTCTCGCCGCATAGAGCGCGGTAGATCCCACTGTTTTTGGGCTACCCGTCGCCGGAAGGTACAGACCCACCTTTGGCGCTGCGCCAACGCCTTGTTCGAGCGAGAGCAGCCTCCCACCTTCCGAAGGAATTTTGAGGGATAGCGGTACCGCTTGCGGCTCGGTGGAGTCCGATGCAACCGCTCGGTGGATTTCATGAAGTGTGACTGTGTTGTCATCTGATGCTACGGCTACTCCTTGCGTGACATCGAGAGCGATGAAGACGACAAGGAAAGCGCTTGTCGTCCGAATCAGTGAAGTCGAACGTGTTCGAAATGACACAGCAAACGTTCCTTTCTGTTGATTTGCCTCCGGAAGGGCTGCGACATCCGGAAGGATGGCGGGCATCTTGTCCGGTTCAGAGATGCAACAGGAATCCGGAACTCCGGATCGGAGCGACCTGCAGGTATGCGAGCGAGCAAACAGGAAACAGGAAGAGACGCCATGTCAGCAGAAGCCACAGAGCTACAGAAGGCGATCAAGGAGCTGGCGCAGCGCACAGGTCTACCGACTCAGGACGCCCAAGCCAGGAAGCTCGGAATATCGGACACTTCCTTAGGCGCATATCTCGCTGGGACACAAATCCCACGAGAAGGAACCATGATCACAATGCTTACGGGGGCCGGAATCCCTGTCGTAGGACATGGAAGGTTCCTGGAAATCCGCCAGAAGGCGGAAGGCGCGACACGCCGGGCCACTAGTCACACAAACGGACAATTTCCTCGTACCTCACCTCGCCCAGTGGCACCCCCCTTAGGGGAGGAGCCGCCGCCCACACCCGAGGTTCGCCGTCGGATTCGCGGCGTTATGCGGGGAAAGCTGCGTATAAGGACTTGGGTTGGGTTCCTGTTCCTTATCGCTCTCGTTGCGCTGGGCGTGATCGCGCTACTACCGGTTTGGTTCCCATCGGCATCATCGCGGTCCACACCTGCGCCGGCTTCACCTCCAGCTACCAGCACCCTGCAATGCAGTCTCGTAGCTGTCGCGTCTTCACCCGTCTACGCGGAGATAGGTGGCGGCGAGCCGGTCAAGTTCAAGGGAGTCGGCGACAGAGTTCGTCTCCTCCCCCTTCCCAATCAGAGAGGCTCCGACGGAGCCGTCTATCAGGCGGTCGCGCTACCTGATCCCCGTGACAGCGCGAACGGCGTCGGTTGGATGCGCTCGGTTGATCTCAAACCCGACCCGCGGCAGTGTGCCGGCCTGGGCAAGCGTCCCTGACCCGAAGCAGGGACCAAGCCCTGTTCGGTCCGGAAGCCGCAGGTGAGCGGGCTCAGGAATTCCGGTTTCCCGTTTCCCCTGTTCCACCGGCTCTGTCTGGTGAACGGTCAGGCGCGTTCAGCCTTCCGACACATCGTCACCTCCCATCGAAAGGAATCTCCGTGCCCGACCGTCGAGTCTTATCGAAGCTCCACAGGCTCTATCTCGCTCCAACCGTGGCTCTCGCTGTGATCAGTGCCTCTGCAGGTGGCGCGCTGGCGGCTCCGCCTCAGGCACTATCGTCCAAGGTCGATCGGTTGGCGTGGAGCTTTCAGCCTGCGTACGACTACGACAAGGACGGCTGCTACCCCACTCCGGCGATCGGCCGCGATGGGACGGTAGCTCCAGGCCTGGACCTCGGCGGCGCCTCGAACGGCCAGTGCCGTGATCGCTGGGATCTGCGCAACACCAATGGCTATGCCCGCTACAAGTGCAACAACGGCTGGTGCGCAATCATTTACGCCCTCTACTTCGAGAAGGATCAGGCCAACATCGCCTTCGGGCACCGCCATGACTGGGAACACGTCGTGGTGTGGGTCAGGAACGGCCAGGCCTTGTTCGTCTCAACCTCGGCTCACGGAAAGTTCAACGTCTACCGCCGCAGCCAGATCCAGTGGGCTGGAACCCATCCCAAGATCGTCTATCACAAGGATGGGGCAGGCACGCACGCCTTCCGGCCCGCGAGGGTCAACGACGAGCCCCCGGAGAATCACCTCCGAGCATGGCAGTTCCCCAGTTTGGTGGGCTGGAACGGCTATCCGGCCGGGATCCGCGACAGGCTGGTTCAGGCCGACTTCGGTAGCGCACTTTTCGGGCTCAAGGATGGCGCCTTCGCTGTGCACCTCGAAAAGGCAAAGCCGCAGGGCATCACGTTCAATCCCCACGCCTGACCACGGGCAGATAAGAGGCGGGATTCCGTCCCACCTCCTTCTTGAGGTCGCGGCGGGCTGCACGCAAACTCGGCTGTCACGTCATCGATCATGCAGGCCATCTGGAAGGCGGAGGGCGCTGAGGTCTTGCACGCCCACCAAGTTGGCCGTACCCGCGAAACTGACCACCGACCCACTGCTCAGCTCATATGCTGCTCGCGGGCTGCAACACCTAATCAACAGACGCGCTCAGTCCCGAGGCCGCCCTGTCCGAACAGCGGCTCCGATCATTAGCCGAGACACGCTGTGTACGAATGAGGGCGGGCGGGTCAGCTGTGGCTGACCCGCCCGCCCTCATTCGCCGTGTCAGATGTCGCCGCCGCGTAGGCGGCATCTGCGTTCGTCAGCCGGGTCCAGGAGGATCGCGGGCAGCTTCTCCATTCCCAGGTCGAGGGCGCGGTGTATGCGGTGCCAGCCGTCGATCACCAGGCGATTGCCGGGTGGCAGCGCGCATGGAAGAGGGACGACCAGAATGGGCTTGGTCAGGTCGACCGTCGCGGCATGCTTGGGGTCGATGCGGATGAGGTCCTTGACGCCGGTCAACGTCCGGATAGCAGCCGGGCGTACTGGATGGCGTCGGGCCAGGCGGGTGGCCAGGTCTACATCCCATGCCCACCCCAGGAGGGTGAACATCTCGTCGGACATGGTTTCTCCTCTCGTACCAGGGACGTTGGGGCCCTGGCTAGGCGTTCTGGGGCTTGGTCGCGCGGAAGCGGTTGGGGCGCTCGCTGACGAGCTCGGCCTCGCCGTTACGGGCGAGGGTGTCCAGAGCGTTGGCGACCGCCCCAGAGGAACGGCCGAGCACCTTCGCGATCTCGTTAGCGGTGAACGTCAGGTCGGGGTACTTCGTCAGGTGAGCGACGACGTCCGGGCGCAGTGGCCGGGGTGCGCTACGGTCCCCATCCCGCGAGGAACCCCACCCGGTGGTGGTCTTGGGCTGAGTAGTGCGGGTGGCCTTTCGTACGTCTGCCGTACCGCTGTAGATGGCCTCCAGGCCGGTGCTGAACGCCGTGTCGTCATCAGACAGCAGGGCTGCGTACGTGGTGGTCACGGCGTTGAGCAAGTCGGTCAGGGCGCGGCGCGTGTCTTCGATCGTGCGGGCCTTGGCCAAAGTCTCAGCGGCCTGCTGGCGGCGGGCTTCCTCCTCAGCCTGGGCACGGGCCAGCTCGGCCTCGGCCGCCGCGCGACGGTCGGCCTCCTGTTCGAGGATGCGCATGGCGTCCGTGAGAGACATGGTGGGTGCCGGGGCGTCCTCAGTGGTGGCGTCGGAGGCTTCCGGATCCGTCGGCGGCTCGTTGCTCTCGTCTGCTGTTACGGCGGCGTCAGCGGTCGTGTCTGGAGGGACGTCGCCATCCTGATCACGCGCATCGTCGGCGAGGATCGGAGACCACGTGTCCGGCAGGGCGCGGCCTTCCTCGGAACGCCCGCCGGGGGTGCGGATGGCGCGGCCTGCCTCGGCGAACGCCGTCAGTGCCTTGGTCGCGGTCGGTCGCGAGACACCGGCCGCCTCGGCGATCATCGTGACGGATGCGGCCGGGGTGGCGGTCAGCGCCTCCCACACCTTGGCCGCCGTGCCTTCGGGTCGAAATTCGGCCGAGGTGTCGGCCTTCTCGGCCAGCGTGTTCGTCGTCATTTCTTTTCTCCTTGACCTGGGATGCGACCCCGGAATTATCCTGGGGGCCAATTCGTTCGTACATGACGACTATTTCTCGACCCCGAATGCGAAGCAAGCCGATCCGGACGAGCGCAGGTAAAAATAAATGACTCGCGACCGCCCGGCCAGGCAATGAATCACCGCCGATTCTCACACCCCAATCGGTTAGGGCCTTGCAGCTCATCGGGCAACGCAAAGAGCCGAACAGGAATCGTTGGACTTACGAGTTGTTGAGCGGAGCGATAGGGTATTCATTGATGGGATCAGAACAATCAGGGTTCGCTTCATGGCGAGTATTCGACTCGTAAGGCGAGTCGGGCGAGCCGCCGGTAGCCCGCGTGGCCCCATCCACCTGCGCGCGCTCGCCGGTGCGGGGGTACCTGTCAAGGCGGCGGCCCGAACGGTAGGGCGATCGGCACACCGACCGGCGGCCCGAGCGACAGAGCGCAAAGTTCGCGCAACGAGGGCTTCCCGCCTCCGGAAGCCGGGCTCCTCACGGTGAGCTTGCCCGTACTCTGAGGGGGTGGGACCAACCGGATAGCAGCCGGTTGGTCCCACTTCTCGTGAAGGCCGGCGTGGCCTGGTGCACGCCAGGTCAGGTGGCCACTCCGCAGGGCGCCTCGCAGCCGCGTGCTGCGGCATGCACGCCACTGCGAGGCGTTCTTCGCCCCCGGATGCCTATGCCCCTCACTGGCACCGGCAGTGAGGGGCACCAGAGCCACCGAAATTACTTACCTCGGCGACCCTTCCGGTTCAACCTGTAATAAACGCATGGGCGCACCCCCTTTCTATTGTGCGTGCGCGTACGCACGGTTATATAAGGACCCACCTCGGCGCCTGTCGTCAAGTCATCGACGAGAGCCATTCCGACAGCTCAGCTGCTCACACGAAGCCAGTAACACCGCGATAGAGCCGCTCTGTTTGCGAGGACGGTTTTCTACCTCGAGCACGCAGCCGTTCGCGGATTTCGTCATAGCAGTAGTGAATGGCTTGGAACCTGCCGAGGCGGGCGTAGACCTCCATTCGCCGGCGGTACAGATGTTCGGCGACGCCGTCGAGTTCAGTGGCGCGTTCGAGGTAAACAATCTCGGCTTCGGGCTGCTCCTCCAGATCGGCGAGCTGGGCGAGGGCTTGGACGACGGCACGGTTGAGAGCGTCCGCCGCGTTCCGCGCCCAGCCATGCGGAACGTCGGGGAGGTATGGGCCGGTGTAGAGGTCCGCGGCGGCGATCAGCGCTGCAACCTTCTCCGGGCCCTTGGCCCGCGCCGCGGCGGTGAGGAGGTCACGGATTTGCCAGACGTCGCAGGTGTAGAGGTCGGGGTTGATCCGGTATCCGGTGCTGCCCATGAACTGGATGACGATCCGCCCGTAGTTGCCGGGCATCCCGAGCGCCTCGCACATCTTGGCCCGCGTCGCCTTGAGCAGGCCGGCGAACCGGTCATGCGGGGCCTCGGCCTCCGGCCAGATCTTGTCGCCGGCCGCGCCCTTGGTGAGCAGAGAGGAGCGGTGCTCGGCGAGCAGGCCGAGGAGGGCCCAGGTGTCGGTTCCCCACCCGCCCGCCGTACGGTTTCGCCCCTCGATGACGCACTGGCCCACAAGGCGGATCAGGCCACGCCGGTCAGCTGCCGGGTTGTGCAGGACGGCCGTTGACCTGGTGGACGTGGTGACCGGTTCCGACGCGGGAGCTTCAGCGAGAGAAAGCACCGTCGGGGCACCATGTGGGCCTACGAGCGCGGGAAGCGCCGCTGCCTCAGGGCCGACGTCGGCGGGTTGCTGCGCCGTACGGCCGCGCGAGTCGAACGGGCCGAACATCACCAGGAGCCCGGCCAGGCTCCGCATGGCCCACGATCGTCCGGCCAGTGCCCTCGCCGTCTCTCTAACGAACTGCCGCCGCATGCTGCCTCCCTTGCCGCTCTTGAGCGTTCGCACTGATCAGATCGCGCACGGCATCGGATCTGAGAGCCTGAAACTCTTCACGGCGCTTACTGACCAGGGGCAGGACGTCCAGAGTCACGGAAACGCCTCGCCCAGCGGGGCTACGGGGCCCAGAACGCGGTGGTGAAAACCCACCATCGCGCGGAACCACTCACCCTCGACACGGCCCACAAAGGAGCATCACCGTAAGCATCGAAGCCACTACCCTCTGTCCAGGGGGGTGTCAGTGGACGGGCAGAATCAGATCAATGCACAGCGCCTACTGGCGGGCGTTGTGTCGGAGGAGATCTTCGCGTCGTACTCCAAACTGCTCGCGGAAGACGGTTGCCCGGAGAGCGACGCCGCTTCCCTGCTGGGAAGCGCTGAGCAGGTGGCGGAACTGACCGCCCGCGGGATGGCGCATCTTCGGCCGGACGGTCCCCTGCTGCCACCGCGTCTCGTGCCCGCGCCGCCCGAGCTCGCGCTGCAGGGCGTTCTGTCGGAGCTCTCGCGCCGTCTCGTCAACGATCAAGAGCGGCTGCTGGCCGGGCACAAGCGACTGAGCGACTTCCATCAGACGTCCGCGGCGTCGTCTTCGGGCTCTGGGATGGAAAGGCTCGTTCAGATCGTCACCGATCGGGACGAGATCAGCCGCCTGTCGTACGCGCTCATCAACGCGGCTCGGCACGACTGGCTCACTCTGGACAACTATGTTTTGGAGGCGCCCGTCGAGGACAGCACGGGGTACGCGCCGCTGCCGGTGTTCGAGGGCCAGGTGCAGTGCCGCGCCATCTACGAGGTCCGCTGCGCGGAGCATCCGATCGGCGCGAAGACGATCGAGGCTGCGGTGGCCGCCGGTGAGCAGGCGCGGCTGCTGCCCCGCATCGGGATGAAGATGAAGCTCGCGGACGAGGCGGTCGCGCTCCTTCCGCTCACGCCCACGGGGATGGGCGGGGCATTGCTCGTACGCTCGCCGGTCATCGTCGGCGCCCTGCGGGAGTATTTCGAGCTGCTGTGGGAGAAGGCGATCCCGTTCGGTAGTACGAAGGCCGCCGGGCCGCTCACGCCGGCACAGGCGCAGGTGCTGCAGCTGCTCACCCAAGGACTGTCCGACGAGGCGATCGCCCGGCGGATGGACATCAGCGTCAACACCATGCGCAGACACTGGACCGCCATCCGCGACGAGCTGGGCGTGGAGACCCGCTTCGCCGCAGGAGCCGCAGCGGTACGCCGCGGCTGGATCGACTGACTCGAGAGGCTGTCACATGCTCGGATACCTGGACTTCGTACCTCAGCAGCGATTCCAGCGCACCCTTGCGCTGTCTCCTGATGGCCGATTGGTCGCCTACTCCAGCCACGCCTCCGGCCACTACGACCTTTGGGTCGTCCCCGTAGCCGGCGGCGAACCGCGCCGGGTGACGGGTTTCGACAACCGGACGGTACGGCAGTTCGCCTGGACACCCTCCGGCAGCCAGCTCGTCTTCACCGCTGATGAGAACGGGGACGAGCAGTTCCGCATCTACATGGTCGCTCTGCAGGAAGGCGAACCGAGCGAAGTCAGCTCAGGGCCGGACTGCCAACGCATCTTGGCCGAGTCGCCGTTCGACCCCACCGGTCGTTTCCTGGCCTACACCGCCAACGACCGCGATCCCGCCGCCCAGGACCTCATCGTCCATGACCTGACGACCGGCGAGCTCCGCCGCTTCACGCCGCCCGAAGGGGTCGCGTTCGAGGCTGTCAGCCTCTCCCCCGACGGCCGCTGGCTCCTGTCGACCGGCTTCCGTTCGAACACCGACATCGCTGTCTACCTCACCGATCTGGACGACTCGGACGCCAAGCCCGTCTGTGTGACGTCCGCCCTCGGCGAGGGTGTCTTCGAACCCGGTGCTTGGGCTCCGGACTCCAGCGGCTTCCACCTGCTCACCGACCATTGGAGCGAGTTCACCGCCGCCGCCTTCTACGACCTCGAAGCCAAGGCCCTGCACGCGATCGCCGCTCCGAACTGGGACGTCGAAACGCTCGACGTCGCCGGAGGCGTACGCATCTGGTCCGTCAACGAGGGCGGCCGTTCTCGCCTGCACGGCGAACGCGACGGCTCCCCGCTTCCGCTTCCTGAGATCCCACCTGGCGTCATCTCGGCGCTGTCCCTGGCGCCGGACGCCTCCTTCGCGGTCCTCCTGATCGACTCGGCGGCGCGGCCGGCCGAACTCGCGGTCCTGGACCTGGCCCACCACGACTTCCGCTACCTCACAGACACTCGCCCCGCGGCCCTGCGCGTCATCAGCCCGATCGTCCCCGAACTGATCACCTACCCGGCCCGCGACGGGCGCGACGTCCATGCCTTGCTCTACCGGCCGGACGGCCCAGGACCGCACCCGGTCGTGCTGTCCGTCCATGGTGGCCCGGAAGCCCAGGAACGCCCCATCTACGCCCGCTCGGGCCTCTACCAGCACCTTCTCCACCAGGGGATCGCCATCCTGGCTCCCAACGCCGCCGGCTCGACCGGGTACGGCACCGCCCACCAGAAGCTCATCTACCGCGACTGGGGCGGCATCGACCTCGACGACCTGGACCACGGCATCCGGTACCTGCAGACTCTCGACTGGGCCGACACCAGCCGCCTAGCCGTCATGGGAGCGTCCTACGGCGGATTCGCCGCCCTGTCCTGCCTGGCCCGCCTGCCCTACTCGTGGGCCGCGGGCGTCTCCATCTGCGGTCCCAGCAACCTCGTAACCCTCGCCAAGGCGTCACCCCCCACCTGGAAGACCTTCGTCGCGACCGTCCTCGGCGACCCTGACACCTGCGCCGAACAGCTCCTTGAGCGCAGCCCCGTCACGCACGCCGACGGCATCACCGCCCCCCTGTTCGTCATCCAGGGCGCCCATGACCCTCGCGTCCCCCAGGCCGAGTCCGACCAGATCGTCTCCCGGCTGTGCGAACGCGGCGTCGAAGTCCGCTACGACATCTATCCCGACGAGGGCCACGGCTTCACCAACCGCGCCAACGAGCTCAAGGCGTACGAGGCCATCAGCGCCTTCCTCTATGCCCACCTCATCACCGTCGGTGCCGACAATCCCGAAGCGCTCAGTGTGGGGTGACGGCCTAACGAGACAGGTGCCCGTCCGAGAACCGGACGGGCACCGTCGATCACGCGATCCCGTTTTCAGACGTCACCGTCCGCACCGTCGTTGAGTCTCAGCCGCCTGGCCGCGGGCAGGAGCAGGGACAGCGGGCCGAGGTGGTACTCCACCCGCATCTCGCGGACGTTCTCTTCGATGCCTTCCAGGACGCAGTCGAGGCTGAGGTTGAAGTCGCCGATCTCGTCGCTGCTCGCGTAGACGAAGGCCACGTCGCACATCAGCGCGAACAGCTGCGCGCGTACGTCACCGTCGTACCACGGGTAGAGCCTGTTGAGGACGGTCCCGAAGTCCATGGTGCTCAAAGTTCACCCCTCTTCGTGTCAGATCTCTCGGTACGACGAGGTCGGCCTGATAGCAGCAGGCCGACCCCTCATCCCGCTCCGGCTCCCGTTCGCTCGACGTTCTTGGCTTCCAGGTCGAGGTGGACCCAGACCGTGTGCCCGGTCGCCGGGGTCCCGATTTGGGAGAGCTTCACGACGAGATCCCTGACGATCGCGAGCCCGAACCCGCCTACCGTCAGCTTCCCGTCAGTCGGTCGACGGTCGAACAGCGGTCTGCCTGCTCCCCCAAGGTCACAGACGCCGAGGTAGGCCGGGCCGTTCTCCGGGAGGTGGACTTCTACCCCGAACCAGCCTCCGGCGAGGCCGGACCGGGTGTGCAGCAGGGCGTTCGTCGAGAGCTCGGAGACGATGAGTGCGGCATCGTCCGCACGGCCCGTCCCATCGAACAGCGCCTCGACCACGCGCCGCACTCGAGCCACCTGATCGTGTTCACCCGGGAACACAGCTCGCCAATCCATGCGGTCGGACGAGCGCATCCATTCCCATCGTTTCGGTGTGTACGGTATTTCGATCATTCGCGGCGTTCCTCCTGTCGTCGGTGGCCGTCGCACCCGGGCGGACACGACCGGCCCCATGAGCGCTCGACTTCATGTGAAGGGTCAAGTCATCCAGTACGTGCGGGGCCGCTCAGGAAGATCCATAGCGGTGCGGTGGCCCAGCACGTCACCCGCGGCGTACCCGTCTCCTGAGGCGAGCACCTCCAGTGACCGGACCGGTGCTCATACCGGGTGCTCCGGGAGCTCGTCGGGCCCTGGCCTCTGCCCCCGCGTGGTGTGGGTGCGCTGTGATCCTGAGTCGATGCGCGAGTACATCGAGTTCCGCAGGAGCGGCTCGTGATGCCTGGAAACTGTCAACTGGCAGACGTACGTCAGCGGCCTCAACACCGACACCAGCCCACCGACCGAGCACATCACCGTCGACAACCGCCTCAGCGCCGCGATCAGCCTCGCCGACAAGACGCGCGAGACCCTGAAACGGATCCTCACATGATGGGCGTCGTACTGTACGGGCCACCCGCCAGCGGCAAGAGCGCCACCACCGTCGCCCTCGGCGAAGTCGACCCGAGGTTCGCCCTGGTACGCAAGCTCAAGGTAGGGAACCGGCGCGGCACCGAGTATGAGTTCGTCAGCGCCGAGGAACTCACCCAGCTCCGGGCCGCCGGGCGGCTGTTGATCGAAACTCACCGCTACGGCAACAACTACGCCATCGACCGCCACCACATCGACCGGCTCACCGCAGCCGGGCAGGTGCCGATCGTCCACCTGGGCAACATCGCCAACATCCGCCGCCTGATCCAGTCCGCGCCGTGGCTCGTCGTACTGCTCTGGACCCCCCGCCAGGTCTGTGAGCAGCGCTCCCGCCAGCGTGGCGACAGCGACACCACCAATCGCCTCCAAGCATGGGACGAAACGCTGGCTGACGTGCACACCAACGACAGCGATCTGTTCCACCGCCGCTTCCACACCGATCTGGCCACCCCGCAAGAGATCGCCCAGCAGACTGCCGGCGCCTTCTTCAACCAGCGCGCGAGCACTCCGTAGTCACTGCGCCTCGCCACTGAGGATCTGCCCCCACAGCCTTTGTGCGGCGCGAGCGGGCATCCACGCGCTCTCCAGGATGCCCGCGGGGTCCCTGGCCGGGTGGCACCGGACGAACCACAGACCCCCGGACGTGCAGAACTCGAACATCGGGTACCTACACGAGCACGAATGGTCGCGGATCCGCAGCCGGTCAGCCCGAGGCAGGATCGGCGACCACTCCACTCGTACCGCCCCCACTCGGTCAGCCGGCACATGGGGGCCGTGATGCTTGAAGTGCGGGGGCGGGCCGACACTCACAACCTCACCGCCATCTGAGTCTGATCCCGAAGCAGCGACACGAAGACCTCCGCGTCGTCTGCACTGACGGTCTGCCACAGACCCTTGTCGATGTCGGCATCCCGGAGATGGACACCGCGCCGGGTCGCGTAGAAGACGCCCGCGTCGCTACAGAACAGCGACCAGGCCGGGAACGCCGCGCGAAGTATGTCGAGGTCATAGCCGCGTGCTGACATACAGTCACCGTACAGGCTATGTATACCCACGTCTATCGACGTAGGCGAGCGTGGGGCGACCGGGCCGGTTTTCTACCGTTGACCCATGTTCGAGTTCGAGCCCGACCGGCCGAAGTGGCAGCAGGTGGCAGACGTCATTCGTCAGCGCATCCAGTCCGGCACCTATCCGCCCAAGTACCTGGTCTCCGAGCTCTCACTCGTCCAGGAATTCGGCATCGCTCGCGACACTGCCCGCAAAGCGGTACGCGCCCTCCGCGAAGAGGGCCTCCTCTACACCATCCCGCACATGGGCAGCTTCGTCAGCCCACCTTCTGACACCGAACCTGCACGCAGCTGAACGCCCCAACGCCCGAGCAGGCTGCATGAGGCGAGCAGGCGGATCGCCAACAACGACTTGACCCGCACGAGCTCTAAAACTAACGGACATCGGACAAATGGATCATCAGATCGATGCGTTGAGCTGCCCGAAGGCTGCCGCCCCGCTTCCGGCGCTCGGGGCTGGCGGCCCTGCGCTCCGGGTCGGGTTGCGATCGGATGATGGGGTTCTCTCCCCCGCGGGTTCTGGTGGTAAGCCCGTCTCCACGCTTCCAGGGGATTGACAGTTCACATTGATAACAAGATCGCCATCCCGTGGCGATGCTTCGGAGCACGCCGCTAGCCTGGTAACACGTATGCATTGATCGCTACGGAGGCGGCGAGTGACGGACCGTGTCATCGAGAACCCGCTCATCAACTCACCCTGCTTCCCACCGAGCAGGCACTTCAAGTTCAATGGCCCACGGAGCCCCAGCGGAAGGCCGTCGCACGAATTTCTTCTTCGTCCCCGTCGCCAAGACGCAGAAGGGCAATGCCCTAGCCGAGCTCGACCTTCCAGAGCTTGGACCGACCGGCAACCGGATCAAGCAGAACCACTTCATCAATGCGATCCGGCGCAAGGCCAATGGTTGGCGCCTGCGCGAGCACCCGAACATCACTGCCACCTCGCTCCGCCTCCTGGAGCATTGGAGCGATCCGACCAGGAATAGCAGGGCGCTGTTCTGCCAGCGGTAGGCCGCCGAGGCTGCATCTAATCTTGCCAAGGCTGCGCACAAGCAGGGCGATCCCTCGACTCACGTCAATCACCGCGTCGCTGCCCTACCAGGAGCATCATGACCGAGCAGATCATCCACTACGAAGGCCGGAACTACGAGCTCGTCCCATCCAACGGTCGTGTCATCTGCTCGGGCCGAGGCTATGCCCTACATCATCTGGAGGACTGCACCCACCTTGAGGGCGGGGCACAGGAAACCTGGCGCTTCTACGATGATCCCGACGGTCTGACCTGGCGCCGCCTCATCGATTCCGCGCCCAGTGCGGACAGACAGTCGCGCCGCGCGTTCGCGGTGAAGGCGGGGCTCCTCAACGGCCAAGGGGCTCCGGTTACTAACACCTGCGAGAGCTGCCTGTTGAAACCGATCTCAGGGACTCGGATCATGCCGCTCGACGCGGCCCTCGCGCAGTTCGACCGGACGTCTGTCGCCGACCGCGTCACGCAGGCCAAGGACGACATCGAGCGGACGCAACGGGACTTTCCCCGAGACGGCTGGGCATCCATGCCGCTAGAACGGTACGCGCTGGGCGGACAGGACCACAAGAACGCCTTCTGTTACCGCCTGGAGTTCGGTACGCGGGCGATCGGCAGCATCAGCGGCGGCAGTGCCCGTAAGCATCTGATCTTCTTCAAAAAGGACAAGACCTGGTATCACGATGCCGCGTACTCCGATGAGCGTGCTGCATGGGCAGCCGTACGTCAGGGATTCGTGGATGCGTTCGACGCGGTCGAGGCGGGCAACCTGCAAGCGGTCGACGAGATCGACGCTCTCCGGTCAGGTGCCTCAGTCGCCGCCAAGGCGTGTTATGTCTATTTTCCTCACCAATTCCTGCCGATCTTCGGCAAGGACCACGTTCACCACTTCATCAGGATGCTGTCCGATCACGATCCTCAGCAGCTCGGCCGCTTCGCCGCTATCGAACTGCTGAAGAAGACCATCGATGACACGGGCCTGTTCGCCGGCTGGCACACCACGGAGGTCGCCCGTTTCCTCTACTCGTGGTCCGACCCTCGGCAGAGCTTCGAGATGGTGAAGATCTCCCCCGGTGAAAAGGGCATGCACTGGGAGGAGTGCCTGGCAGGCGGCTACATCTGCGTCGGCTGGGACGAGATCGGCGATCTCACGGGCTTCACCTCGGAAGAGGAGTTCATGGAGGCCTTCCGCGCCGCCTACGCCAAGGAGTATGGCAACCAGAGCAAGACGACCGCGAAGGCTCGTGAACTGTGGCGGCTCACGCAGTTGAAGCCGGGCGATCGGATCATCGCCAACCGTGGCATTCACGAGGTTCTCGGATTGGGCACCGTAACCGACCCTGGCTATGTGTGGAACGACGAGCGTGCGGAGCAGCACCACACAGTGACGGTTGACTGGGACACCTCCTACGCTCAGACCCTGCCTCAGCCGGAGAAACGCTGGGGCATGGCCACCGTCGCGGACGTCCCGCAGCGACTGTGGCGGATCATCATGTCCAACGACAAGACTGCCCCCAAGATCGAACCAACGGCACCTCCGATCCCGATCACCATCGAAGATCCATATCTGACCAAGCTGGCCGATGCACTGGAGCGCAAGGGCCAAGCCGTCCTGTACGGCCCGCCCGGCACGGGCAAAACCTACACCAGCCTGCGGTTCTCCGTATGGTGGCTGTCAACCCGTCTCGGTCAGGGCCTGTCCGCCGCCGACACCGACTATGGCAGCGATGAATTCCGGGCGGCCCTAGAGCGGCTCGGCTCACGGGAGGGACGTGCCGCCGCTCATCTCACCCAGGTCACCTTCCATCCCGCCTACGGATACGAGGACTTCATCGAAGGGTTCCGGCCCGTCGATGACGGCACCACCGGGCTGCGGCTGTCGCTGGTGAACGGCGTCTTCAAACGCATCTGCCTAGCTGCCGGGCAAGACCCTGGCAACCCGTACTTGTTGTTGATCGACGAGGTCAACCGCGGCGACATGCCGAAGATCTTCGGCGAGCTGATCACCCTGCTCGAACGAGACAAACGCGGGCTGACTCTCGTCCTCCCACAGAGCGGCCAGGAGTTCCGCGTCCCGCCCAACGTGTACGTTCTGGGCACCATGAACACCGCCGACCGCAGCATCCGCCTCCTCGACTCAGCTTTGCGCCGCCGTTTCTCCTTCGTCGAACTCCTGCCGGACACCGGTGTGCTGGAAGGCTTTCACGTCGGCAAGGTCCACCTGGCCGACCTGCTACGCGAGCTCAACCTTCGAGTACTCCGCGAACTCGGCCGCGAACGCCAGATCGGTCACTCCTTCTTCCTGACTGACGGCTCCCCGATCAACGACGAGGCCGTACTGGGCGCGGTGATCCGCGATGAGATATTTCCGCTCCTGCAGGAGTACGCCTACGACGACTTCTCCATGCTGGCCCGTTTCCTGGGCGCCGACATCGTCGACGTCATGGGCCACCGCCTCCACGACCTCAACGATGAAGAGCTGCTCGACGCGCTGTACGCCGAACTTCAGGTTGACGCGAGCCAGCAATGACGATCATTGAAGTGGACGAATACCAGACCATCCGGGTCCCTGGTCTACGGCCTAGCCCGGCCGACCGTGATCTAGCCTTCTCGCCGGAGCTGCGCAAACGGGTGGAGCTTCGCTGGCTCGCCGACGGCGACCTGGAGATCACCGCAAGTTCCCATGTCGGGGTGGTCTCCCTGGACTGCGCGTCCATCCACATCAAGCCCAAGCTGGTCGGGCGTGAACTGGCCGTCCTACGGATGCTCGACTACGCCAGCGGCTTGCCGGCCCTGCACCACCTGGAAACGACCCGGGATCTCCCTGGTACGGGTCCCCACCTACGCGACCTTGTGTGCCTGTTACTGACCATCGAATGCGAAGCACTTCTCCGGCACGGCCTGCGTCGCGACTACGTACGACGCGAGGATTCCCTCCCCGCGCTCCGGGGCCGACTGCTCCATGACCGGCAGCTCCTGCGCCGCTTCGGACAGCTTGATCGACTCGAATGCCGCTTTGACGAATTCGACGCCAACATCCTCGACAATCAACTATGCGCGGCAGCCCTGAACCTGGCTGCCCGGACCAGCGCCGACGAGACCATCCGCGCCCGGGCACGGCGAGCGGCCACCGAGTTCTCCGATCTCTGCCCAACTGCCGTCGTGGACCACCAACTGGCCGCACAGACGCTCACCTATCACCGGCACAACGAGCATTACCGCCAAGCCCACCGCTGGGCGTCGCTCCTGCTCGGGCATGGCGGTCTCGCTGACTTGTACGAGACGAGCGGCCCCAGCGGGCAAGCATTCCTCCTGGATCTGAACTCTCTGTTCGAGGCCTTCGTGACTCGGCTACTGGAGGAGGCCTTCCACGGCACGGGCATCGCCGTCCGGACCCAGCCCGCGCTCAAGGAGAGCGTCGCCTACCGGGACGGACGGCGCTACACAACCATCATGCCCGACATCCAGCTGACCCGAGGACACGGGCAAACGGCCTGGCGCCGACCGGTGGACGTTAAATACAAGCTCTACACCGACCGCAAGATCAAGCCCGCCGACCTGTACCAGAGCTTCGCCTACGCGACGGCACTCAGCCGCGTGGGCTCGAACGAGACCCCGACCGCGTACATCCTCTACGCCAGCGACCGCGACACCACTCCCGAGGAGGTCATCCTCCGCCGATATGACGGTTCCACGGCAGCGCAGATCACTGCGCTCGGCCTAAACGTCCCCAGCCTCATCGCCGCCCTGGGAACACCTCAACTCATGCCTGCTCTCGCCGGGATCCGCACAGCAGTGACCTCTGGGAAGCCTGCGCCGCAGATTACTCGTTAGCGCAAGAGATCGGGGACAATATCAACACCCCGGAATACGCGCCAAAATACCTCCTTTCGGAAGTTCGGCTCGTCCAGAAGTTCGGCGTCGCCCGTGACACCATCCGTAAGGCGATCCGCCAGCTTCGTGAGAAGGATCTGCTTTACACGGTGCCCAACCTGGGCAGCTTCGTCGACTCGTCGGGCAACGCCAAATCCGGCGAGAGCTGAAAGGCGTACCGCCGAGAGACGCACGGCAGACACCCCCGCACCCAGGAGTTCGGGGGTTCTTTCCGCCCGGAAGCTGGCAGTCACTAGCGGCTCAGCCGGCGCATCGGGCCCGCCGTCCGGGCCGAGCCTGATCACACTGTCAGCGCCGGTGGCTACGCTGCCGATCATGTCGATCCAGCCTCTACCTCAGGACACCGGCTGCGCCGCCTGGAATGTGCGATGGACGCGAAGCAGCGACGGCCGGCGCCGTACACCCAGACCATACGACCGGAGATCGGCCACACCGGCCTTATGTACGCGGTGGCCACCACGGAACTCAACGGCCATGCCGCCGCCATCATCGGCGGCGAGGATCAGATGGTGCGGGGGTGGGACCTGACCACCGGCCGCCAGATCGGCGAACCCCTCACCGGCCACACCAACTCGGTCTGTTCGGTGGCCGTCACCGAACTCAACGGCCAGCCCATCGCCATCACCTGCAGCAACGACAACACCGTACGGATGTGGGAACCTCACCACCGACCGCCAGATCGGCGAACCCCTCACCGGCCACACCAACACGGTATGGAAGGTCGTTACCACCCAACTCAACGACCACCCGATCGCCGTCACCTGTAGCGACGACGGGGCCATACGAGTATGGGACGTGACCACGGCCGCCACGGGCGTCATCAAGGCGGTGACCACCGCAATTCTGAACGGCCGGCAGGTCGCCATCACCGCAGTCGCCGACGCCACGATCCGCGTGTGGGACGTGGAGACCGGCGAACCGGTCGGCGACCCGCTGACCGGCCACACCGGACCGTCAATCAGGTCACTGCCGCCATCATGGACGAGCGGCTCATCGTGCACAGCCTCGGCTCCGACAACACCATCCGCACCTGGGACCCCGCCACCGGGCAACAGACCAACGCCATCACCTACTCCGGATCCACCACACCACCGCCGTCCTCAACGGCCAGCCCTTCATCGTCACCGCCGACTCCGACAAGGTCATCCACCGCTGGGACCCGACTACCGGCACCCAACTCCCGCCACCCGCTACCGCCGCTGGGCCCAAGCCCTAGCCACCACCACCGGCTGCGACGGGCGCCCCCTGGCGATCAGTGGCACCTATCGCGGCGCCCTGCGCGTCCACGACCTGAACACCAACCAGAACACCGCCCCCACCCCACCGGCTACTACCACGGCAAGCCGATCCGCAAAAACGCCCTCACCACAACCCACTACGGCAACATCATCGCCATCACCACCAGCACCCGCCCCAATGAACCGGTCAAGACCTGGAACGCCACCACCGGCCCGCCCACCGGCGAACTACCTGTTCACGATGCCGAAAACCTGGCGGCCGCCCTCATAGACGGCCGCCCCATCGCCGTCACCAGCGTCCGCGACACCGTCAAAGGGTGGGACCTCACCACCGACAAACAGATCGGCCCCGACCAGCAGTTCTCCGAACCCGTCACCGCCGTCGCCATCGCCCCGGCCGGGCACCTCGTCATCTGCGCAAGCCGCAAGATCATCGTCATGACCGCAAGCACCATGCCCTGAGAGTGCGTTCTCCGAGTCGTCGTTGAACCTGGGATACGAAGGTGTCCTCGTTCCTCGACCGTCGCAGTATGTGATTCGGACCGGGTGCCCAGCAAGCGAGCCGAACGAGGGAAGGCGTGACGAGCAGGGTGCGGTCGTTTGGCCCTGCCACGACGTCCACGGGCGCAACGAGGCGCCCCCGTGCAACCCCGCGCGCCGGGGAGGCGTCGAGCCTGGATATCGCCTGCTCTCGCCGGCCAGTGGCTAGGCCAGGCGGACACCCTCGCCATGCCCACGCTGGCCGCCTTACCGCCCAAGGCCGACCGCTGGGGCGGGCGCGGCCTGCTGCGCAACGCCTGGACAAACATCACCTACGCCCCAGCCACCGGCGCCTGAAACATGCGCGGCCGACCCGCGCTCACCGCCCCGCGGCCACCCACTCCACGGCGCTGCGATCGGCGTCCAGATCATCGCCCCGCCCGCCGCGAGCCGCACCTCCTGGGCCTGCCGCCCAGCTCCAGGCCGCCCATCCGCCGCTCAGAGCGCCCGGTTCTCGTTCTGACCCGAAAGCGTCGGCTCTGCCCCCTATTGTTTCCGGGCATGAGCCAGCCACCTGATGTGAACGCCCTGCGCTCCCAGTTACCGAAGGCGTCCCCGGCCAAGGCCTGGACGGCCGTCCGGCAACTCGTGCTGCGCTCCCGCAACGCCCAGGCGCTCGACCTGGCCGCCGACTACGCCGAGATCGCGCGGCGGACCTCGGACGACCTGGTCAATCTCTGGCACCGGGCGCTCGATCCGGATGGCTTCGCCGAGCGCGTGCTCGCCCCCGCCTTCATCGCCGAGGGCCGCACGGAGCTGCGCCTGAGCAGGCGCGACTCGCTCACTGGGCTGCGCCATCTGACCATGCTCGACACCCTCGCCCTGGATGAGTGCAAGAAGCTGACGGACCTGTCCGAGGTGGCCGCGCTGACCGGGCTGCGCGAGCTGGAGCTGGACGACTGCGGAAACGTCAGCGACCTCGGACCGCTGTCCGCGCTCGCCGGGCTGACGAACCTCCGCATCGCCCGCTGCCGCGGGGTGGCCGGCCTCTCCCCGCTGCTCGGCTTGCGCCACCTGCGCCGGCTCGACCTGACCTACTGCCGGTCCGTCAACGACGTCAGTGGCCTGTCGGGGCTGCCGACGCTGACCCAGCTGAACCTTGCGCACCTCGGGATCACCAGCCTTACAGGGCTGTGCGACCTCGACTCCGTCACCGAGCTGGCTCTGGACTGCCCCCGTCTCATCGACCTCGACGGCATCGCCGCCATGCCCGCACTCGAGAAGCTCGGGCTCTACGGCTGCACCGGCCTGAAGAGCCTGGACGGCCTCGGCCACCACCCCCGGCTGACGGTTCTCGGCCTGCCGCACGCCCCGCTGCCCGACCTGCGTCCGCTGTCACGGCTGCCCGCGCTGACTTCGGTGACCATCCAGGGCCCCCAGCAGCTCGCCTCGCTCGACGGGCTCGAGGGCCACCCGTCGCTGGCGAGGGTCTCCCTGATCTACGCGACCGACCTGCGCGACTTCTCCGCGCTCGCCCGCATGCCCGCCCTGCGCGAGCTGACCGTCCAGGGCCTGAACCAGCTCACCGACCTCACCCCGTTCTCCGGGCTGCACCACCTGGAGGAGCTCAGCCTGGTCTACATCGACACCCTGCGCACCTTCGGCGAGGGCGAGCTCGACCTGCCCGCCCTGCACACGCTGGACCTCGGCCCCTGCCGCCAGCTGCGCGACCTGGGCCAGGTCGCGGCCCTCCCGTCGCTCAAGGAGGTCCGGGTGCGCGACTGTCCCGCGCTGCCGCACGAGCTCATCCTCAAGCTGAAGGCCCGGGGCGTGCTCGTGCGGAGCTGAGGTCCCTCGGAAACTGTCGTCTGGCCGACGGTCTTCAGGCTGCGAGAGAAGACCACCCGTCGCGACAAGGTGAAGCGGCGGGGCGACTCCCTGGTGACAGTGCTGGAGGAACTCCATCTCCACGAACTGCGCGAGACACAGCGCGAGATGAACGACTGGAACCGTGGCGGTGAGGCGGAGATTCTGGAGGCGGCGCGGGAACGGGTCGAGCAGGTCGAGGAACTGCGGCGCAAGCTCGCAGCGCGAGGCGTGGCCCGCCTCCCGAAGGTCCCGCTGAGGGTCAAGCATCACCCGAGACACCAGACACGACCGGCAAACCATAAAACCGCAGGTCAGAGCCATGATCGATCAATGCTATGATCGATCATGTCTAGTCCCATGAGATGCGCGACGTTTCTGTCCCACGACATCGGCGACAGGTGATCTAGGAAACATGGCCGACCTTGTACGGCCGATGAGCTTTGACGTTGCGGACCGCAAGATCGGTGGTGCGGTGCACCGTGCGCGGCCCCTCGTCCAGATCGATGGTCAGCGTCGTGTCGCTGACGTGCACGGTGACGACCCGGCCGACATACAACCGGCCGAGGGAGACCCTCTGCCGGGTCACCATGATCACACCGAAGGTGTTCGCGCGGCGCTGCACCGTGACCGGTGACCGCTCCGGCACCGGCGGCGGCCCGGCCGGGCGAGCGCCGCGCAACTGCAGGCACTTGGCCCAGACCAACGGGTTCGGCCGGACCCGCAGCAGCTGCCGGGTGTCAGGGTCGAGGAACATCAACGTGTTCTCCTCGATCCGGATGGTGACCCGGCGCCCGCCCAGGATCTCCGCCGCCAGCAGATACCGGCCGGCCAGGCTGACCATCCCGTGCTTGTTCACCGTCCGCTCCACCTCCACCACCGCATCGTTCTCCGCCTGCGGCAGCGGCGACGGCCCCGCCGACCGGCCACCATCGGCGAACAGCCGCGCCAGATCGCTCGTCGACAGATGCGAGCGCAGGCTCTTCAACCGCACCCCGCCGACCAGCAGATGGATCACGTTCACATCCGCCCAGAACGTGATCACCTGACCGGCACGGGCCGGACCCAGCCAGAACTGCTTACCCGCCACGCCCAGGTTGCCGCTGGCCGGCACCACCCGCTCGAACTCGACCGGCCCGCCCGGCCAGGACGCTGCCGATCTCGTCGGACGCCTCGCCAGCTGCGTGCCGTCGTTGCTGCCTTCCTGGCGCTTCGAGGCCGGAGCAGCGGCGTCGGCGGCTGCATCGCCCGTGGCAAGTGCCGGGTCCGGCTGGGCGGTCGGGATCGCCGGCAGGCGCAGCGGCAACAACTCCCGCTCGGCCTCGCTCACCGGCGTGAACCGGTCAGCAGGAACGGCCATGTCCAGGCTCTGATGCGGCCGGGCGGTGTTGTAATGCTCCACCCACGCATCCAGCTCGGCCTGGAACGCGGCCAGGTCCTCGAACGGACCGGCATCCTCCAGCAACTCCCGGCGCATGCTCTGATGGAACCGCTCCACCTTGCCCGTCGTGGTCGGCGAGCGCGGCTGAGTCAGCCGATGCACGATGGCGTTGTCCCGGCAGATCCGGTCGAACAACACCTCACCGCCATGACCGAACCGGGCGGTGAACTGCTTGCCGTTGTCCGTCAGCACCTCACCCGGCGCCCCGAACGCCCGCAACGCCTCGACAAAGGCCAGGCACACGGCCCGGCCGGTGGCCCGCACCACCGCCTTGGCGATCACACAGAACCGCGAGTGGTCATCCACGCCGGTGACCACCTTCACCTCACGCCCATCGGCCAGGAACACCCCGCCGACGATGTCCAGCTGCCATAACTCCATCGGCGCCTCCCGCTGCCAGCGCCGATAGACCCGCTTGCGCCGCCCCGCACCAGGCTCGATCAGCCCATGACGCACCAGCGCCCGATACACCCCCATCCGAGACGGCGGCGGATCCACACCCCGCCGGCCGGCCTCATGCGCCAGCCGGACCGGACCCCACCGCGGATGCCGGCGCCGCAACTCACACACCAGCACCTCCACCTCCGCCGCCATCCGCGACGGAGACGAACGCGGGCGCCGCGACCGATCCACCAGCCCGCCCAGCCCCGACTCCCGATAACGCGACACCCAGCCCGACAACGTCTGCCGCGCCACCCCGACCTCGCGGGCGACCTCGGTCACCGAACCGCCGGCCAGCACCGCCAGCACAGCCCGATACCGCTGCTCCACCACGGACATATCCACCAGGGCCAATCCCGGCCTCCTGACGCACGACGCCGCAACGACGCACGCCAGACTGGCCGATGACAGCACCTGTCGCCCATGTCCTGGGACTCATCCGTCAAGCATGTCCCGGGACAGCACAATGTCATGATCGATCAACTGGATGAGACTTTTCTCTACGGTTTCAAGGGCCGAGTCGCCCACGGCGCCTCGGCCGCGTGTGGGCGGTTAGCTGGCCCGGCTGCGGCTCTTCGGCCGGTCCGGGCCAGCACCACCCACGCGCACATGACACCCAGCGGCACAGACCCATCAACCTTCAGCAATCAGGAATCACCATAGTGCGCGTGGATGTTCGACCTCTCCTCCGCCTTTCCTCACCCGAGCGACTGTCGAGACAGAAGCGGCCCACTCTCGGCATTGCCCTGGCCCTCTGCGTGGGCAAAGGGCCTCGGCCGGTCATCCCCCTACGCAATCGTTCAGTCCGGCCGTGACGATCGCTCACTCCGGTCCTCAGCTTACGGGGCCGGGGCGCTCGGCTGCCGCGGACCGACTTCGTCTGTCCTTGCCACCGGATGACCATGGCCGAGGTGGTAGATCGACGACCCCACGGTCCGCGCCTGCTGTAGAAGGATCACCTATCCCGCCTCCATCTAATAAGGACATAAAATGGGATGCTTCGCATTGCGGTATTAACAGGACAAGCTGCCCAGATTTTCATAACCAGGATCAGTGCATGCTTGCGCTTCAGAGCTCCCTAAGCCTGGCAGTGCACCCTATGACCGACGTGTCAAATAACGACTTAGACGCAGAATGATCATCACTTGACGACATCTCTGCCACTCCCCCAGCGTCGTCTGATGTCATGTCAAGGTTCGGCAGATTTGGGGAACAACTTACGCTGCTGGAACTCATCAGCGCGTTAGAAACGGTGGGGTGGGGGCTTGTGGCACATCTGGTACCGCTCCGGGAGGTATGTCATCCTCGCGACGACGTCCTCGAAGGCGGGTTGGCAGACAACCACTTCGCAGCTCAACTGGACAAGGTGGTCCGCGACGCGGAGCACTATCCGGTGTACGGCGACGCGGAAGCATTCTTCGCGCACACCTACCCCACGAGCGGTCTGAAGACGCTGCTCTCCAAGACTTTCGGTCGTCTCAGCGGAGTGAAGGGTGTCGCGGGGGAGAACGGCGTACTTCGCCCGACAACCTCCTTTGGTGGTGGTAAGACTCATGGTCTGACCGCCGTCTATCACCTCGCCAAGGGTGCTCGGCCGTCGAACATTACTGAGTTCCTCGACCTGAACCTGCTTCCCGACGGCCCGGTCCAGGTCGCGGCCCTGGTCGGCGACGCGCTCGATCCCACAGCGGGTATCGACACCAACGGCTATCGCACGTACACGATGTGGGGTGAGATGGCTGCCCAGATCGGCGATGAGGCGTTCGCGGCGATGGAGGCGAACGAAATTCAACGCACCGCTCCGGGCACCGCCACGATCAGGGCAGCCTTCGGTGGCAAGCCGACGGTCGTGATCATCGACGAGTTAGCCAAGCATCTGCGCGCAGTGGCCTCCTCCGGAAGCGAGGACGTACGCCGCATGGCCGGCGCGTTACCGGTCTTCCTCGGCAACCTCTTCGAAGTCGCCTCCGATCCGACCAACAGGGTCTCGGTCATCATCACCCTGGCCGCAACCACCAACGCGTTCGGCGCGGAGACCACCGAGATCAGCGAGTTGACCGGTGAAGAGAAAGAGAAGACAGACGCCGCCAACGCAGTCTCGGTCAAGGCTGCCCAGGAGATTGGCGATGTACTGACCCGCGCGGTGCAGCCGAGCGCGGTGATCAAGCCGGCCGATGACAATGAGATCGGCGAAATCCTCAAGAAGCGCATCTTCGCTTCTGTCGATGAGGACGCCGCCAAGGCGGCCGGGGATGCTTACCGGGGCTTTTACGAGAAGCTCGCCAAGACCGAGCAGCTTGCCGGCGGCGCCGAGCACCCGGCTTCCTACGGCGATTTGGTCACCAAGAGCTACCCATTTCACCCTGAGCTGGTTCGCGTCCTCGACAAGCGCCTAGGCAACATAACCGAGTTCCAACGCGCCCGTGGTGCCCTGAAGCTTCTGGCCGAGGTCGTGGCCAACATCTACGCCACCAGCGACAACACGGCGATCATCAACGTCGGCGACATCGACTATTCCAACGAGCCGGTCCTCAACCACCTCACCGACGGCCTCGGCCGCGCAGAGTACGCGGGCGTAGCCAAGGGAGACTTCGCTTCCAAGGCATCCCATGCCGCTGTCGTCGATGCCGACGTCTTCCCCGGCAAGCCTGCCTACGCCACCCGCGTGGCCCGCACCGTATTCACCCACTCTCTGGAGATGGTGTCCACTGCGGGGGCAGGCCGCAACGACTGGCTGGTCGGCACACTGCGTCCCGGCGAGGACGCCACCATCTTCGAGAAGGCGTTGACCGAGTCGGAGAAGGTCTTCTGGCACCTGTCGTACGACGGTGCTCGCTGGCGCTTCAACATCGAGCCCAACGTCAACGCCATCATCGAGACCGAGAAGCGAAACGTCGCCAACACCGCTGTGGCCGCGGAAGTCGATAGTCTAATTAAAAAGGCTTTCGCCAACGACGGCGGCGTCACCGCGATCCATTTCCCATCAGGCCCTGCTGAGATTCCGGATAAGGATGCGCTGCGTGTGGTCGTACTCGACCACGATGTCGTCACCGTCGACCCGGCTCATGCCGACCAGCCACCGTCACAGATCATAGAGATGCTCGACAAGGTCGGCTCGGTCGGTACGCCGCGCAAATACCGCAACTCTCTGGTTTTCGCCCTGGCCGACGCCGAGCAGGTCCACGTGCTCAAGGACCGTGCACGTGCTCTGATCGCCTCCAACAACCTCGCCGCCGATACCCACCGGCTGGGTCAGTTCAGCGAGGAGGTTCGCAAGAAGGTAGAGGCCTACGACAAGGAGGCCCGCCTCCAGGCACGCATCGCGGTCACCCGGTGCTTCAAGCACATCTACTACCCGGCCGATGAGAAGGTCACCAGCTACCTGCGCCACCGGGAGCTTCCCGCCCAGTCCCAGGGCGACCCCAAGAACGCCACCTCTGCAGTCATCACTCTGCTGACCGACGAGGACAAGATCCGTACTAGCCCGTTCACCGCCTCCTTCCTGCGCAACCGCACCTGGGCCAACAAGGAGGCCACGAGCACGGCGGCGATCGCAGACTACTTCTGGTCCGACCACAAGGCCTCCATCGTCCGCAATACCTCCCTGTTGCGTGACGCGATTGTCAACGGCGTTAACCACGACCACTGGGTCTACTACGACTCGGCCAGCGGCAAGGCCTACACGGCCAATAACCAGGCTGGCATGTCGATCGCCTTTAGCGCCGATGCCGAGGTCATGACTATGGCCGAGGCACAGAAGCGCGGCCTACTGGTCCGTAAACCCACTCAGACTGACCTTCGTTCGGTGCTTACCAGCGACCAGCTCACTGGCGCCGACGTCCGCACCCGCCTGGAGGCCGTCTGTGGCGGCGAGCCCTCTAAAACCGACGTGCTCGACCTGCTAGCTACCGCCGTTCAGTCCAGCGAGTACAGCTGGTTCGTTGCTACCGACACCGAGCCTGCCGCCGGCGTCCGGGCGCTCTCACCATCAGCGATCAAGGACAAGGGCCTCGACACCCTCCACATCCTCCCCAGGGAAACCGCCGACGAGATCGGCATCGAGGTTCCCACTCGCATTGCCACTTCCAAGACCTTCACCGCGAACGGCCCCGGCGGCGCGGCCATGCAGACCCTGCTTGATGCCGTCTCCGACTACGCGATCCGCACTATCAGGACTCTCACTTTGAAGGTGAGCGCAGATACTGCGTCTGGTACGAGCGACATCGACCTCGCCGTCGTCTCGCTTGGCATGCTGCAGAAGCAGAGCATCACGGTTCGCTCCACGATCCGCGCAGAGTATAAGGGCCTCACCGGAGGCGGCATCCAGTTCCAGGGCACCGCCGAGCGCGCCGACTTCCAGGTGGCCTATGGCCACGCCAAGAAGGCGCTCACCGCCGCCACGAAGGTGGTCGGCGACCTCACCCTCACCTTCCGATTTGACCCGGCACTCGACGTTAATGACCCGCAGTTCGCGCAGATCCATGACGTCATCAAGAAGCTCGGTATGAAGAGCACCGGCATGACTGCAGAGGTGACCAAGTGAGCGCCTCGAAGCACGCGGCGACTGTTCCAAGCCAGCGGCTCACTGTCGTCACGGGCGTCCGTGGTTTCCGTCTCATCGTGCGCCCCGGCCGTGGTGAGACCTACGGGCTCACTATCGAGGAAACCTACGGTGAGGTCGGCTCCATCCTTGCGACGGCCGTCGTCAACCTCACGCCGCAGCAGACAGGCCGTGTCATCGACGCCCTCTTTGCAGCTATGAGGCGATCGGGCCACCAACCCAGCGTACTGACTTTCACCCGCAAAGCACCCATCCGGCTCTCGGAACCCGACGGCGTGCGGTTGGCCCTGATCCTGATGGCCACACAACCCATTGCCAAGCACGAGCGCGTCCGTGTGGTCGTCGCCGGCATCAACGCCATGAGCACCGAGGAGACCTACTACTGGTACTCCAAGTGCATTGGCATCGACGCCAGTCGCGCCCGCAAGGCCCTCCGCACCCTCCTCTCCGACGACTGAAAGCGTGCACCCGTGACAACGCGGCCCAAAGTACTGGCTGAAAGCTGGCTGCCGGTGGCGGCTCTGAGTATTGAGTCACGACGCGAAGCTGCGCCGATCCCAGGGCAGTTTCCAAAGCTCAAGACCCTCCATCAGTGGTGGGCTCGTCGTCCTATTGTCGCTTCGGCAGCCACAGTTCTGGCGGGAATACTGCCAGCCTGGAGCGACGAACTTGCGGAGCGGCATCCTACAATCAGCGCGCTGCAAACCGAACGGGCATATCGGGACTGGTTCAACCGCCTCATCGGTATTTGGGGAGATGCCGTGCTGGCGAAACGAACCAGCGAAGCAGCCAAGGCCGCGGGCGTCAAACTTAAAGACAATCCCTACACATACCGTCCAGCGTTCAAGAACAGTGTCGGTGAGCAGGAAATTCGAGAATTGCACGACGTCCTCGTCGGCACGTGGGGGCACCTTCCTACCGTTGCAGATGTGACCGCTGGGGGAGGCTCCATCCCGTGGACCGCACTGCGCTTAGGCCTGCCGACTTACGCGAACGACCTCAACAGCGTGGCTGTGTCGATCCTGAACGCTAGTCTCACCATCCCAGCCAAACACGGCACAGCGCTAACTCCAGCCCTGCGCAAGTGGGGTCAGCGGATCGTGGACGATGCCACTACCAGGCTCCTTGAGTACTTCCCGAAGACGGACAGGGAAACGGTTACCAACTATCTCTACGCGCATGCGGTTGCTTGCCCACGTACCGGCCGGATTGTGCCGCTAATGCCGGATTGGTGGCTTCGGAAGGGGCCCAAGCCAGCTGCCGTGCGAATGCTGACGGAACTCGACGGAGTCGCTTTGCAGACCCCGAGATTTGAAGTCGTGCACGAGGGAGATATCAACTTCGATGCCGACAGAGGTCTCTTTGCGGGTGGTCGCGCGATCAGTCCGTACGACAACCTCGTCGTCGATGGCGACTACATCAAGGCCGAGGCTAAGGCCGGCCGCATGACTCAAGTTCTTTACGCAATTGTCGTCAAGACACCTGCTGGACGAACCTTCCGATCGCCGACCGATGTCGACCTCAAGGCGCTGGATGAGGCTGAGCGTCTGGTAGCGGAGAACATCGGTATCTGGGAAGCTACTGGCATCATTCCCTCGACACCGATTCCCGAGGTATCGAACTACGATCGCGGTCATCGGATGTACGGCATCAACAAGTGGGCCGACTTCTTTTCCCCTCGCCAGCTCCTCACCCATGCTGCCTTCGTCCAAGCGTTCCGCAAGGTGGCCGAAGAAGCAAGGGCGGAGCTCGGTGAGAGCCTCTCCAACGACATACTCACAGAGCTTGCACTTATGCAGGGCAAGGCTCTGAATTACAACGCAAGACAAACGTCTTGGAACGTAAACCGCCAGTCGACTCGCGCTGTATTTGAAAAGCACAACTTCGCATTCAAGTGGACCTTCGTCGAGTTCCCGGGCCCAGGAGAACTTCTCCCGTGGTGCTTGGACCAGTTGGTCGACGCTTACGACGAGCTCGCACGCCTTCTCGAAGAGACTGGCAGTAGCGCACCTGATGCACGCCTAGACCGCAAAGTGCACGTGACCGCTGGGACCGCGGCCGACATCCCCTCCATACCTGACGGTTCCATCGATCACATCTGCATGGACCCGCCCTACTACGCCAACGTCATGTACTCCGAGCTCTCCAACTTCTTCTACGCCTGGGAGCGGGAGACCCTTGGTGTTGTGACGCCGGAGCTATTCGAAGAAGAAAACACTGACCTCGAAAACGAGGCCGTCACCAATGATGCACGGTTCGCAGCGCTAGGGCGCCGCAAGAAGGAAATCGCGAACCTCGACTACGAGGCCAAGATGGCTTCAATCTTCACTGAATGCCGCAGAATCCTATCCGACAATGGCGTACTCACAGTGATGTTCACCAACAAGAACGCACGCGCGTGGGATGCATTGGGCTCGGCATTGATCACAGGGGGTTTCACTGTTGAGACGTCCTGGCCTGTCGCTACGGAGCCAGAGTCCAGCAGCCACCAAGCCAACAAGAACGCCGCAGAGTCCACGATCATGCTGGTCTGTCGTAAACGGGACCAAAGCGGTGATACCGGGAAGCGTTACCTCGAAGACGTAGCACCTGAGGTTCGCACAGAAGCAAGGAGGGCATCGCTCCGCTTCGCCGAAGACGGAATCGAAGGTGTCGACCTCATGCTCGCCACATACGGCCCCGCACTGTCCGTTATCTCGCGGAACTGGCCTGTCTACTCGTCGGTACCCGATGACGACGGAACCGACCGGCTTCTGAGGCCGGAGGAAGCTCTGAACATCGCGCGCGAGGAGATCGTCGAACTCCGACGTCTACGCCTTGTGGGGGAAGCGGTCCAAGTCGATAGCCTTACCGACTTCGTGCTCATGGCCTGGGATATCTTTAAAGCACGGGAAGCTGACTTCGATGCTGCTCGGCTCCTTGCCTTAGCCATCGGCGGACTCGATATCGACCACCTGACGAGAGCCAAGATACTTAAGAAGAAGTCTGGAACAGTAGAGTTATTGACGCCCGAGGAACGGGTCCGCAGGGGCAACGAAGGCAACGCCCCCGGAGTCCGCCCAGAGGCAACCAAATTCGAGCACCTCATCGACGCCGTCGACACGATGCTCTACATCGCCAAAATTGACGGCATACAAGCTGCAAAGCGTTTTCTCGATCGACATGGCTATACCAGTGATGGTGCGTTCATCGCCACCGTTCAAGGCTTAATCAATGCGATCCCTCGCAAGAAGTCAAAGGGCGAGTGGATCTATCCGGAGGCAAACCTTCTCGATACTTTGTGCACGCTCTATTTCGATGGTGTTGAGCTCCCAGCTGACGATCTCGATGTAACCGTCATTGACGAACAACCCGGCCTTTTCGAGATGGAGTGAAGTTGGCCGAGCACGACGATGCTCTATTTCCTGGTGCCGCCGCCACGCCAACCGCGCTGACGCAGGATGGTCTCTTCGACCACGACCCTGCCACGGCCGAGGATTCGTTCCGCAACGTGACGCTTAAGGCGATGTACTCACCCGACGACACACCATTCGAGACGTTCTACGAGCCGTTGCTTTCGCGAGCCGTTGCCTACGACCGAGCAGTTGGCTACTGGTCCGGCGCAGAGCTGCAATTTGCCGCGCAGGGCACGGCGTACTTCATCGCCCGTGGTGGCGTGATGAGACTCATCGTCGGCGCCCAGCTCGGCAAGAAGGACGTGGACGCGGTGCTCTCCGGCACGCCTCTCGACGATGTCGTCGCCGGTCGTCTACTGGCTGACCCTGGCCTAGAGGGTATGAAGATAGTGCAGAGCGAGCATCTAAGCGTGCTGGCCTGGATGGTGGCCAACAACCGGCTGCACATCCGAGTGGGCATCCCGGTCGACAAGCATGGCCACCTGCTTACCCATAAGGAGTCGGGCCGCTACTTCCATACCAAGTACGGCATCTTCACAGACCGTTATGGCCAAAAGGTCGCATTCAGCGGCTCCAATAACGCCTCTGTCACCGCATGGGTGAAGAACCACGAGACCTTCGACGCCTACCGCTCCTGGCGCACCGAGTCCTGGGAGGACTACGGCAAGCCCAAGGAGCGAGCCTTCGATCAGCACTGGCGCGGCCACCCCGACAAGGGTTGGGCGGTCATCGACCTGCCCACCGCCGTCCGAGAGCACCTGATAGAGCACGCTCCTGACGCGCCGCCGTTTCCCTCCGACGCACTCGTACCGCAGCCGAGGCCTCAGGAGACAGATTGCAAGACCCCGCCGGTCGAGGTGGACGTCGATATCCAGGCAGCCTGGGACGAGCTGGTCGCTCTTCGGGATGCGCCGAAGGCGTCCGCATGGACTGGCGTGGGTACAGCGTGGGCTCAGCCGCTGCCACATCAGGCCGAGCTGATCCACCGGGTGGTGTCGACGTACCCGCGAGGTTATCTCTTCGCCGACGAGGTCGGCCTCGGCAAGACCGTCGAGGCAGGCATGGTGTTACGCGAGCTCTTTACCTCCGGTAGAGCAACGAAGGCCTTGCTTCTAGTGCCGGCCTCGGTGATGAAACAGTGGCAGGAAGAACTGCACGAGAAGATGAACCTCGACGTCGCCCGCTACGACAAGGGCAACTTCGTCGACCGATTCGACCGGCCCCTCGAAACCGACCCGAAGGCCAACCCGTGGTCGGCCTTTCCGATTGTGCTTGCCTCCTCCCACCTCGCTCGCCGCCGCGCTCGCCGTGCCGAAATCCTCGACGCGGGACCGTGGGATGTCGTTCTCGTCGATGAGGCCCACCACGCCCGTCGCCGCGGCTCCAAGGCAAGCGACACCCCCAATTCCCTTCTCGCGCTGCTCCAAGAGATGAAGAAGCGCGACCTATGGCGCGCGCTCTACCTGGCTTCGGCGACTCCGATGCAGATGCACGCCCATGAAGCCTGGGATCTCATCGAGCTCCTCGGGCTGCCGGGCAAATGGGGTGAGCAGGCGTTCTTCTTCACCCAGTACTTCACCTACCTCGGTGACCCACCCGAGAGACGCGGTTGGAAACTCATCTGCGACATGCTGGAAGATTACTTCTCCGACCCGCTCGCCGAACACGACTACGAGCTGGAACAGCTGGCCAACGATGCACTCGGATGGGCCGAAGCGTTGACGGTGATCGGGATGGCCGGCAACCCGCCCTCGCCTGACCTCAGAGCACAGTTCCCCAATGCCACCTCCGAGTGGATGGATAAGTGGGCTCGCCGCCACACCCCGATGCGCGATCGAGTTTTCCGCAACACCCGCAAGACCATGCGGGCCTACCAGGCGGCCGGCATCATCCCGGCCTCAGTTGTCATCCCGTATCGACACGTCACCGACGAGTTCATCCCTCTGGCACCGAACGAGCGGAGGCTGTACGACCGTATCGAGGAGTACATCCGCCGCCACTACAACACTTACAAGTCTGACCAGGCGACCAGGGCGCTCGGTTTCATCATGACCGTCTACCGGCGTAGGCTGACTTCCTCCTTCGAAGCGATCAAGCAGTCCCTCCAGCGCCGCCTCGACGTACTCGAGCAGGGCAAGAGCCTGGCCGACCTCCTCACGGACGACGATGGCGCCGACCTGGAGAGCTCTCTCTTCGACCCCGAGGCCTTCGACGTCCGCGCAGACCGTCTCAAAGAGGAGATCGGCGAACTCCGCTCCTTCCTCAACGACCTCGGCGATATCACCGGTGAGGACACGAAGGCCAAACAGCTCGTCGAGGATCTGTCTAAGTCGTTCAAGACGTATGACTCCGCTGTAGTCTTCACTCAGTACGCCGACACCATGGACTACGTCCGCGAGCGCCTTCTAGCCGCTGGCTACAACAAGCTTGGCTGCTACTCCGGCCGCGGCGGCGAGATATACGATCCGGTCGGGGGGGACTGGAAAGCTGTCACCAAGGCCGAGATCAAGAACCGGTTCCGCAACGGCAGTATTGAAGTCCTGATCGGTACCGACTCGATGAGCGAGGGCCTCAACCTGCAGACGTCGGGTCGCCTCATCAACTACGACATGCCCTGGAATCTGATGCGCGTCGAGCAGCGCATCGGTCGCATCGACCGTATCGGCGCTACCTATGAGGACCTCCAGATCAGCAACTACTTCTACAAAGATACTGTTGAGGAGCAAGTCTACATGGGCATCAAGGAGGACTACGACGACTTTACTAACATAGTTGGCGGCGCTGCACCTGTCCTAGGCACTGTCGAGAAAGTCATCGAAGACCTCGTCCTTGCCGCGCACCTCAGCGACGAAATGATCGTCAACGGGATCGCCAGCATCCGACTCCAAATCGAGGACATCAACAACCAGCCGGTCAACACCGACGACCTCGGTGCCCCTGATGACGGCAGCACCATCAAGCCTCCACCGAACCTGGTTGGAGACATCACTCCGCCGGTCCTTTCCACCAAACTCACGAACAACCTTCTCTCAGGGCGCTGGTTGACGCCAGACGACGAACGCCCTAGTGTCTACAATCTCTTCCTTATGGGCGACGACGCCCGTGTGTCCTTCAGGCGTTCCGACGGCGCGAAATCCATCGCGTGCTACTTAGGTCAGCTACCCACGGCCTCAGTCCCCGTGACATTCGACCGCGAAATCTGGGACAGCAGCGGCGACAGCGACCTCATCTTCCTGACTTACGGGTCGCCCGAATTAGCTTCCCTCCTGCCTCGCGAACCCAGTGAGGTGATCTCAGCGAAATAGTTCGGGCAATTGGGGATTATCTGGACGCCGCAGATGGCTTTCCGGACCTTTCGGGAGGAGTCACCGAAGGCCGGAAACAGACGTGGAGCCCCCGGTAGAAGAGCTCTCACCACAAGAACGCTCAAGGCCGAAAGGCTCCACGTGATTGCTCATCGTGCCACGCTCGACGTCTCCCGCGCACTCGTTCAGTACGTCGCACGACTCCTGCACGACGAACGCCGACGGCGTGGCACCCCACACGGAAGCCGAGCCCTGACCCCCTTCCGGCAGGCAGTCATGGTGGTGCGCTGGTTCCGCGGCGAGCACGACATCCCCAAACTCGGCCGCGACCACCGCGTCTCCCGGGCCACCGCCTACCGCTACATCCACGAAGGCATCGAAGTCCTCGCAGCTCAAGCACCAGATCTGCACCAAGCCCTCGACCGCGCCCACGCCGAGGAACTGGCGTACGTAATCCTCGACGGACCCTGATCGGCATCGATCGCTGTGCCGAGCAGACGATCAGCGTCAAGGGCGAATCCATCGACGCATGGTACTCCGGCAAGGCCCACCAGCACGCCGGCAACCTTCAAGCACTCTCGGCACCAGGCGGGCTGCCGTTGTGGATCGCCGAGGTCGAACCCGGCTCCGTCCACGACTTGACCGTCGCCCGCGCACGGGTACTGGGCGCGTTGTACGCCGCGGCCGCACGCGGCCTGCCCACACTCGCCGACAGCGGCTACGACGGCGCCGGAATCGGCATTCACACACCGATCAAGCAGCCCGAAGGCAACCAAGTACTCAGCCCGGACAACCGCACCTACAACCGCCTTCTACGCTCCCTGCGCTGCCTCGGCGAACGCGGCTTCGCCCTGCTCAAAGGCCGCTGGCGGACCCTCCAGCACGTCACCGTCAGTCCCAGCCGAATCGGCGACATCGCGCGCGCGGCACTTGTCCTCACCCATTTCGAGCACGACTACCTGCTCGCAATTCCTTGAGATCACCTCAGTGAGTGACAGATTGCGGCGAGGATCACCTCAGCCGGATAGCAGCGCCCTCTGGTCCCCAACCTCAAGTCGGTCGTATAGCAAGAAGCCAGCAGTGTTAGCTGTCCATGAGTTGTTCCCCAGCTCAATTGAATATGCAGCCGAAGAAGAGGAGCGCTCCTCTACAACAGTTGCCGCACGTTCGGTTAGCCACTTACAAAGCGCGAGCTGCCCAGGACCAGAAGAGTTAATGCTCACTAGCGATGACAACGAGTTCGGCCCCCTGACTCGTCACGGAACCTCGCACGCTGTTCAAAAGGGTTTCGAGAAGATTGAGCCGGAAAATGTCTTCCATCGGACTAGTGCCTCCAGCTCGCTGGTACCGCACCTTGCTCAAATGAGGTTGGACTATGACCACCCGGGCCTTATCCCTGGGGCTTCGGCAGTTGAGCGCATCCAGCAGGTCCTCTCTGCTATCCACCCGGACGCCCTCTACCCACGTAGCCGGCCGTGGTGTTGGCGGCGACTCGAGCCGGTCCCGCAATCGGGACGGGTTGAGGTTAATCAAATTCTTGATCGCCTGACTTGCCACGATTTCGTAAGGCCCTACTGCAATGCGGCGTGACCAAGCGCTGCTTTTTGCAGCCTTGACATGGATCAGGCTCAAGGTGCCGTCGTTGTCGATATGCACAAAGTCAGCAATCTCGCCGGGGCCGTCATCGCAAGTCAGCCACCCAGACGAGAAGGTGTTGACGATCCAGCCGAAGAGCGAGACATCACCAGCCAACCCCACCTTGCTGTGGATTTCTGCCGGTGAAGACCCGATTGGCTTCTCACGGGCTATCTCGTAGCCAGTGAAGTCGGCCCACTGCCAATGGTGGAAGGCATGTTGCTGTACTTGCGACTGAAAGATACTCCTCCCGTCGATCATGTGGCCTGATTCGTAGTAGATCCTGACGAGTTGCTCGCTATACTGCAGCGCATCTAGGATTTTCCGGACCTCGGGCAGGCTCGTGGGCTCATTTTGAAACCCGAACCGCACTCTTACCGCGCCGGATTCCAGCCGCACAACCGCTTGCAGCGTTCCACAATGGACTCCATCGAGGCCCACGTCTACAGAAAAATTGGCGGAGTCGCGTTGTCCACGCACCTCGATGAGCGCTCGCTCCAGCAATTGAGCCGCATCGATGAGTTCGTCATAGGCACCGAGCGACGACGACAGCTCATCGGCAGGTGTGGTGGCGAGATCGAACGCCCCGTGAACCTCCGACAGATTGTACGACTGCACGGCCAGAATGGGGAAAGGGCGAACGAGTTCCGCACCACCTTCAATCGTTTCCTCAAGCAGCCGAAGCGCCTCTATAGTCATCTCCACGAACTCATCGAAGTCGTTCGTAGCCCTTCCCCAGATGAGAGCATTTCTCGGGGTAGTCCCGATGCTGCCGGTAAGCGCCTGGCGAGAACCCGCGGCTGGCAAGCTAGCTCGGGCAGAAGAGAAGGCGAACGAGCCGTCCTCCAACGGGTTGAGAGCGTCCTGAAGACGTTGACCGCTAAGGTTCTTGGTATCGGGACGGGTGGTCCGCCGAGTGTGAGTCCCTTGCAGCCAGAGCCCTCTCGCTTCTCCCTGGAGTAGCGCCCCTTGGAATACCTCCGGCGGGACTCGGACGAAGGGCGGGATCGGCGGCCTGCTAAGCCACCGCTGCAGTCGACTCTTGAGGTAATTATCGCAGTATACAGCGACGAATTCATTGTGCGTGAGCGCAAGAGCGAGCGAATGCTTGGTGTCGACCAGCTCGAATTGAGGATTAGCCCAACTCGGCCGACAATCCTGCCGATAGATAAATCCATCAACACGACAGGGAAGCATTTTGCCCTCAGCCACCAACCCGTCGGCAACGATAACCGGAAGCTCCTTACCCGGGCGTCGAGCAGGAGCCTTAAGGAAATTAAGGAGCTGTGATATCGCTCGCTTTTTATTCGTAGCCGTGCATCGAAGGACGATAATTGAGAAGAATGGCCGAAGCCATTCCGGCTGAATCTCACGAAGAGGATGCTCGTCGGACGTCGCCACGATCCGACGCTAATATCCCTGCTTGCCAGCCCGCTAGATACCCCAGGAAGGATTAGCCAAAATGTAATCTTGATACTAACCGAAACTACTTTTATCACACTATTGCGCCATTCTCTAAAAATGGGCACTATCGAACAGAACTGCAACAAGCTGGAAGGCTCTGCGGACGGCAGAGGATTGTGCATGCGGCGGGAGGCTGCCTCCAGCGCCATGTGCCGGAGGCAGGCCGCATGATAGCGGCGAGGCGGGAACGCCGAAATTGGCAGCCTGACTAGCGTAAGTGCCGTAGCTGGTCGCGGGCGGCGGCCACAAACAACGTGGTTACTGTAGCTGCGTCAGTTGGTTTGGGACATGTGCGGGATGATCAAGCAGCCAAAATAGGCATACCACAGCGTTCCAGCAGGTCAGAGTACGTGAATGGCTGCCAGTGCCCTCGCTCTCCTAAAGCGGGTGCCGCAGGTTCGAATCCTGCCGGGGGCACTCACCTAGATCGGCATTTCAGGCGCCTGACCTGCGGTTTTACAGCCGCAGGTCTTTTGCTTTCCAGACCCCGCCAAGCAGCCAACCGTGCCCACATGCGGCCGTACGACCATGATCAGGGGACATATGAGGGATGATCTTGGAGGTATTTCCCCAGGTCAGCCCCTAATTCCGAGTCATCCGCGCAGCCGACAACCCGCTGCGGTCGCCCCCTCATGCGCAACACAGCCGTCGATCGTGCCAAATACTGAGGCTTTCCACCTGATCGCGCTGGTCAGCAGAGACGACACTAGGGCGGGTTGGCATGAGAAGAGGCTCCCGGTAAGACAGCAGTCGACCAAGATCCGATGCCTCTACCGGAGAGCCTCGATGCTGTCTTACCGTGCCGCGATTCCGCTGTCCAATCGCACCCTGATCCGCCTGACTGACCTACGCCCGGCTGGCCGCCGGCTTCCACGTCGGCACCAGCACCGCCTGGCGCTACGTCCGCGAAGCAGCCGACCTGCTCGCCACGCTCGCCGACGACGTCCACGCCACCGTCTTACGCGCCGGTCGGCCGGCCTACACCATCCTGGACGGCACCCTGATCCCGATCGACCGGCTGGCCGACGAACGGCCCTACTACTCCGGCAAACACCGACGCTACGACGTGAACGTGCAGGTCCTGGCCGATCCAGCCGACCAGCTCATCTGGGCCTCACCCGCACTGCCCTGAGCCACGCACGACCTGACCGCCGCCCGCACCACCGGCCTGATCGACGCGCTCACCACCGCAGGAGTGAAGACCTTCGCCGACAAGGGCTATCAAGGCGCGAGAGGCAGCATCCGCACCCCGCCCAAAGGCCACCGGCTGTGGCCGCCGCTGTCGCGCCATCAGCCCTCGTCAACCGCGCACACACCCGCATCCGCTCCTGCGGGGAACGCGTCGTCGCCACGTCGAAGACCTGGAAGATTCTGTCCTGCCTGCACTGCTGCCCGCACTGTGCCACCCCGATCGTGCAGGCCGTCCTCGCCCTGAAGCTCATCGAGGAAAGCCGGTACTCAGGATGATAGGGCTCAACGTTTCGCCGGAGACCGGGATCGTCTTCCCGCGCCTTTTGCGGAAGGCCGCGGCCTTCGGGGTCTCAGTTTCCGAGGATCTTCGCCAGCAACGTCACCACAGCCAGGCTGACGCCGACGGGAACGGCGAGCGCCGGTTGCACCGCAACCGTCACGCCGGCCAGGACCGCGGTGACGATGATGAGGAGCGCGCGCGTACTCAGTAACGGCTGAGATCCTGCAGGGTCGGTCGGCGGCTGCGAGTCGCTCTGCCGTTCACCCATGATGGCCTCGATTCTCGCGGCGGGGCAGCGGATGTGGTCATCATGGCCGCAAGCTCGTGCATATGCAAGTGCATCACCATGCATATGCATCATGCATTTCCGGCACGAGCCCTTAGGATGCTGATACTCGTGCAAGCGAACGGACGACGGGAGCGTTCATGGGCGAACCGGCGGGCCAGGACACGGGGGCCACGCCGAGCACGAACGGCCCCTCCCTGAGCGGCCCTACGGTGTTGCGCATCGTGCTCGGCTCGCGGCTGCGCCAGTTGCGCCTAGCACGGAACATCACCGCCGAGGAAGCCGCGCACCTGATCCGGGGGAGCCAGTCCAAGATCAGCCGGCTCGAGTCCGGCCGCCTCAGCTTCAAAGAGCGGGACGTGACGGATCTGCTCACCCTCTACGGGCTAGCGGATCCGGCCGAGCGCGAGGCGTTGCTGGAGATGGCCAGGCAGTCGAACGCCCCCGGCTGGTGGCACCAGTACTCCGACATCGTGCCGAGCTGGTTCCACACCTATCTCGGCCTGGAGGAGGCGGCCGGCGCCATCCGCACCTTCGAGACTGCCCATATCCCCGCGCTGCTGCAGACGCGGGAGTACGCCGACGCTCTGCCGACCTGGGGGTCGAGGGAGATCGCCGCGGACACGCGGGAGCGGCTGCTCGACTTCACGGCGAGGCGACAACGACTGCTCCAGCGGCCGAACGCCCCGCACTTGTGGTTCGTCCTGGACGAAGGGGTGTTGCTCCGGCAGGTGGGCGATCGGGAGACGATGCGTGCTCAGCTGGAGCACCTCATCCGGGTCACCCACCTGCCGAACGTGACCGTGCAGATCCTTCCGTTCGCCGCCCTCCGGCTGGGGAGCAGCCCTTTTTACATTCTTCGTTTCATGGAGCCGTCGTTGCCCGACCTGGTGTTCATCCAGCACCTGACCGGGGCCCTGTATCTCGACAGGGCGGCGGACGTGGATATCTATTACACGGAGCTGGACAGGCTCGCGGTGGCCGCCCACACCCCGAAGGACAGCCGGAAAGTCATTCACACGGTGCTCGACGGTCTGGACCGCTAAGGTCAGGTCGCGTTTTCCGCGGCTTCCGGCCAGGCGAGCTCCCGTACCGGCACCCGGAGGGCGGACAGGGCCCAGCGGCCGGAGCCGAGGATGGCGAGGAGCAGGAATCCCCAGCAGAACAGCGCGGTCTTTTCGCCGTCGTTTCTGCATCGGGAACAGCGCTTGCGGCTGGTGGACGACGAAGTAGGCGTACGCCATGCTGCCGTGCAGATGAAGGCCGCGACGCGGATGCCGAGGCCGAGAATGACGAGGGTGCCGGCGATCAACTGGATGACCGAGGCCCACCAGCCGGGCCACTGGCCGAATCACGGCGATCCCGGCCGCCGGCAACCAATGCGACCGCACCGACATTGCGTGGACGCGATCAGCCGGGCCGGTTGCCGGTCGGGATCACGATCTTGGTCTGCGCCCCCTTGGTAAGGTAGTACGTGGTCCACTTCTTGATCATCTCGTCGAGGAGCCAAGCGGCGGACGGCACCAGCGGCAGCCCGATCACCCCCTCCCTGAACTGGACCAGCAGCGGCCAGGCGGTCTTGATGACCGGGTCCCACAGCGGCTCGCGCGGGATGCCGTTCCACTCGGCCACCTGGTCGCCGGTGAGGTAGCGGGAGAACGCGTTGACGAGCGGCTTGTCGATGCCGCCCGGGCTGGTCAGCTCCGCGAGCATGTTCCGCAGGATGTTGTTGAGCTCCACGCCCTCCGCCGTCGGCCCCATGTTCCTGGGCAGGACGATGTCCGACTGAGCGTAGGAGGTATCCCAGGTGGCGGGGATGAACTCGTCCCTGATGCCGAGCATGTGCGCGAGCAGTTGCAACGAGTGCAGGTACGCCGTGGACTCCCCGGAGGAGATGCGCACCTTCCATGCGCGCATGCCGCGCATGGAGAAGGTCGCCAGGGTGTGCCAGGTGACGAGCATGTCCTCCTGGCTGATCGGGATGGGGCCGGACCAGTGGGGCGACGACTTGAGCAGATGCCGTACGGCCGCGTGCACCAGCCGGGTCTTGACGGCCTCGACGACGGCCGTGCCGCCGGGACCCCAGGCGTTCTGCGGCCGGACCGCGTACGCCAGGATGTTCGTCTTCGCGACCCGGTCCTTCAGGTCGGCGCCACCGGCCGAGTAGTAGACCGCGCGGGCCTCCTTGGGAATGGCGGTGGCCAGCATGCCGGCGCCGACGATGGTGAGGACGACGATGTAGTTCCCCTTGAGGACGTGGAAGCGGGCCGCGGCCTCGAGCTTGGCCTGGTCGGCCCACGGCGGGAGCCGGCGTGCCTGCTCGATGAAGGCCCGGAGGTCTTCAGGAAGCCCGGCGGGCAGGGGCTGGTCATTGCGGTTCCAGTCGTACAGGAGCCGGTTGACCTCGGGGATGACGCCCCGGTCGAACAGCGAGGCGAGAAGTGGATCGGCGACGTCGTCCCACACCCACCGGGGGTCGGCGCCGCTGCCGGAGCCCGCGACCGAGCCGCTGGCCGGCCAGGTCCAGCCGTCCGCCAGGGCGTTCGCCTGGGCCGGTGAGGCGATGCCCAATGCGCCGAGCGCTCCCAGCGCGGTGCCTGAGATCAGTATGTCGCGCCTGCTCAACTCTGCCATGGCCTGCACTCCTTCGAGGTGGGGGTCTCGCTCAGGGCAGTCTTGACCGGCTCGCCGGAGATCCATCCAGCAGGGAACGCACCGTCGCCGCGCCTGCCAGGTTCTCCCACGCCGCTTCCTCCTTCTCGTACGATGGCGAGAAGTGGGTGACACTAAGAAACAGAATTTGAGTCCGTGTATCATCATGAGAACACGTCGTTACGGACACCACAAGACCCGCTCTTGAGACAGACTCGATGCAGAAGGTGAGCGTGGAATCCGTGCTGTCCGGCTTCATGGCGCCGTCAGGCAGCGCGGGGTGTCGTAACGCCGAGAACAGGCCCAAGGACTTGCCTGCCTTGCCGCCGCCGTTGCAGGGCACGCCAGCGGAGTCGCGGCACGGTATGACAGCAACGAGGCTCTCCGGTAGAGGTATCGGTTCTTGGTCGACTGCTGTCTTACCGAGAGCTTCTTCTCATGCCAAACCGCCCCGGCGCCACCCCTGCCGACCTGCGCAATCAGGTCGGAAAAGCCTCACTAGTGTAAATTTATCTTTTCGGGCATGGGCTTGATACTGGCCCAACCCATATCCCCCGAACGGGCAAACGGTGGCAGAAAGACCATTCGGCGACCGTCGTGGCCCGCAAGAGTCTCGCGTACTGACCTCAGGGTCAAGCTCGAGTGACCGGTTCCGCGTTCCGTCCAGCAGACCTTCCTCAGCAATAGGTCGGGAGTAGTGGCCGTTTGCACGTTGCGCCTGATCGTGGCTGAGCGCAGCAACGGTTAGAGCACATGTTGCGCGAGCCTGTTATTCGTTGGACCGTGCCATTACGATCGGCTGAGCGCATCGCAAAGGGTCTGTACGGGGATGGAATCACTCTGCGGTGGCACGGTCCCGTCTCATTCATCGTGGAGGATTCGCCATGTCCAATCCCTACGGGCAGCAGTACGACCCGAACAGAGCGCAGCCCTCTGCTCATGGTGCACCGCCTCCCGGCTACGGAACGGTGCCTCCTTACTACCATCAGCAGATGCGCAACGGATTGGGCATCGCCGCGCTGGTCATCGGTATCATCGGAGTGCTGACCGGGGTGATTCCGATCCTGTTCTTCGCCTCCGGCACCCTCGGCCTTTTAGCGGTGATCTTTGGTTTCGTCGGTCGCGCCCGGGCAAGCCGCGGCACCGCCTCCAACGGCGGCTTGGCATTGTCGGGAGCCATCCTCGGCCTCATCTCCATGGGACTCGCAACGTGGGGACTGGTTGTCACAGTGAGCGCCGTGGGCGACGCGGCAACACAGCTCGACAAGGCGCTCGCCTCCGCCACCGCGTCCCCTGAAGGGGCCGATCCCAGCCCGACGAAGAGCCAGACACGCAAACCAGTCCCGCTGGGTGCTGTCGCAAAGGAGCCTCCGTTCTCGTTGAAGGTCGTGTCCGTCAGCCGTGAGCAGACCGTGAGCAGTTCCATCGACAGCCACAAAGCTCAGGGTTCCTACGTCGTCGTACAGGTCCTGGTGAAGAACACCAGCAACAGCCCTGCCTCGTTCGACGGCACCGACTCAGGCCTCCTGGACAGCGACAGCAAACAGTACAACGTGGACTCGGACGCGACGATCAGTCAAAATCTGGAGACGGGCCAGGGCTTGTACGACGAGATCAACCCCGGCCAAAAAGTCACCAGGGTGCTGGTATTCGACCTTCCGAAGAAGGCGAAGCCCGTCGTGATCGCCATGTTCGGCGCCGAGGGCTCCGACGGAGCGTTCATGTACCTGGTCAAAAACAGCGAGTTGGCCTCGCCGGCGTGATGCGGGCCTTCCGACCAACCCGGGTCTTAAGGTGTGCCGGTCTTGCTCACAGGTGTGCCGTCACGCGAGATGAAATGCCCCTGCAACCGCCTCTCGGCCACGCGCACCGCGTCCACCCGGGAGGTGCGCCAGCGGCAGTGGCAGTGGCAGTGGCAGTGGCGAATACGACCGAGGGGCCTCGGTGAAGCCCCACAGCCATCTTATGGGGGCTTTGCGGCTGTCGAGTTGAAAGGGACTCACGGCTTGGGAGAAAAGGCAAGCCCATCGACCTTGCCGCAACTGTGTGAGGGAGCGTTTCGAGGGTGAGCACCTGCATCTGATGAACGGGAACATCTTGTAAGGCTCCGGCCGCCCGTATCGTTTTGACCAGGCTAAACACCCATCATGCGATGCTCGTCTACAAGGCGTCCGGAATGTGTCTGTGCGAGGGCAGGCCGGGCAAGCCTGCTGCGGCTGATCCGCTCACGCTCCACCTGCCCGATGGCCCGAGATTCACTGACCGCCGTCGATGACGCTCTTGCGCGGCTCCCGTCGCCGGGCGCGATGCCGAGCCAGCTGCGCGTACGTGGCCGACGCCTCGGGCAAGCGGCTGAAGAACCTGCCCAAGCCCGGCGGCTTGAGCGAAGTCGTACATGGTTCGTTCGCTGTCGGGCCTGCCGGTGTCGCGGACTTCGCTTTCGCGCCAGGCGAGGTCTGCGGAACCGAGGATCACCCGGCTCTGGTAGGTGATTCGGAAGGGACATCGGAGGTGGAGCGCGAAGTCGCTGCACCTGTCGTCGGCCAACGTGTTCGACGGTGCGGGGTCGAATTCGATGATGCCCATGTTCAGTGCCCGGCCCACGCCGATCGCGTGCAGCCCCAGGAGAGTGCGGAGACGCTCCTCCAGACGAGGATGATGATGAGGCGGGTCGGGAAACAGGGTGGTCCTCCGAACGGCTCCGGCGCTGGCGCTGACCTTGAAGAGGCGGTTCGAGCGTCTCGGGGATTCGCGCTGATGTCCAGCACCGGTCTGGCGGCTCGGACGCCGTCCGTCCTTCACCAGGATCTGCTCCAGCTACGCGAGCTGGGCATCATCCTCCCCCGCCTCCTGGGCAGCAACGCCTTGCGCCCGGCGGTCTCGCGAGCGTCGCGCGTGCCGATGAAGCTCATTCTGGCGAAAGCATGAGGTATTGATCGACCTCGACACCGGCCCGCGCCGCCGCCAGCCAGCCGATGAGGTCCGCGCCGATCGAGATGCCCTTCTCCCGGGGCTCCTCGGCGTCGCGGAACTCCTGCACCACGGTCAACGTCGCCTCCCAGCCCCGGTCACCGGCGAGATCGCGCAGCGTCCGCGCACCCCGGTCACCCCACGCCGTCAGCCTGCCGAACACCTCCTCCAACTGGTCCGACCCCACCTGCCGGCCGAGTGCGAGGGTCCATGAACTGAACCCGTACGGCCTGCCCGTCTTAGGGGACGGGCGGCCGTGCCGGGTGGACTCGTCGGGTGCGACACCGAGCGCCTGGGTCACCGATTCCGGGTCACCGTCATCGGCGACCAGGCGCAGGTACACATTGAACATGCGCTACTTCCACTTGTACGCCGACTTGATCTTGGCCTTGCCGTCCTTGCTGATGAGCCAGTAGTAGCCGTCCGACCCCTTGTAGACGTCGAAACTCGAGACCTTGGCGCCACGTCCGAGCTCTTCACGCTTGAACTCGTGCGGATCGAGATCGTACCGCTCCCGCAACTCCTGCTCGAGACGCCGCTCCTTCACCTTGTTGAAGTCGACGCTCTCCTCGGCGGCCTCCTCGGCGGCCCTCTCGGCGGCCGCGCAGTCCTCGCCGGGCCGCTCATCCTCGTTGTGGACGAGCACGTCCACCCCGCCCACGACGACGTGGTAGCTGTTCAGACCGGTGACCGTGAGGTTGTGCACACGCTGCTCACCCGCCGTGCGCTTGGTGACGCCGGCGACCCTGACGCGGGTCTGGCCGCTGGTGAGCAGCCAGTTCGGCCGTGGCCTCGACGGTGCCCTCGACCGTGCTCAGGTCACCGTCGGTGTCGACCGAGACCTTGACCAGGTTCTTGGCGCCGTCACCCACGATGACGGCCTGGACTCGTCTGACGCCGCGTTCACCGGTCCGGGGATCGGCCGCCAGCACCTCATCGCCCACCCGGACCTTTTCGATCGGCTTGGTGCTTCCGTCAGCCATCACCCACATGGGTGCCGGGCACGAAGCTGTTCGCCCGTTTAGGCCGTGAACAGGCGCGGCCGAGCGCGGCGGTGGCCTCCGCACCTTCTTCGAGGCCAACTTCAGCCGGTCCTTGGCACTCAGCCAGTTTTTGAAGCGGCGATGGCGTCACCCGTCAGGCCACATTGACGCACCCCAGTCAGTCGTGCAGAGCGCAGGTCGCTCGAAACGATCCTTCGACATTCACCAATGGGTCGACGCCAGGCCGAACACGACTTCTTGGTGATGGGCGCCACGAACCAGGCAAGATGACCTCATGTCCACCGCGCCGGAATCAACCACGTCCTTCTTGCTCGAACGCCTGCACGCGGCCGGTCTGACCGACGTCGTCGCGGTCGAGCCGGTCACCGGAGGCCTCGCCGCGACCGCGGGGCTCGCGCGCCGCGGTGACGGCACGTCGGTATTCGTCAAGGCGTTGACCGAGCCGCCATCGGGTGACGTCTTCGCCGCAGAGGCAGAAGGGCTCACCGTGCTGCGCGAGGCGGGCGGCGCCGCCACACCCGAGATCATCCTCGCGGACCGCGCCCTGCTCGTGCTGTCCCCACTGCGACCCCGGCCGGCGACCGAGGCCTTCTGGGAGCAGTTCGCTCACGCGCTCGCCCACCTGCACACCACCACCCGGCACCCCCGATTCGGATGGCGCCGAGACAACTGGCTGGGCCGTCGCCGGCAGGTCAACACCTGGAACGACGACGGCCACGAGTTCTTCGCCCAGCATCGCCTGCTGCGCTGGCTCGACGAGCCTCGCGTCAGGGAGGCGCTCGACGCCGCGGACCGAGCGGCACTCGAGCGGCTGTGCGACCGGCTGCCCGAGCTCCTGCCGGTCAGGCCCGCGTGCCTGACCCACGGCGACCTGTGGGCGCAGAACATCATGGCCACCCCCGACGGGCGACCCGCGCTCATCGACCCGGCCGTGTCGTACACATGGGCCGAGGTCGACCTGGCCCACCTGTGGACCACGGCGCCGCCACCCGAGTCACACGTGTTCTTCGACCTGTACGCCGAGCTGACCGGACTCGATCGCGACTGGCGCGAACGCATGCCGATCCTCCAATTACGCCAGCACCTGGCAGTGATCGCCCAATTCGAGCCCGACTGGGGCGCCGCCGACATCGTCCGCGCCGCACTCGCCCCCTTCCGGCGACGGCCCGGAGATCAGTCAAGGAGACGCCACACGACATCTGCCGCGGATCCAGCGTCCGAAGAGCTTCCGAAGCCGACCACGACCTGCTGGTCGGCCGGTCGGTGACCACGTTGTCACCGTGACGCAAGAGGCCGTTCTCATCTTGGCGTGATTACTTTGCGTAGTGATGTACTACGCACAGTAGTCGCAGGTTGCGAGAGGGGTCTCCATGCACCACGTCCTGACCAAGATCATGGCGGTACTCGCCGCCCTGGCGACGCTCAGCGTCGCCACCCCCGCACCCGCCCAGGCGGCGGTCCCCGCCTACTTCGTGATGACCGACATCACCCGCGAGAACTTCGTCGTCCAGCTGACCGACCCCGCCCAGATCCAGCACGCCCGCGACCTGATCAGCGGCACCACCACGGACAAGCCACACGTCCTCGGACGCATCGTCAAGAGACCCGCCCCCTACAACCCGCGCTGGAGCTACCAGCTGAACCCCGACACGATCAGCTTCTTCGACTTCGGGATCGAGGTCTGTGACGCGACCATCCCGTACGTCGAAGACCACCTGGACGAGGCCGGCGGAGCGTTCCTGCCCGGCCTCGTCTGGTGCCCGTGGACCTCCAGAATCGTCCGCGAGATCCAGGCGCTGTAGCCCTGGCGTCAACACCGCTGTCGCGGCCCCCGGAAACCGCTCCGGGGGCCGTTGGTATCACTTGGCGCGGCTCCATCCGGCGCTTTGGTAGATCTTTTTACGCTCTCGCGTCCGAACGGAATGCCGTCGGCGCCTCTTTTGCCGGGGCTGCACCCCCGACCAGAGCTGTCGATCACGCCTTCCGGAGCGCTTGACCTGCGGGAACATCCGGTACGCTCGCGCTACCCACAGGCTTCCGGTTTGTCCCCATAAATCACTTGTCATCATCATTGTCAGGGATCTATATGGGTTAAATCCGGACTCGTCCGGGAGGTCCCCCACTTCCATGACCTCAGATATCCAGAACGAACCTCATGGTGGGCCGCGCACCGACACGGACGGCCGCCAGGACACGCAAGCGACGCACCAGAGCGCGCATGGGAAGGGCACGGCCTCCCAAGAGCTGGGCCACGACTCTCCGGAGAGGCCGGACACCCCCTCGGGCCCCGACCGGGACAGCACGGGTCAGAACGGCATGTACCAGAACGGATCCCCCCAAGGCGGCTCCCACCATGAGGGTGCCGGCTCGTCATCCGTGGCAACCCGTCCTGCACCAGAGCCGACCCACGCCTCCGACGACACGCTGCCGCACGAGAGCACGCCACCGCACGAGAGCACGCCACCGCACGAGAGCACACCGCCGTCCGGCACACCAACGGCAACGCCTACCTCAACGTCAGGCGGCCCTGCCCCCACGCTGATCCCGCAGCCCACTTCGGGCACACCGACCTTCACCGCGACCCCGTCACCGACCCCGACTCCCACGACGTCGGAGTCGTCCTCCCCCACCCCCACGACGTCGGATTCGTCCTCCCCCACGCCTTCCACCTCCGAGTCCCCGTCGGCCACCCCCACGCCCACCAGCGAAGCCGAACCGGCCGTCACCTCCACTTCAGCGGCGGCGACGGCACCTTCGACCTCGCCGGCCTCCACGCCGGAGGCCGTGGCCGACGAGGGCTCCAACGCCCCACCGCCGGCCCCCAGCGCCACGGCTTCCACCACCGTCCCCGCACACTTCAACGCCGCGGTGTCCACCGAGCAGGCGGGCTCCTCCTCAGCGACACTGGTCACCTCGGCCGTGGTGCTCGTGGTCGCCCTGCTGGCCGTGCTCGCGGTGCTCGTGGTCAGGTCCCGCCGGACCCGCCCGGCCACCGCCGTACCCGTCGAGCCCGTCCCCGTAGCTCCGGTCCCCCAGCACGTCTTCGCCAAGCCCGACGAGGACTACCCGTGGACGCGGCAACTCCTCGAAGCCCTCGAGGCCGTCACCGCCCTCGACGAACAGGACAGTGCCAAACCGAGCGCGCCGCACGACCCGGAGCAGCCCGGGACCGGCTCCGGCACGGACCCTGAGGCGACCGCCGCCTGGACCCCGCCCTTCAAGCCCTCCATCCCGCCTGGCCCCCTGGAGTCGCTCTTCGACTCCGGGCCCCGCGATCCAGGCACCGACCCCGCAGCCGCCTCCTCGTCGGACAACCTCGCCCCCACCGAGAACGAGCCCGTACGCAGGCGGCTCGGCGACCAGCCGGCCGGCGATGACGACGACACCATGCCGGGAAGCACCACTCCGTAGTCCTGGCGCGGCGATAAGCGACCGGAGCCCCGCAGGACGGGCCGGGTTCGTACCACGCGCAGCACAGCGGCGCCGCACAGGTACGAGAGCACCCCGGCCCATGGCAGCCCGGTCGGCCCGTGGTAGCCGGGGCCGGAGAAGGCGACGAAGAGCAGCCCGGCCAGCACAGCGGCCAGGCCGAGCACAGTCGCACCATCCCGCCACGGACCGCGCTGCTCGGCGGAACGCAGCACCGACCGGCGCAGCTCGATCCGTGCGAACAGGGCGACCAGGACGACGAGGACGAGGGCACAAGCCGCTGTCCACGGCACCCGCCACAGCAGCCACGCCGTGGAGTGCGGCGGGGGCTGCCGCAGTACACCGGTCGGGAACAGCAGAGCGCCCGCGACCGCCGCCGCTGTCATATGCCAGAGGAACACGGTCAGGATGACCGCGTTGACCGCGATCACCACACTCCACGGGCCGGTCCGGCGAAGCCATCGGTTGGCCGCGGGCGCAAGGGCCAGGACCAGTCCGAGCTGCGTGGCCGCGAGCGCCATCAGTGCCAGGGTCGGCGGAGCCGTGTTGTACCCGACCATGGCGACCGGGTACGGGCCCACCACGGTCAGTCCGATCAGGGCGACCAGGCCGCCGGCCATGACCGCGAGCGCCTTGCCGCGGCTCAGCCGCAGGAGCCCGTCCCGCCAGCAGAAGCCGAGCTGGTAGATCGCCATCCAGGCGAACAGGTAGGTGCTCTGACCGACGACCGGCACATGCAGGCCCCTCCGCAGCGGGTCGGCGACGGCGACGATGACCACCGTCGCCAGCGGGGCGGCAAGCCCCGCGCGGCGGTGCAGCGCGTGCAGCCACGGCGTGAGCACCGCCAGGACGAGGTACGCCAGCAGGAACCACAGCGGGATGGAGGCAAGCCACGCCGCATGGCCGAGCAGCTCGCTGCCCACCCCGGCCACCGTTGCCGCCACCGATACCAGCGGCAGCACCACGAACAGCGCAGTCGTCGGCCGCAGCAGCCGGTCGGTCCGTCTCAGCACCCAGCCGATGCCGTCGCCTCCGGAGGCGCGGTGCGAGGCCATTGAGGCGCTGCCGGCGTAGCCACCGACCAGGAAGAAGATCGGCATCACCTGGAACAGCCAGGTGACCGGGTCCAGCCAGCGCAGGGTGTCCAGCGCGTTGTACCCGGACAGCCTGCCGTCCCGGTAGGTCACGGCGACGACGAACCAGTGCCCGAACACCACCAGGCAGATGGCCAGCGCGCGCCACATGTCGACGCTGCGCTCACGACTTTCCGGCGTACGCGCCGCCAGGTCGCGCACCATCGCCGCCGGCCCCCGCATGACTGCAACCCTCGCTCACCGTGGATCATCGCGCGACACTTCGCCACCGGAGCGGAGGCGATGGTGGCCCCGTCCCCCTCACCTGCGGTTTCTAATCTCGGATGGAACGATCCGTCCGTCGTCCGTCGTGGAAGCCCTGTCGGCGCGGTCCGCTCGATGGAGGACCGGGCCGAGGCGACCCGGCGCAGGACCGCCCTAGCGAGGTGCTGCGAGGACGTCCTGGAGCACGTCCTTCAGCGTGACGCGGGCCAGCTCGCGCCGGAGGGTCTCCTCGATGCCGTCGTAGATGCGCTGCATCGCCGGCTGGATGCCGTAACCCACCACGCATTCCTGGTCCGGGGTGGCGCGGTGGAGGGCGAACAGCGGGCCGGGTTCCACCGCTTCGTACACATCGAGCAGCGTCATCGACTCCAGGTCGCGCGCCAGCGACCAGCCCGCACCCACTCCACGCCGGGACTCCACCAGCCCCGCCCTGCGCAGGTCGCCGAGCAGCCGCCGGATCACCACGGGATTGGTGTTCACGCTGGACGCGATCTGCTCGGAGGTGGCGATCTCATGGCCCTGGCGCTGGTAGAGGCCGATCCAGGCCAACGCATGGGCGGCGATGGTCAACCTGCTGTTGGCGCTCATGCACTCGTCCTCTCGGTCGCAACTCTCGATGTTACGACACGTCTGTCGTAACACATATGGTTGCGACAGGATGTCGTAACTACTACTGTTACGTCAGTCGAGATGGACAACCAGTGAGGTGAGAAGAATGAACAAGCCACTGACGGGCAAGGTCGCCCTGGTCACCGGAGGGGCCCGCGGGCTGGGAGCCGCGACCGTACGGCTGCTTGCCGAACAGGGCGCCGACGTCGCGTTCACCTACGTCAGCTCCGACAAGCAGGCGCAGGCCGTCGTCGACGAGGTGCGCGGCAAGGGAGCGAAGGTCGTCGCGTTCAAGTCCGACCAGGCGGACACGCGCCAGGCGCCGGCCCTGATCGACGACGTGGTCGCGCACTTCGGCGGCCTGGACATCCTCGTCAACAACGCGGCGATCTCGGTCAACGCCACGGTGGACGACCCGCATGCCGACACCGCCGCGCTGGACCGCATGCACGCCACCAACTACCTCGGCGTGATCGCCATCATCCGGGCCGCCTCCCGGGTGCTGCGCGAGGGCGGCCGCATCATCACGGTGAGCTCCGGGCTCGGCACTCGAGCCGGCGTCCCGGGCGTGGCCGACTACGCCGCGACCAAAGCAGGGATCGAGCGGTACACCATGGGCGCCGCCCGCGACCTCGGCCCCCGAGCCATCACCGCCAACGTCGTGGAAGCCGGGCTGATGACGGGCGGCATGGAGCCGCCGGACCCCGAGACTCTCAAGGCCCTGCTCGGCTCGCTGTCCCTGCAGCGCTTGGGCCACCCCGACGAGATCGCCGCGGCGATCGCCTTCCTGGCGAGCCCCGCGGCGTCGTACGTCACGGGCGCCGTACTGGACGCCCACGGCGGCTACAACGCCTGAGCATCCCGGATGTGGCCGCCTTCAGCGCTGGGACACACGCCTGATGAGTACTGTGATCCAGGCATCGACGGAGATCGACCTGGAGGACGCCGCGGTGGCGCGCAAGAAGCCGGAGGACTCGACGGCCCCGGAGAGGGCGATGAGCGCGACCGGTGACCTCGTCTTCGCCGTGTCCGACGGTGTTCTGCTGCTCGACGTGGCCGGACCTCTGCAGGTGTTCGACAGCGCCGGTGGATACCGGGTCCGGCTGGCCTCGGTGGACGGGCGGCCCGTTCGCGCCGACGTCGGCATCTCGCTGAGCGTCGACCTCGCGCTGTCCGAGTTGGACGGCGACGTGGACACCCTGGTGGTGCCGGGATACCCGCGGGACGAGTACGCCGGCGTTGCCCCTGAACTGGTGGACGCCGTGCGGCGGGTGGCGGCCGGCGCCCGGCGGGTGGTCTCGGTGTGCACGGGCGCGTTCCTCCTGGCACGAGCGGGGCTGCTCGATGGTCGGCGGGCCACGACGCACTGGGAGGCCTGCGCGGCGTTGGCGGAGACGTTTCCCGAGGTGCGCGTAGAACCTGACGCCATCTACGTGCGGGACGGTCCGATCGTCACCTCGGCGGGGGTGACCGCAGGGATCGACGTCGCCCTCGCGCTCGTCGGCGAGGACCGGGGCGAGGAACGGGCCCGTGCGGTCGCGAAGTACCTGGTCGTGTTCCTGCAACGTCCTGGCGGCCAGTCGCAGTTCCGTGACCGCGACGCCGTGGCCGGTCCGCGCTCCGCGACCCTGCGTCGGGCGCTGGACCTCGTGGCCGCTCACCCGTCCGGCGACCATCGCCTCACCACGATGGCCGCCGCGCTCGCGGTCAGCGAGCGCCACCTGAGCCGTCTGTTCCGTCGCGAGCTCGCGATGACGTGCGGCCAGTTCGTCGAACGCCTCCGGGTCGAAGCCGCGCAGGCCCTCCTGGAGTCCGGCGAGGACACGGTGCCGGACGTCGCCCGCGCCTGCGGCTTCGGCTCGGGCGAGACGATGCGGCGGGCGTTCCTGCGCGTGCTCGGCGTCCCGCCGTCGGCCTACCGGCACCGCTTCCGGCTCGCCGGTCAGAGAACCGCACCGTGACGACCGGCGGTCAGCCGACGAACCCGAGAACGATGAGCCCGAGGCCCAGAGGCACGTCGAGGGAGATGCAGGCTTCGGCCAGCGACGGCGCCACGACCAGCTTGCGCCGGAGGTGGATCACGTCCCAGATCGCGTGGCTCGCGAGCGCGAGGCCGGCCACGACCACGCCTGCCTGAGGTGTGCTGAACACCGCGATCACGGCGGCACCGCCGAACCCGACCACGGCGAGGGCCTGGGCGAGGAGCGCGGACCGTGACACCCGCAGGGCAAGGCCGACGACGACGAGGACGACGGCCGTGCCGCCGAGACCGGCCCACCAAGCTATCCCGATCAGCTCGCTGACGACGACGACCAGGCTGACGCCGAGGGCGGCCGGCCACACGGTCCAGGGTTCGCCCAGCGCCGCTGCGGCGAGATAGCACGTGGCCGCGACGGCCAGGGTGATGGCCAGGGACTCCTGGTTGCTGCCGGTCACCAGGGAGAGGATGGCGACCGCCAGTCCCAGTGCGGTGGGCCAGCGATGCAGGACGACGTGCCGGCGGCCGGCCGTCGACGAAGGGGCGCTCATGACGGGGACAGTACGAGAGCGCGACACGGCCGTGAACAGAATGACCAGACATGTGGAATTGATGGCCGGAAGCGTGGAGTCGTACGCATTGTCAGGCCACCCGGCTGACCTTCCGCCCGACTTTGTCGGTCGTTCTCGCCATACTCGCCGCTGTCGATCAAGAGGATGCAGGGTGGAGGCATCGGCATGAGCGTGGAGCGCACGCTGACGTTCGTCGGCGGGGGTACGGCCAAGTTCTGGGCGGTTCGCCAGGACGGCGCGGAGCTGCACATCCGGTACGGGCGGCTGGACGCGGCCGGTCAGACGCAGGTCAAGTCGTTCGGCTCGGCCGCCGCCGCCACGGCGGCCGCGGACAAGCTGGTGGCCGAGAAGTTGCGCAAGGGCTACACGGAGGACGAAACGGTCTCCGCGCCGCAGGTGGCTTCGGCCGCAGGCGCCGGCAGCGTGGACGACGAGGACCGGCTGACGATGCCGGCCGCCTGGTTGCGCGCTCTCCACCCCCGGCGGGGCGGAGCGAAGGTCTCCGTGAAGCGGCCGGACGCCGGCGCGCCCGAGAAACTGGCCGCCGAGCTGGACAAACGCCGGAAGGTGCTCGCCGAGATGGTGGCGAAGTGCCCGGATCCTGAGCTCGCGTCCGCGGGTGCGGCGTACCTGGCGGGGGATCCCGCCGGCACACCGCTGGGCGCCGCGGTGGTCGCCAAGGCGGTGGCCGTGTCCCTGTCGTGGGCCGAGCGCGAGATGCTGTCCCTGTTCGCGGAGACCTGGCTGACCGAACGCGGCCTGGTGTTCGCGGCGGTGGCCGTGACCGAGCTGGCCTCGCTGGATCACGTCCACGACGGGGGCGGCACCTGGACGATCCGGCAGCTGGCCGACGGCGAGGCCCCCAACCAGTTGTACGGCTGGACCTCCACTCAGCAGATCGACGCCCGGGTCCGCGCCGTGCTGGCCGCCGCGTCCGACGCCGAGTACGCCGAGGTCGTCGCCGCGCTCGCGGTGAGCCGCGAGGGCGGGCTCCACCACCGCGTGGCGGCCTCCCACCTGGCGCCTGCCGAGACCGGCTGGGTCACGGCCGACTGCGCCGAGGTGAGCCAGAACCTCCCGGCTCTCGCCTACCGCCTGATCGCCGCCATCAGCACGCCGGAGCACGCCGAGCTGATCACGGACCATGCGCGCGGTCACTACATAGGGGACTCCTTCGCCCTGCCCGCCACGGTCGTCGACGGCATGGGCGAGGCGGCCGTGCCGCTGCTGGCCGTCTGGGTGGACCACGCCTACGGCGCGGACAGCCGGAAGCGGCTGCTGAGCGTGCTCGCCGACCTGCCGTACGACACGGCGATGCGGGCACTCCTCGACCGGATCGAGCAGAAGTACACCCAGCCGGCCTTCCTGCGCGCGGCCTCCCGCTTCCCCCGCCGCGCGATGCGGATGCTGGCCGAGTCCGGCGGCAAGGTCGTGGACCTGCTGCTGCGCGCCCATGTGGCGGCCCATCCCGACCTGGTGGACGAGGTGCTCGCGAGCCTCGGCGACGCCGCCGCCGAGCGCGTCAACAAGATCGTGGCCGTTGGGACCGTCGCCGCCGCTCCGCCGGAGGCCCTGCCCGCGGTGCTGGCCAGCCCGCCCTGGACCCGCCCGCGCAAGGCACGCAAGGTGGTCGTGGTGAACGGCCTGGCGTGCACCGACGAACCGGCCCTCGTGTGGGCGCCGGGCGAGCAGGACAACTGGCGTTCGCCACGGGCGGGTGAAGGTTCATGGGATCGGACCTGGGGCCGGAGCTGGGAGGACATCGCCCGCGGGATCGCCAAGGGCCAGAACGGCCACTGGCGTGAAGAGATCGCCCTGTTCGTCGCCGGGCCCGAGGAACTGGCCGCGCCGCTGCTCGGGAAGTGGCGCCCTCGCGACCTGTGGGGGGCGGGCGACTGGATGCCGAGTGTGGTGGCCAGGTTCGGGGCGGCGGCGCTGCCCATGGTGCTCGACAGCGCCCGGCGCGCCCCCGGCTCGGTCGCCACGTCGCTGCTGCCGTACGCGGCGCCGGAGGTCGCCGTGCTGATGGCCGAGTGGCTGGCCCGGCTGAAGTCCGTACGCGCCACCGCCCTGGCCTGGCTGCACCGCCACCCCGGAGCGGCCGCCAGGGCACTGATCCCGGCGGCTCTCGGCAAGCCCGGCGTGGCCAGGCTCCGGGCCGAGCAGGCGCTGGCGGCGCTGGTCGCGGGCGGCCACCGCGACACCGTGGCCGAGGCCGCCGCAGGGTACGGCCCCGCCGCCGAGGCCGCGATCGCCGACCTGCTGGTGGCCGACCCGCTCGACGCGCTGCCCGCCAAGATGCCCGTGCTGCCCGAGTGGACGGAGGTCGCGATCACGACCCCGATCCACCTGCGCGGCGGCGCGGGCGCGCTGCCTCCCGAGGCGGTACGCCACGTGATGACGATGCTGGCGATCTCCAAACCCGGCAACCCGTACGCCGGGCTCGCCGTGGTCAAGGAGACCTGCGACGGCCGCAGCCTCGCCGACTTCGCCTGGGCGCTGTTCCAGTGCTGGCAGGCGGCCGGCTACCCGTCCAAGCAGAACTGGGTGATGGACACGCAGGCGCTGCTCGGCGACGACGAGACCGTACGGCGGCTGACCCCGCTCATCAGGACCTGGCCTGGTGAGGGCGGGCACGCGCGCGCGGTCACCGGCCTGGACCTGCTGGCCTCCATCGGCTCCGAGGTCGCGCTGATGCACCTGCACGGCATCGCCGAGAAGAGCAAGTTCAGCGGGCTGAAGAACCAGGCCAAGCTCAAGATGGACGAGGTCGCCGCCGAGCTCGGCCTGACGCCGCAGGAGCTGGCCGACCGGCTGGTGCCCGACTTCGGCCTGTCCGCCGACGGCAGCCTGACCCTCGACTACGGCCGCAGGCAGTTCGTGGTGGGCTTCGACGAGCAGCTCAAGCCGTACGTGGCCGACGCCTCGGGCAAGCGGCTGAAGAACCTGCCCAAGCCGGGCGCCAACGACGACCCGGAGCTCGCGCCCGCCGCCCACCGGCGCTTCGCCGGGCTGAAGAAGGACGTGCGCTCCGTGGCAGGGGACGCCATCCACCGGCTGGAGCAGGCCATGGTGAACCGGCGTCGCTGGAGCGCCGGCGACTTCGGCCGGCTGCTGGTCGGCCACCCGCTGCTCTGGCACATCGTACGGCGGCTCGTATGGGGGCTGTACGACCCGTCGGGCCAGCTCACGGGCACCCTGCGGGTGGCCGAGGACCGCAGCTTCGCCGACGTCGAGGACGACACGCTGACGTTGCCCGAAGACGCCCTCGTCGGCGTGGTGCACCCGCTGGAGCTGGGAGAGGGCCTGGCCGCCTGGTCCGAGGTGTTCGCCGACTACGAGATCCTGCAGCCGTTCCCGCAGTTGGGCAGGGAGACGTACGAGCTGGATCCGGCGCTGGTGGCCGAGATCGAAGCCGCCAAGATCCCCACCCGCGCGGTGATCGGCCTGGAGCGGCGCGGCTGGCGGCGCGGCGCGCCCCAGGACGCCGGCTGGCAGGGCTGGATCGAGCGGGACGTACCCGGCGGCAGAACCATCACGATCGGCCTCGATCCGGGCATCTCGATCGGCTACCTCGACTTCGCCGACGAGCAGACCCTGGTGGAGCTCGGGCTGGACGGCCTCGACCCGATCACCACCTCCGAGATCCTGCGCGACCTGAGAGACATCACCCGATGAACGAACACGCCGGCGTGATACCCCTGTCGTGCGTCAGCCGAATGCGCACAACCTGTTGAACTCCGTGACGTCCGTATTGATATCCGCGATCACCTGGTTGGGGTCGCCGCCGGTCATGCCGGTCAGGCGGAAGCCCAGCTCCTGGAACTCTGAGGCCAGTCGTCTGATCTTCGCCCCTACCGCTCCCTCCGCGTCGAGGGCCGCGCCCATCAGGTCGCGGTACGTCTGCTGAGCCGCGGCCGCCTGGCCGCTGCTGCTGGTTCCGGCGTCCCTGCGGTAGGCGGTCAGGGCCGCCGCCGCCTCGTCGCAGCCGGCGGACCGGACCTCCGGCAGCGGTGTAGGGCGCGTGCGGGTCGGCGGTGGGGACGTGCTGGGCTCAGGCGGTGGTGAGGGCTGGGTCGTGCCCCGATCCGGTGAGGATGGGGGCGGGGACGGACTGGAGACCACTGTGCTGGGCGGGGCAGGAGTGGGCGGCATCAGGTAGGCGAAGAGCGCGACCACGGCCGCGATCGAACCTGCCAGAGCGCTCACCGCCGTCCAGTTCAGGCCCGAGCCTGCTCCCCCGCCGCCCGCCCGTGCTGATCCGCTTCCGGTCATGTTCCGATGGTGGCCGAGCCGCCGAACTCGGTCCAGGAGGACTCCTGCAGATGTTCTTGATCTGCAGACAGCACCGGCGGCCGCCACTGTCCACCGTGACGGCTGCGGCCGTCCGGGCTCTGACCCGCTCCTGACCAGAAGGCACGGCCAGGCAGGTGCCGGAGCGACTCCGGCCGGGCACGCTTGGAGCGTGCGGTTATGGCGCGTTCGCCGGTCGGCGGGCCGGACTCGAGGGATCCTGCTGGTGGTCGCCGTGGGCCTGCTGGGGCTGGGGGTGGCCGGGTTTCTCGCCGATGTCGTGGGGCTGCCTCATGATGTGCTGGCGTTGCTGGATCAGCGTGCCAGCGTGATCAGCATGGTCGTCGGGCTCATCGGCCTGGTCGTTCAGGTTCGCCCGACCGTCCGCGCGCCGGAGCCGCCCCTGCGGGTGGTGGAACTGCCCCGGCCGCCCGCCCGGCACTTCCTCGGCCGCGACCACGCCCTGCGGCAGCTCACGGCTGCCCTGCGAAGCGAGGCGGGAGTGATCAGTCTGGCGATCTGCGGCCTCGGCGGCATCGGCAAGAGTGAGCTCGCTCTGCAGTACGCCCACGCGCACCGTGACGACTACGAGCTGATCTGGTGGATCCCCGCGGAGAACGCCACCCAGATCAGAACCGCGCTGGCCCAGCTGGGACGTGCCTTGGCCGCAGCCGTGACCTACCGCGGCCAGGACGGGCCGGCCTCGGTCGCGCCGCTGGCGGAGCAGGACGCGCTCGCGTACGCGTTGGCCTGGCTCGCCGGGCGCCGAGGATGGCTGCTGGTATTCGACAACGTCGAGGACCCGCACGAACTGGACCCCTATCTGGGGCGGCTGGAACGGGGACAGGTGCTGATCACTTCCCGGCGGTCGACCGGATGGGACGCGATCAGCGGCCGGATTCTGCTGCCCGAACTGTCCCCGCAGGAGGCCGTGGCGCTGCTCGCCGACCTGATCGGCTCACCGGTCGCAGAGCCGACGAGTCTGGAGCGCCTGGCCGACGAGCTGGGATTCCTGCCGTTGGCGCTGGTGCAGGCCGGCGGCTACATCGCCGAGACTCCCGGCATGACGGTGGCCCGCTACCGGCGTCTGCTGGCCGCGGCGCCCGGCCGGATGCACGCCGCCTCGCCTCCGGGGCAGAGCGAGACCGATCGACATGTGATCGCCCGCGTGTGGCAGGTCACGCGGCACGCCCTGGCGGACCGCGACCTACTGACCGTCGAACTGCTGCGCCTGCTGGCCTGCTACGCCCCTGCCGCACTGCCCATGAACGCGCTCGGCACCTCGGTGGACGTGGCCGAGTCCGTCGCCCTGCTCGCCTCGTACAGCATGCTCACTCTCACCCGGCCGGAACGGGGCCGCCCCGGCGACGCGCCCGAGCAACCCCTGGTCGGCATGCATCGCCTGGTCCACGCCGTCATCCGGGCCGAACTCACTGACGAGCACCGCCACACGCTGCGAGAACGAGCCGCCCGGCTTCTCGAAGCCGCCCTGCCGGCCGACCCGGAGGACATACGCTCCTGGCCGCTGTACGCCCGATTCCTGCCCCATGCCCGCACCGTTCTGGCCCCCGGCTCGGCCGGAATGCTCCAGGCGATCCGGTACCTGGCCGCCAGCGGCGACCCGCGTACCGCACACGCCTGGCAACGCGACCGGCACACCGCCCTGCACGCCGCCCTCGGCCCCGAACATCCCGACACCCTCGCCGCCCGGCACGACCTCGCCCACTATCGGGGCGAAGCAGGCGATGCCGGAGCGGCGCGCGACGAGTTCGCCGCGCTCCTGCCCCTCCAGGAACACATCCTCGGCCCGGATCATCCCCGCGTGCTCGCCACCTGGCATGCCCTCGCCCTGTGGACGGGAAAGGCAGGCGATCCCGCGGCTGCCCGTGACGGAGCTGCGGCGCTCCTGCCGATCCGCGAACGCGTACTGGGAGCCGAACACCCCGACACCCTCGGCACCCGGCACGACCTCGCGTACTGGACCGGCCAGGCAGACGACCTGGAAGCGGCGCGCGACCAGCTCCTGGCGCTGCTGCCCATCAGCGAGCGCGTCCTCGGACCCGAGCACCCGCAGACGCTCGGAAGCAGGCACGTGCTCGCTGTCCTGCTCGGCAGGCTGGGAGACCCGCCGGCGGCCCGCGACCGGTTCGCCGCCCTGCTCCGGATCCGTGAGCGGGTGCAGGGACCCGACCATCCCGTCACGTTGAACGCACGACACGAGTTGGCCCGCTGGACGGGCGAGGCAGGAGACGCGGCGTCGGCGCGCGACCGGTTCGCCACGCTGCTGCCGGTCCGACAGCGGGTCCAGGGGCCCGACCACCCCGACACCCTCGTCGCCTCCGAAGCGCTGGCGTATTGGGAGCGGCAGGCCGGCCCCGGTGCTTCCGCGCTGACGGACCGGATTCCCTTCCGACGGCGACACAGACGGGAGGACGAGTGATCGTGCCGGGATTCAGCGCACGCCCTCCCCGGGACTGGAACCCGGCCGAGCGGCGGTTATGGCGGGCCTTCCAGGAGGGACAGGAGCTGGATCTCCGCACCGGCGTCCCGGACGAGGACGATCCCGCGACCGGTCCTGCCTGGACCGCCGCAAGGCGGATACGGGCGCAGGTCATCGCGGCCCTGCTGCTGAACGGGCCCGCGTCGGCCTCGGGACGAGTGCGTTCGCTGCGGCTCACCGGCGCCCGTGTCACCGGCAGGCTCGACCTGCGCGGCGCGGTCATCGACTGCGGCCTGGACCTGGTCGGATGCTTCTTGGACAGCGAGCTCGACCTCACGCTGGCGTCGGCGGAGAGCGTGTACCTGAACGGATGCCGACTACCGGAGCTGTCGGCCGAAGTGCTGCGCGCGCGGACGTTCATGATGCGCGACGCCCATGTCGAAGGTGACGTGCGCATCCAGGGCAGCCGCATCGACCTGGACATCGACCTGGATCGGACCCGGGTCGGCGGTCTGCTCAACGCCAACCTGGTGATCGTCGGAGGTGACTTCAACGGCCGCAACTGGCACCGGCACGAAGAACGGCCGGGCGCCGGGCTCGTCGTCGGAGGTTCGCTCAACTTCGCGGGTGCCCAGGTGAACGGGATCGATCTGTTCGCCGCGCAAGCCGGTGAGGGCGTCTGGCTGCAACGGGCCACCGTCGGCTACCTGTGCGCCGCCTCCTCCCAGGTGAACGGCCGGATCAGCCTGCAAGGCAGCACCGTCACCGGCGAACTCGACCTGGCAGGAGCGCTGGTCCGGGCCGGATCTCCGGACGAGGTGATGATCGACCTGTCCGATGCCCAGGTGGGCAAGGCCGTCCTCACCCCCGCACCGCACAGCGTGGGCGTGGTGTCGCTGCGCAACGCCACATTCGGGACGTTGCAGGACCTGTCGCAGGACGCGCCGAGAACGGAGCTCGACGGCGCCGTCTACGAACGGCTGCAACCGCTGCCCCCGCATTCGGCCCGCCGACGGCTGGCCTGGCTGCGACGCGGCAGCGACAACTACACGCCGCAACCGTACGAGCAGCTCGCCTCCGCCTACCGCGCCTGCGGCCTGAACCGGGAAGCCGGCCAGGTGATGCGCGAGAAGCTCCGACGAGCCGCAGCTGGACAAGGCCTCGTCCAGCGGGTGTGGGGCCGGGTCCAGGATCTCGTCCTCGGGTACGGCTACCAGCCGTGGCGTGCGGCCGTCGGCGTCACCGTCCTGCTCACACTCGGCACGCTGTACTTCTCCACCGCCCAGTGCCACGCCGCCCCGGCCGGGACCAAAGGACTCTGCCCGATCAAATCCGACGAACATCCCGCGTGGGATCCCTTCCTGTACACACTCGACCTGCTCATCCCGCTGGTGAGCCTGGGCCACGACACCGCCTGGGACCCTGTCGGCATGGCAAAAGCGGTCGCCCTGGCGCTCACGGTCGCGGGCTGGGTGCTCGCCACCACGATCGCCGCCGCAGCAGCACGCACGATCAACCGCTCGTAGAGGCGTCGAACGGGCCCAGAGAAATCACCAGGTTCGGACCCGAGGCCAGGGCGTCGCCCACCGAGGTCCAGGAGGGGCTCAGCCGGCGATGGCGGCGCGGCGGAACAGGTCTGCGGGCATTTCCTCGTCGAGTCGCCACGTGATGCCCATCGGCCGCTCGCCGCGGTGCTCCACGTAGTGGGCCTTGCCGTGGAAGACGTACGCCTCGGGGTGGCCGAGGTCGTTCTTCTTGCGCTCGCGGGTGAACAGCAGCACGTGGCTGCCCTCGGCCGCGTGGTTCTGGTAGCGGCGGCCCGTGGCCGAGGCGGCGCTGGTCCGGTTCTGGGATTCCCAGTGGAACAGGCGCGAGGTCAGGGCGTAGTCGTGGTACATCGTCTGCGGTGAGAACTCCTTCTCGTTCTTGCGCAGGGTGACCAGCAGGGCGTCGCACCGGGTCGCCGGGCTCCAGGCGACGCCTTCGCGCGCGTTCGAGGGCACCTGGCCGTTCAGCGAGGCCCAGCCGATCGCGGTGAGCACCTCCTCGGAGGAGTAGGAGGCGTTGACCGCCAGCGGCACGCCGTCGAGCTCCACCGGCTTGGCCACGTACCGCGGCCGGTCGACGCCGTAGGCGAGCACCTGCCTGAGCTCGTCGCACAGCGCCGGCTCGCCGCGCAGGCGGTCCAGCGCCTCGTCGTAGGAGGCGAATCCGCCCCCGTCACGCCAGAACGAGAAGAACAGCATCCGGGCGAAGGTCTGGTCGGACGGCGACAGCGACGCGTAGCGCGGGCCGTCAGGCTGCAGCAGACGGGCGTAGGCGTCGCCGCGGGTCCGGTCGTCCACGTGGAGCAACGCGCGGACGCGGCGTCCCAGCTGCTCTTCCAGCGGGGAGCCAGGCCCGGGCAGCAGGCCGGTACGGCGCAGCAGCGAGGTCCAGCTGCGATCGTTGCGGTAAAGGTCGCTGATGTCGCGTCCGCTCTCCTCCAGATAGCTGATCAGCGACAGCTCCCCGACGGAGCGGATCTCCTGCGACAGCGTGTTGACCGTCACCCCGAGCTGGACCTTGAGATCGGCCAGCAGCCGCTCCTTGGTCACCCGGTCCAGCACGATCTGGCTGCCCGACGGCAGCAGCGGGAAGTCGTCCTTGACCTGCGTGTCCAGCCGGCCCCTGGAGAACCCGGTCAGCGCCTGGAACCGGTTGGCGAACCGGTACTCCTTGCGGTGCTGCCCGACGAAGTCGAGCACGGTCAGCACGTCCTTGTCCGGCGTACGGCGGAGCCCGCGCCCGAGCTGCTGCAGGAAGATCGTGGCGCTCTCGGTGGGCCGCAGCATGAGCAGGGTGTCGACGTCGGGCACGTCCAGGCCCTCGTTGAACAGGTCCACCGCGAACAGGAACCTGATCTTCCCGTCCGCTAGCGCCCGGAGCGCGGCCTTGCGGGTGCCGTCCTCCGTCGAGCCGTCCACCGCCTGCGAGGGCAGCCCGTGGCGGGTGAAGAAGTCGGCCATGTAGTGCGCGTGCCGTACCGAGACGCAGAAGCCCAGCCCGCGCATGGTCTCCAGGTTGCCGACCTTGTCGCGTACCGCGTTGAACACCAGCCGGGCGCGGGCGTCGTCGCCGGTGAAGACGTTGTCGAGAGCGGCGGCGTCGTAGGAGCCGCGCGTCCATTTCACCCCGGACAGGTCGGTGCCGTCGTTGATGCCGAAATAGTGGAACGGGCACAGCAGATCGGCGTCCAGCGCGTCCCACAACCGCAGCTCGGAGGCGATCCGCCGGTCGAAGAACGCGTCCTGCACCCAAGTGCCGTCCGACCGCTCCGGCGTCGCGGTCAGGCCGAGCAGTTCCTTGGGACTGAGGTGATCGATGATCTGCCGGTACGTCGGCGCCGCGGCGTGGTGGAACTCGTCGATCACCACGACGTCGAAGTGCTCGGGGTCGAACTCCGTGATCCGCCGGGTGAGCGACTGCACGCTCGCGAACACGTGTCGCCAGTGCCGCGACTTCTCCTCCCCCACGTGCAGCTCGCCGAAGTCCGGGGCCGCGAGCACCTGCCGGTACGTGCGCATCGCCTGGGCCAGGATCTCCCGCCGATGCGCCACGAACAGCAACGACGGCCGCCGGCCCAGCCGCTGCTGCAGGTTGCGGTAGTCGAAGGCGGCCACGACGGTCTTGCCGGTGCCGGTCGCGGCGACCAGCAGGTTGCGGTGCCGGTCGTGGACGGTGCGCTCGCGGTCGAGGTCGGCCAGCATCTCGCGCTGGTGGTCGAAGGGATGCGGCACCAGCTCGGGGATGTCGAACAGCTGCTTGCCCACCTGTGAGCGGGCCAGCGCCTCGTCCAGGCGGTCGGCGTCGGTCGCGGGGTCGTACGGCTCGAACTGGGAGCGGTTCCAGTAGGAGTCGAACGTCGCCTCGAACTTGTCCAGCAGCCGCGCGGTGGTCACCGACGACAGTCGAACGTTCCACTCCAGCCCGTCCAGCAGGGCCGCGCGGGACAGGTTGGAGCTGCCGACGTAGGCGGTGTCGAAGCCGGTACGGCGGCGCAGCAGCCAGGCCTTGGCGTGCAGCCGGGTGGAGTTGCGCTCGTAACTGATCTTCACCTCGGCGCCGAAGTCATTGACGAGACGGTCGAGCGCTCGCCGTTCCGTCGCGCCCATGTACGTCGTCGTGATCACCCGCAGCGGCACGTTCCGGCGCCGCAGCTCGGCCAGCGGCTTCTCCAGGATGCGCAGTCCCGACCACTTCACGAACGCGCACAGCAGGTCCACCCGGTCGGCGCTCTCCAGCTCGGCCGCCAGTTCGTGCGCCAGGTTCGGGTCCTCGCGGGCGTTGGTCAGCAGGGCGGCCTCCGCCAGCGAGGTCAGAGGGCGACGCGGAGCGGCTTGTCCGGGAACGTCCTTGACGATCGACAGGAGCTGGTTCGGCCCCTCCGCGACCGTCTCCGGCTCGGCGAGCTGCGCCAGCAGCCGGTTGGCCAGGGCCACCTGCTGGTCGGGGCGCCCCTTCAGCTCGGCGAAGGCCCTCGCCGCCGTCTCGCCGACGAAGCGGGCGAGCAGATGGGGGACCTCCTCGGCGTCGATCTTGGACACCTCGACCAGATGACTGGTTCGCCGCCAGGTGTCGATCTTGGCTTCGAGCGTGCCGCTGAGCAGGGAGTCGTAGAGACCCGGGATCGGAGCGTCGGTCATGTCAGGCCCTCGGAGACATAGAAGATCACATGTCTAGCCGATGCCCGGCGAGGGCGGCAAGGGGTCTTGGGGCGGCGGGAAAATGGTTTGCCTCGGGTGGCGGGCTCGGGGAAATGTGGTGTTCATGAGGCTCTGACGGACAACACCCCCCTTTTTTCGAGATGCCGCGGCGCGTACTCGGCGCCGTGATGCCGCATGCCCATCCCCTTGTTCAGCGAAGCGAGAAGAGCGTCTTTGTCTCAGCACCCCTCCCCCAAGGCCACGGTCGCCGTGTTCGCCTCCCCCACGAGCTGGATCGAGTCCGATGCCGTCGCGCAGTGCCATCAGGTGGCCGCGCTCGACGGGATGAGGCACGTCGCCGGCATGCCCGACCTGCACCCCGGCAAGGGCGCGCCCATCGGGGCGGCCATGCTGTCGGCCGTCCTCTATCCGTTCCTGGTGGGGTCCGACATCGGTTGCGGGATCGCGGTGTTCCCCATCAAGCTCAGGCGCGTCGTGCCCGAGAAGCTGGCCGCGCGGTTCCCCGATCTCGATCGGGAGCCGGATGCCGACGATCCCGCCTGGGATGTGGCGAAGGGTGACATTCCGGCCGGTCACGTGGAAGGGCTCGGGACGGTCGGCCGGGGCAACCACTTCGCAGAGCTGGCGCGGATCGGGACGGTTTTCGAGCCGGAGCACGCGAACCGGCTCGGGCTCGACGCCGGTGATCTGGTGCTCGTCGTCCACAGCGGCTCCCGGGGGCTGGGCGAGCGGATTCTGCGGGCGCACACCGAGGTGCACGGCGCGGGGCCCGCGCCTGATCCCGGCTCCTACCTGGCGCTGCATGACGACGCCGTACGGTGGGGGGCGCTCAACCGGCGGCTGCTGGCCGCGCGCGTGGCCCACGCCCTGGGGGCCGAGCCCACCGAGCCGATCGTCGACCAGTGCCACAACCTGGTCGAGGTCCGCGACGGGCTCTATCTGCACCGCAAGGGGGCGGCGCCGGGTGACGGGCGTGACGTGCTCATCGCCGGTACGCGCGGCACCCCGTCCTACCTCGTCGCCGGGCACGCCGGGGCGGACGCCGGGCATTCCGTGGCCCATGGCGCGGGCCGCAAGATGTCGCGGGCGGACGCCCTGCGCCGGGGGCGGGCCAAGCACACGGTCGAGGAGCTGCGGCGTACGCCGGTGGGGTCGGTGGTGGTGTGCGGGGACCGGCAGTTGTTGTTCGAGGAGGCGCCGACGGCGTACAAGCGGATCGAGCAGGTGATCGCCGATCTCGTCGCCCACGGTCTGGCCACGCCGGTGGCCACCACGGTCCCGCTGGTGACGTACAAGACGGCCGAGGTCGGCAAGGGGCGGCGGGGGCGTTCGTGAGCGTGCATCTGCTGCTGTCGGCCGGGCGTGGCCCGCAGGAGTGCGCGTGGGCGCTGGCCCGGCTGCTGCGTCGGCTGGAGGTGGACGCCAAGCGGCACGGCCTGGAGACCCACCGGGCCGACACCGTTCCCGGGGAGCGGGCCGGCACCTATCGGTCGGTTCTCGTCCGGATCTCCGGGGCGGGCGTCGAGGAGTTCGCCGCCTCGTGGACCGGGACGTTGTGCTGGCAGGCCCCCAGCCCGTACCGGCCCGGCGCCGGGCGCAAGAACTGGTACGTCACCGCCCAGCCGTGCCAGGTCGACGCCCCGCGTACGGCGTTCAGTGAGGCGGACGTCGACATCGTCGCCTGTCGTACCGGCGGTCCCGGTGGCCAGCATCGGAACAAGGCCAGCACGGCGGTGCGGGCGACCCACCGGCCCACCGGGATCGTCGTCGTGGTCGACACCGAGCGGCAGTTCGGCCTCAACCGGCGCATCGCCCTGCGGCTGCTGCGGGAGCGGATCGAGCAGGGTGACGAGGCGGCAGAGCGCGCCGTCACCGCCGCCCGCCGGCGCGTCCACGACGAGCTCGTCCGCGGCGACCCCGTACGCGTCGAACGCCCCGAGGGCGCTTAACGTTGCGGGCCGTCCCAGGACCAGCGGGGGATGCGTAAACCCTCCGGCACGTCGGCGGCGGACTCCGGATAGCGGGCCATGGTCGTGGTGGTGGCCCAGGCGAAGTAGTCGTGGAGCACCTGACGGAGCGGCTCGCCCTCGGCCAGCCCCACGTCGTCGAGAGCCCGGTCGAAGCAGGCGATCGCGCGGCGGTCCATCTCCTCGTGCTCGCCGTTGCCGCTGTGGAGGCGCACGACGGACGTCTCGTCGCCGTACTGGCCGGAGTAGACGGCCGGGCCGCCGAGCGCCTCGGCCCAGTAGGCGGCCAGCCGCTCGCTGTGCCGGGGGTGGAAGCCATGGCTGAAGGCATGGCCGACCACCTCGTCCGCCATCACCCGGACATGCCACGCTTCGGCGAGACGGAGCAGGCCCTCGTCGCCGCCCGCGGCGGCGTACACGGTCTCCATGACCCGAGGATGCCAGGACCCACCGACAATTCACGGCCCCGCGTCGAGAGTCAGGCGCGGGCCGGTGGGCGGAAGACCTGGCGGCTGTGCCAGGTGATGTGGTCCTGTTCGAGCGTGTCGAGGCCGGCCTGGGGCTCGCGGGCGGGGCGGCCCGCCAGGGAGAGGACCAGGTCGCGGGAGGACTGCGAGCGGCCGGCGTACCTGGCCGAGACGGTGATTGTGTGCTCCGCGGTCAGGCCGAGGACGCCCTTGTCGAACAGTTTGTGGTGGATCGCGCACAGGCACAGGCCGTTCGCGACGTCGTCGGGGCCGTCGAAGGCCCACCAGCGTACGTGCGCCGCGTCCAGGCCGACCACCATGCCGTCCAGCCAGCCCTCGTAGGAGCAGAAGGCGCAGCGGTACTCGTACGCCATGAGCACCCGGTCACGGAAGGCGGGGTCGCGGCGTACGGCGGGTCTCGCGGCCGGAGCGGTGGCGGTTTCGAGGTCCAGGCCGGTCAGCAGGCACAGGTCCTGGTGCAGGGACGGGGCGAAGTTGGCGTCCAGGAGGTGGCGGGCGATCCGCCCCAGCAGGCCGGGCTCCTCCGTCAGGGCGCGGGCCAGGTCGGGGTGGAGGCGGCCGGCGGCCTCGCTGTCGCGCAGGCGGCGCAGCTCGGGGCCCGGGCTGCCGGGACCGTGACGGGTGTCGACCAGCCAGAGGCCGTCGGTCGTCAGGTGGTGGAACGGGTAGCCGGGGCTGGTGTCGCGGGGCGGGCCGTACTCCTTGAGCAGTTGTTTGAGCTCGGCCTCGGCGGCGCTGAACGGGATGGGCCGGTTGCCGTCACGCTGGAAGCGGCCGAGGGCGTAGAGCAGGAGGAGCGGCTTGTGCGAGGCTCGCTCGCCGCCCCTGGTCCAGCGCTTGATCCCGGCGATCCGCTCGATCCAGTCCACGGTGGGCCAGTGTAGAGCGATTCCCCCATCACAGCGTGGTGCGGAGCGTCCGGAGTGCTCGTTCGCACACCGCATGCCAGGTGTCCTTGCCTCGATCACGGACCCGCACGCTGGCGACCACTTCTTCGTCACATGTGCGTCCGTGCCACGAGCACTTGCCCTGGACCGCCAGTGGCCCTCCCGCGTGGTAGCGGGGGTCGAAGTCGTGCACCTCCACCAGCCGGGACTTCATGGCGGTCGCAGGCCGGTGGCGGTGCTCATCAAGACGTGCCCGCGATTCCCGCTCCAGATCTCGGACGTCGCGGGCCGGCTTCGCGTGGGCGCGGTTGCGGACCAGGGTCAGCCGGCCTGCGGTGTTGCGGTCACGCTTCTGTGGCAGCGGACGTCCCTTGGCGCGCATGGCGGCGCGTACGTGGGTGTAGATGGTGTCCAGGTCCAGCAGGGGACCTCGCCCCTGGATGCCGTCCTGGAAGATCCGCAGCAGTTCGGCGGTGAAGGCGGTGTGCGGCTCGCCCACGGGCGCGAGGGCCTTCTGGTTCTCGGCCGTCGCGGCGAGCACGTAGGTGCCCTCGGTGCCGGCCTCGTCGATGGCGGCCGTGACGGGGTCGGACATCGTGCCCAGTGCCCGCCCGCTGTGGCAGCAGTCGAGGATGACGATCCTGCGGGTCGCGCGGCTGTCCAGCAGAGCGTCCCTGACGTGGGCATAGGAGACGGCTGTGTACGGGCGCTGCGCGTCGGATCCCTTCAGTGCCAGGTGCAGCTCTCCGCGCCGGGGATCGGTCAGCCCGTGGCCCGCGTAGTAGAAGACCAGGGTGTCGGTGGCCTCGTCGGCCGCCCGCACCACGGGATCCAGCAGGTCCGCGCCGGTCACCGGATCGGCCACGATGGTCACGTGATCGGCGGGGAGCCCCCAGACCTCCTCGGCGGTCAGGACGTCGGCGAGGGACAGGAGGTTGTCCTCCACCGACGCGAGGGCGGGGAGGAAGTCGTAATGCGCCGTCCCGATCAGCACGACCCTGGAGAGGGCGGGATCCGGGACCCTGCTCATGACCGCTTGGCTTCGAGCGCTCGGACGATCTTCTCGACCGTCTCGGGATCGCCGTCCGCCAGGACGATCTTCGTCCCGTCGTGCTCGATGGTGACGGACGGTTTCGCCGGTCGCGTGGCGCGCCAGGCGACATAGGCGAGCGCGAAGTTGAGCGCCTCGAAACCGCTGTCGACGATCAGCTCGATCACGTCCAGCGCGGCGCCCATCTCCCCGTCCTGGACGGGAGGCCCGCCCAGTCTGACGCGCGCGTGCCTGCGCACCTCCGGGTCGTCCAGCAGCCATTGGCGAAGGGACTGTAACTCCTGCTCAGAATGATCGCCGTCGAAGCGCACGCGGATGGACATCCTGACCCTCCTCTACGTCATGACCACATTACTCACCGGATCGGCGTACGAGGGCGGTTCCACCACAGGGAGAGGGACAGGGCCGTGACGACGAGGAGGGCGCCGCCGCCGGCGAAGAACGGGGCCGTGTCCACCCGCTCGCGGATCACCTGGAAGGAGCCGGGCAGCGAGTCGAGGGCGTCCTGGAGCTGGCCGGCGTTCTCGGCGCGGTGGTACGTGCCGCCGGTCGTCCTGGCGATCTCCTTGAGTGCGGGCTCGTCGATCGAGCGGATGTTGCGGCCGCCCCGGTCGAAGCCGCCCCGGCCGCCGCCCCAGCCGCCGAAGCCGCCGAAGCCGCGGCCGTCGAACTGGGAGTTCTCGCAGACCATCGGGGCCGGGGTCGTGGTGCCGAAGCCGATGGGGAAGACGCGCACCCGGCGCAGCGCCGCCTCCTCGGCCGCGGTCTCCGGGTCGACGCCCTGGGTGTTGGCGCCGTCGGTGAGCACGACGATCGCGGCGCTCGCGTAGCCCGGGTCCGGGCCGCCCCCGGCGGCGGCGTTCGCGCCCGTGGGCGGGACCGACGGGTCGACCTCGGCGATCGCGTCGATCGAGGCGAGCATGGCCTGGCCGATCGCGGTGCCGCGGGCGACGGTGAGGCCGTCCAGCGCCTCGATCAGCTCGTCGGTGTCGTCGGTGGGCGGCACGAGCAGACCGGCCGAGCCGGCGAAGGTGACCAGGCCGATCCTGGGCCCGCCCCGCTGCGACTCGATGAACTCCGCGGCGGCCTTGCGGGCGGCGGTGAGGCGGTTGGGGTCGACGTCCGTGGCGCACATGGAGCCGGAGGTGTCCAGGGCGAGCATGATCGTCGCCGACCTCATCGGCACGGCCACCGACGCCTGCGGGCGCGCGGCGCCGACCGCGAGCAGCACGAGCCCGGCCACGAACAGCGCCGGCGGGATCCGCCGGGTCCAGCGCGTACGTCCGGGCAGCGCGGCCCGTACGAGCGCGATCGAGGTGACCCGCACCGCGGCCCGCCGCCGGCGGCGCAGCGCCCACCACCGGATCGCGAAGATCAGCGGCACGACCAGGACCGACAGCAGCGCCCACGGCCACGAGAACGTCATTCAGATCACCCGCCCCGACCGGAACACGGTGAGCGCCGCTCCCCCGGTGAGCAGCGCGAGGGCGAGCCCGATCAGCCCGCCGGCGAGCGGCAGCGGCTCGTCCGAGACGGTGACCCGCAGGTCGATCGTGTCGGCGATGCCGTCGAGCCGCGCGGCGTCGGAGGCGGGGTGGTAGGCCCCGCCCGTGGTCTCCGCGATCCAGGTCAGGACGTCCTCCTCCAGCGCGGTGTGCAGGCGGTAGCCGTCCACGCTCACCGTCGCCCCGGCCGTGGTGCCGACCCCGACGGTGTGGATGTGGACGCCCGCCTTCTGGGCCGTCTCGGCGGCGCGTTCGATGTCGCCGCCCCGGTTCTGGCCGTCGGTGAACATCACGATCGTCGCCGACGGCCAGTAGCCGAGGTCGGGGATGTCGGCGTCGGGGTCGAGGGGCACCTGCTTGCCGGTGATCGCCGTGAGCGAGGCCCTGATGGCGGTCCCGAGCGCGGTGCCGCCGGTGACCTTCAGCCGGTCGACGGCCTTGAGCGCCACGGAGTGGTCGGCGTCGGGGCGGGCGGTGGTGCGCGCGCCCTGTTCGAAGGTGACCACGCCGATGTCGACGCTGTCCGGCTGGGCCTCGATGAACGCGCGGGCCGCCCGCTGCGCCGCGGCCAGCCGGTTGGGTGCGACGTCGTCGGCGCCCATGCTGCTGGAGACGTCCATGGCGAGGATGACGGTGCCCGCGGTGCGCGGGACCGGCACCATGGCCGCCGGTCCGGCGGCGGCGACCGCGAGCACGCCGACGCCGGCGATCGTCAGTCCGGTCCCGAGCGACGCCCGCCGCCCGCCGGGCATGGTGACGCCGGCCGCGGCGAGCGCCCTCGTCCTGCGGCGGCCCAGGACGACGGCCGCCCAGACCAGCGCGGCCGTGACGAGCAGCCCGGCGACCAGCAGAAGGGGGGAGGAGAGCGTCATGATTCCCCGCCCCGGGTCATGGCTTCCGCCCCGCGTCGGATTCCGTCCCCGGTCATGGCTTCCTGCCCCCGGTGCCGGCGACGACCTCGACCAGCGCCTCGCCCAGGTCGCGGTCCGTGTCGACGCGGTGGACGGGCACCCGGGCCCGGCGCATGCCCGCCGCGAGCCGGGCCTCGCGGTCGTCGACCGCCTCGCGCAGGCGCGCCCGCAGCAGCGGGTCGGCGGAGTCGACGACGAGTTGCTCGCCGGTCTCGGCGTCCTCGACCACGATGAGCCCGGCCTCGGGCAGCACGTCGTCGGCGGCGTCCACGATCCGCAGGGCGACCACCTCGTGCCGGCGGGCCAGGCGTTGCAGCGAGCGTTCCCAGTCGCCGTCGCCGATGAAGTCCGACAGCACGACGACGAGCGCGCGGCGGCGGGCGAGCCGCCCGGCCGCGTCCAGCATCTCAGCCAGGTCGGTGGTAGCGCCGCCGGAAGCGGCGGCGGTGCGCTCCAGCTCGGCGGCGATCCGCAGCGCGTGCCGCCGGGACGTGCCGGGCGGCACGACCCGCAGCATCCCGGTGTCGTACAGCAGCGCGCCGACCCGGTTGCCGCCCCTGCCGAACAGCCGGGCGAGGACCAGCGCGAGCTCGGCGAGCACGTCGTGCTTGCCGCGTCCCGGCCGGCCCGCCGCCATGGACGCCGACCGGTCGAGCACGAGCCACACGGTCAGCTCGCGGTCCTCGGTGAACACCCGCAGGTGCGGCTCGTCCAGCCGGGCGGTGACGTTCCAGTCGATGTGCCGGGCGTCGTCGCCCTCGGTGTACGCCCGCAGCCCCGTGAAGTCGATGCCGGAGCCGCGGTGCGCGGTGCGATGGGCGCCCTGGAGCCGGCCGTCCAGCCTGCGGACGACCTTCCACTCCAGGCGGAGCAGGAGTCTCTCGGGGGCGGTGGCCATGGCGTCAGCGGTTCTGGAGGACGACGTCGGGCGCGCGGACGGCCCCGAGCACCCTGGCGATGATCGTGTCGGAGTCCACGTCGTCGGCCAGGGCCTCGTACGACAGCACGAGCCGGTGGCGCAGCACGTCGAGCGCGAGCTCCGACAGGTCGTGCGGCAGCACGTAGTCGCGTCCGCGCAGGAACGCCAGCGCCCGCGCGCCCGTGACGAGCGCGATCGACGCCCGGGGGCTCGCGCCGTGGGTGACGTAGTGCTCCAGCTCGCCGAGCCCGGCCATGGCCGGGGAGCGGGTCGCGGCGACCAGCCGTACGGCGTAGTCGACGACGGCCGGATCGACGTACACCTGCCTGGCCCGCTCGCGCATCGCCATCAGGTCCTCGGTCGTCACCATCGGCTGCGGCGGCTCCGGCGGGCGCAGCGCCCGCTGGACGATCGCCTGCTCCTCGGGCTGCGTCGGGTAGTCCACGACGACCTTCATCATGAACCGGTCGACCTGGGCCTCGGGCAGCGGGTACGTCCCCTCCGACTCGATCGGGTTCTCCGTCGCCATGACCAGGAACGGCTCAGGCACCCGGAACGTCTCCCGCCCGATCGTCACCTGGTGCTCCTGCATCACCTCCAGCAGGGCGCTCTGCACCTTGGCCGGGGCGCGGTTGATCTCGTCGGCCAGCAGCAGGTTCGCGAACACGGGGCCGAGCTCCGTCCTGAACTCCCCCGAGTGCTGGTGGTAGACCCGGGTGCCGACGAGGTCGGCGGGCACCAGGTCGGGGGTGAACTGCACGCGCTGGAACTTGCCGGCGATCGCGGCGGCCAGCGACCGTACGGCGAGCGTCTTGGCCAGGCCGGGCACGCCCTCCACCAGCAGGTGACCGTCGGCGATCAGCGCGACGGCCATGCGCTCAAGCAGCAGGTCCTGGCCGACGATCGTGCGTTTGACCTCGTACAGCACCTGTTCGAGCGGGTGGCCGTGGCCCGGTCCTGGGGGTTTCGTCATACGGAGTTCCTTCTCGTCGGTTCAGATGGCGCCGGTGGGATTGTCGTCCCCCTCGTCGCCCAGGGCCGCTCCGATCGGAACGGCGAACGCGATCCCGGCGAACGCCTCGTCGCCGCCGGGGTCGGCGATGGACACGACGACGCCGACGACCAGGCCGCGGGCGTCCAGCAGGGGGCCGCCGGAGCTGCCCGGGTTGACGGAGGCGTCGAACTGGATGAGCCCCTTCAGGTCGCTCCCCTTGACGGCCCCGCCGGTGGTGCGGTTGAGCCCGGACACGACGCCGGTGGAGACGCTGTAGGTCAGGCCGAGCGGGTTGCCGATCGCCACGACGGGCGCGCCGACCTCCACGCCGCCGCCGAGCGTGGCGGGGACGACGATCTCGGGCAGCTTCGCGGGCTTGAGCGTGGCGACGTCCCTCTCGGGGGCGGAGGACGCGACGGCGGCCTTCGCCTTGGTGCCGTCGGCGAAGGTCACGGTGACGTCCGCGCCGCCGTCGCCGGCCGCGCCCTTGACGACGTGGTACGCGGTCAGGATCGTGCCGTCCTCGGCGGCGATCACGCCGGTGCCGAGCGAATCGCCCGACCGGATGACCACTACGGAGGGCCCGACCCGCTCGAAGACGTCGGGCACCGTGAGCGACGCGCTCGGCGTCGGCGTCGGGGTCGGCCGGGGCGCGGCTTCCTCGCCGCTCCCCCCGCCGCCGCCCAGCCAGTACGCCAGCGCCGCCACGACGACGAGCAGGCCGCCTCCGGCGGCGTACCGCCGAGCCCTCCCGGCCCCGGCTCCCCGGCCCTCGGCCGGATCAGCCTCCTGCGGCGCGTGCTCCATCGCTCCATCGTCATAAAAGTCCGCTCAAAGTGCCACAAACTTCACCTGAGAACTCCATGAGAACCGCTCACGGCCGAGACGCTGACTAGAGTGGCGGGGTGGCAGGTGAGCAAGCCGGCGCTCGGGTGGACAGCTGGATCTGGTCCGTACGCCTGACCAAGACCCGGTCGGTCGCGTCCGACGCCTGCCGGGGCGGTCACGTCCGGGTCAACGGGGTGCGCGTCAAGCCCGCGCACGTCGTCCGGGTCGGCGACGAGGTCCGGCTGCGGCACGACGGGCGCGAACGGATCGTGGTCGTCTCGAAGATCATCGCCAAGCGCGTCGGCGCGCCCGTGGCCGCCGAGTGCTACGTCGACAAGAGCCCGCCGCCCCCGCCGCGCGAGCAGGCCGGGCCGGTGGCCGTACGCGACCGGGGCGCGGGCCGCCCCACCAAGCGCGAGCGCCGCAGCATCGAGAAGCTGTTCGGCCGCCGCGACCCGCGATGAGACCGGTCAGCGGAAGGGGATGTTGACCCACGGGCTGTTCGGGTCGCTCGTCAGGACCCGGTGCGCGTGGAGCATGTCCCCGTACCAGTCGCCGAACTCCTCCTCGTCGAAGTGGAGGCAGCGCCCGAGGACGTAGGCGGCCGAGAAGTCCTCCCACGACCGGTAGGAGATCCGGCTGAGCTGCCCGGCGCGCAGGACCGCCCGCTCGGCCTCCGCCAGGTCGCAGTAGCGGGCGCCGAGCCCCCAGCGGGCCATCTTCGAGGCGCGCCCGTAGTCCCATGCCTCCACCGAGTGGACGAACCCGTTCTCGGGGAGCAGCCCGTCGGCGCGGAAGCGGGACTCGTACCGGGTGATCCGCCCGATGAGCCGCTGCGCCCCGGCGACCTGGGCCTCCGTCTCGGCGTCGGTGCCGCCCGCCGGGAGGCTCCGCAGGACGCGGGCGGTCACCTCGCGCCAGTGGGCGACCTCCACCAGGCCGCCGAAGTCGCGGGCGAGAGCGCTGCGCACCTGCAGGACCGTACCCCAGAACGGGCTGCTCATCCGGCAGTCGAGCAGCGCCTCGACGGCGCTCGACCACTCCTCACGGCTGGTGATCCCCCACCATTCCTTGAGCCGTTTCCGCTCGCGGACGTAGCCGGTGCCGTGCCAGCCCATCGCGTTCCAGAGCGAGGCGTTGGCCACGCACAGCAGGGCTCCGCAGGCGAGGCCGTGGGCGACCGGGCCGTGCAGCGGGCCGCCGATCCACAGCGTGCGCAGCGCGTTCCTGCGGGGGTAGGCGGCGCGTTCGGCGTGCCGGCGCCACACCGCCCGGTGCTCGGCGCTCGCGGGGAAGTATCCCTCGCAGGGGCTGCCCGGGTTGACGCACAGCCACTCGTCGTCCTGCGGCCAGTCCCTGGCGAGCTCCCCCAGGTCGTCCTGGAAGAAGACCGGGTCGGGCACCGGCGCCGGCAGCATCCCCGCCGTGTGGAACACCAGGACCTTGGTGCCGGGCCGCGCGCCCCAGGGCGTGGGGGTGTAGCTGACCCAGCCGGGCCGGGAGTCCGCCGTGGCGCGCGGCATCGCGTGATAGAGGTCGGCGGTGGCGAGGACGTCGAAGTACGCGGCCCAGTCACCCCGCGTCCTGGCCGCGTACAGGCCGGCTTCGACGTCCGTGGGCGGACGCCACCCGGGGACAGGTGGCGCCGCCGCACCGGGGCCCATGCCGTTCCACGTCTCCACGCCCCGTGATGTTAGCCCCCCGGCGGGGTGGCGAGGAGCTCCGCCAGGTGCTCGGCGATGGCCGCGATCGTGGGCTGCTGCCACAGGAGGGTCGCGGGCAGCCGGCGGCCGAAGCGCTGCTCCAGACGCCGCCTGACCATGACCGTCATCACCGAGTCCAGCCCCTGCTCCACCAGCGGGCGGCGGACCGCCAGGTCCTCCTGGCCGAGCCGCATCACGGCCGCGATCTCCGCGCGGACCTCGGCCTGGACGCGCTCGCGCAGGTCCTCGGCGGACAGGCCGGCGAACGACTCGGCGGCCTCCCCCAGCTCGTCCTCGGCCGCCGCGGGCGCGTCGATCACCGGGTAGCGGAGCCCGGACAGCCGTCCCACCACGCGGCCGTCGGCGTCGGCGACCAGCGCCCGCACGGTGTCCTCGCCCGCCGGATCGACGGCGGCCTCGATGATCACGGTCTCCGGCGGCGCGCCGGTCAGCACCACCTCGTCGATGTGCACGACCATGCGCAGCACCGGGTCGCCGGGGAACACGCACGGGGCGACGGACATCACCGCGTCCATCGCCGCCGCCCAGGTGGACCCAGCGGCCGTCCGTACGGTCGCCCGCAGCACCCCGTCACCGCTCAGCAGCGTGCCGATCGTCCAGTCGAAGCCCGTGGAAGGGACGCCGACGGCGGCCAGCCGCTGATGGACGTACCCGGGGTCGATCGGGGCGAGACCGGCCGCGTCCGGCAGCGTCCCGGAGAGCGCAGGGGCGGGGCCGCAGACGGACGCCGTGACGTGGACCAGCCAGTTCGGCTCCGGCTCGCCGGGCCCTGCGGGCGTGCGCGAGGCGAGCCTGATCGCGGGCGGCTCGTGCACGACCTGGACCTGCCGCCGTCCCGAGGTCATCAGCGGGTGCGTCATCTCCACGTCGGTGAGGACGGGCAGCTCGCCGGCCGCGTCCAGGAACGTGTTGACCAGCACGGCGGCGGGCACGATCTCGACCCCGCCGACGGCGTGGCTGCCGGGGTAGGGCCGGTTGGCGTCCTCCAGGACCGTCCGCCACATCCTGGCCTGGCTGCCCGCGAGGCTCGTCCCCGCGCCGAGCAGGGTGTGGGAGCCCACGTCGTGGCCGCGGTTCTCGGCGGACCCGGCGGCGGGGTCGCGCCAGTGGCGACGGCGCTGCCAGGCGTACGGCGGCAGCGGGGCGAGGCCGCCGTCCGGCTGCAGCCGGCTCCAGTCCACCTCGACGCCGGCACAGTGCGCGCTGCCGAGCGCGGCGAGCAAGGCCGCGCGTTCCGGCTGGTTCCTGCGCAGCGAGATGCCGACGAACACGTCCTCGTACCCGGTCTCCGCCAGCGTCTCGGTCAGGGAGTGCGCGACCACGGGGTGCGGGGAGATCTCCAGGAACGCGCGATAGCCGTCCTCGGCGGCGGCCGTCGCGGCCGCGGCCAGGCGTACCGGGTCGCGCAGGTTCGCCGCCCAGTACGCGGAGTCGAGCACGGGCGTGGACCGGGGGTCGGCCAGCGCGGTCGTGTACATCGGGATGCGGGGCGCGCCGAAGGGCAGGCCGGCGGTGACCTCGGCCAGCTCGGCGGCCAGTGGCTCCATCTGCGGGCTGTGGAAGGCGACGTCCGAGTCGACCCGGCGGACCATGATGCCCTCGGCCGGCCACTCCTGCACCACCTCCTCGACCGCCGCGACGTCGCCGGACAGCACGGTCGAGCCGGGCGCGGAGGCAATGGCGGCCACCAGGTCGCTCCGCCCGGCCAGCCGCTCGGCCGCCTCCTCGAACGACAGCCCCACCATGGCCATGGCCCCCTTGCCCTCGGCCCGGCGCAGCAGCAGGGAGCGGCGGCAGATCAGCCGCGCGCCGTCGGCGACGCTCATCGCGCCGGCGGTCACCGCCGCCGCGATCTCGCCGACGGAGTGGCCGATGACGGCCGCCGGGGTCACCCCGTGCGCGGTCCAGAGCCGGGCCAGGCCGAGCTGCATCACGAAGATCATGGTCTGGACGCGGTCGATCCCGTCCAGCTCGCCCTCGGCCAGCACCCTCCGGGGGGAGAAGCCGATCTCCTCGGCGAAGATCGGCTCGACCTCGTCCACCAGGGCCGCGAACTCCGGCTCCGTGGCCAGCAGCTCCCGTCCCATGCCGCGCCACTGGCAGCCCTGCCCGGCGAACACCCACACCGGCCCCGGGCCCGGCTCGGGCAGCACGTCCCCGGTGAGCACGGCCTCGGCCGGCAGGTCCCAGGAGAGCCTGCGCAGCCCGTCCGCCAGCTCGTGCCGGTCGGCCGCGAGCACCACGGCCCGGCGGCCCAGGTGGGTACGGCGCCGCGCCAGCGTATGCCCCACTGAGGCCAGGTCGAGCCCGTCGCCGTTGAGCCGGTCGGCCAGCGTGCCGGCGTACTGCCGCAGGGCGGTCCCCGACGCGGCCGACAGCGGGAACACGCGCAGCCCCGTCCCCTCTCCGCGCGGCGTCTCGGAGGCCGGCGGCGCCTGTTCGAGCACGATGTGCGCGACCGTGCCGCCGTAGCCGAAGCTGGACACGCCGGCCCGGCTGGGGTGGCCGCGGTCGGGCCAGACCGACCGCTTCGTCACGATCTGGAGTCCCGAGGTCTCCCACGGGATGGCCGGGTTCGGGGTGGCCAGCACGCTCGGGGGGATCTCCCCGCGGTCGAGGGCGAGCACCGCCTTGATGACGCCGGCGATGCCCGCGGCCCCTTCGAGGTGGCCGATGTTGGACTTGACCGAGCCGATGAGGCACGGGTCGTCGGCGGTGCGTCCCGCGCCGTAGACGGCGCTCAGCGCCTCCGCCTCCTGCGGGTCGCCGAGCCGGGTGCCGGTGCCGTGCGCCTCGATGTAGTCGAGCGTGCCCGGCGCGACGCCCGCCTGCCGGCAGGCCCGGCGCATGACGTGCTCCTGGGCCTCCCCGCACGGGGCCATGATGCCGTTGGTGTGCCCGTCCTGGTTCACGGCGCTGCCGATGACCAGCGCGAGGATGCGGTCCCCGTCGCGCCGCGCGTCGGAGAGCCGCTTGAGCACGACCACGCCGCAGCCCTCGCCGCGCCCGTAGCCGTCGGCCGCGGCGTCGAACGACTTGGACCGCCCGTCGGGGGCCAGCGCTCCGGCCGCGCCGAGCGTCACGGTCTGCCCCGGCGTCACCAGCAGGTTCACCCCGCCGGCGAGGGCGACGTCGCTCTCGCCGAGCCGCAGGCTCTGCGCGGCCAGGTGGAGCGCGACCAGCGACGCCGAGCACGCGGTGTCCACGGCCATGCTGGGCCCGCGCAGGTCGAGCGAGTAGGAGACGCGGTTGGCGACGGCGCAGCCGGCGGCGCCGATCCCGGTCCACGCCTCGATCCGGGGCACGTCCTCCAGCAGCATGCCGCCGTAGTCGGCGGTGCAGACGCCGACGAACACCCCGGCGTCGGTGCCGGCCAGCTCGTGCGGCGGCAGGCCGGCGTGCTCCAGCGCCTCCCACGCGGTCTCCATGAGGATGCGCTGCTGCGGGTCCATCAGCTCGGCCTCGCGCGGCGACAGGCCGAAGAACTCCGCGTCGAAGCCCTCGATGTCGCGCAGGAAACTGCCGTGCCGTACGGCGTCCCGCAGCGCGGCGGCGTGCTCGGGCCCGCGGTCCTCGTACGGGCGCCAGCGCTCGGCGGGCAGCGGGGCGGTGGTGTTGCGGCCGGCGCACAGCAGGTCCCAGAACTCGTCCGGTGAGCCGGCGTCGCCGGGGAAGCGGCAGCCGATCCCGATGACCGCCACCGGTTCGGCCTGGACCCCGCTCGGACTGTCGGCCATCGCGTTCTTTTCCCTTCGCTGACTGCGGATCAGGACCATGAGGGCTTGCCGAGGATCTGGATCACGGCGCTGGAGACGGTGACGCCCGGTCCGGTGCCGAGCATCAGCAGGTGGTCGCCGGGGCCCAGCTCCCCGGTCAGGAGCAGCCGGTCGAGGGCGAGGACCTGGTCGCTGGCGCCGCAGTGGCCGATGGTGCGGCCGTAGTCCCAGGTGGAACGGGACATCGGCAGGTCCAGCGCGGCCATGCAGCGCTGCTCGACGATCTCCTCGGAGTAGTTCATGAAGGCCACCCTGGCGAGGTCGCGGGCCTCGACGCCGCTCTCGGCCAGCGTGCGCTCGACGACCTCCATCAGCGCCCGCTGGATCTTGAACAGCGCCGCCGTGCTCTCGCCCTTGGGCATGACCTGCTGCCGGAACTGCTGGTTCCGCGTCTCGAAGCTCATCCGGCGGCCGACGGTGACGCCGGGCGGGAACAGCGGCTCGGTGCCCCGGTGCAGCTCCTCGGCCTCGGGCACGGTGACCGTGCAGACCGCCGCGAGGCGGGCGAAACCCTCCTCCTTGGTGAGGACGAGCGCGCTGGCGGCGTCGCCGCCGATGTAGCCGGGGCCCATCCGCCACCGGTCCATCAGCGGGGTGCCGTAGTTGTCGGCGGCCACCAGCAGCGCGGCCTGCCGGCCCGGCGCGGCGGCGAGGTGGCTCGCGGCGAGGTCCAGGGCGAGGAACATGCCGTTGCAGCCCTGCCGGATCTCGGTGGCGAGCACGTCGCCGCCGACCAGGTGGCGTTGCAGGTAGGAGTGCGGCGGCCAGCCGTCCGGGCCCTGGTGCCAGGTGGAGGCGTACAGCAGGAGGTCGAGGTCGGCCGGTGCGCGGCCGCTGCGCTTCAGCGCGCTGCGCGCCGCGTGCAGGGCCATCTCGGGGGCCGGCAGGTCACCGGCGACGGCCGCCCCGGCCAGGTTGTGCAGCTCGGCCTCGTCGGCCGGGTACCAGCCCTTCTGCACGGCCTTCTCGACGCTGACGATCGTGCGGGGGACGAAGGCGCCCACGCCGCTGATGTAGGTGTCCGTCCACTGCATGACTCTGCCCTCGTTCGCTCGGGACGGCTAGCCGATCTTCGCCGACTCGAGTTCCCTGATCAGCGCGACGATGGTCGCGACGTCCTTGAAGTTGTCGGGGTCGAGCTTGGCGGCCGGGACGGGGACGCCGAGCTCGCGCCGGATGAAGTTGAGCAGCCGCGCCGTACGCAGGGAGTCGAGCAGCCCCGACAGCAGCAGCGGGGTCGTCTCGTCGACCTCCAGCTCGACGTCGTCGGGCACCAGGTTCTCCTGGACGAACGCCACCAGGCGGTCGCTGAGCCGGTCGGCGGTCACGCGCGCACCCCTTCCTTCGTCACGGGGGCGGGGGCGAGCACGCGGAACACGGCCGCGGCCACGGACGTCCCCGAGCCGAACCCGACCATGAGCAGATGGTCGCCGGGCACGAGCCCGCCGGTCGCCAGCAGGTGCTCGAAGGCGATGAACTGGTCGACCGCGCCGCAGTGCCCGACGCGCCGGCCGTAGTCCCAGGTCGTCTGGTCGAGGTCGATGCCGAGCCAGGACATCTGCCCGTCCAGGTCCTCGCGGCGGCCGTGCGGGAAGGCCACCTTCGTGATGTCGGACAGCTCGATGCCGGCCTCGTCGAGGGTCTGCTCGACCTGCTGCATCATCGTCTTCTGGATGGTCAGGTGGATCCCGGTGCCCCGGTCCTTGAGCAGCCGCTGGCGGAACTCCTCGTGCCGGTCGCCGAAGCTCAGCCCCCGCCCGACGGTGGCGTCCGGCGGGAACAGCGGGTAGGCGCCGTCGTTGACCGCGTCGGCCTCGGGGATCGTGGTCGCGTTCACCGCGAGGAGCTCGGCCATGCCGTAGTCCTTGCCGAGGACGAGCGCGCACGCGGCGTCGCCGATCAGCGCGCCGGGCGTCATCCGCCAGCGGTCCACCAGCGGGGTCCCGTGGTTGTCGGCCGAGACCACCAGAGCGGTCTCCCTGCCGGGGTCGGCCCGCAGGTAGCTCGCCGCCAGCTCCAGCGAGCTGATCATGCCGACGCAGCCGCTGCGGATCTCGTATGCGGGGACGGCGCCGCCGAGGAGGTGCATCTGCAGGTAGTGCTGGGGCTGCCAGCCGTTCGGGCCCTGGTGCCAGACCGACGGGTAGAGCAGCAGGCCGAGGTCCTTGGGCGATGACTCGTTCCAGCGCTCGTACGCGTCGAGGACCGCGCGGCGCGCCATCTCGGGGGCGGGCATGTCGCCGGCGACCGCCGCGCCGAGCTGTCCGAAACGCTCGGCCTCGTCGGGTGGGTACAGTCCCTCCTCGACCGCCTGCTCGACGCTCACGCTGTCCGGCACGAAGACGCCGAGGCTCCGGACGAACATGTCAGATGTACGCACACGTCCCCTAACTGATCGACGGGCACCACGAAGAACGGCGTCTCAAGGGGACGCCGGCGAAGCTTTCCGTAAACGGGTCAGGCGATAACGCGGGATGGGCCGCCGGCCGCCGAAATATTTCGGTCCGCTCTTTGATCGGCCCTCACGAGAGCGAAAGGATAGGGGCAGCTCGCCGGGAAAATCAATATAACTGTCCGCGATCTGGATGATTTCCTTCCGTAACCGGAATCCAGCGGAACGTGGCGGATTTGGGAAATGCCGTATTTCCCGGCGAGCTGCGGTTCATCCTTTTGGACGGTTCCAGAGCGCCTTTCCGAAATTATCGGCGCTCAGGTCGCCGGGGTGCAGACCACGCCGTTCAGCCTGAACTCGGCCGGTTTGGCGTTCGTCCCGCTGAAGGTGCCGTTGAGACCGAAACTCTGGGCGGAGCCCGGACCGATATAGGCGTTGTGGCCGGCGTCGCGCGCGGTCGCCTGGGCGCCCGACTGCGTCACGGCGGCGTTCCAGGAGTCCGTGACCTGCTGGTTGCCCGGCCACGTCCAGGTCACGGCCCAGCGGTCGACGGGCGTCGTGCCGGTGTTGGTGACGGTGACGGTGGCCGAGAAGGCGCCGTCCCAGGTGGTGGGCGCGTAGGCGACCTTGCAGGCGGTGCCCATCTTGAGCCCGCCGCGGATGTGGTTCGCGAAGGTTTCCCAGGTGGGGTTGGGGGCGCCGGCCGTGGTGGTGCTGGAGCAGTTGGCGGTGGTGTAGGTGGTCTGGGAGCCGTAGTGGGCGGGGTCCATGACGAAGTCGATGCCGTGGTCCGCGCCCGGTACCGAGATGAACTGGCCCTGGCCGCAGCTCGCCTTGATCTTGTTGTAGAGCAGGACGCTCTGCCCGTGCGGCACCAGGAAGTCCGCCTGGCCGTGCAGGAACAGCAGCGGCGGGTCGTTCGCGTCGACGTAGTTGACCGGGTTGGCGAGGGCCACCTGGGCGGGGCAGGTCTGGATGGGGCAGCCGATCAGCATCGACTCCGGCGAGGCAGGGGAGTTGTGGTCCAGCCCGCCGGTGGGCAGGTTCTGGGCGTTCATCTGCAGGAAGTCGGTCGGGCTGAAGAAGGCGAGCCCCGTCTGCACGGCGCTGGAGACGCCGGTCGTGCCGACGGTGCCCTCCAAGGATGCGACGCCGCCGGTCAGCGTGGCCATCTCCGTCAGCCAGCCGCCCGAGGAGGTGCCCATCATGGCGAAACGGTTGGGGTCGAGCTGGTAGGTGGCGGCGTTGGCGCGCAGCCAGCGGATGGCGGCCTTGACGTCGTGCACCTGGGCGGGGAAGACCGCCTGGGCGCTGGACCTGACGCTGACGCCGGCCACCGCGAACCCCAGGGGGTTGAACACGGCGGCGATGGCGGCCGCGCCGGTCTTGCCGTCGTCGCTCGACCAGGCCGAGCCGCTGTGCCAGATGATCAGCGGCCGGGGTGCGGTGCCGCCTGACGGCAGGTAGAGGTCGAGCAGGTGTCCTTTGGAACCGGCCGGTTGCGCGGGCGCGTACGCGATGTTGCTGATCACCTGGTCGGCCTGGGCCGGGGGCGGAAGGACGAGCGACACTGCGAGGCCGGCCAGCATGGTCATGACCATGCCGACGATCGCGGCCGGGCGGGAACGAACTTGCATGGTGCGCCTCCGGTGTTTCGGATGATCGCCGCTTGGCAGGTGGCCGTCCGGCTCTCACCCGTGCCGGGGCAGCCGCGATCGGCGCGTCAGCCGTCGCGCAGGTGAGAACAACACACGCCCCCGTGCGGATTCGCCCTCGTCATCGATCGGGCTCGCGATCGATCAGGGCGAGGCGACGATATGCCAGGGATGTGACGGTGGTCAAAGCCCGTCCGGAAACGTCCGGGAATCACCGGTGAAACATGCGCCGCCCTCACGAAAAGGCGGGTGGAAAGTTTCGGGCTCCCGGTGTTGATCTCAGCCGCGATGACTGCCAATGTAATGATCCGCTCCGTTGATCCGCCCCATCGCAGGAGGATTCATGCGAAAGGTTCGTGCGGTTCTCTTCCCGGTCCTTCTGGCCGCGGGATTGTCGTTGACGCTCGGCGCCGCGCCGGCGAACGCGGAAAGGCTGGCCGGTATCTACCGCACGTCCGCGGAATGCCAGCGCGTCGGCGCCTACGGCGAGAGCCAGGGCTGGTGGGACGAGTGGCGCTGCGAGTGGAAGGCGGCGTACTCCTACTACTTCCTCTACTCCTGACCCTCTCCGGTCAGCGCAGGGTGGCGGTGAGCGTGCGGCCGTAGGTGCGGCGGGTCACGGCCTCGACGAGCGTGCCGCCGGGCACGCGGCGGACCGTCACCCCCTCGTCGGCGCGGTCGAGCCGCAGCGAGGGGCCGCGCAGCAGGAAGCTCACGCGGTCGCGCCTGGTCGTCGGGTCCGCGACGGCGACGCTCACCCGGGACCCTGACGTCCGCACGATGACCGCGGCCGGGCCGTCCACGCGCAGGCGGCCGGCGTGGCGCGGACCCGCGGTGAAGACGTTCGCGGCGATCAGGCCCAGCCCCTCGTGCTCGATCGCCTGCACGTGCCGGTCGTTGGCCAGCACGGTCAGCGGCCCCCTCGCGTAGGCGCGCAGGCGGGCCTCGGTGGCGTTCGGGACCAGGGCGTAGGCGAGGGCCGGCAGCGCGCCGGACGCCGGATGGGTGACGGAGGCGGTGAAGACGTTCTTCGTGACCGGAGTGTCCGGGTTGGACGTGCGGACGACGCGGCGGCTGCGGGTCACCGTCTCCAGGACGGCGCTGACCGGCTGGCGGCTGAGGAAGGCGTAGCCGACGGCGGTGCCACGGGTGGCGTTGGCGTAGCGGAGCCAGCGCGGCTCGCCCGTCGCCCCCGGCCGCCACGGCGAGCCGGTCCAGGTCTCGCCGGTGAGCGCCACCGCGTCGGCGGGGGCGGCGATGCGGCTGTCCACCGTGGTCACCGCGGCCCGCCCCGACTGGCCGGAGACGTCCGCGGCCAGCACCACGATCTCGTCGTCGAGCAGGAACCACGACTTGGTGGCGCGGGCGTTGCGGTAGGCGACGAAGTCGTCGGGCAGCAGGCCCGCCTGCTTGGCGGCCCAGGCGGCGTCGTCGGACTGGACCATCCCGGCGATGCCGTACGCGCCGAGCGTCGCGCCGCCCGAGAAGGCGTTCCCGGCGACCGGGAAGTACACGTAGGCGTTCTGGGACTCCGAGGACGCGGTGAAGTTCAGCGGATGGTCCGGGTTGTCGTACCAGAGGCGGCCGCCGTACAGCTCGGGGACCGTGCGGCGCTCCTCGGCCGGCGCGGTCACCCCGGCCAGCCGGTACGGCGAGACCGTCGTGAAGTAGTCCACGCCGAACACCGCCCGCTGGTCCTCCCCCGCCAGGTAGAGGTAGTGGGCGCCGTCGCCCTGGAACCAGGGCATGAGGTTCTCGCCGCTCATGTACTCGTACTTGCTGATCCGCTCGGAGCTGCGCGCGAGGGCGAAGGTGTAGCCGGGGCGGCGGTGCACGGTGCGGTCCATCGCGTTGAAGGCGACGCTGCGCTCGGGCGGGTTGAGGTCGGCGGCCTCGATCGAGGCGTCGGCCCGGATCGCGGCGTAGCGGGCGATGCTGACCGGCGAGACGAAGGCGGCGGTGTCGGCGGCCGGCAGGTGCTTGACGTACTTCTTCAGCGCGAGCGCCTGCTCGGCCGGCACGTGGTCGGCCAGGTCGGCGACGGCCTCCACGACCACGCCGACGTCGGCGTAGCCGGTGCCGGTGCGCGAGACCGCCCGCCCCTTGACGATCTCCATCATCCAGCCCTCGAAGATGAGCGGGGCGAAGCCGTCGGCGACCCAGCGGTAGACGACGATCGGCAGGTCGCTTGTGCCGGCCGCCGCGGTCGCGCCGTCCAGCGTCTTGAGCGTCTGGACGACGCGCGTGAGCAGGGCGCGGCCGTAGGAGCCGGTGTAGGCCACCGAGCCGTGCTGGATGAAGGAGCCGTCGCGGTAGTAGCCGTCGGTGACGCCGTGCTGGAGCGCGTACGGGTCGACGGTGGCGAAGACCGTGGACTGGTCGGCGACGGCCTTGGCCACGCGGGCGTCGTCGCCGGACACCGCGCCCTGGAGGATGCGGTTGGCGGTGATGTCGGCCAGGTTCGCGCCGGTGTGGAAGCGCGAGTCGAGGTCGACGTCGCCGTTCCTGCCGTTGCGGAGGTAGGCGTCCATCGAGGCCACGTAGGTGGCGGTGAGGTCGGGCCGTTCCGCGCGCAGCCGGTCGGCCAGCAGCGCGAGCGTCCTGGTGACGTGGGTGGGGATGCCGATCTCCCACGTGTGCCAGTTGCCGTAGTAGCCCTTCGCCTGGTCGCCGTAGTAGCGCTCGTGCAGCCACAGCAGGCCGTCGGCGACCCGGCGCTGGGCGGCGGCGTCGTCCGCGAGCTCCCCGCCGGGGACGCGGGTGGCGAGCGCGATCTCGTACAGGTACTGGAAGGCGAGGCGCAGGTTGACGTCGTCGGAGCCGAGCGCGAGGCCGGCGAACAGCTCGCCGTCGCCCGCCCGGTCCATCGCGGCGAGCCGCTGCCTGGCGGTGGCGAGCACGGCGGCGAGCTTGGCGGCGACCTCCGGCCTGGCGTTGACCTCGGGGGTCCCGGCGAGCATGGCGACGGTGTTGGCGATCAGCCGCGCGTGGTCGAACCCGCCCGCCTCGGCGGCGGCGCGCAGCGGGCCGGCCACGGCCAGCAGGCCGGCGGCGGGGAGCAGGGAGAGAACCTGGCGGCGGGAAGGCTGCGGCACGGCGGGCTCCAGGCCGTTGGGGGACGGGCCGCGCTCACCTTACATGATCTCTTTCAGCCCGCACAGGACCCGAGGAGAGCGTCGCTTATGGGAGTGAGCGTCCTGTGCATGGACCGTCTCACCCGCCCGCCGCCACGATGGGGGCATGCTGATTCTCGCCCTGCTCACGCTCGTCCTGCACGGGCTGCTCGCCGGCCTCTTCTACGCCTTCTCGATGTCCGTCATGCCCGGTCTGAACGCGATCGAGCCCGCGCAGGCCGAGGCGGCGATGCGGAGCGTCAACCGCAAGATCCTCAACCCGTGGCTGTTCCTGGTGTTCCTGGGCTCGCCGGTGGCCGCGCTCGTGGCCGGGCTGCTCGCGGGCGGCGCGGCGGCCGGGTGGTTCCTCGCGGCGGCCGGGGTCGGCTTCGCCGGCTCGTTCCTCGTCACCGTGGCGGTGAACGTCCCGATGAACAACGCGCTCGACGCGGGCACGATGCGGTGGAAGGACTATTCGCGCAGGTGGACCGCGTGGAACACGGTGCGGGCGGCCGCCTCCACGGTGAGCCTGGCGCTGGTCGGGGCCGCGATTGGCGCGCTGTGACGGGGTAGGGGGCGGACATGCTCGAAAATCTGTGGCAGTACCGTCCTGAGCTGGGGCTACGCGAGTCGCTCGACCTCGTCGGCTTCGAGGTGGACGCGACCGACGGCAAGATCGGCACGGTGGACGAGGCGAACAACGCGGTCGGAGAGAGCTACGTGGTCGTGCACACCGGCCCGTGGATCTTCGGCAAGAAGGTGCTCATCCCCGCGGGGGCGGTGGAGCACATCGACGAGGACGCCCGCACGATCCATGTCGGGCGGACCAAGGAAGAGATCAAGAAGGCCCCGGAGTTCGACGAGAAGACCTACCGGGACACCCGCTACCACGACGAGGTCGGCGGCTACTACGCCGGCTTCCCCGATTCGAGGTGACATGCCGGGACGCAGACGGGGCGAGCCCTCCGTCGCGGCCTCCGGGCAGTGGCGCGACGACGACGGCGTGCGCATGCCCGCGGGCGAGGCGCACGCCTGGCAGCCCGGCACGAACCAGACCCTGTGCGGCCTGCAGCTGAGCCGGGCCCGGCTGCTGCGCTTCCACCACGTCCGCTGGCCCGAGGTCTTCCCGGAGTCCGGCGGCGCGGCCGAGGAGATCAGCGAAGTGTGCCGCAAGTGCGTGGCGGCGTCGGGGCGGCGCTCGCACCGCGGATGGAGCGGATCATGGACGCGGACCTCGCCGCGCCCATGATCCGGGTTCTCAGAGGGGCAGCAGGGGCACCGGTTCTCAGAAGGTCAGCAGGGGCACCGGCGACGGCCGCTCGCAGGTGCTGGCCACCGTGACCGCGGCCCCCGAACCGGCCGAGGCCAGCAGCGACTCCATGACGTCGAGGACGTGGAAGGCCAGCGTCCCGCTCGCCCGCGGCTCCTCGCCCGCCGGGGTGGCGGCCAGGTCGGCCAGGCCGACGCCGCGGCCCGCCGCCACATAACCGGCCGAGTCCGGCAGATCGCGCCAACCCCCCTCGCCCACGGCGGAGAGCTGGACGACGCCGTCGAAGTGGTTCGGGTCCGGGACGACCAGCGAGCCGCGCTCGCCGTGCACCTCGATGTTCGGCGCCTTGGTGGCCGGCGCGTCGAAGCTCATCACGAGCGTGGACAGCGCGCCCGACTCGTGCACCAGCACGCCGGTGACGTGCGTGTCCACGGACACCGGGATCTCCTCGCCGCGCCGCGGTCCTGAGCCGATCGTGCGCTTGCCGCGCAGGCGGGAGGCCGCCCCGATCACGGAGGTGACCGGGCCGAGGAGCGTCACCAGGCTGGTGACGTAGTACGGCCCCATGTCGAGGAGGGGGCCGCCGCCGGGGACGTAGTAGAAGTCGGGGTTGGGGTGCCAGCGCTCGTGGCCGGCGGTGACCATCGTGGCGGTGGCGGCGACCGGGCGGCCGATGAGGCCGTCGTCCACGGCCTTGCGGGCGGTCTGCGTACCGGTGCCGAGCACGGTGTCGGGCGCGCAGCCGACCCGTACGCCGGCCGCCTCTGCCGCCTGCAGCACCCTCGCCGCGTCGGCGGAGTTGGCCGCCAACGGCTTCTCGCCGTAGACGTCCTTGCCGGCCGCGATCGCCTGGAGCGCGACCTCGGCGTGGGCGGCCGGGATCGTGAGGTTGAGCACCACGTCCACGCCGGGGTCGGCCAGCAGGTCCGCGACGGACAGGACGGGGGTGCCGGGCCAGGCGGCGACCGCCTCCGCGGCCCGGCCGGGGTCGAGGTCGGCGACGGCCGCGAGGCGGAGCCCCGGCAGGCGGTCGATGGTGCTGAGATATTGGGCCGAGATCGCGCCGCAGCCCACGACGCCGACGTTCAGCGGCTGGCCCACAACATGCCCCTCTCGATGATCGTGCGTACGGTGTCGTGCTGGAGGACGTCCAGGCTGTGGCCGGGGGTGGTGACGAAGATGCGGCCCTCGCCCCATTGGCGGGTCCAGAGCGCGGGCGAGGTCACCTCGCGGTGCCACGGATCCCAGGGGCGGACCTTCTGGGTGGTCGTGGCGAGCACGTCGATGTAGTCGTCGGTGAGCACCCAGTACTGCTCGGTGACGAGGTCGAAGTCGGTGAGGCCCGCCGTGATGGGGTGCTCGGCGGCCTCGGGCAGCAGGTTCACCGTGTAGGGGACGAAGTTGTCGGCCTGCGTGCCCTCCCGCTCGTCGGGGTGCTTGCCGGGGTGGCAGGCGAACTGGCCGCCGATGAGGTGCAGGTAGTCGGAGGAGTTGCGGTAGGAGTCGGCGATGCCGCCGTGCCATCCCGCCATGCCGGTGCCGGCGCGGATGGCGGCCTCCAGGCCCTTCAGCTCGTCGGGCTGGATGGTTCCCATCGTGTAGCACTGCACGATGAGGTCGACGCCGGACATGTACGACGCGTCCGCGTACGGCGCGGGCGAGTCCGCCCTCCGCACCTCGAACCCGTTCTTCTCCAGGAAGGGGATGAAGAGCTCCGTGGCCTCCACGGGGGCGTGCCCTTCCCAGCCGCCCCGGACCACGAGAGCCCTGCGGCCCTGGTCACTTGCCATGCTTTCGCCTATCGCCGAATGGGTCGAACGATCCGATCGTCGCATCCCGGCATAAGCAACACGGAAGTGGGCAGCGCTTTCCGGGCAGGACCCCACGGCGCGGCACGAGGGGCGGCAGCTTACGGATGCCTTAGTCGGGCGGGGTTCTCATGAGTTGAATGTCGGCGAATGACACGAAAGGTAACGCCTATGCAGGCCCATCAACCTCGCGACAGCCGGATCCGGCGACCGGTGTTCGTCGCCGCCACCGCCGTGTTAATGGCGGCGGGCGGAGCCGGCGTGGCCACGGCGGCGGCGGGCGCCACGCCTGCCGAACCGTCGCCCACCGCGACCCCGACCGAGACCCTGACCCCGACCCCCACGGAGACGGTCACCGTCACCGACGCCCCCACCGATGCCCCTGTTCCTGAACTCGCGCCGCTCAGCCCCTGGGGCTTCGTCGGAGCGATGCACGGCGAGTTCGCGGTGCCCACGAAGGACGGCTGCGGCTCGGTGACGCTCTCCGCCCAGACGGGCCGGGCGACCGCCGTCGCCGAGGACTCCATCACGGTACGCAGCCAGGACGGCTTCGAGCGGACGTACACGATCGGCGAGGACACCCGGACGATCGCGGGCCGCCGCGGGAACAGCGCGGTCAAGCAGGACGACTGGGTGTCGGTCACCGCGCTCTCCCCGGCCGCCACGACCCCGGCCACCCCCACTCCGGCGGCCCCCACGACCCCGGCGGCCCCCACGACCCCGGCGACTCCCACGACCCCTGAGACCCCCGCGACCCCTGCGGCCCCCGCGGCCCCCGCGGACGGCACGGACGGCGGCGCCGCTCAGGAGGCCACGGACGGCGGCACCGCCCTCTACGTCTACGACCTGTCGCGGCCGGTCAAGCGCTCGTGGAAGGGCTGGGGCCAGCTCCGGCAGTGGTGGGCCCCGGCGCCGTCGTGGCGTAAGCCCGCCGAGTGCCCCACGCCGTCCCCCACCCCGACCGTCACTCTGCCCGAGAACCCGACCGAGACCCCGACGGCGACCCCGACCGAGACGCCGACCGCGACTCCGACGGAGACTCCGACGGAGACACCCACCGACACCCCCACCGACACCCCGACCGAAACCCCCACGGAAACGCCGACGCCGGCTTCCTGACCGCCGCGCGTCCGTTCCCGGGCAGCACCCCCGCGTCCCTGGTCACCGCCCGGGACGTCACCCCCCTCCTCCCTCTCTGGCGACTCCGGCCACAAGTCAGGCATTGACGAAAAATCCTTACATGGTACTCATAGATCGAGTCGGAAAGCTTCAATCCCTCGATCCGTCGAGACCCCCCGGAGCTCACCCGAAGGGAGACGCGCATGGCGCGTACCACGTCCGGCCCGCCCGCCGACTTACTCGGCCCCGTCCAAGGAGAGGTCTCCTGGTTCTGCTGCGGCAATTCCTGGGGACCGTGCAGCAGCACCGGCAAGGGAGCCTGCGGAACCTGCAACTCCGGCAGCCTCCAGCACGCCTGGCCCAACACCTCCGACGCCTGCTGGGCCATCACCCGCCCCGACTCCTGCGGAGTCAGCCTGTCCCGCCGCACCTGCGGCTACCGGCACCGCACCACCGCCCTCTGCACCGGTACGAGCGTCGTCACCTCCATCGCCGACTGCGGCCCGCAGACCGACCTGTTCTGCGGCGAGCGGAGCTGCTGCGGCGCGACCTGCGCGAGCAACCGGCTGATCGACCTCACCCCGGCCGCCTTCAGCGCGATCGCCAGCCTGTCCGCGGGCCTGCGCCCGGCCGAGATCTCGACGGCGTGAGGGGGACGGACATGCGCAGCAGACGGGATGTGCTCAAGTCCGCCGTGCTCGGCGGCGGCGCCGGCGTCGTGGCCGCGACCGCGCTCGGCTCGCTCGGCCCCGAGGCCGCCTTCGCCACCACCGCCGCCCCCGGAGTGGAGCCCGGCGCTCTCGACCCGAACTTCGCCGAGGGCAGGATCCGCTCGATCAAGGACAACACGCTCCTCGTCCTCGGCTCGAACATGGTCTTCCACACCATCCGCGTCGTGGACGGCACCAGCCTGTGGAAGCTCGGACCGGTCGGCTTCGACCAGGCCAGGCCGGGCGACGGCCTGTACGCGCGCGGCGTCCGCATGCCCGACGGGATGCTGGCCGCCGAGGCGGTGTGGCTCAACATCGTCAACATCAAGGGCCACATCACCGACATCAAGGACCAGACCCTCCGCCTGGACCACAACGGGCACGAGGTGCTGTGCCACGTCGTGCCCGGCAAGTCGGTCGCCATCCACTCCGAGTCGCCGCCCACGGCGGACCTGTCCCTGCTGAAGGTCGCCCAGCACGTACAGATCCTGGGCGCCTGGCGGCCGGACACCAACGAGGTCGACATCGCCACCGTGTTCTCCCCCCACTAGGAGAAGCATGATGAACGGGATCGCCGCGTCGCAGCCGTACGTGATCGCCCTCTTCCTCCTCTGGGCCGGGCTGATGAAGCTGTTCGGCAGGCGGATGCGGGCCCAGGCCGGGCGGAGCGCCCTGGCCGGGCTCGTCGGCGCGGCGCGCGCGGTCCCTGCGCTCCGCCTCGTCGGGCTGGCCGAGCTCGCCGTGGCCGCCGCACTGCTCGTCCCGCCGCTCCACCCCCTGGACGGCGCGGCCGCCGCGCTGCTGGCGGCGGGCTTCCTCGGCTACCTCGGCTACGCCCGCGTGGCCGCGCCGGCCGCGTCCTGCGGCTGCCTGGGCGACCACGCCAAGCCCGTGGACGTACGGTCCTTCGCCCGCGCCGGGCTGCTGCTCGCCGCCGGGCTCCTGGCGACGACCGCGCCGGCCGCGCAGCCGCCGCTGGTGCCCCTGGCCGTGCTGGAGGTCGTGGTGCTGCTCGCCCTCTCCTCCGAGCTGGACCGGCACTGGCTCGTCCCGCTGCGCCGCCTCCGGGTCCGCCTCCGCCCGCCGCTCGCCGCCCCTGCCCCCTCCGGGGACGTGCCCCTGGAGACCTCGCTGCACCTGCTGCGCCGCAGCCCCGCGTACTGCTCGGCGTCGGCGCGGCTCACCTCCGACGTACGCGAGACCTGGGACGAGGACGGGACCAGGTTCGTGGTCTACGGGGCGGGCCCGAGCACGGCGGTCTTCGCGGTGCCGCTGTCCGGCGACGACCCGCGCGCCGTCCGGGTCGCCCTGGTCGACGAGGCGGCGCTCGCCCAGTGAAAGGATCGGATCACGTACGATCCGAAAGGCACCTGCACATGGCTCCGAACATCGCCACCGCGCGCCGGGTCGACCGGCCCGAGCTCCTCGACTTCCTCCGCACCCGGCATCACGGCCTGCTCTCGACCGTCCGCGCCGACGGCCGCCCGCAGCTCTCGCCGGTCACCTGCGGCGTGGACGCCGACGGGCGGATCGTGGTGTCCACCTATCCCGAGCGCGCCAAGACCCGCAACGCCAAGCGGGACGAGCGCGTGTCCATCTGCGTGCTGTCCGACGACTGGAACGGCCCCTGGGTGCAGGTGGACGGCCGCGCCGAGGTGCTCGACATGCCCGAGGCGCTGGACGGGCTGGTCGAGTACTACCGGTGCATCGCCGGCGAGCACCCCGACTGGGACGAGTACCGCGAGGCGATGCGCCGCCAGGACAAGTCGCTGATCCGTGTCCACATCGACCGCTGGGGGCCGATCGCCACCGGCGGTTTCCCCGCCCGGCTCGCTCCTTGAGCGGACCACTGGTCTTCAAGCCGATCGCAAGTACCAGGGCCTATCTGTAGTGGGGTGAAGTTCTTTGCCCGATCACGGAGACCCCTCATGCGTCGTCTGCTCGTCCTGTTCGCCGCCGCCGTCCTGCCCCTGGCCGGGACCGCCACGCCCGCCTCGGCCACGCCGGCCGTCTGGAAGTGGGGGCCCGTCTACTCCGCCGACGGCATGGCCGGCTCGTGGGGGAAGGTCTACCTCCACCAGTTCGGCTACCTCGTGGAGGGCAAGCTGGAGGACACGCGCGGCAAGGGCTGCGCGTGGGCGGTGCTGAAGGCGCAGGACGCGCGCAACGGCCGCTGGAAGTCGTACGGCTTCTACAACTGCCGGCCGGGCGTGGGCTCGTTCAAGAAGGACTACCGCAACGTGCTGCAGATCCGCATGCAGGTCTGCCGCGGCACCGCCTCCCGTCCTACGGGCGAGTGCTCCAAGTGGAAGCCCGTGCTCAAGCAGGGCTGACCCCTTTTCAGAGCACGTAGACCGCCAGCAGGGCGAGACCTGCGGCGAGCGCCGTGAAGGCGAGCGTGCGCGGCTGCCTGGCGGCCTCGCGGCGCGAGGACACCACCAGCGTCACGAGCACCGCCAGGGCCGCCGCCAGGTGCAGGCCGTACCAGACGGGGATGGGCAGTTGCACCAGGACGAGCGCGTCGGCGGCCCCGTATCCTGCCACCCCGGCGACCGCGATCAGGCCGAGCACCGCCAGGGCGTACCTGACGCGGCCGAGCAGCGCCCAGAGCACGGCGCCCACCGCGAGCACCATCATCACCTTGGTGTGGAACTGCCGCGCGAACAGCGCGCGGGGCTCCTCGAAGCTCATCGTCAGGATCGACTCGTACGCGGCCGTCATCATCGTTCCGCGCAGCGGCTCGTACGCGCCCGCGTACGGCACCATCTGCCCGCTCGGCGTGTAGAAGTACGCGAGGTAGGCGCCGGTCAGCAGGAGGAAGGCGAAGCCGTAGAGGAGCGTCTCCCCTACCAGTTGCCGAGCTCGGTCCATTCCCGGAATTTGATCATATTCAGGGCAGCTCGGCGATTCAGGGCAGCAGGGCGATTCAGGGCAGCTCGGCGATGGCGGCGCGGCTCCAGAAGCCGCCGTCCGCCGACAGCGTGCCGGCCGCCCAGGTCGTGCCCGACCGGGCCGCCCCCTCGACCTTGAAGAACTGCGAACGCTTCAGTCCGGGGATCGCCGGCAGGCGCGGCAGCGGGACCGCCGACCCGCCCGGCGCCGCCACCCGCCAGGTGTCGCGCAGGCGCGGGCTGCCGGTCACGACGAGGACCCCGCCGGAGGGACCGGCGGCCAGGCGTGGGCAGCAGTAGTGGCTGTCGCCGGGGGCGTTCTGCCTGCTCCAGCTCCGGCCGTCCCAGTGCAGGAGGATCGGCGGCGGATCGGCCGGCTCGTCCTCCACCTCGCCGTGGTTGAAGGTGTGCACCCCGATCGCCCACACGTCGTCCTCGCCCAGCACGAGCACGCCGTCCAGCGTGGCGCTGCCCTCGGGCGGCTTGGGCCGGGCGAAGGCGTACGTCGGGGTGGACACCAGCCGCCAGGAGCGCCCGTCCCAGCGCATGGCCGCGGGCTGGTCCATCTCGCTCTCGGTGACGCCCGGCCCGGAGGAGCGGAAGCCGACGGCCCACAGCCCGGTGGAGCCGGAGCCTGCCAGGGCCGACGCGTACGCGGGGAGCGGCACCTTCGTCCAGGACCGGCCGTCCCAGTGGGCGGCCTCCCGGCGGTCGGAGCCGTAGACCGCCCAGGCGTCGGCGGGCCCGAGCACCGCGAAGCCGGCGACGTACGGGGAGTCGATGCGCCCGGGGACCCGGTGCCAGGCGGAGCCGTCCCAGCGTACGGCCGTCAGCGCCTGGACCTGGTCGTCGGCCCCGAGCTCGGGGAGCAGCAGCCAGACGTCGTCCGGGCCGGAGGCGGCGATTCGGACATCCGCGCCCTCGGGCACCGCGGCCGCCCCGGGCGGCGGATCGGCCTTGCGCCAGGCGGTGCCGTCGTGGTGGAGCAGCAGGAGCCGGTCACCTTCGGAGCCGGCGGCCCACGCCTCCCGAGGGCCGGCGGCGGTGACGCCGGTGAGGCGGGAGCCGGGCTGGTCGCTGACGTACGCGTAACGCCAGCCGCCGGGGGAGGCGGCGGGGGTGACCACCGGGCCCGGCGTCGGAGCCCCTTCGGACGGGGCCGTACGCGTGGGCATGGGCGTCGGCGCGGGCGCCGGAGAGCCACTACTCTCCCTTTGCCCCGCCCCAGGCGGTGGAGAGCCGCCCGCCCTCTGCCCGTCCGCGCATCCCACCGCCACCAGCAAGCTCGCCGCGACCAGCAGCGACGCTACGGCCCTCATCAGGTCACGGCCCTCATCAAGCTACGGTCCCCGTCACGCTATGGCCCTCATCAAGAGCTACGGTCCTCATCAGGCGAGAAGGCGGGCGGCGATCTGGATCCAGTCTTCGTCCTCCTCGGGCGTCTCGCGCGCCGTGACCCGGTCGGCCGCCTCCGCGAACGCCTGCAGCCCGCGCAGCAGCGCGATCCGCCCGGCGGGTGGCATCTCGCTGAGCACCCGGGCGAGGTCGTCCCGCCGCAGTTGCTGCAGGTCCTCGATGAGGGCGCGGCCGGAGGGGGTGAGGGAGAGCGTCAGCTCGCGCCGGTCCTCCTCGTCGTGGGAGCGCCGGACGAGCCCGGCCGCCTCCAGGCGATCGCAGAGGCGGCTCGCGGACGAGGGCACCGCCCCGAGCGCCGTGGCCAGGCGGCCCAGGTTGATCGTCTCGTGCTTCTCGATGGTCAGCATGGCCTGGAGCTGGATGGAGGACACCTTCGTGACGAACGCCTGACGTGAGCGGCCCCAGACCGCGACCAGGGCCGCCGCCTCCCTCTCGATGAGGGCCCATTCGGTCGGTGGCAGGTGGCCGACGAAGGAGTCGAACGCTTCAACGGGTGGAACAGGCTCGTCAATCACACGCTATCCACTCAGTGAGGTGATGCCGGTCATGGTCGTTCTCGCCCGGGATGCGGCCCGGATGGCTTCGACCCCGGCTTGGGGTCCGGTGTCCAGTCGAGACATACCACGACCGCATCATCCAGCACTTCCATGCCCCGCCGGAAGTCCAGCAGTCCCCTGATCATCGTGCGGACCGCCTCATCGGCCGGCTGCATGCGCGTGGACTTGATCAGAGACTCCAGGGACGAGCCGCCGAACTCCGTACCGCCCTGCGAGCGCGAGGAGTAGACGCCGTCGCTGGCCACGATCAGCCGGTCGCCGGGCTCCAGCCGCAGGTGCTGCTCGGTGTAGGCGGTGTTGCCGAACATGCCGAGCGGGAGCTGCTGCTCCAGCTCGATGTGGCGGACCTGGCCGCCGCGCATGAGCAGCAGCCGCGGCGAGCCGGCGTCCACCAGCGCGGCCTCGCCGGTCTCGGCGTCGAACCTCATCAGCAGGGTGGAGACGTGGAGACGGCCGCCGTACTGGCTGTAGATGGCCTCGTCGGCGAGACCCGCCTGCTCCTCCAGGCCCGCGCCCGAGCGGCGGGCGTTGCGCAGCGCGGTGATGGTGAGCGTGGTGAGCATCGCGGCCTCGACCCCGGCGCCCATACCGTCGGTGACCGACAGGATGAGGCCGCGCGGGCCGCAGGCCCAGTCGAAGTTGTCGCCGTAGACGGCGTACGCGGGTTCGAGCTGGCCGGCCAGGCGGTAGCCGTCGCCCTGGTGGCCGCAGCCGGGCAGCAGCGCCCACTGCATCTCGGCGGCGAGGGTGAGGCGGGCGGCGCGGCGTACGCGGTGGTAACGGTCGGTGATGCGATAGGCGTCACACAGGATGTGGCCGAGCGCGGTGGCGATCTCCTGGAGGTCCTCGACGGCCTCCGTGCCGGGCGGCGTGCCGAAGCTCAGGCTGAGGACGCCGACCCGCTCGCCGCACGCGCTGACGGGCAGGTGCAGCAGGGTGCCTTCGCGCTGCGGCGTCTGCGAGGCGAACGTGCGGCCGGCGGGCGTGCCGTCGATGGCCAGACCACGTGCGCCGGGTGCGTACTCTTCGAGAACGGGACGGAGCGTGACCAACGCCGGGTCGGCGAGGAGCACCTCGACGCGCTCGACGGCGAAGTGCAGAGTCACCGCGTCGCGCAGCGCCTCGGCCACGGCATAGGGCGGAGCGGCCTGCATGGCCTGTCGCACCGCGTGAACGCCCTCGGAAATGCTGCCCAACGCATGTCCTCTTCTCCAGGCGCGTTCCGCGCGCCACCGATAAATTTGCACGATAGCAAATAACTCTGAGGTTACGTTCATCCAGGCCCGAACCTGCGACCGGAGTGACGATCCTATATATTTGCCACGCGACAACTAACCGGACGGTCACGGGAAGGATCCGGGTTGGGTGACAGTGAGCCCGCGGAGCCCGCGGCGACCCGCTCGCTGCCCATCCGCACCGAACGTGACCTGCTCACCGCCCGGCACGCGGTACGCGCCGCGTCCCTGGAGGCCGGGTTCGGGCTCATCGCGCAGACCAAGCTCATCACGGCGGCCAGCGAACTGGTACGCAACTGCTACGTCCACGGCGGCGGGGGCAGCCTGCTGATCGAGCACCTGCAGCCGCCGCCCCGGGCCGGGCTCCGGCTGACGATCTCCGACGAGGGCCCCGGCATCCCCGACCCGGACGTCGCGCTGGTGGACGGCTACTCCACGGGCCACGGGCTCGGCCTTGGGCTGGGCGGGGCGAAGCGGCTGGTGGACGAGTTCCGCCTGGCGAGCGCGCCGGGCCGCGGAACGACGGTCGTGATCACCCGCTGGACGTGAAAGATCCTCACTCCATAGCGGATCTGCTCACCTTCGTACGCGGGCCGCGCGCGTCCTCGCCGCCGCGGTGCATGATCCGTCCATGGTGTACGAGGCGGCAGCGGTGTACGAGGTGGCGGCCGTGTACGAGGCGGCGGCGGTGTACGAGGTTGCAGCCGGGCCGGACCTGCCACGGGCGGCGCGGCGGTTCGACCTGGTGTTCGCGGGCCTGTTCCCCTGGCTCACACCGCTCGACGACGAACGTCCGGCGCTGCCACCGCACACGCTCGCGCCCCTCCCCGAACTTGCCGCCCAGGCCGAGGACTCCCTGCTGGTACGCCGCGCCTCCCCTGAACACAAGTCCGCCGCCCGGGCACGGCTCGCGGCCGCCGCGACCGCCGAGCAGGCCCAACTGGAGGTGTGGGCCCGGCTGCTCGCCGGCTCGCTGCGGGAGCGGGTGGAGGCCGAGCAGAAGGACGGCCGCTACTACTCCCTCCAGTCACCCCTGGAGGCGATCCTCCCCCTGACCGCCCACCTCATGGGGGTCCATCTGGCCGAACGCCCGTTCCCCATGCTGCTCCCCGCCCTGCCCATCGCCGCCGCCACCCACGACCTCACGGGACCACACGACCCGTCCGGTGCGCTGTTCGCCGGCGTACGAACTGCGATGAACGCCTGGGCGGCCGCCGGAGTCACCGCCCCCGCAGCTCCCGGAGCTGGGGCCGGGACCGGGACCGGGACCGACGCTATGCCCGGGACCGGGACCGACGCCGGGACCTGGGCCGGGGCCGACGCTATATCCGGGACCAGGACCGACGCCGGAATCGAGGCCGGGATCGGCGATCTTGTGACCCTCTTCTGGCGCCACGACGACGCCTCGCCCGACCGCGCCAAAGCCGCCGCCCATTTCCTACGCCAGATCCCCCGCCACGCCCTCGACGTGATCATGACCAGCCCACCCGTCCAGCTCACCCCACTCGGCGCGTACGGCGTCCGCAGGCTCCTGCTAGCCCACCGCTGGACGATCAGCCCGACCACTCCCGCCCCCTGACCGTGGCTCCAACCAAGCCCTGACCGTGCTCCGACCAGCCCCTGACCGCCGCACTCCGACCAGACCCCAGCTGCGCTCGACCGGGGCCGGCCCTCCCCCAGCCCGCCCCAGTCCGCCGCGAGAGCGGCCACTCCCGGCACCACCGGAGCGACCGCCCTCCCACCGTCCGGGACGTCAGCCTCGCGGCGTAGACACTGACCGCTGATCGGCCACCACGACGTCATCGAGGTGGAGCACATCACCAGCACCACCGGCGGCGCTCCTCACCTCCAGCGAGACCGAGGCAGTCCCCGCAGGCGCGGTGAGCTGCCCCGTGAACTCCTGCCAGTCCGCGCTCAGACCACCGAGCGGAACCTGATCGGTCCGCAGAAGCTGCTGATCGGCATCGCGCCACAGCACGCCGAGCGTCGCGGTGGAAATCCCGGAAGTGCCCTGCCTCGCCCACACGCTGACCTGCTTGACGCCCGGCGTGGCGGTGAACCCGGGCCAGTTCGCGAGCTGCACCCCCCATCCACCGCCCTCGGTGACGTCGATCCGCAGCCCGTAGGCGCCGCCGTGGGCCGCGCCGGCGGCTCTCTGCACGGAGCTGCCGTACCAGGCGGCCCACTGCCCGACCGACCCTTCGAGCGTCGCGGTGTCGGCGTCGAGGGCGTTGGACGAGGCGGGCGGCTCGGTCACGCCGTTGAGCGTGCTGCCCGCCTCCTGGTTGTAGGGGGCGGACCGCCAGGCGTTCCAGGAGATCGCCTCGCCCCACCCCTTAACGAACTTCCAATCACCGACATACGTGTTGTCGTGGAAGCTGTTGCCGCCGGTGAGCATGACGTTCTGCTGGATCTCCGCGACCGTGTACGGCATCCACGGCAGATTGTCGTCCCCCTGGGCGTACAGGGCCTGCACGCCGCAGTAAGTCCCGGCGCAGGGCACGTTCGCCTTCTCGAACCGGAACTCGTTGCCGAACACCTTGACGTTGCGCGAGTGCCAGCGGCAGTCAGTGCGGTAAGGCTCGTTCTTGATGGACGTGTAGCAGGGATGGGTGGCGTTGATGGGGTCGAGGTAGTCGTCGTCGTGCGGCTTCGGGATCACCGTGGGGCTGACGAACGGCGTGCAGTACGACTTGCTGGTGTTGCCGTTCGAGTTGCAGAACCGATTGGCGTTCTCGAAGACCGTGATGCCGGAGAAGTTGTCCTCGAAGTAGTTGTCGTTGATGGTGAGGTCCGGGCTGCCGCTCGTGCCGTGGGCGAGCCGCGCGTCGCCGCCCGACTCCGAGATGTAGATCGCCGGCGCCGGTGAGCCCAGGTTCTCGTTGCCGCTGACCCAGCCGTTCCGCCTGAAGGTGTTGCGGGTGATGGTGGCGTTGTAGCTGATCTCGTACCAGAGGCCGATGCTCTCGTTGTGCTCGATCCAGTTGCGGTCGAAGAGGAAGTCGACGTTGTTGGTGTCGGCCCAGAGTCCGATGCTCAGGTTGTCGTGTACGTAGTTCTCCGTGACCTTGGCGCCCTTGACGTCCCAGAACTTCGCGCCGCCGGTGCAGCCGCACCCTTCGATCTCGGCCTCCCAGTCGTCCTGGTTGTTGCCGGCGATCTCGTTGTTGTGCACGACAAGGTCCTTGATCGCCCAGTCGCCCTCGACCTGCTTCCTGTACGCGCTCATGCCGTACTGGCCGTTGTCCTTCAGGCAGCTGTGGCGAATCGTGTTGGCGTTCCCCAGGAACACCGCCGCGCCGTCGTTGTGGTGCGCGTAGAGATACTCCATCACCCAGCCGCTGCCGGCGTCGTGGTTGATGACGCCTTCGTCGTTGTTGTCCTTGCCGCGGCCGAAGTTGCGGATCTCCAGGTAGGCGATGCGCACGTTGGAGGCGTCACCGGAGAAGGCGTACCGATTGGTGTTCTTGCCGTCCAGGACGGCGCCCGGAGCCCCGATGTAGACGCTGTCGCTGCCAGGGAAGATCTGGCTGTACTCGCCCTCACCTAGATCATGGATGCCCGGGGCGAACCAGTAGGTCTTGCCGGTCTGGCCGAAGTCGAAGCCCTTGTTGTTGCCGGCCGGAACCACGATGGCGCCCGACGGCGCGCTGGACGGCCCGCCCCGCCACGGGGCGTTGTCGCAGACTCGCAGGCTGTCCGGCAGCTCGGCGTACCAGCCACCGGCCGCCTGCCCCGCCGCCGCCGCCGGGGCTGCGGCGTTGGCGGCCTGCCCGACGCAGAGGTTGGCGATGGCGACCACGGCCGTTAAGACGCCAATGACAACAGAATGTCGCATGAATTGACCTGTTCTGTCGGTGATGGTGCCTGCGAAGAGTAGCGCCCAAGATCACCGCCAGGCGGGCAATCCGCATCAGCCGCCCAGCCGACGACGGCACAGCCGCCCAGCCGACGACGGCGACAGCCGCCCGCGCCGCGCCGGCCCGCTCACCCTTGGCCGATCGCGACGAACCCCGTACCCGCCCGATAGTTGGGCGACTGATGCCGGAAGTACGTGTTGTAGACCTCGCAGTAACGCCCACCCTTCGCCAGCAGCGTCGCGTGGTCCCCCTCCTCCACGATCCGCCCGTGATCGAGCACGATGATCCGATCGACGTGCTCGATCGTGGACAGCCGGTGCGCGATCACGATCGACGTACGCCCCGCCAGCACCGCGTCAAGCCCCTCCTGAATCTGCGCCTCGGTCAACGGATCGACGCTCGCCGTGGCCTCATCGAGCACCACGATCGCCGGGTCCTGGATGAGCAGCCGGGCCAGCGCGACGAGCTGCCGCTGCCCCATGGACAACGCCCGGCCGTGCTCGCCGACGTCCGTGAGCAGGCCGTTGGGCAGGGCGTCGATCCAGTCGCCGCCGCCCACGGCCGCCGCCGCCCGGTGCACCTCCTCGTCGCTCGCCTCGGGCCGCGGATAGCGGATGTTGTCCGCCACCGTGCCGCTGAACAGGAACGGCGCCTGCGGCACCGCGCCGATCTGCCGCCGGTACGCGCCCAGCTCCAGGCTGCGGATGTCCTGCCCGTCGATCAGCAGGCTGCCTTCCTGGAACTCGTAGAAGCGGGTGATCAGCTTGCTGAGCGTGGACTTCCCCGCACCCGTATGCCCCACCAGCGCGACCGTCTCCCCCGCCGCGATGGTGAGATCGAAGTCCCGCAGTACAGGACTGGCCGGGTCGTAACCGAAGGTGACGCCACGGAACTCGATGCGGCCCGCCGGCTTCCCGACCGGCCGCGCGTCGGTCTGCACCACGCGGGGCGGCGCGTCGATCAGCGCGAAGACCCGTTCGGACGCCGACAGCCCCTGTTGGAACTGCGACCAGAACGCCGCGATCGACGTCAGCGGGAACCAGAACAGCGCCACACTCTGCAGGAACAGGTACCACTCGCCCGCCGTGAGCCCACCCGCCACCACCCGCGCCCCGCCGAGCTGCACGAGCGCGACCGTGGCCAGCCCCGCCACCGTGAACAGCACGGGGAAGATGGTGGAGAAGACGAACCCCTGCCGCAGCGTCACCTGGTAGCTCTGCTGGTTGATCGGCCGGAACTCGTCGTAGACCTGCCGCTCCTGCCGGAAGTTCTTGGCGACGGCGATGCCGCCCATGGTCTCCTGCAGGTTGGCGTTGACCCGGCTCAGCGAGCGCTGCGCCCGCCGGGTACTGATCCTCGCCACCCGCCGGAACAGCAGCGCCAGCCCGACCACGATCGGCACCACCAGCAGCGTCATCAGCGCGAGTTGCGCGCTGCGCACGAACAGCAGCACCGTCACGAAGCCGACCATCAGCACCTGGCTGATGAGGTCCATCGTCAAAGTGGAGACGGTCGCGAAGTCGTCGGTGTCGGAGGTGACCCGGCTGACGATCCGCCCGGACGGCGTCTCGTCGTAGAACGACAGATCACGCGCCAGCACCGCGTCGAAGGCGTCCTCGCGCAGCTGCAGCACGACATCGCCGGTGACCTGCGCGCTGTGCTTCTGCCGGAGGTAGTTGAACACCCACGACAACACGCCGGTCCCCAGGATGGCCGCCACGAGCGCCGGCCCGGCCGCGCCGATCGTGCCGTCAGCGATGGCGTCCACGGCGAGGCTGCCGATGGCGGGCACCGCCGCCTGACTCGCCGACAGCAGCACGATCATGGCGGCGACCAGCAGCATCGGGCCCAGCTTGGGCCGGAAGTAGGACAGGATGCGCCGCAGCAGGTCACGATCGTTGTAGGTGCGGTCGTAGTCCTCGGCATCGAGGCCATCCATGATGAACCCCATCAGCGCACCCCTCCCTGCTCCCCCGCCAACACCCGGCCACCCTCACTCGGAACGCCGCCGCCCTGAACGCCGCCACCGTCACCCGGAACGCCGCCACCCGGAACGTCGATCTCGTCATAGTGAGCAAACACCCGCCGATAAAGCCGACTCCGCGCGATCAACTCATCATGAGTACCGAAGTCGACAACCTCCCCGCGCCGCAGCAACAGCACCTTGTCCGCCCACCGAATCTGCGAGAGCCGATGCGTGATCAGCAACGTGCTCCGCCCCTCCAGAATGCGCCCGACAGCCTGCTGGATCTTGTCCTCGGTCGCCGAGTCGATGGCGCTGGTGGAATCGTCGAGCACCAGGATCGCCGGGTCGGTGAGCAACGCCCGCGCGATGGCCAGCCGCTGCCGCTGCCCTCCGGAAAGCGTGACCCCGCGCTCCCCGATCACCGTCTCGTAGCCGTCCTCCAGCTCCCCGATGAACTCCGCGGCCTGCGCGTCCTCGGCCGCCCGCACCACCGCCTCGCGATCGGCCCGCTGCCCCAGACCGAAGGCGATGTTCTCGCTCACCGACCGCGAGAACAGCACGATGTCCTGCTCGATCGTCGAGATCTGCGACCGCAGCGAGTCGAGGTCCCAGTCGCGTACGTCAACCCCGTCGACCAGCACGCGCCCACCGGTGACGTCGTAGATCCGCGGCACCAGCTTGGTGAGCGTGCTCTTGCCCGACCCGGTCTCCCCCACGATCGCGACCGTCTCCCCCGGCTTCACGGTGAACGACACCCCGCGCAGCGCCGGCTCGCCATCTGCGGCATAGCCGAAAGTGACGTTCTCGAAGACGATCTCGCCGCGAATCGGCGCGGCGTGCCCATCCTGCCGCTGCTCGATCTCACTCTCCGCGGTCATGATGTCGAGAATGCGCCGGGACGAGACGATGCCGATCTGGATGAGTGAAAACGTAAAGATCGACATCTGCGTCGGGAACCCGAGCATCCCCATGAGCCCCATGAACGCGACCAGCTCACCGACACTGATCGCCCCGATGCCCTGCAGATAAAGCGCATGCCAGAGCGCCCCTGCCATCGCGAACGAGAACAGCAACGTAGGCAGATAACGGGCCTGCACCAGCCCGTTGCGTACGAACGAGTCCCGATAGCGCCGCGCGCTGGCCCGGAACCGCAGCCGCTCCTGCCCCTCCTGCGCGGTCACCTTGATCACCTCGATGCCGCGCACCGCCTGACTGAGCCCGGCGTTGAGCTCGCCGAACTCCTCCCGCATCCGCGTCGCGACCGGGTTGAGCCTGCGCATGTAGGCCCGGAGCGCGATCACGAACACCACGGCGAACACCCCCGGCACCAGCAGCAGCCGCGGATCGATGGCCGCCATGAAGAACAGCGGGACGATGCCGGTGAGCCCGGAGTCGACGATGAGGTCGGCGCCCGGCGTGATCATGATGGAGAGCTGCCGGATGTCGTTGGCGGCCCGCGCCATGAGGTCACCCACGCGCTGGCGGTTGTGAAAGGTCTGGCTCTTGCCGAGCAGGCTGACATACAGCTCGTCGCGCGCGTCGCGCTCCAGCCGCTTGGCCAGCACCTCGCTCGACAGCCGCGCGACCAGGTCGAACACCCCGCGCGCGAGCACCACCGCCAGCATCGCGAGCGCGATGAGCCCGAGCGCGTCCAGCGGCCCGCCCCGGTGGCCGAGCACGGCGTCGAAGGCGTCGCCGATGTACTGCGGCACCATGGCGTTGAGCGTGGTCATGACCACGGACCCACCCAGGAACCCGACCAGGTGGTACGGGTGCCGCCGCAGATGCGACCAGAGCCAACGCACGGGCCCACGCCGGTCGTGACGTGGACCCGCCACGGAGAACTCGGAACTGCTGCTCGTCACAGGCGCCGCCCCCGACCACGGATAGCTGACAGACTCGAACTCGCTTTCTACCACCGGCCTCCGACAATTTCCCAGCGGTTTACCGGCCCCGTCACCCACCTGATCACCGGCCCACCCGGCGACCACGACCACAGCCGGCTGCCGGACAACGCCCACTTCGCGCCCAGTGGACAACAGTCCGCAAAATCGCGAGAATCACCCCACTACGCCCCTATCCGCGCCATCGAGTGCACAGCCCGCAGCCACCACCCAAGAAAAGCCGGAACGGAACCTCTTTTAGGCGCGCACGAAATCGCTTTTTCACCCGGCCCCATTATGCATATTCCCGCCCCGTCTTATACCGATTGACTGTGCAGCCGGAAATCGCGCTCTGTATCTCCCGCAACCCGGATACGCTGCGCATGGTCACTCGCCCGTCGACCGCCCACAGGGGACCCAGCATGGCGACACAGGAGCAGATCCATGCCGCCCGGCGGCAGATCGAGCAGTTGCGCGATCAGCACAGCGGCGATATCCGCGGCCTGATCCACCTCATTGACGCCGGCGCGATCAAAGGCCCTGCCGCCGACAGACTGGTACGCGACATCAACGGCTGGGACCAGGCGTACCGCAGCCTGTTCGACCGCGCACTCAACCTGCTGGACACCCTCCACCCCGACGGCGCGACCTCATGACCCCCGGCCCGACGACACCCCTCGCCATCGACCCGACGCTGATGACCCAGCTCATCTCCCTGATGAAGCGCCTCAGCCAGACCGTCCCCGAGACCGGCGCCCAGGTGGACAAGGCCCTGAGCACGGTCCGGCTGAGCATGCCCGGCCCCGGCGCTGCCCGCGACATCGCCCACCAGATCGGCACAAAGGTCCCCGAACTACAACGCCGCCTCGACCTGATGCTCGCCGCCCAGAAGGTCGCGCTCAGCAGATCCCAAGCCCTGTGGGCCGACGAGTCCCAATGGGTCTCCGACACCCCCGCAGCCGGCGCCGCAACGGCCGACCGCATGGCCGCCGCCCTCCGCACCGCCATGAAGAAGGGCACCATCGACGCCAAAACCCTCGCCGACCTCCAGAAACACCAGAACGACCCGTACTTCGCCATAGCCTTCGCCACCCAGCTATCCCCCCGCGAGCTCAAGCAACTACTCACATCCCTCTACCGCCGCAACACCACCGTGCTGGGCGCCGACCCGGAAGCGATCGCCGAGCTGGACAAACTGTCCGCCGCCCTGAGCACCACCCTCGGCACCGCCTCACGCGGCGCCGGCCCCCTCAAGCTCCCGAAGGGCTACGTCGACCAGCTCCTGGAACACCTCGACACCCCCGAAACCGCCTTCGCACTCAACAAACTCCTGCGCACCGGCCGCTTCGACGACACCTTCCTCCGCGAGCTGGCCACCAAGGTCTACGACTACGAACGCAAACAACCCCCAGGCTCCCTGTACTGGCACAACATGACCCCCGCCACGCAACCCGCCAACGACCTCCCGGCCGCGTACAAGGACCCACTGGCCGCCGTAGCCGCCGCCCTCGCCCACAACCCCCGAGCCGCCCAGGACTTCCTCACCGACCCCCAGCGCAAGCCCCTCGACTACCTGATGCGCGAACGCACCTGGTACGAAGCCACCGACACCGACCTCGGCCACGCCCTCGAAGCCGCCACCACCACCTTCCGCGACCACGACCTCCCCCCAGGCGGCTCCCGCGGCTACAAGTCAGCCCTGATCACCTCCTGGACCCTGCACTTCTGGACCAACCCATCCGTCCAGTCCAACCTCCGCAACACCCGGCCATGCGTCGGCAAGATCCTCAGCTCGTACATGAGCGACCTCAACCGCGCGGCCGAAGACCGAGTGGCCCACAATCCAGGAGTTGTCTCTCGCGACCCCGACACCAATCTCAAAGGCACGCAACCCTACGGCGCCATACTTGATCGTGACGGCATCAAAGGCGTGCTGCATTGGGCCTTCGCGGACCCGGCAGTGCTCAAGACAATGGTGACGGCGCAAGGACAGTACAGCATCGACGTACTGAACGAGCGTGCCGCCGAGATTGCGGAGCTGAATCGCGCCGACTTTGAGAAGTGGCACAAGGCTCATCCACAGGCGACGACTGCCGAGATCAATGCTCAGCGCCAGAAAATTCTGGAAGATCGAATGACCAGCTCAGATGGAGCGACTTTCGGCCAGGCCATCGAAAGACTCAGTCGCACCCTTTATGTGATAACTGACGCAGGGAACATCGCCAACATCACCAGAGCGGACCAGCACGACAAGGTGTTCGGTGCTTTCAAGGAGGCCATCACCAGCGTCGCCGACCTGGTCCCCGGCCCTCAGGGGAAGATCGCCGGATTGCTGTTCGACAAGGCCAAGTCGCAGGTGTACGGCCAGTTCACGGGCGAGCAGGGAGCGGCGGCACGCAGCCAGGCCAACACGACGATCGGCCAGACCATCGACATGTTCACTGACATCACGGCGGACGCGATGATGCAGCACGGCCTCTTCGGCGACGGAGAGGTGCCCGCCAGAACCCACCCGTACGCTTCCCTGAACTTCCCTCGCGGCTCGGCCGGTGATTTCATGAACGGCAAAAAGATCAATCCGTGGAGCCAGATGACCGCGGATCAGCGTGAAGCGTATACGGAATGGCTCAACCACCCGGACACTGGAGCCGTGTTCCGCGACCCCTCGAACGCCGTGGGAGAAGGCTTCGATCAAGCGACGCGCATCGAAGGACAAGGCGGATGAGAACGCCCCTCCTCCCCGCGCTGCTGATAGCGGTACTGCTTGCGGCACCGGCCTGCTCCTTCTCGCCACCCCCCGACAACCGACCTCTGGGAGACGTGACGGCGAAGCCGCAGGAGTGCGGCTTGATCTCCAGGGACGCCATCGCCCGAGCCACCGGCCTGGATGATTTCCTCGCCACAGGCAGCCGGCCTGGAGAGCGCTTCGACCGTTGCATCGTACGGAAACTGCAGAGCGACGAGATCGGAGCAGAACTGTCGATCACCTTCGACAACCCGTCGAGCTTGTCGTTGGAGGAGTTGGAGGGCACGAAGCAGCACGACCATGGAGTGGATCTGCCCGCCGATCTCGGCCCTGGCTTCACCGCCCAGTTCGAAGGCAAAGACGGACTCCGCACGTATGCCTACGCTTGGACGCCTGACACTCGCCGCCGACTCTCCATCTGGATCACGCCGGGCGCTCCAGGCCGAGACCACAGAGCGGACGCCATCGAGTTCGTCCGCCAGCTCAAACCCATCCTGCTCTCTCCATCCAAGTGACGCGGCGACACTCTCGCTGACCGGTAACGGCGACTCGATCGCGCATCATTTAGCACGCCCGTTCAGAAGCAAGATCCAGAGACGTTCCGCCTGGGCGCACGCGAGCCTCGCCGTCTCGTGCCTCTCCACGCCGCCCTCCGAGCGCACGACGCGCTGAATGAACATGAGCCCACCCGCCTGACAGAGCTCGTAGACCACGGATCTGCACTCACATGTGTGATCACGTACTCGCACATGTGACGTTCGGTGACTCGGCGCCCGCCAGACGAGCCGCTGATACCCGTCCTGGAACGGCGCCGGATGCAAGCCATGCCAACCTCGCTCACCCACGGCGCGCTTCACCTTCCGGACGCCGCGGAGAAGATCATCTGGGGCGGCCGACCGCTCGACATCCAGCAGCGTTCACAAACGGGCTCAAGCAACGGAACCTCACGCCAAAAAGCCGTGCGAGCGACATCGGCCTGGGCGTCGTCGCCATCGCACGAGAGGTCCGCCCACACCACCCGCCCACCCTCATCGCCCGCGACCCCGAGCCGGTCAGCGAGCGCCACAACGATGCTGAGCCCCCGCCCGCTCTCAACCAGCCCCCTTTGACGCCCTGACTGAAGACTGGGCTCATCCCAGCCGCCGGCGTCCTTCACCGCAACCCGAACGAAAGCACCGGCGGACCATATCCCGACCGTGAAGAAGCTGTCGGCCGACCTGGTGTGCAGGATGGCGTTGCCGACGAGCTCTGCCAGACACGAAATCGCGTCATCGCGTACCGGTGAGTCTTGGAGCAGCGCATCGGCGAGCCGCCGCACCTTCCCCAGTTGTACGCGTTCGCCCGCGAAATCACCCCGCCAAGCCATCCCGTTCATTGCCCCCGCCCTTCCGCACCCGACGACAGCTTCCGCCGTCACGCACCGCGACCGTCTCGATACTGGCATGCACTCTGCAAACTTGCACAGCGAAAAGCTGGATCTCTCCGAGGCGCTCAGTGCACGTGTAACGTTCGGGACAGCCAATCGAGGTGGGGACCATGAGCGGAAAGCGTGGGGTGACGCTCCGAGCCCAGTGGCTCGGCAAGCATCTACGAGAGCTACGTGAACGCGCCGGACTCACGCTCAAGGAGGCCGGCGAGTACCTCCAACGCGACGGCTCCACGGTCAGCCGCTTCGAGACCGGCCTTTATCCCGCCCGAACCCCTGACGTCCTCGCCCTCCTCGACCTGTACGGAGTCACAACACCTCAGGAGCGCGACGGCTTGGTCCGCCTCAGCCGCGACGTATGGCAGAACGGCTGGTGGGACGACTACTCAGGCGACGTGGCGCATGGAATCGTGGACTACGCCTGGATGGAGGCCCGCGCCGAGAGCATCAGCTCCTTCGACGCCCTCGTGATCCCTGGTCTGCTCCAGACCCGGGACTACATGGAAGCCGTCATCCGCGCGGAGAGCTCGGATGCGACCGATGAACAGGTCGCTCGCTGGGTCGACTTCCGCCTCACCAGGCAGGAGATTTTCTCCGACGAGAGTCCTCGCCTCTCAATAGTCCTGGACGAGTACGTTCTACGCCGCCCGATCGGCGGCCTGGCAATCATGCGCGCCCAGCTGACCCACCTCGCGAAGCACGCCTCCGCACCCCACATCGAGATCCGCGTTCTGCCGCTCAGTGCAGGAGCACACGCCAGCCCGGACGGCGCCTTCCGTATCTTCCAGCTTCCCCAGCCCTTTCCTGCCATCGCGTACGTTCCAACCCCAGCAGGGGCAATCTATGTTGAAGGGGAAGGCACCGACATGCTTAGGCTGAAGTACGACCGCATACGACGCAAAGCCCTCAGCGCCGAGGACTCACTGGGGCTGATTTCAGCGGTCGCGGATAGTTTGGCCAACGTCTAGGAACGGAGCCACCCGATCATGACGACCCCCGAGATCGCCTGGCACATCAGCAGCTTCAGCGCCGATGGCGGTGGAAACTGCGTCGAAGCCGGTCCGTTCCAGGACGGATCCGGCCGCGTAGCCGTCCGCCACAGCAAGCTTCACGATGAGGTCATCATCTACAGCAAGACCGAGTGGCAGGCATTCCTGGCCGGAGTCCGTGCTGGAGAGTTCGACTTCTTCGACTGATCCCCTTATGTTCACCTACGCCGCGCCACGACCTACCTCGGCGCAAGACTGTGATCGCGCCGGCTTTGTGCGTGCAGCATCCACTCGTGACAACCGGGCCATGGTCGAAGCCATGACCATCGGCCGCACGAGTCAAGCGTAGCCAGCGCCATCGCTGATGGCATCATTCGGCGGGTGTGGCCACATGCGAAGAGATATCAATGTTCAGGTGCTTACTGACGAGGTGCCTGAGTTCGGTCCCATTGATCAGAGTGATTCTGTTCTGCTGCGCAAACTGCTCGCTGGCCCGATCGAACCAAGAAGGAGTAATAAGGACGCCCGACTCTGCAGCGTACTCGGCCCTTAAACGGGCGAGAGCATGAACGCTTTCCAAACCTACTGGACCGGACCACCGCTTGGCCTGAATGAGACGGACACCGCCGGAAGAGACGTCCTTACTCGTTGCCAAGACACCCGCTCTTCCGTCCCCAGCGGCAACGTCAGCCCACCCCTCTGCGCCCATGGCAAGGAACAAGTCCCTCACCAGGCGCTCGAACTCGACAGCCGAGAACTCGATCACGCCGGGATTCGTGCCCAGGATCGGTTCGGCAGCACGAAGATACCGATACAACTCACCGGCGATGACCTCAGCGAGGCCGACAGGTACGGCATTACCAATTTGACGCGCGATCTGCACCTTACTTCCGACCCATTTGTAGTCGAGGGGAAACCCCTGCAACAGGGCCGCCTCCAGATGCGTGATAGGACGATCGGCCTCGGGATGCAGATAGCGGCCCTTTTCGGGCTTGTAGAACTCCGTACGGATCGTAACTGAGGGCCGGTCGTACCAAAGGCGTCCCATGACATCGCCCGAGCCGGTCCGGTGGTTGATCCAATTCGGCGTGGACAACTCATCTGGCAGATTGCGCCGATTCCCCCCCTCCGGGATCGCACGGTAACGCTTGAGTGAATGTTCAGTTGGATTACGTCCGACATGGAGGTCGGTGGTACGGAAAATTCCCGGAAGAGTTTTGCCGAGCAAATTACAGGTACGGTCGGGGAGTTCCGTGGTTCGGGTCTCCAAGCCCGTTTTCTTGAAGACCTTACGAGTGGGCACCCAATACCGGGGATGAGGGAAGAGTGCCCCCTCATCGTTTTTCCCATCCGGCTTGCGGTGAGTCGGCGACGGGTGCTTGAGGGGCTCGCCCGAGGGGTGGGAGGAGACGAGATCTCGATGTGTGGCCAGGACGATCACTCGTCGGCGGGTCTGCGGAACTCCGTAGTCCGCCGCGTTGAGAAGACCGGTCTGCAGAACGTAATCGCGTAGATCGCCGTCTTTCTCGCTGGTCGAGGCTGTGAGCAGCTCGAACTCGCGCGACCGCATGAATCGGTCCACGTTCTCGATGACGAATATCTTGGGCTGGAGAGCGCGGACCACCCGGACGTACTCCTTCCAGAGCTTGTTCCGAGGGTCATGAGGATCCTCCTTGCCCAATCCCGAGAAGCCCTGGCAAGGCGGACCGCCGAGAATCACGTCGACGCTGGAACTTACGGCCTGGGGATCCCATTGGGCGATGTCTCCGGCGTAGATGTGATCGGCTCCACCGGCTTCCTCGGCGAAGTTCGCGGCATAAGTCGAGGCCGCGGCGATGTCCCACTCCACTGCACCGACAGTGCGAAAGGCACCCGGTTCGAAGGTGTGGAATCCCTGCGTCAGCCCCCCACACCCCGCGAAGAGGTCAACGATGTTGATGGGGTTGGTGGTGCCGGTGGTCATATGCGCCACTTTACCGAGATCAGCCGGCCAGCGCCGACACGATCCGCGAGCCGACGGCCTCGGCCAGCGGTGGCGGGAATGCCTGGGCCACCTGCTTGTAGCGCGCGGTCTTACGCCCGGTGACGATCCAATCGTCCGGCAGTCCTTGTAGCTGCATGACCTGTTCGACAGTCAACTTGGGCACGCCGTCTCGCCCGAGATCCGGATCGAGGATGAAGTCTTCGCCAGGGACGTCGTCGCCGATGCCATGAGCGTTCACTGCAAGACCCATCCACTGCTGCTTGGTCCGAGTGGGGCCGAGATCGGCACCGCCGTGCTTCTTCGACCCGCCGACGATCGTCGGTGCTACGCGATTGGCCATGGACACCCATTCCTCCACGAAGCGCCATCCCCTGCTTGCCATCGAGTCCCTGAGCACCTGTCCCACCGTGGCGCCGGCAGCGTCGCTCGGTTCAGGCCAAACAAAACGGACGAAGTCGTCCGGTCGCATGGCGACCAGGAGACAACTACGCCTGGTCTGCGGGACACCGAAGTATTGGGCATCCAGGACGTTCCACTCCCACGAGTAGTCGAGGTGCTTCAGCTCGGCCTCGACCTCCTCCCGCACCTGCACGAATTTCGGCAACAACAATGATGGCGTCGTCTCCAGCAGGATCGCGCGCGGCTGCAACTCGATCGCGAGATAGACCGCTGCGACGAGCAGGTCTCGTTCGTCCTTAGCACCCTCTTGCTTACCTGCTATGGAGTAGGGACTGGACGGTACTCCGCCGGACAAGAGATCGACGGTCGAGAGCCCGTGTTCGGCACCGACGAAGTCCTTGAAGTCCATCTCCAACACCTGCCACTGCGGACGGTTGACACACAGCGTTCGGCAGGCGTGCGGATCATTGTCGATCAGGACGACCGGATCGAATCCTGCCCGTTCCAGACCGAGTGCTTGCCCACCGACTCCAGCGCCGAGTTCAAGGCCAGTGAACCGTCCGTTCATGCCCACGCCCCCTCGCTCCGGCTGCTAGGAGAATATGGGAAAGCACCCTCGGCTGGAACGGCTCACGACCACTCCGGCATCTCTCCGGCGCTAGGTATATCGGCAAGGAGTTGCTTGAAGAGCGTGGTCAAAGCATCGACCGAAGCCTGCCTTGCCCGCCCGTCCGAAGGGCCGGTGGGCAGCGAATCATAGGGCACCAGTACCGTTTCCAACTCCTCGACCCAGTCACGGTAGGCGTCCACGTCCCTTGGGTTGTCAGGTGCGTACGCCTCGTACGACAGCGTGGTGCCGGCGGTGTTCACCGCCTGGGCCAGCGTGTTGACCTGACGTCCCGTACGGACCACGTCGTCGGCGAGCAGTCGAATGATCGCCTGTGCGGTCGGTCGGTGGAGGATGACCTCCAGCCTCAGCACGGTGTTCAGCACGTCCTGGTTACCGCAGGCCACTACGACGGGCCCGTAGTCAGGCCCGTCCCGGAACAATTCCGCAGCCCACCACAAGCGAGCGAACGCCTGAGAATGGAACGGCCCGGAAAATCGAGTTCTGGACACCCTTGGCGGATTTCCGCGGCTCAAGTGCCGCCAGTAGACGTAGTCAGGCGCCAGCCGGACGGCGAGGTAGTTCCAGATTCGGGAGTCCGAGGCTTCGCGACGCGTCAGTCGCAGCGTCGCGTGCAGGACCGGAGCCAACCAGGCATCGGCTGAGGTCCGCTCAGCCGGCGTGAAGCGCTTCATCGCCTCGTCGACGAGCTGCCGCACCGGTTCGGCCTCCCAAGGAGCCGGTGCCGATATCTGGTCGATCGCGAAAAATGGCAACGCCTCGCCGTTCTCCAGCACACCGGTGGTGAGAAATCTCGCGGCGGCCTCATCGGGCAGCAGGCCCAGCGTCGTGTTCACTCGTCCTCCGGCCCCTTCTTGTGCAGTGATCGAATGAAGCCGCCAAGGCTCCGCGGCATCCGTGCCTGTTTCGCCGCGGCATGCAACACCCGTGTCTGGATACCGCCCACGCCCTGGTTGACGATCTCCCTGAGCGCGTCATCCGGCGAATGGTCCGGGAACAGATCAGGCAGCATGCGTCGGAGCACCAGGCCGCGCCAACCTTCCGGCCATTCATCTCCATCCACGTGGTGAGCCGCTTCGTTGAAAAGAGCGGTCCACATGTCCACGGCGATCTGTGCCGCCAGCGCCTCGCGCATAGGGCGCTCCGCGGCCTTGGGACTCTCAAGCACGACACGCAGTCCGTCGAAGCCGCTGTTCAGGTTCAGCGTCGCCGTCTCGTCGGTGGTGGTCACCGCCCAGGGGTCGCTCTTGCACCATGTCAACTGGGGATCGTTTGCGAAGTCGACCCAGCGCGTCTGGATGGACTCACGCCGTGCCGCTACCCCGCCCTGGAGATCCACGGTCCAGGGCTGCGCAATGGTCGCGATCACGCGTGCCGGGACATCGTCCACTGTCGCAATGAGTTGCCCGCCGATGCGAATTCTGCCGAAGTGGTCTTCACGATGGAGTTCCACCTCACCGGTCCATTCACCGGGCTGCCCCATCATGAGCTTCACAGCCGAATGCGTGTTGGTACGCCGTTCCGAAACCGTCGCGAGAAAGGCCAGGCCGAGCCAAGGACCGGCGTCCAACTCGTGTCGTGGGGCGTTCGCCTCGAGTGTCAACCGTACGACGTTCCAGTCCTCTCGACCAAGGAGATGCAGGGCCACCGTACGGTCCGGTTCCGAGATCATGCTGTACGGCAACTCCACGTCGTCGAGACGGACTTCGCGCACGGTCATGGAGACCTCGCCGGCCAATACCTGGTAAGGCATGATCCGCTTCATGGGCGGCCGTCCTTGGCTTGGACCAGGTCGACCTCGGCGATCGCCAACCGACCGGCCACCGGGTGGCTGGTCACGTCGCTCACGCCCGCGAAAACAGCGGACCGCTCCCGCGCGCCGCAAACCAGCACATCACCGCTCACCTCGCAGTTCGACTCCGCGACCAGTTCGGCCCAGCGCGCTTCAGGCTTGGGACCAGAGCGTGTCGAAAACCGCAGCAACGGACGAAGCACCCAGGGATCTTCTCGCTCCGGCAACTTGATCTCCACCCTGATGCGCCACGCACCCGCATCATCGACTTCGCCCGTGGCGCTCTTGACGGTCGGATAGCCCCTGGTGCGAGGCGGTGGCGGAGGATCAAGGTTGGTGAGTTCCCGTAGGAGGGTCGGGCCGCCGCCCTCCTGGCCGACTGGTTCGGTCGGCTTCACGGCTGCCCGGACCATGCTGAAGACGGTTTTCCGAAACTCCCTCAACCTCGTGGTAGCGCCCCGGGCATACGTGGAGGTGAGGTCTTCGGTGGGTTTCCAGTCGTTGTGCTCGGGCGGCTCGGCGGCCCGCAGGAATGCCTCGGCCAATTCGTCGGAGGGCAACTCGGCACCCGTCGCGATGCCGGCGAGCAACACTGCCTGAAACTGGGTAGCGCCGAGGGGCACTCCTGTGACCGGCCGATCCAGGACGGTCATCCTGGTGCCTCGCATGCCGACCAGTCGATTGAGCTTCTGGTCACCCTCGGTCGCGGGCGTCACCAGCAGCACCGCCCGGTGTTCGACAGAACGGCCACCGACCTCGGTCTTGCGGGATGGCACGGTCAACGGCACGGACATTTCCACGACGTCATCGGATTTGCTGAGCTGCGAGACCGTGGTCCGGTCGAAGAACGCCCGTACGGCACGCGCCCGAGCCGGCTCATGGCGATAGGGGTCCACCCGCTCTTCCGCAACCACTACCTGGCCATCGGACAATGCCTCGACCGAGGCTTCCAGCATGGGCGCCTGTCCCCTGCCCGCCACCATGGAAGCCCAGAAGTCCGAGGCCAAGCCGCGGACAAGGACCGCGTGCATCTCCTCGAGAGTCGTCGCTTCACCGGATGGATCGTGTGCGCCGACGATCAGGAAGCTCGTACCGGGATCGGCGCTGCCCCGCGTGAGATACAGCTCCTCCACCGTGCGCTCGCCTGCCCACCAGGAGCGGGCGGCCTCTCGCATGGGATCCCGGCTACCGAGCCATGCCGGCCCGGCGTACTCGACGCCGTTCAGCTCATGCCAGGGTAGGTCGATTCGACCGATCATGCGGCGTTCGCGCAGGTCCTCAAAGGGCTCGGACAACGTGCTGTTCATGATCACCAGACCGAAACGGCTGGCCCCCCAAATGGTGGCCTTGCCCAGCCCGAACGAGCCGCCGGCGGTGCCCATCTTGTGGCTGTCGAGCTGTCTTCGAACAACTGCGGCGAACCGCCCGTCCGCGTAGTCCGGGCCGGTCAGGCCATTGGCGTTGTAGTCGTCGATGCGCAGCAGGAGCAGCTTGCCGGTCTCGCGAAGTTCGCGGAGGCCGTCAGCCAACATGCGACCGACCTTCTGCTTCGGGTCGCCGGCCGCCTCGATATGGGGAGCGAGATCGTCCCAGTGGATGGCCTCCTGCAGTCGACGCAGGCGCTCTCCCGTAATCTCGTGAAGAGTGAACCGCATCCGGACCGGACGCGTCCGGTCCCAGCGCTCGTCCAGACTGTTCTGCGTCGCTTCCCGCGCCGTGATCGCCAATGAGGAGTCAAAGGCGAAGGCCGCCGCGTTGCCCAGTTCCCGCCCACCGTCAGAGTGCGCCAGGCGGTGATGCCAACCGACGTAACCGCTCGATTCCGGGGTCTCATCGCGGGTGACCGAGGCACCCGCCGCCAAATCCAGGATCTCTTCTATCGTCTGGATCTTGTCGATACGGGGGGTGGCGCGGCCGGTGATCCATGCCGACACTGCGGCGCGCGTCACGTCCAACGCGGCGGCCAGGTCAGATTGACTCATGCCCTTACGGCGCAGTTGCCTACCTAGCCACACTCCGAACGCCTCGGGGTCGCGGATGATCCCATCGCCGTCCTGCGTCGTCACAGGGTTTCTCCAGGTAGAACGAGGTCGTTTGACACCCCAGGCTACCGTTTAACGTCACTTGACACCACCTTGTCGATGTTCCCCTATAGGGCGACACCGACGCCTCCCCGGATTCCGCCGCGAATGTACGACCATATCCACATATGTCACATTTCGCTCCTGTATGCCTGAAATTTGAGGCACTTGCGCGAACTGCGCCCCTTATGCAAAAATTCATTCACTCTCCGGCCAGTCCCACAAAGGCCGCCCGGAGCGCTGCGCTCATACCATGTGTTCACCATCCCCTTTTCCTCTCCACAACGGCGTTCGGCCGTATTCACGCGTGCCCAGTTGGGGGCGGCCTCAAACCGCTACGACGTGCTCGTCGGCATGCTTGAACCGGTTGGGCTCTCGTTCTCAACCATTCCCTCCGTAGACGCTCCAATGTCGGGAGACCATTGTCGTGAGCAGCGGAAACCCTTCGGTCATCGAGATCGTACTCAAGCAGACCGCACGTGTTCTCGAGACCTACAAGATCGATCCAGGCCTCATTCAAGAACACGCGAACGGTGAACGCCGTATCAAAGAGGGCGGTTACGGCGACCGCCAAGTCTACGAACTCGTCCAGAACGGTGCGGACGAGCTAAGAAACGATCCGGGCGGCGAGATCGCCGTGGTTCTCACAGACACTCATCTGTATTGCGCGAACCAGGGAACCCCTATGACGCCCGAGGGCGCGGACACCATTCTGCGTATGGGCGTTTCGCGTAAGCGAGGCGGCCAGATCGGCCGGTTCGGTGTCGGGGTGAAGTCCGTCTTGAGCGTCACGGACGTCCCGGAGTTCTTCAGCGTCGAGGACGACAAGAGCTTTGGCTTTGACAGGGAGTGGGCCGAGCTTGAGATCAAGCGGGTCCAGCCTGCAGCCGCGGAGACACCTGTCCTCCGGATGGCCCGTCCGCTCGACCGCGACCGCGCTGCTGCCGCCGACCCCATCCTCAAGGACCTCCTCTCGTGGGCCACGACCGTCGTACGGTTGCCGTTGAAGCCTGCGGCTGTGCCTCGGTTGGCTAAGGACATCGACGATTTCCCGGCCGAGTTCTCCCTGTTCTCACCCCATGTTGGAACGGTCACGCTGGAGAAGCGGCTGTCCGGACAGAGCTCCAAGCGACAGATTTTCCAGCAAGTCAACGGTGACCGTCGCATTCTGCAGAAGGTCCGTCGAGTCGCGGGCGCGGGTGAGCGGGAGGAGAGCGCTCGGTGGCGGGTCTTCACTCGTACTTATCAGCCCTCGGCCCGGGCCCTCGAAGAGGCCGGCGAGCTTCACGACCGTCCCGAGATCGACATTGCGTGGGCGGTTCCGGATACGGAAGGTCGGTCACAAGGGCGTGGGCGGTTCTGGGCCTACTTCCCGACCAACTACACGACAACTCTTCGTGGGATAGTCAACGCTCCCTGGAAGACCAGCGAGGACCGGCAGAACCTCTACGCCAACAACCAGTTCAACGACGAGCTGATCAACGAAGTCGCGGATCTGGTGGTTTCGTCTCTCCCGTCGCTTGCTCAGCCGGACGACCCGGGAGCATATCTCGACTTTGTGCCGGCCCGAGGGCGTGAGGAGCCACAATGGGCGGCAGAACAGTTGGTGGCGAGAATCTGGAAGATCTCTCCTAGTAGGCGCGTCTTTCCAGATCAGAACGGGCGCTTCGGCACACCCGCCGAGGTCCACGTCCACCCGGCCGACCTGCGCCCGGAATGGCTTCAGTGGTGGGGTGATCATCCCGGTCGGCCCATGAACTGGATCCATCATTCAGTGGAGTCGGCCAAGAACAGGCACCGCCGGGAAAGCGTCAATCGGATTTTGTCAGAGAGCACGGCCGCCGTGGCCACGGCGAAGGAGTGGCTGGAGGCTCTCGTCTCCGATGGCTCCCCCGAAGCGTCGTCACGGGCGGTGCTCATCGCCGCAGACATGAAGCTGCACAGACATCCTCAGATGGAGGATGCCTTGAGGGCGAGGATCGTGCTGACGGAGACACTCGGCCTGGTCGCTCCCTCGACCCAGATCTTTCGACGCTCCGCTGCCGACGGTCTCGCCGACAACACCCTCTACGTGGACGAGCGTGTCTATGCTGGCAACGACGTCATAGCCAGGGCACTGGACACACTTGGCATCCATGAAGCCGATCACGTGGGTCGATTCGCATCCGTAGTGGAGCGCGGCTTCTCCGGCTACAAGAACCGTGACTGGGTCGCCTTCTGGGAACTGGCGCGGCTGGCGGGTCCTGCAGGTGTCCGTGCCGCCTTCGACGGTTCCGGCATCGATACCGCGAGAGAACTCAAGGTCAGGACGCTGGCCGGCGAATTCCGACGCATTCGCGATTGCCTGCTTCCCGGGCGCGTGGTTCCGGCCGATGGTTCACGGGACCAACGCGTCACTGTGGACATGAACTTCCACCGGGACGACCGAGCCTTCCTGCCCGACCTGGGTCTCCTCGACAGCCCGGTCGCCCATGCAGATCCTGAAGGCGAGGAATGGTTCGAGGAGTACAAGACGGCGCACTGGAAGCAGTACGTGACCAAGCTGCCACCGACTGAAGCCCGCCCCACCCTGGCAAAGATGATCTTTGAAGGGACTCGTCCCCCAGGGCCACTGCACCTGTTCCCTCTGCTCTCCCACGAGGGACGGGCAGCCTTCCTCAAGGCCATTCCGGCGGGCGGGGCGGTGACGAGCTGGGTCATGCAGGCCGGTAACAGAGGTGTCGCCAGCCGCCGGCCGATCGCCTCACCGATTCGATGGCTAGGACGAAAGTACGGCTACCTGCAGACTTCGCGAGGATTGCGGGAGGTCAGGCGCTGCGTCGGCGCCGAGCTGAGCGCCCACAGGGCCGTTCTGCCGGTGGCCGATGTCTCTGCCGGCGTCGCCGCGATGCTGTCTCTGCCGCAGACACTGGGCGACCTGCCGCGATCGGTATGGGATGAACTCGTCGATGAGACGTCCTCTTCCATCGACGACGACTTCCCCGGCAAGGTCTACGCCCTGATGTTCGAGGTGGGAGTGGACTTTCCCGAGGGTGCCATGACCCGCTGCCGAGTGGGCGACGAGTGGCGCAGCGACATCGAGGACCAGCACATCGCGGTGACCGCGGTGCGGTCCGAATACGACGCACTTGTACGTGAGAAGGTGCCGGCACTGCTGGTGCCGACCGAATCTCTCGCGGAGACGATGCGGGAGGCGTGGGGCATGCTCGCACCCTCCGACGCGATCCAGAAGGAGATCAGACACGCGGGTCAGGCGGAAGGTGTCCTCCTGTTGGAGGAGTTCCCGCCCCTGAAGATGCTTCGCCGAGCTCAAGTGGAGGGATGGTCGACTGTTCGATGCGGTGAACTAGAAGAGATCATCCGGGCTCCCAATGGTATGCGGACTCGTTCGATCTCCGTGGCCGTGCTGTCGGAGGAGCACAAGGTTCTCATCAGGATGCCAGCAGACGATCTTCAAGTGCTCGAGTCGGTGGACCGCGTTCTGAAACTCTCCCTCGGGCGAGCGCACTGCAAGAACATCCTTGAGCGACGCGAGCGGGAACGTAACAACGAGCGTATCCAGCGAATTCGCAGTACCGAGAGCTTGTCCGAGAAGCTCCTGCTGCTCGTCGGCGTGGAAGCGTTGAGAAAGGGACTTCCAGAGGGCCTGCTGGAGAGCGACGAGGCGGAGAAGGGCACGGCCCAAGACGCACGCCGCATGGCCGACCTGGCGCACAACGCCTATGGCACAGAAGTCCTCCGCGTCTATCGACGGGACATCGTGGCGGAGTTCCCCCAGTTGGCAGCGACCTTTCGAGGAGATGCCGCCTCGGTGCGCGTCGTCAACGACCTCGGGTTCCCTGGTGAGTACGCGGGAACCAAGGGAGAGACGCTGCCACCGCTGCTAAAGGTCTCCGGGCCTACCGCATTTCCCCGACTCCACGACTACCAGGAGAGATTGGCGCAGAAGGCCGTCGAGCTGCTGACCAAGTACGACGCGCCACGCGCGATGTTGTGCCTGCCGACCGGTGCCGGCAAGACACGGGTGGCGGCGGAGGCCGTCATCCGCGTGATCAAGGAGCGAGGACTGGGCGGCCGCCCGGTCCTCTGGATCGCGCAGAGCGAGGAACTGTGCGAGCAGGCGGTTCAGAGTTGGGCGTTCGTCTGGTCGAAGGTCGGCCCGGAAGAGGAGCTCATCATCAACCGGCTCTGGTCCACGCGCGAAGCCGCTCCCAGCGGAGAGACGGCTCAGCTGGTCGTCGCCACCGACGCCAAGCTCGAAGTCTGCCTGGACAAGACCGAGTACGCCTGGCTTCGTAATCCGGCACTGGTGATCGTGGACGAGGCGCACACCTCGATCACGCCTCGCTACACCCGCATCCTGTCGTCGCTGGGCCTGACGTTCCGAGAGACATCCCGCCCCCTGCTGGGGCTGACCGCCACACCGTTCCGCGGTTTCAACGAGACGGAGACCGGCCGCCTGGTCGAACGCTATGGACGGAACCGTCTCGACGAAGGCATCTTCGCCAGTGGAGACCCCTATTCCGAGCTCCAGGAGCTGGGCGTGCTCGCGAAGGTGGATCACCGGGCTCTTGAGGGAACGACGCTCACTCTCTCAGAGGAGGACCTCCGGCAGGCGACCGCCTTCGACGGCGCAAGGCTTCCAGCAACCGTGGAGGAGAAGCTCGGGCGCGACATCGCCCGTAACCAGACCCTCATCAGGGAGATTCAAGCGCTGCCGGAAGACGCTCCCATCCTGCTCTTCGCGGCCTCCGTCAACCATGCCACGCTCATGGCCGCCAAGCTCAATGGTCTCGGCATCAAATCCGCGGCAATCGATTCCGGCACGCCGGACGCCGAGCGCCGCACCCTGATCGAGCGGTTCCGACGCAAGCAGATCCGCGTGCTGACCAACTACGGCGTCCTCGCCCAAGGGTTTGACGCACCGGCGACCGAGGTGGTCATCGTGGCTCGACCCACCTACAGCCCGAACGTCTACCAGCAGATGATCGGTCGTGGTCTCCGTGGTCCGAAGAACGGCGGCAAGGAGACCTGTCTGATCCTCGACGTGGCCGACAACATCATCAACTACGACCGCCAGTTGGCCTTCACCCAGTTCGAATATCTCTGGAGCAAGAAGTGAGCGATGCCTATAGCGGCGCTCCTACGCTCACGGCCGAGCAGCGGGCTGTCGTCGAGCAGCCCGCTGACGCCCTGACCCTGGTGACCGCACAAGCAGGAGCGGGCAAGACCCACACTCTCGTTCGTCGGCTCGACCGGCTTGTCGTCGAGGAGGACGTGAGCGCCGGAGAGATCCTGGTGCTCACCTTCTCCCGAGCCGCCGTCCGTGAGCTCAAGAACCGCCTCTCCCGGTACGGCGAGGCCGCCCGCAACGTGCGGGCCCAGACCTTCGACTCCTGGGCGCTCGACCTGCTCAGGCAGGTGGACGCTCAGGGCGGCTGGCTCGATAAGTCCTTTGATGCCCGGATCAAGGGCGCGCAGGAGGTCATCGAGAAAGGCCTGGCCGATGAACTGTATGAAGACGACCTACGCCATGTCGTCATCGACGAGGTCCAGGACCTGGTCGGGGTGCGTCGGGACCTGGTGGAGACACTGTTGGAACGATACGACTGCGGGTTCACGGTGGTGGGTGACCCGGCGCAGTCGATCTACGGTTTCACCATCGAGAACCCGGAGGACCGCAAAGGGGAGACCAACAGGTTCTTCGACTGGCTCCGTATCACCTTCGGCGAGGAACTGACCGAACTGAGCCTGACCGAGAACTTCCGAGCCCGTACCCGTGACGCTCAGGTTGCCTGCCACTTCGGGCCGCGGCTTCGGACACTGGCAGAGTCGGGCGACGTCAACGGGGAGGCGCATTACATCGAGCTGCGGCACGTTCTCGCCGAGGTCACGGACTTCGGTGATTTCGATGCCTTCGCCGCCGACGCGCTTACCGGCTACGCTGGCACCACCGCAATTCTCTGTCGGTACAACGGCCAGGCGCTGGTGGTATCCGAGCGACTTCACGCTTTTGGCGTCCCGCATCGGCTTCAGCGATCGGCACAAGACCGCGTCGCGCCGGCGTGGCTGGGTCTCCTCATGGCCCGCTGTGATGCCTCGTCGCTCAGTCGGAAGAGCTTCGACGAGCTGATCAGCGACCTGCCACTTCCCGACGGCTCGGAACCGGATTCCCTGTGGCGCCTACTGCAGCGAACGGGTTCCGGACGTGGCTCGGATCGTTTCCTGGATCTGGCTCGCCTGCGCTCGGCTCTGGCCACCGGTCGTCTGCCGGATGAACTCACCGCTCAACCGCCCGCGCGACTCGTGGTCTCCTCCTTCCACCGGGCCAAGGGGTTGGAGTTCGATCGGGTACTGGTAGTGGATCCCGGACCGTTGCGGGTCGCCGACTCCAACAAGCGCAGGAAGGCCGATCAAAATCCGGCTGAGGAGGCTCGACTTCTCTATGTGGCTATGACCAGGCCCCGTGATGAGCTGTATCGGATCTCGGAGCTAGAGACACGCGCCATTCGTACCGACGACGGCACCGGTCGATGGGGGCGTTATCACTTCCAATATTGGCGGCGCGACGGCCTGGAGCTAAAGGGCGGCGACGTTCTCACCGAGTATCCGGCCGGCACGGTGGACTTCGACGCCTCGGCCGCCGACGTGCAGCACTATCTGGCGACGACCGTACAACCCGGTGACGAAGTCGAACTGGAACGCCTCCATCCAGAGCCGGTCGGCATGCTGGAGAGCCCGCCATACCTGATCAGGCACGACGGACGGCCGATCGGAACGGCATCCGAGAAATTCAGAAGCGATCTCTTCAAGTTCCTCAAACAGAGTTCGAAGTTCGTACCGCGGTTCTTCCCGGCTCGCATCTCCGGCGTCCACATCGACGCCGTGGAGACCGTCGCCGGGAATGAGGCCGCCGGCATCCGCGCCGGGCTCAACCAGCTCGGTGTCTGGCTCGCACCGCGATTGGTGGGACTGTCCACCTTCACTTGGGACAAGAAGGAAGCCGATGTCCAAGCACAGTGAGCACTATGCCTTCCGGACGGAACTGGTCGAACGGCTGCACCTCGACATGATTGGCCCGGTGGGAGGAGCAGACGAGATCCTCACAGACTCACCGGTCACGTCATATGCGGCCGGCGTTCTCTATCCGGAACGGCGCGACATCGCCAAGGTGATCGAGGAGGTTGGGGAACGCGACGTCGATCTCTCTCCGGAGACGCGCGTCAAAGACGACGTCCCCGACACCGGAGTCTCACGGGCAAACGATCAGGCGCCGTCCTCCATGGGGCTGACCTTCGGGGTGGATCCCACTATCTCCCCGACCATCACGATCGCGGTGACCGCCGCCGTCTACGATCCGGTCGATCCTAACGGACGACCAATCAAGGCTCAGCGTGCCGAGCGTCGCAGCGTCGAGGAGCAGGAGTTGCGTTGGCGGCGTCGCGAGTTGGACCTCGCACCGGTTTCGATCGACCTGAACACTGCCGGAAACCATTCGAAGACCCTCGTACCCGGCATCGAACTCCGCGTGCGAGTGCGTCCGCCCAAGGACGGCGCCGTCTCCGTCACCGTCGCGCTGCTCAACGTGCAGGAGGTCGGGAAGTTCGATATCCGGGACGCCCATTGTTTGTTCCAACCTCGGATTCACGTCACCGGTGTCGAGGGCACCAAGCCCTTCGTGGAACGACCCGTACCCGTCGGGGCGGACGAAGCGGAGATCAAGATCAATCGGCTGCTGTACCGCTATGCTCCGAACTTCGCCGTAGGACACGGGTGCGCGGCGAACTGGGATTGGTCACCGCCAGCGCCTCGTGCCGAGACGCTGCTCAAGGGCTCTCCGGCGGCCGTGGCCGCCATCTGGAGCGAGTTCGTACCCACCAAGGAGGTACTGCTCACCGACTCCAATCCGGAGATCGACAGCTCGGCTCTCCGTATGATCGATTTGGCGCGCAAGCCGGATGAGGACATCCTGCTCGGCCTACGTGGCCTGGTGAACGGCTATCGCGCCTGGATCGCAGAGCGAGCCGAGGAGTCGCGACTGCTCGGCGACACGGAGTACGCCGAGGCGGCCAGGGAACAGATTCGGCAGTGCGAGTCGGCCTGCGATCGCATGGACTCGGGCATCGAAACGCTCAGACGTGAGCCACAGGTCATGACCGCCTTCCGATACGCCAACGAGGCCATGGCCGTCCAGAGAGCCAGGACGAGCTGGATCAAGGGCCGCAAGCACGGCGAGCCGGATCTGGAGATGGGCATTTGGCGGCCGTTCCAGATCGCTTTCTTGTTGCTCTCCTTGGACGGCATCGTCGATCCCGAGCACGACGACCGGGGCATCGCCGACCTGCTCTGGTTCCCCACCGGTGGTGGTAAGACCGAGGCTTACCTGGGCATCATCGCTTTCACCGTCTTCCTGCGCCGACTCCGCAACGGCGAGGCCGGCGGGGGCGTGACCGCCATCATGCGGTACACCCTCCGCCTGCTCACCCTTCAGCAGTTCGAACGCGCGGCCACGCTGATCTGCGCTATGGAGATCATCCGCCGCCGAAGGCCGATGGAACTGGGCGAAGAGACGATCTCCATCGGCATGTGGGTGGGCGCCGCCGCCACTCCCAACAAGCTCAAGGACGCAGCCGCCAGCCTGAAGAAGCTCAAGGACGGCGCCGAGCTGCACCAGGAGAATCCCGTCCAGCTTCGCTTCTGTCCGTGGTGCGGCACGGCGATGGGTCCGGACGAATACGAGGTGGACGTCGCCAGCTCCAGAATGCGCATCTTCTGTGCCGATGGGGACTGCGAGTTCCGTGGAGAGCTGCCTGTTCACGTCGTTGACGAGAAGATCTACGCGGTCAGACCCACTCTGATCATCGCGACTGTGGACAAATTCGCGCAGATCACCTGGCGTACCGAGGTCGCGGCGCTCTTCAACAGGGATCGAGAAGGTACAGCTCCTCCGGAGCTGATCGTGCAGGACGAGCTTCACCTGATTTCCGGCCCTTTGGGCAGCCTGACGGGCCTCTATGAGACCGCGATCGACTATGCCGCCGATCAGCCGAAGGTGATCGCCTCCACCGCCACCATCCGCCGGGCCAAGAGCCAGGTTAAACACTTGTTCAACCGAGACGTCGCGCAGTTCCCGCCCGCCGGCCTGGACGCGCGCGACTCGTGGTTCGCGGTGGAGACGCCGGCGGAGGACAAGGCGTCGCGCCTCTATGTGGGTCTGCTCGCGCCCAATACCAGTCAGGCCACCCTGTTGGTGCGCGCGTATGCGGCGTTGCTCCACCATGCCGCCCATATCGACGGATCGGACTCGGTACGGGACGCCTATTGGACGCTGGTCGGTTACTTCAACAGCCTCCGGCTCCTGGCCGCCGCCGAGCTTCAGGTTCTGGACGACGTCCAGGACCGGCTCAAGCTCTTGGCGGAGCAGCACGGCGCCGAGCTGCGTCAGGCGGATCGACTCACCGAGCTGACCAGCCGTGTGAAGTCCAGCGACATCCCCAAACGGCTCAAGGATCTGGAACGCATACTTCCGGACGAGAGCGTCTTCGACACGGTCCTCGCCACCAACATGATCTCAGTGGGCGTGGACGTCGACCGCCTCGGTCTGATGGCGATCATGGGACAGCCGCAGACCACTGCCGAGTACATCCAGTCGAGCAGCCGCGTCGGTCGTCAGCACCCTGGTCTGGTCGTCGTGCTCTACAACGCCAACCGATCACGGGACCGCTCCCATTACGAGAGTTTCGTGCCCTACCACTCCGCGCTCTACCGGCAGGTCGAGTCGACCAGCGTCACGCCCTTCTCACCCCGCGCCCGTGACCGCGCCCTTCACGCCGTGCTGGTGGGCCTGGCCCGGCTCATTCATCCGGAGCTCAGGCTCAACGGGGCGGCGGGAAGTATACGGAAGCACGAGAGCCGTATCGAAGAGCTGAAGGATCTCATTCTGTTCAGGGCCGGTGTGGTCGACGAAAAGGAAGCGGCCGGCGTCGAGAAGGATCTCAACGACATCATCGCCCGCTGGACGGACCTGGCGGACGACAATCCGGCCCTGGTCTATGAGGCCAAGCCGCGATTCAAGCGGAGCGAGACGCGCGACGCCGACGAGGCGCTCCTCTGCACCTTCACCGATACCGATCTCACGCGAGCATTCCCCACCCTGTGGAGCCTTCGTGACGTCGACGCCGAGTCCGATCTTTACCTGGAGCGATGAGAGATGGCACTGCGTAGCGGACGGACTCGTCAGGCGGGCCGGAACGACGAGGTCACTCGTACAGCATTGGGCGCCGTACGACGGGCTCAGACCATCACGACATACGGCGTGGGGTCGTTGATCGCCATCGAGGATCAGTCGTACATAGTGAGCGGGCTGGACAGCTGGCGAGTATGGCCGACGGACGTCATCTACGAGCCACGCCTGCAGCACTGGCTCCGGGTGGCCAAATTCCAACTCCCGCCGGCGGACAAGCCGTCCTCTGGCGATGGCATCAGGGTTCGGCTCTTCCCTGAGGTGTACTCCTGCGGCGTCTGCAAGAAGCTCCAGGAGTTCAAGCGGTTCGGCTCGCCTCAGGGGAAGAGCGTCTGCGGCTCGTGCGACAAGCCGCTCACACCGTCACGCTTCGTGATCGCGTGCGAGAACGGGCACATAGACGACTTTCCCTATTTCGAGTGGGTTCACAAGAAGACCGCAACCAACCGTGACCTGAGCGAGAAGGTCAATCACGAGCTGACCCTGGAGAGCAGCGGCCAGACGGCCTCGCTGCGCTCAGTCGTGATCAAGTGCTCATGCGGTATACCGCCGGCCTCTCTGGAGGGCGCCTTCGGCAAGGGTGCGATGCCCGACCTGGGCATCAAGTGCAAGGGGCGGAGGCCATGGCTCGGGCGGGACGCCAGCGAGCCCGAGTGCAACGCAACGCCTCGTACGCTGCAGCGAGGAGCTTCGGCGGCCTGGTTCGCGATCACGCGGTCAGCGTTGTCCATCCCCCCGTGGTCGCAGTCGCTGCAGCAACGGCTCAACCCGCACTATGAGCCGCTGCGCGTCTTGTTGGAGAACGACACGCCAGACTCGGTCATCCTGAAGGTGATCGAGAAGACCGACCTGATGAACGACGGTCGGTTCACGGCGGAGGAGGTCCTCGCCGCTGTGCATAGGCGTCACGAACTGGAGACGAGCGCCCCACCGGACTCCGACGAGACGGCCTTCATGTTCGAGTCGGCCAACGCTCTGAGGCGTGAGGAGTACCACCAGCTCTACGACGGCACCAGGATCGTCGCGAGAGACGAGAACTTCGAGTGCGTCCAGGCTTCCGGCGACGGGAGCGCCCTGCCGTACGGGATCAGGCGTTCCATGTTGGTCAAACGGCTGCGCGAGGTGCGGGCGATGGAGTCCTTCACTCGGGTCACCATGCCGGACGCCGCCGGTGGTGACACCCGTCGCGCCGCCATGGCCAAGAGTTCGGTGGACTGGCTGCCGGCGATCGAGGTCAGCGGCGAAGGCGTGTTCCTCGTCGTCGACGAACAACTCGTACGCGAGTGGGAGCAGCGGCCCGGCCCGGTTGCGCGTGCACACCAGATCTGGCTCAATCACACGGAGCTCCTTCGCGAACGTGCGGCACAGTCCGGAGGCATGCAGGCACCTGGTGAGATCAAATCTCCGGTGACCCCGCGATACTTGCTTCTTCACACGCTCGCACACGTTCTGATCAACGAGTGGAGCCTCGACTGCGGTTATCCGGCGGCAGCGTTGCGCGAGCGACTCTACGTTGACCACGACATGGCCGGAGTGCTGATCTACACCGCGACCAGTGACTCGGCCGGCTCCCTCGGAGGTGTCGTCGCCCAGGGCGAGCACCGCAAACTCTATGAGACTCTCGAATCGGCGCTGGCCCGCGTCGAGTGGTGTTCGCAGGACCCGCCGTGCATGGAGTCGGAGGCCAGCGGCATCGACAGCCTGAACCTGGCGGCCTGCTACGCCTGCGTTCTGCTTCCCGAGACCAGTTGTGAGACCAACAACGTCTTCCTCGACCGGGCCATGTTGATCGGAGCCCCGGACGATCCGACGACCGGTTTCTTCTACAAAGGTGACTAAGTAGCGTGATTCCCCGGCCGATCTGATACTCGGCCGGGGCGCTGATTCGATGAGGAGGGCGCGTGCCGCGGCTTGGCATCCACCAGGACTTCCTGCAGGACCTCATTCGGCTGGAGCGCCCCGTCCAGCAGAAGGTCGTCCAGACGATCACCAAGTTCGAACAGACCTCGCACGCCGGCGCGCACCTGGAAAAGCTCAGCGACATCCGAGATGAGCGCTTCAAGAGCATTCGAATCGACCGCAAATATCGCGGAATCGTGCTGGTACCGCAGACGGGTGACACCTTCACGTTGCTCCGGGTGGACACCCACGACGAGGCGTACGCCTGGGTACGGCATCGCCGAGTGTCGGTGAACATGGTCACCGGATGCATGGAGATCCGTGATGATGCGATCATCGACGACACGATCGAGGGAATGACCCGGACCTCGTCCAAGACCGTGCGCCCGATCCTCGAACACGTCTCCGATGCGGACCTGATCCGGCTGGGCATCGACGAACAGATGCTCAGGTTCACTCGGATGCTCACCGACGTGGCCATGCTCGAAGCCTTGGACGGCAAGCTGCCGCAGATCCAGTACGACGTTCTCCTCGGACTCGCCGCGGGCATGTCTCCCGAGGAGGTCTGGAACGACGTGGTCGGCACGTCCGCCGCGCCAGAAGAGATCGATCCCGACGATCTGATCGCCGCCACTCAGCGGATGTCGCACAAGGTGGCCCTCGTGGAAGGGCCGGAAGAACTGCTGGACCTGTTCGCCAAGCCGTTCGCCAGGTGGCGGGTCTACCTGCATCCATTGCAGCGGGAGGCGGCGTACGGATCGTATACGGGGACGGCGCAGGTGACCGGTGGACCCGGCACCGGCAAGACCGTGGTCGCGATTCACCGTGCCCGGCACCTGGCCCGGCAGGGCGGCAGGGTGCTGCTGACCACCTTCACCGCGACGCTGGCCCGTTCGCTGGCCGAATCATTGCGGCTGTTGGAGACGGACGACGAAGTACTGGGCCGCATCGACGTACTGACCGTCGATCAGGTGGCTCGACGGCTGGTCGACGAGCACGTGGGGAAGGCCACCCTTGTCCGCGAGGAGGAGGAGAAGGACATCTGGCGACGGATTGTCCGGCGTCGAGGTCTCGACCTCAGCGAGGCATTTCTGCGTGAGGAGTGGCGTCAGGTCATCCTCGCGCAAGCGATCACGTCCGCCGACGGCTATCTACAGGCACGTCGAACAGGTCGCGGACGACGGCTGGGACCTCTTCAGCGCGCCCAGGTCTGGCGGGCCGTCGACGAGTTCCAGCAGGAGTTGGCCGACCGCAATTACCGGACCTTCGAGTCGATCTGTGTCGAAGCGGTGCGCGTACTGCGTGACCTGAACACCCGACCATATGACCATGTGATCGTCGACGAGGCGCAGGACCTGCACCCGGTGCGTTGGCGGGTCCTTCGTGCCGCGGTCGCCGAGGGCCCGAACGACCTGTTCATCGCCAGTGACACCCACCAGCGAATCTACGACAATCGCGTATCCCTCAATTCGATGGGTATTCGGCTCGCCGGTCGTTCGACCAGGCTGAGGATCAACTACAGGACTACCGAGGAGATCCTCACCTGGAGCTGCGCCATGCTGGCCGGCGAAAAGATCGATGATCTCGATGGGAGGCCGAGCAGCCTGATCGGATGCCGCTCCGAAGTCCACGGCGCCAGGCCCGACCTTTACGGTGCCCCCACCAAGAACGCCGAGTTGGCTCATCTGGTCGAGATCCTACGAGGCTGGCTTGCCGCCGGAGTGGATCCAGAGGAGATCGGAGTAGCGGCTCGATCCGAGACGATGGGCCAGTCGGCCACAGACGCCTTGGTCCGTGCCGGCATCGACGCGTCCTACCTCTCGCGAGAGCGTGACGGGCTTGACGGCCACGTCCGGGTCACGACCATGCATCGGATGAAAGGGCTGGAATTTCGTTGCGTCGCGGTGATCGGCGTGGGCGCGAACCAGTTGCCGGCAGCGAACGCGGTCACACCGCTCGACGAGGATGCCACCACTCATGCGAACGACGTCCAGCGAGAGCGATGTCTGCTTTTCGTGGCCGCCACCCGGGCCCGCGAACGTCTCCACATCTCCTGGCACGGTGAACCGAGCGCGTTTCTCAACCTCGCCAATGATTGACGATTGCTGCGATTTCCTCGTCCGAGATCGCAGCGAGTCTCACCTTGTCCGGCTCGCTGCTTCCGCCGGTGAGCAACAACGCGCTACCCGAACCCAGCATGTCGGCTCCCATCCGGTCCAGCACATTCAAGCTCTCCTCGACCGTGTTCATGGGAAGAGCCAATCGGGCGGGGAAGTACGCCTTGATCCGGCTGTTGAGCACGTTCTCGACTGGCTCGGCCGCACGGGCGATGACGTGGAACCCGACCGCGCGTCCTTCCCTTGTCAGCTCCCTGACCGCTTCACCGTCATCGACCTCGGCCAACTCGTCGATGATCACGACCACGTCAGGATGCGCCATCGTGGCGTCACCGAGTGCACCGATGGGGGCCGGAAACCTACCTTCGCGAACTCCTCGGTTGAACTCCTCGGTAGTGCGGCAATGCCTCGACGTCAGATCGGCGTAGCGGCAGTCGATTTCGGCTAAAGCCCAGGCGAGCGGGTTTCCTTGGGCCTGATCGACAACGTGAGGGAGTTGGATGAAGGGACTCCTTCGTCCGATAATCACCATGCGAAGGTGCTTCGGTTGATGTCGCATTGCGAACGACGCGGTGATGGTCCGAAGCGGATCGAATGGTCCTCCGCTCCCGCCGATCAGGACATGTGGCGTCTCGTCAAAGTTGAGGAACACGGGCACCCCGTCCTCGCTGCGACCGAGACCTGCAAGCAGTGAGCCACCTTCGGGAGCTTCACGAAGGATATCGCCCAAGCTGGGCAGGTCAGGGGCACGGTGAGGCACTTCGACGCCGATCGCGGCCGCATCGGGCAAGAAGGAGGTCGATCGCCGCATGGGCGCCAACCGCGTGGCACTGTTGTTCGTGGCCTCGACGAATTCAGCGGCCAAACCGAGGATCTCGGCCTCGGACGTGGTCGGGCCGAGCCTGACTTCGAACCGGGTCAGTTCGGGAGTGCGCACGTATCCGGCGACCTTTGCATCGACTCGGGCTTGGTGCAGAACGGCACCGATGGCCTTGGCCATGGCGTCATCGACGTCAGTATGTTTGCGCTCCGACGTGCCGGCCTTCAGGAGTCGACCGGACGGAAGTTGGTGGGGTTGACTGCCACCGCTCTTGCGAGCAGGCAGACGCATGGCACGTAATCTGGCAGCGACCTCGGCGGCCGACTGCGGACGTTCTTCCGGCTTTTTTGCCAGGAGTTGCAGGATCAGCTCCTCCAACGGCGACGGTATGTCGCTTCGGACGCTGGAAGGAGGTAACGGGTTCTTGGTGGCATGCTGGAAGAGAAGACTCCAGGTGTTGCCGTGGAAGGGCCGATCTCCGGTGGCCATCTCATAGAGCACGCATCCTAATGAATAGAGGTCGCTGCGCTCGTCCGGTGCGCCGTCGCTCTGCTCGGGTGCCGCATAAGCAGGGGTGCCCACTTGCATGGTGGCATGGCCCGCGTCGACGACTCTGGCGATGCCGAAATCGCAGATCTTGGGTCGGTCACGAGGAAGGAGCATGATGTTGGCCGGCTTGACGTCACGATGGATGACCTTCTTGGCGTGTGCGGCGGCGAGAGCCTCGCCCAGACGGGCTCCAATGTTGACGACGCGATCAATCGGAAGGCCGTTCGGGGACTTGGACATGACCTTCGCCAGATCGGTGCCCTCAAGGAGCTCCATCACGAAGAACAACCTTCCGTTGTCCTCATCCGCGTCATGGACCACGACGATGCCCGGGTGTTGGAGCCGGCCGCAGAGCCTGGCCTCGGCGCGGAAACGATCGAGTCTTCGCTGGTCGAGATCCACATGATGAGGGAAGACCTTTACGGCGATCTCTCGGTCCAGGCGCTGATCGTATGCCCTCCATACCACGCCCATGGCGCCACGGCCGAGTTCGCTGTCCAGCCGGTAGCGCCCGGACAGGATGATCTCCTCGCTCACACCATCACCTCCGCCACTCGGTCCGCAGCCGCATCATGGTGATGCCTTACCACGAGGACGAGATGTTCCAAAACCGGAGAACGTAACCAAGGCCACGAGGATCTCGTACGGTAAGGCCATGGGAGTGGAGAGGCCGACCCGCGCCTCCAGCGAGGGTGTCCGGAAGAGCATGCAGTCCAACCGTGGCAAGGACACCCGGCCCGAACTCGCTCTGAGGCGTGCCGTTCACGCACTGGGCCTTCGCTACCGTGTCTCCGTTCGTCCTCTTCCCTCTGTACGACGCACCGCCGACCTTGTCTTCCCCAAGGTCAAAGTGGCCGTCTTCATGGACGGGTGTTTCTGGCACGGCTGCCCTGACCACCACACGAAGTCCGCCACCAATGCGGAGTACTGGGCGGAGAAGGTCCGCAGGAACAGGGAACGCGACGCCGAGACGGATCGGCTCCTTAGAGAAGCGGGATGGACGGTTGTTCGTGTTTGGGAGCACGAGGAAGCCATCCGGTCTGCGGAACTGGTTGCAGAGGCGGTCCGAGCAGCTCGCCAATCACATTGCCTTTGACAGGACGATCTATGTCAAATGTTGCTTGACGATCAAGTCTCGCGATTCCTCTATGTGTCACTCCCCGGCCCTCTCTCCAGTGCAGCTTCGCTACGTCTGCGCGGCGCTGTGGCATGACACCTGGAGTGACCGCCGTTCTTGCGGTCAGCGGACGACATTTCAACCCTACTCACCCGAAACGCACAGGGTGTCCAACTTAAACGACTGTGGCCATAAATGTCGTCACAAGTCCCCAGTCGAATCCATTTACCCTCCAATGTCCTGTTCAATCTTTATAGGGCGGACATATTGACCACAAGGCTCTACGGTCGCTAGTGTCAGCTACGGACATCCGGGCTGCGCCAACATCGCTGACGGCCCGAAACATCCTGTTCGTAATACGACTTCGACGTAGCTGCAACATTTGTCCGCGTGTCACCGCACGTCAATGTTTCACGTCGCGAATGCCGGAGCAAAATCCAGCCTTAACGCGTGATGGGCAGGGCGAGCTCAGCACGCATCTGCGGTCGTACATCAGGCCGAGAGATCGCGCGACCTACGATCCGCCGCTGCGATATCACCTCGCTCAACCCTCGTTCTCAGCCCTCACAAACCAGAGTCTGGCATCAGCGTGCCTAATCAAAACCTGCCACCCAATCACGTCCGAAAGAAAGAGGTTGCATTGGCCACCTTCGAGCTGAAGGCCATCGACGACCTTTCATCTGATCTCCACGTGGAAGTCCACGTCATTCGTGGCCATACCCTTATTAGCATCAGTCGCATCACGATTCGCGGCGACGGGATTCCGGAGCTTGCGTCCGACGAGTATTAGCACGACAACCCCATGTCGTGATCCCGATAACGCGGTCACCGCTTCCCTTGGGCACGCCCAACTCGACCGCCAGTCAAGGCTCGCCCGGGACGGGCATGCCAGGCTGGTAGACGCCTTCGGTGATCCTACGTCGGATCTCGTCTGACACCGCCTGCCAGCGGAGCTCATCGGGTTTGAATACAGACCCGCGGTTCACGCCCCTGCTGGCCGCTGAGATTCAGGCCGTGCTAGGTAGGCATGGCTGCCGACTGCCAGCGGGTGGAGATCACGTACAACCGTTGGTGCTGGCGCGCGTCGAGGTCGCGCTCAAGAACCTCGTCGCGATCTTCGAGGGGGGACCTGATGATCCGTTGGAACGAGTTCGCCGACTACCACGGTCCGCATAATAAGCGACCGAAGCCCGGGCATCTCGTTCTGAGCTGGTATGTGCCTGGCAACCGTACGTCGCGCGTTCGCGTGATCGCGCATACGTGTGAGTGCCGGGGCATCGCGTACGAGCTCTGTCACGTCGCCGGTCAGGGCTTCGTACGGCGAACCGACAGGATACGAGGAACGGTGCGCGAAACGGCCTGGACGAGCACGACGAGCGCCCTGGACACCTTTCATCGGATCCTTTTGGGACAGGCGCGATGAGGGCCAGGTAGGGGCTCTTGCTGGTGTGACGGGGCGCGGCGATGCTGGGGGGAGGGTCGGCTGGGGGGGAGGGGTGGGTGTGGGCTCCGGGTCGTGGTTCGTCGTTGGGCTCGATAACGGGGGGAACGCCAACAACGCCACCGTTCTCGATGACGCGGGTCGGTTCCTCGTTCCGGGGATGGTCGAGTCGCCGAGTCGGGTGCGGGAAGGGCCGAAGGCGGCGTTGCGGGCGTTGGCGGAGGCGTTGGAGCGGGTGCTGGAGGTCGCGGACGTACGGCGGGCGGCCGTGGCGGGGGTTGGGTTGGATACGCCGGGGCCGGCCAGTGCGTACGGGGTCATCTCGTCGCGTGGGTCGACGAACTTTCTGCATCCGGAGTGGGCCGGGTTCGATATTCGTACGGCGCTGGAGGATTTGCTGCAGGTGCCGGTCGTGTACAGCAATGACGCCAATGCGGCGGCGTTGTATGCGCATCACACCTATTTCGGGGCGGAGGAGGCGGGGCGGCGGTCGTCGGTGTCGGCGATTGTCGGTACGGGGCTCGGCGGTGGGGTGGTCGAGTCGGGGCAGGTCGTGCGGGGGGCGGCGGGGATGGCTGGGGAGCTTGGGCACATTCCGCTTCCGCCTGGTGGGGTGTTGGAGGACGGGCAGGCGCTGCCGGAGTGCAATTGCGGCAATGTGTGTGATGTCGAGAGTCTGGCTTCGCTGACGGGGATCGAGAAGAATCTGCTGCCGTACTGGCTCGGGCGGTATCCGGGTCATCCGCTCGCGAACGAGCCGTTAGGGGTGGCGGCCAAGGCTTTGCGCGGGTACGCCGAGCGTGAGGATCCGCTGGCGTTGAGCGTGTTCGAGCAGCAGGCCAAGGCTCTGGGGATGTTGTTCACGATGGCGGCCAACTTCACCGATCCGCACGCGTACTTCCTGGGCGGGGGTGTCGTGGCGGCCGGGGCGCGGTTCCGGGACTGGCTGCTGGGGCGGGTGCGGGCGTACACCGCGCTCCGGGTCGAGCAGCGGGAGGCGGCGGTGTTCGCGCTGGTGCCGGATCTGGACATGGCGGGGGCGCGGGGGGCGGCGATCGCTGCGCGCGAGGTGCTGCGTCCGCTGCTCGGCCTGGCCGGTACGGCTCCAGGCGTTCCCGGCGATCCAGGCGGTCCCGGCGATCCAGCCGGACCGGGTGTCGTCTCGGCTTGAAACGGCGGGAAGCCACCGCTCCCCCATCTACTACGCAGAAGAAGCGCCCTCTAGCCCAGGCGTTCCCGCAGGCGTGCGCGCAGCGGTTCGTAATCGTGTCCGGGAAAGGATCGGGGAAAGACCTCGAGCATCGCGGTCAGGTTCTCGGCGGTGTCGTGGTGGCGTGGGGCGCTGAGGTCGACGTCGGCGAACAGGTACTGCCAGCCGAAGGCGCCTTTGGTCACCAGCAGTGTCTCCAGATATGTGCCGTAGTCCAGATGCAACCGGTGCAGCATGGTCCGGGTCGTGACGTAGAACCAGATCTGGGGTTCGCCCCCCTTCGGGGGCATGCGCAGGCCGGCCACGGCGCCCTCACCGGCGAACGGCGCCTCGTCGAAGATCTTCAGTGTCGCGAGGACACTACGGTCGCCGGGCAGCAGATTCACGTCCCTCAGCCCCGGGTGCGGCCGGCCCACCAGGCAGTCGTGGATGTTGCGCAGGAAGAACTCGCCGTGCACGCTTCCGTCGGTGGCGGTCCAGGCCGCATGGTACGCGTCGGCCGCGAAATGGTAGGGCCGCAGAACGTCGGCCAGCCCCACACCCCACTCGGCGGCGATGCGTTCGCACACCTGATCCGGGTCCGCCAGCAGTTCGAGCCGCTGTGGTGTCAGGTCCGGAGCCGGAGGCCGGCGTTCGACCTCGACCCCGCCGCAGCGCTCCAAATCCGCGATGGCCTGCTCAAGCCGCATGCCATAGGTCACTTCCGGTGCGCCCTTCGCTCATCTCGGCTGCCAAAGCTTTGGACGATCAGGCTGAGAGAGAGGTTCCCGGCATCATCCTGCCGAAAGACGCCGCGGCTCAGGGCGCGCCGGGTTGACCTCGACTTTGGTTGAGGTTGAAGACTGGCGAGGACGGTTTCTCCCGCGATGAAAGGCGGTCGTCCTCGTGCGTGCGATTCAGGTGGCCTCGTTCGGTGGGCCGGAGGTGCTGGTTCCTGTGGAGGTGCCCGATCCGGAGCCCGGTCCCGGGCAGGTGGTGGTCGGGATGGCGGTGGCGGATGTGATCTTCCTGGACACGCTGTTGCGTGCCGGGTGGGGGCAGGAGTTCTTTCCGCGGGAGCTGCCGTACGTGCCCGGCGGCGGCGGAGCGGGTGAGGTGCTGGAGGTCGGCGACGGCGTGGATCCGGCGTGGGTCGGGCGGCGGGTGGTCGCGCGGACGTCCACGGGGTACGCCGAGCGGGTGGTCGCCGGGATCGAGGAGATCGTCGCGATTCCGGACGGGCTGGCGTACGAGCCGGCGGCGGCCCTCGTGCACGACGGCGTGACCGCGCTCGGCATGGCCGACCTGGGCGTGCCCCAGGAGGGGGAATGGGTGCTGGTGGCGGCGGCGGCCGGCGGGGCGGGGTCTTTGCTGGTGCAGCTCGCCGCCGAGGCGGGGGCGCGGGTGGTGGCGGCCGCGTCGAGCGGCGACAAGCTGGCGCTGGCGAAGGAGCTGGGGGCTGAGGCGGGCGTCGACTACACGCGGCCCGGGTGGGCCGAGCGGGTACGGGAGATCACCGGGGGCGGGGCGGCCCTCGTGTACGACGGGGCGGGCGGAGCCCTCGGCACGACGGCGGCCCGGGAGGCGGTGGCGGACGGCGGGCGGTTCGTCACGTACGGGACCGGCGAAGGTTTCGCGTCACCCGACCAGGAGGCGGCCGAGCGCCGGGGCGTGCGGCTGTTCTTCCCGCTCATGGAGGGCCCGCCCGCGCCGGAGGTCGCCCGCGAAGGGCTGGAGCGGGCACTGCGCCTGGGTGCGGAGGGGCGGTTGCGGCCGGCCGTCGGCGCCGTGTATCCGCTTGAACGGGCGGCCGACGCGCATCGCGCGCTGGCCGCGCGGACGACGGTGGGCAAGTCGCTGCTGGCGGTCCGGCCCGCGCGGTGATCGGCGGGCAGCGGCAGCGGAAGCTCGGAGTCGCGGCGGGGTCGCGGCCGGGGTCGCGTCACGCGAGCGGCAGCGGCGGCTCGGGGTCCTGGCGGGGGCCGAGGATGCGGCGTTCTGACTCCTCGATGCGTACGTCGTTGATGCTGGCCTCGCGCCGCCGCATCAGCCCGTTCTCGTCGAACTCCCACTGCTCGTTGCCGTAGCTGCGCCACCACTGGCCGGAGGGGTCGCGGCTCTCGTACTGGAAACGTACGGCGATGCGGTCGCCGGACGCCGCCCACAGCTCCTTGCGCAGCGCGTAGTCCAGCTCGCGGTCCCATTTGCGGCGCAGGAACGCCCTGATCTCGTCGCGGCCCTGGAGGAACTCGTCGCGGTTGCGCCAGACGGAGTCCTCCGTGTACGCGAGCGCGACGCGGTCGGGGTCGCGGGTGTTCCAGGCGTCCTCGGCGGCCTGGACCTTGATCCGGGCGGTCTCCTCGGTGAACGGCGGGACTGGCGGGCGGGTCATGGGGCCTCCTTGGCACACGACAAGCGGAGAACGAGCGTTCTCCCGTATCGTAGAGAACGCTCGTTCTCCAAGGCAAGGAGCCCCGGTCATGGAACACGCGGAACGCGTTCTCACCGCGGCTGCGGACCTGTTCTACCGGCGTGGCGTGCGCGCCGTCGGCATGGACGAGGTCCGGGCCGCCTCCGGCGTGTCGCTGAAGCGGCTCTACCAGTGCTATCCCTCGAAGGAGGCGCTGGTGGTGGCGTACCTGGAGCGGCGGGACGAGCGCTGGATGTCCTCGCTCACCGGGTACGTGGCCGGACGGCCCGACCCGGTCACGGCGGTGTTCGAGTGGCTGGAGCGATGGTTCGGGGAGGACGACTTTCGCGGGTGCGGGTTCGTCAACGCCTATGGGGAGCTCGGGGTGGAGTCCGACGCCGTACGGGAGGTGGTGCGGCGGCACAAGGAGCGGCTGCGCGCGTACCTGCGCGAGCTTGCCGCCAAAGCGGGTGCGGCGGATCCCGGGCTGGTGGCCGAGCAGCTTCTCGTGCTGATCGACGGGGCCACCGCGGTCGCCATGGTGAGCCCGCGCGAAGCGGCGGCCACGGCGGCCCGCGCGGCGGGCCTGGCCGCCGCCGCGATCATGGCGGCGGACGGGACCCCGGGGCGATAGCGCACTCGGCGTCGGACGGGGCCCCCGGGGTGACAGCGCACTCGGCATCGGACGGGGCCCCGGGGTGACAGCGCACTCGGCGTCGGACGGGGCCCCCGGGGTGACAGCGCACTCGGCATCGGACGGGGCCCCGGGGTGACAGCGCGCTCGGCGTCGGACAGGGCGCTGAGGCGACAGCGCCCCGAATGCCGGACGGGCCCCTGATGCCATGACGGGATCGGCGATCATGCGAGAATCCCCGTTCATGGCCGTCATCCACCAAACCACCCTCAAACCCACCAAACTCGAACTGCTCACCGCCTGGCTGCCCACCCGCCCCTGGTATCGAGGCGACGGCGTGCCGAGCCTGGTCAAGGCCGGTGGATTCCGGCTGGACGACCCGCAGGGCGAGGTCGGGATGGAGTTCATGGTCGTCGCCGACACCTCGGGCACGCGTCCGGTCGCCTATTTCGTGCCGCTCACCTACCGCGGCGCCCCGCTGGACGAAGCCGAGGACGCCCTGGTCGGCACCATGGAACACGGCGTGCTGGGGCGGCGCTGGGCGTACGACGGCTGCCACGACCCGGTCCTGCTCGCCCAGTTCGCGGCCCTGATCGAGGGCCGGGTGCAGGCTCAGGACCAGAACGTCAGCGACACCGTCGACCAGGACGTCAGCCGCGCCTTCAGCGGTGACGTCCTTCCTCGTTTCTCGACCGTGTGGAACGACGACGAGGGCACCGAGCTGAAGGCGGCGGACGGCACGGTCCTGCGGCTGCAGCGGGTGCTGGGGCCGGCCGACGCGCCCGAGGAGTCGATCGGGCACGTCGCCGGCGCCTGGAGCCTGCCGGACGGCGTACGGGAGCGCGGCCTGTTCGCCGTCCTGCGCCCGGCCTGAGCAGGCCGGGTGCAGGACGGCCTGAGCCGGCCGGGCGGGTCTCAGCGCGGCAACACCTTGTCGAGGGTGATCGGCAGGTCGAGGACGCGCACCCCGGTGGCGTGGCGGACCGCGTTCGCGACCGCCGCCGCCACCCCCGCGATGCTGACCTCCCCGATCCCCACCAGCCCCAGCGGCATGGTCGGGTCCGGCTCGTCCAGATAGTGCACGTCGATGTGCGGCACGTCGGCGTGCACGGGCACGTGGTAGTCGGCGAGGCTCGGGTTCATGATCCGGCCGGTACGCGGATCGACCAGCGTCTCCTCCGACAGCGCCATCCCGAGCCCCATGACGATCCCGCCCCGGAGCTGGCTGGCGGCCGTCTTGGCGTTGACGATCCGGCCCACGTCGAACACCCCGAGCCACCGCGACACCCGGATCTCGCCGGTGTCCCGGTCCACCCGCACCTCGCAGAAGTGCACCCCGCAGGCGGCCTTCACCAGGCGCCGCCGCTCCAGCAGCGTCCGGATCATGAACACGGGCATGTTGGCCTTCACCTCGGCGGTGACGTGGTCGCGGCCGGCACGGGCCAGGATCTCCGCGTACGTTCCTGGAGCGCCCCGGCCCAGCCGCCGCACCGTCCGCTTCAGCTTGGCGCAGGCGGCCACGACCCCGGCCGCGACGCTGGCCGTCTGCGTCGAGCCGCCCGCGCCGGGCGCGTCAGGGAGCGAGGAGTCCCCGTACTCGACCCGTACCGACTCCAGGGGCACGCCCAGCTCGTCGGCGGCGATCTGGGCCTGGACGGTGGCCGCGCCCATGCCCATCTCCTGCAGCCCGCAGCGCACCACGACCCGGCCGTCCGCGCCGAGCCGGACGCTCACGTTCGCGGGCAGCACCATCGCCGGATGGTAGGCCGTCGCGACGCCCATCCCGACCAGCCACCGCCCGTCCCGCGTGACCCCGGCGCGCGGGTCGCGGTCGCGCCAGCCGAAGCGTTCGGCGCCGAGCGCGTACGCCTCCCGCAGCAGCCTCCGCGAGAACCGCTTGCCGTCCACCGGATTGCGGTCGGGCTCGTTGCGCAGCCGCAGCTCGACGGGGTCGAGGCCGAGCTCCCAGGCCAGCTCGTCCATCGCGGACTCGATGGCGAAGGTGCCGATGGCCTCGCCGGGGGCGCGCATGGCGGTGTTCGCCAGCAGGTCGAGCTCGACGACGTGCTGACGCAGGTGGATGTTCGGGGCGGCGTAGAGGTGGCGGGTGGCGGCGGTGATCGGCTCGGGCATGCCGCCGATCCGCCCGGTCCTGGAGACGCTGGTGTGCACGATCGCGGTCAGCCGCCCGCCGGTGTCCGCGCCGAGCGCGACCCGCTGCGTGCTGGGGGTGCGCCCGCCGACCGTGTGGTAGACGGCCGCGCGGCTGAGCGCGAGGCGTACGGGGCGGCCGACGGCCCGCGCGGCCAGCACGGCGAGCAGCGTCCCCGCCCACACCATGGCCTTGCCGCCGAACCCGCCGCCCACGTACGGCGCCAGCACCCGGACGCCACTCTCCGGCACGCCGAACCGGGTCGCCAGGTGCTTGCGCAGCCAGGCGATGTTCTGGGTGCCCTCGTGCACGGTGAGCCGGTCGCCGTCCCAGACGGCGGTCGTGGCGTGCGGCTCCAGGGCGTTGTGGTGGTAGGGCGGCGTGGTGAAACGCAGGTCCACGGTGACCGGCGCGGCCTTCAGCGCGGCCTCGGCGTCGCCCTTGTCGGCCTCGCTCTCCTGCAGCAGGTTGCCCTTCTGCGGCACGGCGTTCGGCTCCTCGGCGGCGAAGTCGAGGACGGCGGGCAGCTCCTGGTAGACCGGCCGGATGAGGGCGGCGGCGTGCCGGGCGGCCTGCGGGGTCTCGGCGACGACGACGGCGACCGGCTGGCCGTTCCAGTGCACCTCGTCCGTCGCCAGGTAGTTGACGGACGTGGCCGAGACGAACGTGCTGAGGTCGAGCGGCGTGAACTTCGGCGGCGGCTTCATGGCCGGGGCGTTCTCGTGGGTGAGGACGTCGATCACGCCGGGCACGGCCCTGGCCTCCGCCGTGTCGATCGCGGTGATCCGGCCGCGCGCGACGGAGGCGTGGACGAGGGCGGCGTGGGCCAGGTCGGGGTAATGGTGCTCGGCGGCGAAGCGGGCCTCGCCGGTGACCTTGGCCCGGCCGTCGACGCGGTCGACGGGCTTGCCGACGTAGGCGGCCGGGGCGGTCGCGCGCTCGGTCTCGGTCGTGGTCATGCCGTCCCCTCCTCGTCGGTTAGGTCGCGCGGCATCCGAGCGATCCCCCCCTCGTCGGTCAGGTCGCGCGGCATCCCGGCGATCCCTTCCCCCAGGTCGCGCAGCGTGGCCGCGACGGTGGCGCGGGCCAGGCCGGTCTTGAACGCGTTGCCGGGCCGTACGTCGGCGGGCGCCAACTCGGCTTCGGCGGCCCGCCGGTACGCCTCCTCGTTCGCGGGCCCGCCGAGCAGCAGCCGCTCGGCCTCCCTGGCCCGCCACGGCGTGGTGGCCACGCCGCCCAGCGCCAGGCGCACGTCGGTGACGACGCCGTCCGTGACCTCCAGCGCGGCGGCCACGGAGACCAGCGCGAACGCGTACGACGCCCGGTCGCGCACCTTGCGGTAGCGGGAGCGGGCGGCGACCGGCGAGGGCGGCAGCTCGACCGCCGTGATCAGCTCGTCGGCGGCCAGCGCGGTCTCGACGTGCGGGGTGTCGCCGGGCGGCAGGTGGAACTCGGCGATCGGGATCCGCCGGACGCCGCGCACGCTGCGGGCCTCCACGACGGCGTCGAGCGCGGCGAGCGCCACGCACATGTCCGACGGGTGGGTGGCGATGCAGCTGTCGCTGCCGCCGAGCACGGCGTGGGAGCGGTTGAAGCCGCCGATGGCGTCGCACCCGGCTCCGGGCTCGCGCTTGTTGCAGGCCGACTCGCGGTCGTAGAAGTACGGGCAGCGGGTGCGCTGCAGCAGGTTGCCGCCCACGGTGGCCATGTTGCGCAGCTGCGCCGACGCGCCCGCCAGGATGGCCTGGGAGAGCATCGGGAAGCGGGCGGCCACGCGGCGGTCGGCGGCCAGGGCGCTGTTGCGTACGAGGGCGCCGACCCGCAGGCCGCCGCCGGGCAGGTCGTGCACCTCGTCGAGGGGCAGCGCGGTAAGGTCCACGACGGTGGCCGGGCGTTCGATGCCCTCGCGCATGAGGTCCACCAGGTTGGTGCCGCCGCCGAGGAAGCGGGCGCCGGGGTCGGCGGCCACGGCCAGCACGGCCTCGTCCACGTCGGCGGGCTTGAGGTAGGCGAAGGGTCTCATCGGGTCACGTCCTTGATCGCGTCCACGATGCCGTTGTAGGCGCCGCAGCGGCACAGGTTGCCGCTCATGCGCTCCCTGATCTCGGCCTCGTCGAGCGCGGCGGGGTCCGCGCCGGAGGCGGCGTGCTCGGCCAGCATGCCGATGGCCGAGCAGATCTGGCCCGGGGTGCAGTAGCCGCACTGGAGCCCGTCGTGGCGGACGAACGCCTCCTGGAGGGGGTGCGGGGTCACCCCTTCGATCGTGGTGATCTCCTTGCCGTCGTACTGGACGGCGAGGGCCAGGCAGGAGTTGATCCGCACGCCGTCGGCGAGAACCGTGCACGCGCCGCACGCGCCCTGGTCGCAGCCCTTCTTCACCCCGGTCAGGCCCAGGCGGTCGCGCAGCAGGTCGGCGAGGCTCACCCAGGGTTCGGCGTCCAGCTTCTCCTCGGCGCCGTTCACCCGCATCCGTATCTCGGTCACGACGGGGACGCTAACAGAACGGTGTCCGCCTAACAAGAGAACGTTGTTCTTTTAAGTGCCGCCAGTATGCTGGCAGCGACATGACGCGATCGGCATTCCTCCGGGCCAGGCGGCCTGAGCACAAGGAGCAGCGGCGGCAGGCGATCCTCGACGCCGCCCGCGAGCTCGCCGCCGCCTCCGGCGTGCGCACGGTCAGCCTGGGGGCGGTCGCGGAGGCGGTCGGCCTGGCGAAGTCCAACATCGTGCGTTATTTCGGCACCCGCGAGGAAATCTACCTCCAGCTCGCCGCCGAGGAGTGGCGCGCCTGGGCGGAGGCGGTCACGGCACGCCTCCCGGACACCACGGACCCCGACGCGGTCGTCACGGCGCTGGCCGAGACGCTCGCCGCCCGCCCACTCTTCTGCGACCTGCTCGGCAACACCTCCACCAGCCTGGAGCACAACGTCTCCGTCCCGGCCGCGCACGCCTTCAAGCGCACCGTGGTCGACACCGTGACCGAGCTCGGCGCCCGCATCGCGCCCGCCGCCGGCCTCACCCCGACGGAAGGGCTCGAACTCGCCGCGGCCGCCGCGGGCCTGGCCGGGGTGCTCCACCCGGCCGCCAACCCCTCCCCCGTGCTGCTCCAGGTCTACGCCCAGGACCCCGAGCTGGCCGCCTCGTGCCCGCCGTTCGTGCCGACGCTCGTGCGCGGGCTGCGCGCCATCGCGGCCGGGCTGCCCGCGCTGCGGGAGAGCTGAAAGTTTCAGCGGCGTCCAGCGCATACGCCGCCGCGGCGGCCGATTGCTGTACATGACGGCGGTTTCCCAGCACGGTGTGCCTAACCGGTTAACACTGGAGAAGGGACCCCCATGAGGAAACCCATCGGGCTCGTGGCGGCGGCGTTCCTGTCGCTCCTCGTCTCGATGCTCGCCGCCCCTGCCCCCGCGCACGCCGCGGTCGGGCTGCGGGTCAGCGGCACCAAGATCGTGGAAGCCAACGGGAACGCGTTCGTGATGCGCGGCGTCAGTCACGCGCACACGTGGTACACGAGCCAGACGAGCTCCTTCGCCAACATCAAGGCGCTGAAGGCCAACACCGTCCGCGTGGTGCTGAGCGGCGGCCGGTGGACGCCGAACGCCGCCTCCGACGTGGCCAACGTCGTCTCGCTGTGCAGGCAGAACCGGTTAATCTGCGTGCTCGAAAACCACGACACCACGGGCTACGGCGAGCAGAGCGGCGCGTACACGCTGGACCAGGCCGTCACCTACTGGAACAGCGTGAAGAGCGCGCTCACCGGCACCGAGGACTTCATCATCATCAACATCGGCAACGAGCCGTACGGCAACAACAACGTCTCCGGCTGGACCAGCGCCACCTCCTCGGCCATCGCCCGGATGCGCACCCTCGGCTTCCAGCACCTGCTCGTCGTGGACGCGCCGAACTGGGGCCAGGACTGGCAGTTCACCATGCGGGACAACGCCGCCACCGTGGCCGCCGCCGACCCGCAGCACAACACCGTCTTCGCCATCCACATGTACGGCGTCTTCGACACGGCCGCCGAGATCACCGCCTACCTCGACGCCTTCCAGAGCGCGGGCCTGCCGCTGATCATCGGCGAGTTCGGCTTCAACCACTCCGACGGCAACCCCGACGAGGACACCATCATGGCCCAGGCCCAGCAGCGGGCCCTCGGCTACATCGGCTGGTCGTGGAGCGGCAACGGCGGCGGCGTCGAGTACCTCGACATGGTCACCAACTTCGACCCCGCCCAGCTCACCTCCTGGGGCCAGCGCATCTTCAACGGCGCGAACGGCATCGCGGCCACCTCACGCGAGGCCACGTTCTTCAGCGGCGGCAGCACCGACACGACCCCGCCGACCACGCCGGGCACGCCGTCGGCCGCGAACGTCACCTCCTCCGGCGCCACCCTGTCCTGGACGGCCTCCACCGACACCGGCGGCTCGGGCGTGGCGGGCTACGACGTCTACCGCGAGCAGGGCGCGACCGACCCGCTGCTCGGGACGTCGGCGACCAACTCGATCACGCTGACCGGCCTGTCCGCCGCCACGCAGTACCAGGTGTACGTACGCGCCCGCGACGTCGCCGGCAACACCTCCGCGGCCTCCGCGACGACCACGTTCACCACCCAGCAGGGCGGCGGCGGCCCGAGCGGCGGCTGCACGGCGGCCGGGACGGTGCAGAGCCAGTGGGGCGGCGGCTACGTGGTGCAGCCGGTCACGGTGACCAACACCGGCACCTCGGCCACCACCGGTTGGACGGTCACCTTCACCCTGCCCGCCGGCCACACCCTCGCCGGCTCGTGGAACGCCACGGTGAGCGTCAGCGGCCAGACGGTCACGGCCAAGAACGCCGGCTACAACGGCAACCTGGCGCCGAACGGCTCGACCAGCTTCGGCTTCCAGGTGACCCGTCCCGGTGGCAACACCGCGACGGTCTCCTCCTACACCTGCGCGGCCTCCTGAACGTGGCCGGTCCTCGCCATCGGGCGAGGACCGGCTCACGCCAAAGCCTCGGAAGGAGCGGTGAGCAGCGGGAACATCACCTCGACCCGGGTGCCCCCGCCCGGCTCGCCGCTCACCACGCAGATGCCGCCCAGCTCGGCCGCCCGCTCGCGCATCGACCCGAGCCCGACGCCCGACCGTACGGACTCGGGCAGCCCCTTGCCGTCGTCGGACACGAGCACCCGCAGCCCCGACCGCTCCCGCTGGAGCACCACCCGGGCGCTGGAGGCCGCCGCGTGCTTGCGGACGTTCGTCAGGGCCTCCTGGACGATCCGGTAGACGGCCACCTCGACGGCGGCGGGCAGCCGGCTCAGGTCGCCCTCGACCTCCGCCTCGACCGCGATGCCCGGCGACGAGCGCTCGGCGAGGTCGCGTACGGCGCGAGCCAGGCCGAGGTCGTCGAGCGCGGGCGGGCGCAGGCCGTAGACCAGCTCGCGGATGTCGCCGGTCACGGCCGCCATGCCGGTGTGCAGCTCGCGCAGCAACTCGTCGGCGGTCTCCGGCGAGTCGGCGAGGCTGAGCCTGGCCATGTTGATGGTCATCGCCATGGCCGACAGGGTCTGGCCGAGCCCGTCGTGCAGGTCGCGGCGCAGGCGGCGGCGCTCCTCCTCGCGCGTGGTGAGGATGCGCTCGCGTGAGCGCTGCAGGTCGGCGGCCATGCGCACGGCGTGGGCCACGTCGGCCGCGTACGGGGTGAGCGTGGTCAGCACCCGCTCGTTGTGCGCGGCCGGGAACCTGCGCGGCCCCGGCGGCCCGACGAGCAGCCGCCCCACCCGCTCACCGTGCCAGACGAGCGGCACCTCGCGCGGGCTGTCGCCGACCCGGCCGCTCTCGACGTAGCGGGGCTCGCCGTCGGCCACCTCGACGGCCACGCCCTCGACCGCGAGCCCGTCGCGCAGCACGCCGACCACGGCGGTGAGCGCGTTGGCCGGGTCGCCGCGGCGTACGGCCTGGGTGAGGCGCTCGGCGAGCAGGGCGGGGTCGCCGACGGACCCGTACAGCATCCGGTCCACGACCCGCTGGAGCAGGCGACGCAGCGGCTGGAAGAACGCCCCGGCGAACAGCGCGGCGGCCACCCCGGCGACCTGGCCGTATCCGGAGACCACCAGGCTGGACAGCGCGCCCGCGCCGAAGTAGACCGCGCTGACCACGGCCACCACGCCGGCCGCCACGAAGGCGCGACTGATCACCGTGTCGATGCCGTAGAGCCGGTAGCGCATCACCGAGAACGCCACCGCGAACGGGATGACCGCCGCCCACACGATCGCCACCCACAGGAACTTCTGGGTGAAGGCCGCGACGACCAGGAAGATGATGTAGCCGGTGAAAGCCAGCAGCGGCCAGCCGATCTGCCGCCGCAGCACCGGGTCGGCCCCGCGCAGCCGCACCGCCAGCGAGAGCGCGGCCAGCGCCATGGCGAGGTAGATGCCGGTCCAGCCGACCACCCCCAGCGTGTCGAGATAGGGCGTGAGCGCCGGCACGGCCAGCGGATTGGGGATGACCTCCGGGAAGAGGTAGCCCGCCGCCGGCGGCGGCTCCTTGAAGGTGTTACGGACCAGCGTGAGCGTGATCGACGCCCAGCCGAGCAGCAGCGCCGCCCGCCAGCGCGGGGACGGCAGCCGCCCGTCGGGCGAGTACAGCGGCAGCAGCATGGTGAGCGTCAGCCCGCACACCGCCCACCCGACGTTCGCCGGTAACCGCATCCAGCCGGCGAGTGCCAGGTCGCCCGAGGCGGCGGCGCGCAGCATCAGAGCGTCCGACAGGTCGCTGACCGCCGCCGCGAACCCGCCGACGCACATGAGCCAGGCCATGTTGAGCCGCGGCCGGTGCACGATGAGGAACGCGCCCACGGCGGGGAAGGTCAGCGCGACCGCCGACTGCGGGGAGGCGGTGAGCTCCGGCTTCCACGCGTCCGGCACCCCGGCCCACACCAGCCAGGACGCGACGCCGAGCACCGGCGAGACGGCGGCCATGATCATCGCGACCAGCCGCGCGGGCGTGGCCTTCCCGAGGTCGGCCTTCTCGATGTCGTCGGTGGGTCGGCCGCTCACTGTGCCCTCCGTCCTCCGGACCCGGCAGGAGGGGTCCGGGCAGAACGCATTATGCCCTGGCCCCATGAACCCATAGGGCCAGGACAATATAGGCGCTACTGGACGGTGATCGCCGCCTTCGCCGGTAAGGTCGTCCCCTGGACCTGGCCTGTCACGGTGAACGTGCCGGGCCTGGCGTACGTGTCGGGGTCGATCGCCTCCCAGGTCACCGGCACCGAGCTGTCCTTCGAGCCGTCGTTGAAGGTCGCGAGCACGGTGCCGGGCAGGGCGGGCGCGACCCCGGCACGCGTGGTCACGCTCTCCTCCGCGATCGAGGTGACGGTCACGGCGGCGTTGACCCGGACGTGCACGGTGGCCTCGACCGCCCCGCGCACGCCCTCGGCGAGCCCGGCGACGGTGAAGCTCCGGCCGCCGGTCGCGACCTGGGCGGGCGTGACCTGCTGCCAGGTGACCGCGGCCCGGCCGCGCCCGCCGCCCGCGTACGTGGTCTCGACCGTGGCGGGCAGCTCCGGCAGCACGCCCGCCAGGGTGGGGACGTGCACCGGGCGGACCGCGTCGGGCGGCACCGCGTACGCCTTGACCTCCAGCAGCCCGACCGAGGCCCCGCCGGCCTCCATCCGCACGCGCAGGCGCGAGGTGGTGACCGCGTCGAAGGAGACCGCGTTGTAGGCGTCGGCGGCCACCGGGTACGTGCCCGGGATGTCGGCGAAGGCGGTTCCGTTCCAGTACTGGAGCTGCCAGGAGGCGGGCACCCGCACGCCTCCGCCGTCGTCGAAGAAGTACACCTCGGCCTGGTCCAGCCGGACCGGCTCGGGCCAGTCGAGCTGGACCCACTGCGTGCCCTGCTGCGGCCAGGTGCCCCAGCGCGGGTTCGCGGCGTCGTTCGAGCTCGGCGGGTCGATGCCGTCGTTGATCGCGGTGACCTTCTCCCACGGCGAGGTGTAGGAGGCGGTGGGCGTGGCGTAGGGGGCCACGTTCGCCCGCTCGCCCTGCGCGGTGGCGGTGACGGTGACGCTCGCGGCGGCGCTCTTCGCGCCGTCGCTCGCGGTCAGCTTCAGCGTGTACGTCCCCGGCTCCGAGAACGCGACCACGGTGGTCGTCCCGGCCGGCTCGGCGAAGAACGCCTCCCCCGGCCCGTCGACCTTGGACCACTGGGTGGTGAGCGTCCCCGACGGCAGCCCGTCGTCCTCGACCACGGCCTCGATCCTGACCTGGCCCGGCCGGTTGAAGGCGGTGTCGGGCACCGCCAGCACGGACGGCGCCCGGTTGGCCGCCGGGCGGGCCCCCTGACCGGTCAGGTACGCCTGCACCTCCTTCAGCCCGGCCGCCTGCCCCGGACGGGCGGTGGGCAGCACCCGCAGCTTCGCGGTGGTGACGGCGGGGAAGCGCACCTCGTTGAGGTTCGCCCGTGGGTAGGCGGGGGTGCGCGCCTGGCCGGGCACGTCCTTCCAGGCGCCGGCGGCGTCCTGGTACTGGACGCGGTAGACCGCGGGCTCGGCGTAGCGCTTGCGGTCGGCGTAGAAGTAGAGCCTGACCAGGTCCACCTTGCGCCGCCCGCCGAGGTCGGTCTCCAGCCACTCGCCGCCGCCCCAGTAGGGCTCGTTGATCGTGAACCCGTCGGCGGCCCCGGTCGCGTCGCCGGAGGCGGCGGTGGCCGAGGCGACCAGGTTCGGCCGGGTGGAGCGCAGGTCCACGCCGGCCTTCTGGAACAGGTCGGTGACGCGCTCGCCTTCCAGCTCCACCTGGGTCGGCGCCTTCATGGACGGGGCCTTCTCGGCGTGCGTCGCGACGGCGCCCTCGACCTTGCCGGTGCGCGGGTCCCAGATCGCGTGCTTGAGCTCCGGCAGGGTGACCTTGCGCTTGCCGTTCACGAGGATCGAGTAGCCCTCGGGCACGCCCGCGTAGTGCTTGGTCCCGTCGCCGGGCTTGTCCCAGACGATGGTGAGGTCGTCGCCCCGGTAGTCGACGCCGTTGACGGTGAAGTGGTCCCAGCCGATGTCCACCGGCCACAGCTCGACCTTGCCGTCCGAGCGCGGGCGCAGGCCCATCACGTCCTCGATGACCGTCCAGTTGCTGCTGCCCAGGATCGTGTGGTGGATCCAGGAGCGGTAGCCGATCGTCTTGGTGTCCGGCTTCCAGTCCGCCCAGAACTCGTTGGCGTCGGGGTAGCGGGTGTCGCCGCCGACGTACTGCGACCAGGCGTTCCAGTAGAGGAGCTGCTTGTACTGCGCGGCCGTCAGGTACGGCGAGGCGTACTCGCGCAGCGCCTTCGAGAACAGCGCGAAGTTCCGCGTCGAGTTGATCTGCGAGAAGTTGTTCGAGCCCGGCTTGCCCTGGGCCGCCGCCTCGGCCTTGTCCTTCTGGTTGGCGGTGTACGCCGGGAAGATCGGGTACTCCGCCGGGTCGGCCCACAGCCGCAGCGCCTCCCGGTACTTCGGGTCGTCGGCGGGCACCAGGCCGGTCGCGAACGGGATGTAGTTGTTGGACTCCTTCCAGGGGATGAGGTTGCCGGTCTGCAGGTCGCGGTGCTTGAACAGCTTGTCCTGCTCGTCCCAGAGCAGGGTGAGGATGCCGTTCTTCACCTTGTCGGCCACGGCGCGCAGCTCGGCGGCCTTCGCCTGGTCGCCGCTCAGCTCGTACGCCTGCGCCGCCGCCATCGCGTTGGCGTGGACGTAGGCGCCCTCCAGTCGCTCGTTGGCCCGGTCGTAGTAGTGGAAGGAGACGGCGTCGGCGTCGTTGCCGGTCATGGCCTCCCAGTCGTACTCGATGACGCCGTTGCCGTTGGAGTCGTAGGCGGCGAGCTGGCCGCGTACGTCCTTCTCCGCGTAGCGGGCCAGGTTGCGCAGGATCGCGGGCTGCCCGCCGTGGATCTGGTAGCTCTCCAGGGCGGCGGCCGAGATGTACTGCGTGTAGCTGTTCGACCAGTTCTCCGGGTCGCCCGGGTTGTCGGTGTACTTCGAGTTGCGCGAGACCTCGCCCGCCGACACCCACGGCCCGTACGAGTAGATCGGGTCGCGCAGGTACTTCAGGTCCTGCACGAACATCGGCACGGTCAGCACGATCGCGTTGTTGTAGCCGAGCGCGCCCTCGACCGACGTCGGGAACTGGAAGTCGTTGCCCGGGATGTCGGCGTCGAGGAAGTTGAAGCGCATCAGCCACCAGCGGTAGTAGACGAACTTCTTGATGTTCTCGTCGGGCACGTCGATGTACGGCAGGTTCTCCGCCCACCAGGCGTTGTAGTCCTGGAGCTGGCGGCGCAGCGCCTGCTGCGGCGAGCGGTCCCGGTAGGCGTCGTACTCGGCGCGCGAGCCCGGCAGCTCCTCGGTGACGAAGCCCATCTGCACCTTCGTGCGGACGGTCCGGCCGGGGCCGACCGTGAGCGTGCCCTTGAGCTCGCCGCCGGCCGCCTTGAGCCCGTCGCCGCTCAGCCTCGGGAAGATCGTGGTCAGCTTGTTCCTCGCCGTGACGACGCCGGTCAGCTCGCGCTCGCCGTCGGCGGTCCGCGCGTACGGCGAGGTCACGGTGACCGGGACGGTCCGCGCGGCCGTGCCGGTGTTGGTGATCTCCAGGGTGGTGACGGCCACGTTCTCGGCGGTGACGAACTTCTTGACGCCGACCGACAGCCCGTCACCGGTGTAGACGCCGCTCCAGTGGCTCGGCATCTGCAGCCGCTTCGGCACGTCCTCGGCGAGCGCCGTGCCCAGCGAGACGGTGTAGGCGTCCCGGTCGTCGATGCTCTCCCAGTACGCGACCGACCCGCCGAACCCGAGCTTCGCCGGGTCGTGCGTCTTCATGAACAGCGCCCGCCCGCGCGACATCAGCCACGTCCCCGCCGGGTCGTCCCCCGGCCGGGCGAGCATCCGGTCGATCCAGTACGAGTCGCCGCCCTTCTCCTTGGCGTAGATCGCCTTCATCATCCGCCGCGGGTCGTACCCGACCGGCTCGTCGGGCACCGGGTCGTCGCCCGTGAACACCGGCATCCCCAGGTCGGGGGCCGCCGCCGCAGGCGAGGTCATGAGCGAGACCGTGAGCGCCAGCACGGTGAGCAGCGCCATCTTCCGCATGGTCACTCCCCGGCCCCGACCGGCAGCCAGACCCGCATGGTCGCGGGGCCGCGATTGCCCCACCGGTGGTACGGCACCAGCCGCAGACCGGCGTCCGCACCCGAAGGACGCCCGTCCGGCTCGTGGCCGTACGGCCAGCCCGGCGGCTCGCTGCCGCCGCCGAGCGACGCGGCGACCTCCAGCTCGACCACCCCGTCCACGTGGTGCTCCACGGGCGGGGCCACGCGGGCGGCGAGGTCGCCGAGCGGCGGCTCGTCGGCCACCGACTCCGCGCAGTAGACCAGCGGCCCGCGCTCCACGGCGGCGCTGCCCCGCAGCGCGTCCACGCGCCGGTCGGGGAACGTCCAGCGCGGCGCCATCGGCAGCTCCAGCCGCAGCTCGTCGCCGGTCCGCCAGGGGCCGTCCGCGACGGCGTACCCGGGGGCGACCTCGCGGACCTCGCCGCGGTGCGTGAGCCGCGCGCCCTCCGCCCAGGCCGGGACGCGAAGAGCGATCCTGCCCCTGCCGCCGGTCAGCGCCCGTACGGTCACCGCGCCGTCCCACGGGTAGCCGGTCTCCACCTTGACCGCGAGCTCCCCGTGCCTGATCTCGGCCGGGGTCGGGTGGTGGATCTGGATGCCGTCCGCCGTGGCGGTGGCGACGTACGCGGGCAGCGAGGCCAGCGTGCGGGCGATGTTGTTCGGGCAGCAGGCGACGTCGAACCAGGGCGAGCGCAGCCCGCCCTCGGGGCCGTGGTTCACCCCGTCGAGCGGCACGGCGGGCACCCGTACCTGCAGCGGGTTGGCGTAGAAGAACGAGCGTCCGTCCAGCGCGACGCCGGTCGCCAGCATGTTGTAGAGCGTCCGCTCGGCCAGGTCGGCGTAGCGCACGTCGCCGGTCGCCAGCAGCAGCCGGTGGGACAGCATGACGGAGGCGATGCTCGCGCAGGTCTCGTTGTAGGCCCGGTCGGGCGGCAGCTCGTAGTCCTCGCCGAACGACTCGTCCGTGTGGCGCGAGCCCATGCCGCCGGTCAGGTGCGTACGCCGGGCGACCGTGCGCTCCCACTGCGCCTCGACCGCCTTCAGCAGCTCCTCGTCGCCGGTCTCGACGGCCACGTCCACGACGCCGGAGGCCAGGTAGAGGGCCCGTACGACGTGGCCGCGGAACACCTGGGCCTGCCGTACCGGCTGGTCGTCCTGGTAGTAGGCGCGGCCGAAGGGGATGTCGGCGAGCGCGGGCAGGCCGCGGCGCTCGACGAAACGGCGGGCCATCTCCAGGTAGCGCTCGGTCCCCGTCGCCCGGTACAGCTCGACCAGCGCCATCTCGATCACCGGGTGCCCGCAGGTCTGCGAGCCCTCCATGAAGCGGCGGCACACGTGGTCGGCGGCCCGCACCGCGACCCTGGTCAGCGTGTCCTCGCCGTGCGTGCGCAGCCGGGCCACCCCGGCCTGGATGAGGTGGCCGTAGCAGTAGAGCTCGTGGCCCCACTCCAGGTCGGTGTAGCGGCTGCCGGTCCAGCGGGTGTTGAGGTAGCCGTCGCCCTCCTGCGCGCCCGCCACGATCTCGGCCAGCGCGGGCAGCCCCGGATGGTCCGCCCAGGCCATGGCCTCCAGCAGCTTGTAGATCTCCGAGTCGCTGAACTCGCGGCCCCGCCTCGGGCGCTCGCCCCGGAAGTTGCCGATCCAGCCTTCGCGCTCTTCCCATTCCTGGCAGTGGGCGATCGTGACCTCGCGGTTGAGCGCCACCCGGTCGCCCCAGAAACCGGGCGAGAGGCGTACCGCGTCGAGGCCGAGGGGGGACAGGACGCCCGATGAGGGCAGGACGGGATTAGCCACGCAGAGCTCCTGACATGAATCCGCGCACGTAGTGGCGCTGCAGCACGATGAACAGGACGAGACAGGGGATGGCCATGACCATGACGCCGGCCTGGAGCATGCCGTAGTCGACGGCGCCGAACGTGCGCTGCGTCATGCTGACCACGGCCACCGGCAGCGTGAACGACGCGCCGTCGTTGAGCAGGATGAGCGGCGCGAAGAAGTCGTTCCACGAGGCGAGGAAGGCGAACAGCCCGACCGTGATCAGCGCCGGCCGCACGGCCTTCAGCAGGATGCCGGAGAAGGCGCGGAACGTGCCGCAGCCGTCCACCAGCGCCGCCTCCTCCAGCTCGCGCGGCAGCGCCTCGAACGCGTTGCGCATCATGAACAGCGCGAACGGGAGCTGGAACATCACGAACACCAGCGACAGCCCGACGAGCGAGTTCTGCAGGCCGAGGTAGCCGAGCAGCACGTAGAGCGGGATGAGGATGGTCGCGTACGGCACCATGAGGATCGCCAGCGTGGCGAGGAACAGCACGTTCTTGCCGGGGAAGTCGAAGCGGGCGAAGCCGTAGCCGCCGAGCGCCGAGACGACCAGCGTGCCGGCCACGGTCATGACGGAGACGAGGATGCTGTTGGTGGCGTACGTGCCGAGGCCCTCGCCGAAGCCGGCCATCTCCAGGTAGTTGGACGGGTCCTCCAGCGACGCCCAACCGCTCCACACCAGCGGGAACAGGAACAGCACCGCCAGCGCCGACAGCGTGAGATAGCGGCTCATCGCAGCCTCCGCATCATGAACGTGTTGAGGCCGACGAGGGCCACGAGCAGCACGACCGACAGCGCCGCCGCGCCGCCGAGGTCGAAACGGAAGAAGGCGTCCCGGTAGACGACCATGACCATCGACACCGTGCTGTTGTCCGGGCCGCCGTTGGTGAAGACGAAGAACTGGTCGAAGGCGAGCAGCGAGCCCGTCACGCTGAGGATGAGCATGAGGGCCAGCGTCGGGCGCAGCAGCGGCAGGGTGATCCTCGTGAAGATCTGCCGGCGGTTGGCGCCGTCGCTGCGGGCGGCCTCGTACACCTCGGTCGGGATGGCCTGCAGGCCGGTGAGCAGGATGAGCATGTTGAACCCGGCGAAGCGCCAGATCACCAGCGTGATCGTGGAGAACAGCGCCATGTTCGGGGTGCCGATCCACTTGACCGGCTCGCTGGTGAGGCCGATGGCCTGGAGCATCGGGTCGATGGGGCCGAAGTCGTTGTTCAGCATGCCGTAGAACAGCAGGCCCGCCGCCGCGAAGCCGACCGCGCCCGGCAGGAAGAACGCGGTGCGGAAGAACCCGATGCCCGGCCTGCGGTCCTGCACGAGCAGGGCCAGCCCGAGCGCCACCGCCGACAGCAGGACGGTGGTGAGGGCGGTGTACTTCAGCGTGAAGAGCACCGCGTCGACGAAGAGCGGGTTGTCGGCGATCTTGGTGTAGTTGTCCGGCGCGTTGAACGCCGGGGCGCCGAGCAGGGGCCAGCGGTTGAGCGACATCCAGACCACCAGCACCAGGGGCGCGACGAAGAGCACGCCCACGATGACGGCCGTCGGTGCCGCGTACAGCCAGCCCTGGATCTTCCTGCTCCGCCACCGGGCGGGGGGCGTGCCGTGGGCCGCCCGCCGCCCGGAACGGGTCATCGTCAAGGTCATTGCTGCAGGGACTTCGTGATCTCGGTGTTGAGCTGCGGGAGCTTGGAGGCGTCGCCGAAGACGGCCTCACGGGCGTAGCGCAGCCACGGGCCCTGCGGGTCGTTGAAGGTCTGGCCGAAGCGCAGGGCGAACGGGGTCTGGCCCTTGGCCACCAGCGAGTTGATCAGCACCACGCGCGGGTCCTCGGAGGAGTACTTGTTGCCGGCCAGGTCGGTGCGCGCGAGCACGTCCTTGTTCTTGGCCATGACCTCGACCTGGGCCTCGTCGCCGACCGTCCAGGACAGGAACTCCCAGGCGGCGTCGGCGTTCTTGGTGGTGGAGCTGATGCCGATCGAGTCGCCGCCGACGAACGTCGACTCGCCGCCGTCGGGGCCGGCGATCGGGGCGACACCGATCTTCATGTCCTTGGGCATCAGGCCGAGCGTGGTCGAGGGCATCGGCATGACGCCGATCTCGCCCTTCGGGAAGAAGCCCGTCCAGGTCGGGCCCTGCTCCTCCTTGGCAGTGGGGCCGGTGACCTTCTTCTCGTACAGCTCGCGCCAGATCTTGAAGACCTCGGTCATGGCGGGCTGGTCGTTGAGCGACTGGGTGCCCTCGGCGTTCATGACCTGGCCGCCGGCCGCCCAGACGGAGGGCCAGAAGGTGAAGACGTAGCAGCCGCCGCAGTTGCCGCCGAAGAACGTGCCGTGGACCTTGCCGTCCTTGCCCAGCTTCTCCTGGACGGCGGTGGCCTGCTGGGCGAACTCCTTCAGCGACTTCGGGCCCTGCTCGGGGTCGAGGCCGGCCTTCTCGTACAGGTCCTTGTTCCAGAACCAGACCGACAGGTCGAGGGTGTGCGGCAGCGTGTACATGCGGCCGTCGAGCGTGCCCAGCTTGATGTGCGAGGGGGCGAGCTTGTCCTTGTACGGCAGAGCCGCCAGTCTGTCGGTGATGTCCAGGAACAGACCCTGGGAGGTGTAGTTCGGGACGAAGATGACGTCGGCCGCGAACACGTCGGGGAGCTGCTTGGCCCCGGCCGCGGCGGCGATGCGCGGCTGATAGTTGTCCGTCGGGATGACGGTGAGCTTGACCTGGTTCTTATGGGTCTTGTTGTACTGCTGGACCAGCCGCTCGCTCTGGGTCTGGGTGGCGGCGCGGGTCCACATCGTGATCGTGACGGGGCCCGCCTCCTGGGCGCCGCCGTCGCCGCCGTTCCCGCCGTTTCCGCAGGCCGCGGCCGTGAGCGCTAACACACCGAGAAGGGAGATCCCGGCCAGCCTTCGTCTCATGTTGTGCTCCTGGACTTAAAGGTTTTCGGAAACGTAGAAGAAACACGGACCTCTGTCAATGGGTGCTAGGGTGCTAAGCAGTTCACAGCGACCGAAAAGGGTTTCGAAGCATGGCGACTAAGCGGGCGACCATCAACGATGTGGCCTCGCTGGCGGGGGTGTCGATCGCCACGGCGTCCAAGGCGCTGAACGGGCGGCAGGACGTACGGGCCGCCACGCGCGAGCGGGTGCTCGCCGCCGCGGCCCAGCTCTCCTTCCAGCCGAACGCCCTCGCCAGGGGGCTGCTGTCCGGCCAGACGCGCACGGTCGGGCTGCTGACCTCCGACAGCGTCGGCCGGTTCGGCATCCCGGTGCTGCTCGGCGCCGAGAACGCCTTCGGAGCCGGCGAGATGGCCGTGCTGCTCTGCGACGCCCGCGGCGACGCCATCAGGGAGCAGCACCACCTGCGGGCGCTGCTGTCACGCCGGGTGGACGGGCTCATCGTCGTGGGCGAGAGCACCGACCCGCGGCCGTCCGTGAGCAAGGACCTGCCGGTGCCGGTCGTCTACGCCTACGGACCCTCCGACGACCCGGAGGACGTCTCGTTCGTGCCCGACGACGTGGGCGCCGCCGCCATGGCCGTCAACCACCTGCTCGCCCTCGGCCGCCGCCGCATCGCCCACGTCACCGGCCCCACCCACTACAAGGCCGCCCGCGACCGCGAGGAGGGCGCCCGCCTCGCCCTGGAGGCGGCGGGCCTCCCCCAGGCCGGCCAGACCCTCTCCGGCCCGTGGTCGCAACGCTGGGGCCGGCACGCCGCCGAGATGCTGCTGATGTCCGAGCCCGAGATCGACGCCGTCTTCTGTGGCAGCGACCAGATCGCCGCCGGCTTCGTCGAGGCCGCCCGCGAACGCGGCCGGCGGGTGCCCGACGACATCGCGGTCGTCGGCTACGACAACTGGGAGGTCCTGTCCACCGAGACCCGGCCGGCGCTGACGACCGTGGACATGAACCTGGAGTCACTGGGCCGGACCGCGGCCCAGCACCTGTTCGCCGCGATCGACGGCAAGGCGACGCCCGGCGTCCACAAGATGCCCTGCCAACTCGTCATCCGCGACTCCACCTCCCCACCCGGCATCTCCTGACCCGTGGGCGCGTTCGGGACGCCGCATGGCGGGCCCCTGAACGGCAACTAGTCGACATCGAGGAGGCGCCTCAAGGACTCGGGTAGAGCGGTCAGATAGTTGCCATCCAGGTTGAGCCCGGTGAGAGCGGGCAGGTCGCCCAGCCACTCGGGCAGAACGGTCAGCCGGTTGTCGTACAGGTCGAGCCAACCGAGGGCGATGAGGTTCCTCAAGGACTCGGGCAGAACAGTCAACTGATTGCCGGCCAGGTCGAGCGCTTCGAGGGCGGTGAGGTTCCTCAAGGACTCGGGCAGAACGGTCAACTGGTTACCGGCCACGTTGAGGTCGGTGAGAGCGGTGAGGTTCCCCAGCCACTCAGGCAGAACGGTCAGCCGGTTCCCGTACAGGCCGAGCGATTCGAGGGCGGTGAGGCTCCTCAAGGACTCGGGCAGAACGGTCAACTGATTACTGGCCACGTTGAGCACGGTGAGGGCGGTGAGGTTCCTCAAGGACTCGGGCAGAACGCTCAACTGATTACCGCCCACGTTGAGCTCGGTGAGAGCGGTGAGGTTCCCCAGCCACTCAGGCAGAACGGTCAACTGATTGCCGCCCAGGTTGAGCCGTTCGAGCGCGGTGAGCTGGGCGAGTGACCCGGGCACCGTGCTCAGCTGGAGACGGCGCAGGTCGAGGTCGGTTGATCCGTCCTCCGAGCACTCGGTTATCCGTGTGGCGGCGATCGCCTGGCCTTCCTCGGAGTCCATCATGATCTCTTTTTTCCTTGTCCACTCGCGCGCCTGGGCTCGCCCTGCGCCATACCGGTCGCCGTCCCCTCCTCGGCCGCTTCGGGCACGAGGATCGACGATGACGATAGAGACGGGCACTGGAGAATGACTTGTAAGTCATGGGACGGCCCGGCCGGCGGGGTTGGTAATCCGGATTAGCACTGCGGGAACCCTTGACACCCGGCGCGGGGGAGGCGAACAATTCCGGCATTGCCCCTCGCGCTAATGCGCATTAGCTGAGGAACGTCATGCCTCCCCCCGATCCCTCGTCACACCGTCGTCTCACCCAGCGCGACATCGCCCGCCTGGCGGGCGTCAGCCAGACCACCGTCTCCCTGGTGCTCAACAACCGGGCCGGCGCCGACTCGCGGATCCCGGCCGAGACCAGGGACCGGGTGCTGCGGGTGATCCGGGAGACCGGGTACGTCGCCGATCCGGCGGCCCGGCGGCTGGCGGCGCGGCGCAATCGCATGCTCGGGGTGTTCACCTACGAGCCCGTCTTCCCGAGCGCGACCGGCGATTTCTACCACCCGTTCCTCGTCGGGATCGAGGAGTGCGCCGAGCAGTTCGGGTGCGACCTGCTGCTGTTCACCAGCGCGCCCACCGTGGACGGGCGCAAGCGCGTCTACCACCAGGACAACCGGCTGCGCCTCGCCGACGGATGCGTGCTGCTCGGGCGCGAGCTGGACCGGGAGGACCTGGCGCGGCTGGTGGGCGAGCGCTACCCGTTCGTGTCGGTGGGGCGGCGTGACGACGCGGGCGGCACGGTGCCGTACGTCGGCGCCGACTACGTCTCGGCCGTCCGGGACCTGGTGGTGAAGGCCCGCGCGCTGGGCCACGAGCGGGTCGCGTACCTGGGGCACGGGGTCGGCGCCGAGTCGTACGCCGACCGTTTCCGCGGCTTCGCCGACGCCGTCGAGCGTCCGCTGCGGCTCGTGCCCGGCGAGGCCGCCGACATGGCGGAGCGGGTGCTGGCGGCGGACGTCACGGCGGTGTTCGCCGAGGAGTACGCCGACGCCGTCGCCCTCGCCGACCTGCTGGGCAGGCGCGGCGTCAGCGTTCCCGGCGACCTGTCGATCCTGACCCTGGGCGACCCCACCCGCCCGGCGCCGACCGACATCGACTTCACCGGCTTCCTCATCCCGCGCAGGGAGATGGGCCGGCAGGCGGTCGAGGACCTGACCGAGCTGATCGAGGGCGGACCGCCCGTCCAGCGGCTGTTGCCGTGCGAGCTGACCGAGGGCGTCACCCTGGCGCCTCCCACCAAGTGAAAGGATCGGAGTTGCGCGAGTCGAGCACCGAGGTGCTGATCGTCGGGGGCGGCCTCGGAGGGGTGGCCGCGGCGCTCGCGGCCCTGCGGGCGGGCAGGAAGGTGGTGCTGACCGAGGAGTACGACTGGCTCGGCGGCCAGCTCACCAGCCAGGCCGTCCCGTCCGACGAGCACACCTGGGTCGAGCAGTTCGGCATCACCGCGAGCTATCGGGCGCTGCGTGAGGGCATCCGCGACTACTACCGCCGCCACTACCCGCTCACCGAGGGCGCGCGCGCCTGGCGGGCGCTCAATCCGGGCGCGGGCTGGGTGAGCCCCCTGTGCCACGAGCCGCGGGTGGCGGTCGCGGTCATCGACGCCATGCTCGCCCCCTACCTCGGCGGCGGGCGGCTGACGGTGCTGCAGCCGTACCGGCCGGTGGCGGCCGAGGTGGACGGCGACCGGGTGACGGCGGTCCGGCTCGCGCACCGCGACGGCGGCGACGAGCACTGGGTCACGGCCCCGTACATCCTGGACGCGACCGAGACCGGCGAGCTGCTGCCGCTGACCGGCACCGAGTACGTCACCGGCTTCGAGTCGCAGGCCGACACCGGCGAGCCGAGCGCCCCGGCGACCGCGCAGCCGCTCAACATGCAGGCCGTCTCCGTCTGCTTCGCGATGGACCACGTGGACGGCGACCACACGATCGACCGGCCGGAGCGCTACGACTTCTGGCGGACGTACCAGCCGGAGTTCTGGGGCGGGCCGATCCTCGGCTGGCGCAGCCCGAACCCGCGCACGCTGGAGATCACGGAACGTTCCTTCACCCCCAACCCGGGCGACGACCCGCTCCAGGTCCACGCCGACCAGCGGCGCAACCCCGGCGACGGCAACCTGTGGACCTTCCGCAGGATCGCCGCCAAGGACCTGTTCACGCCGGGCGCGTACGCCAGCGACATCACCCTCGTCAACTGGCCGATGATCGACTACCTGGAGGGCGGGATCGTCGACGTCCCCGACGCCGCGGAGAACCTGCGGCGGGCGAAGGAGCTGTCGCTGTCGGTCCTGTACTGGATGCAGACCGAGGCGCCGCGTCCCGACGGCGGCACCGGCTGGCCGGGGCTGCGGCTGCGCGGCGACGTCACCGGCTCGGCCGACGGCCTGGCCCAGGCCCCGTACGTGCGCGAGTCCCGCCGCATCCGCGGCGCGTACACGATCGTCGAGCAGGACCTGTCGCTGGCCGTGCGCGGCGACAAGGGCGCCGTCCGCTACCCCGACTCGGTCGGCATCGGCATGTACCGCATCGACCTGCACCCGTCCACAGGCGGGGACAACTATCTCGACGTGCCGAACAGCCCGTTCGAGATCCCGCTCGGCGCGCTGCTCCCCCGCCGCGTCGAGAACCTTCTCCCGGCGGGCAAGAACCTCGCCACCACGCACATCACCAACGGCTGCTACCGGCTGCACCCGGTCGAGTGGAACATCGGGGAGGCCGCCGGCGCGCTGGCGGCGTTCTGCCTCGACCGGTCGACCACGCCGCACGCCGTGCGGCAGGACCCGGCCCTGCTCGCCGCGTTCCAGGACCGCCTGGAGGCGCAGGGCGTCGAACTCCACTGGCCGGACGTCACCGGCTACTGATCCCCCCTTCTGTACTCCCCCTCTGCAAGGAGCGCCGATGCGCATCACCCTGGCCGCCGCCGGCCTCGCGGGACTGCTCGTCCTCACCGCCTGCGGCTCTGGCGGCGACGAGACCGCGAGCGGGCCCGCCGCGCTGCGGATGACGGTCTGGACCGGCAACGCCGAGCACCTCGACCTGCTCAACGCGATCGCCGCCGACTATCTGAAGACCCACAAGGACGTGGCGTCGATCAAGTTCGACACACTGCCGCTGGAGAACTACACGACCACGCTGACCACGCAGATGGCCGGCGGCAACGCGCCCGACCTGGCCTGGATCCTGGAGAACTCGGCGCCCGACTTCGTCGGCTCGGGCGCGCTCGCGCCCCTGGACAATCTGGTGAAGCCGGAGGAGTTCGCCCCCGCGACCACGAAGCTGTGGCAGCGGGACGGCAAGCTGTACGCCTACCCGTTCTCCACCTCGCCCTTCGGCGTCTTCGTCAACGAGGACCTGCTGAAGCAGGCGGGCCAGAAGGTCCCGAAGGCCGGCTGGACGTGGGAGCAGGCGGTCGAGACGGCGGCGGCGGTCAACGCGAAGACGGGCAAGGCCGGCCTGGTGGTCCGCGACTTCGACTACAAGGGCTGGGACAACCTGGCCACAGTCTGGGGCGGCTGGGGCGCCGAGGCGTGGAGCGAGGACGGCCGGACCTGCGGCTTCACCAAGCCCGAGATGGTCGAGGCGATGACGTTCCTGCACAAGGCGATCTTCGAGAAGAAGGCGCTGCCCGGTCCCGGCACCACGGCCGACTTCTTCGCCGGCGAGGCCGCGATGACGATCACCCAGATCTCCCGCGCCTCCCTGCTCAAGGACGCCACCTTCACGTGGGACCTGATCCCGCTGCCGACCGGCCCGAAGGGCGGCTACAGCGTGATCGGCCAGGCCGGCGTCGGCGTGGTCAAGAAGAGCCCGAATGCCGCCAAGGCCGCCGACTTCCTGGCCTTCCTCTCCAACCCGGACAACGCCGCCAAGCTCGGCCAGTTCTTCCCGCCGCCGCGCACGCCGCTGCTGACCGCCGACGGCCTGGGCAAGAGCAACCCGCTGCTCAAGCCGGAGCAGCTCCAGCAGGTCGTCATCGACGGCATCGCGAACGGCCGGGTCAAGCCCAACCACGCCGGCCAGGCCGAGCTGGCCCAGACCGTACGGGCCGGGCTCGACCCGCTCTGGCAGCCGGGCGCCGACGTGGCCAAGACGCTCGCCGGGGTCTGCGCCGCGATCCAGCCGATGCTGGCCAAGTGACGGCATGATGGCGATCGACGTCCGTCCCGGCGGTCGCTGGTGGACCGCGCGCCGCCGCGACCACCTGGTCGGCTACGCGTTCGTGGCCCCGCAGTTGCTCGGCAGCCTGCTGTTCGTGTTCCTGCCGCTCGGGCTGGTCGTCTACTACAGCCTGCACGAGTGGAACGTTCTGGCCGACACCTTCGACTTCGTCGGCGGCGACAACTACCGGCAGCTCCTCGCCGACCCGAACGTCCCCAAGGTGCTCACCGCGACCGCGGTGTTCTCGGCTGGCCTGGTGGTGTTCAACCTGTCGCTGGCGATGCTGCTCGCGGTGCTGCTGAACCAGCGGCTGCGCGGCACGGTGGTGTTCCGTACGGTGTTCTTCTCGCCGGTGGTGGTCTCGCTGGTGGCCTGGACCATCGTGTGGGGCTTCATGCTCCAGCGGAACGGCGGCGTCAACGCGTTCCTGGACGTGCTGGGCGTCGAGGGGCCCAACTGGCTGCGTACGGGCTCGGGCGCGATGGTGTCGGTGATCGCCGTCCAGGTCTTCAAGAACGTCGGGCTCAACATGGTGCTGTTCCTGGCCGCGCTGCAAGGCGTGCCCAAGGAGCTGTACGAGGCCGCGCGGCTCGACGGCGCGGGCGCGTGGGCCCGGTTCACCCGGATCACCCTGCCGATGATCAGCCCGACCGTGCTGCTCACCTCAATCATCACGGTCGCCGGGTCGCTCCAGGTCTTCGCCCAGATCGCGGTGCTCACCCAGGGCGGCCCCGGCACGTCCACGACCGTGCTCGTCTACTACCTCTACCAGCAGGCGTTCCAGTTCCACCACTTCGGCTACGGCGCCACGCTGTCGGTGCTGCTCTTCGTGATCGTGCTCGCCCTCACCGTGCTGCAGTGGCGGATGCGCAGGAGGTGGGTGTTCCTTGAGACGTAAGACTCTTCTGTACGGCGTCCTGTGCGTCTTGTGCGTGCCGTTCGTCTTCCCGACCTGGTGGATGGTCACCTCGTCGCTGAAGCCGGTCAACGAGATCTTCGCCTTCCCGCCGTCGCTGCTGCCGAACGCGCCGCGGCTGGAGGCGTACCGGCAGGTGTTCGAGCTGCAGCCGTTCGCGCAGCAGTACTGGAACAGCCTCTACATCGCGGCCGTGGTGACCGCCGGGACGCTGGCGATCTCGGCGCTGGCCGGCTGGGCGTTCGCGCGCATCCGCTTCCGCGGCTCGAACGCGTTGTTCCTGGTGATCCTGGTCGGGCTGCTGATCCCGAGCGAGGTCACGATCGTGCCGCTGTTCCGGCTGTTCCACTCGGCGGGGCTGACGGACACGCACTGGCCGCTCATCCTCGTGCCGGTGCTGGGCGCGCCGAGCGTGCTGGCCACGTTCATCATGCGGCAGTTCTTCCTCGCGCTGCCGAAGGAGCTGGACGAGGCGGCGGCGGTGGACGGGCTCGGGCGGCTGGCCACGTTCTGGCGGATCGGGCTGCCGCTGGCCCGGCCCGCGATCGGTGCGGTGGCGATCTTCACGTTCCTGCACAGCTGGAACCTGTACCTGGAGCCGATCGTCTTCCTCACCACGCCGGAGCGATTCACGCTGCCGCAGGCGCTCACCCAGTTCGTGGACGCCTACGGCGGGCCCATGTGGAACGTGCAGCTGGCCGCCGCCTCGATGACGGCGCTGCCGGTGCTCGTGGTGTTCGTGCTGGCGCAGAAGCAGTTCGTGGAGGGGCTGGCGCACACGGGTCTCAAGGGATGATTTGCTGGAAGCATGCCTGATCTCGTTGTCGACGGCGGCGACAAGCTGTGCGTGCAGCTCCTCATCGAGCTGCGCGGTCACGTGCGCCGCGCCGGCCCCGGCGCCGTGATCCATCTGATCGCCACCGACCCGGCCGCGCCCGTCGACCTGCCGGCCTGGTGCCACCTCACCGGGCACACCTACCTGGGGCCGGTCGAGGGAGCGGGGCGGCCGACGTTCGCGCTGCGGGTGGCGGAGGAGGCGCACGAGACGCAGGACGCGCGGCCCTGGCACGTGGCTTGACCGGTTAACGGAGGTCTGCTCCGGGTGGCCTACAGTTAGAGGCGGTTACCCGGTTCAGGGCGGGAGCCAGGTCAAGAGAGGGAGTCCGTGAAGCGACCGACGATCGCCGACATCGCCAGCAGGGCGGGCGTCTCCAAAGTGGCGGTGTCCTACGCGCTCAACGGGCAGCCCGGCGTGTCGGAGGCGACACGGGCCAGGATCGTCGCCATCGCCGAGGAGATCGGCTGGCGGCCCAACAGCGCCGCGCGGGCGCTCAACGGGGCCCGCGCCGACTGCGTGGGGCTCGCGCTCTGCCGTCCCGCCCGGGTCCTCGGCGTCGAGCCGTTCTTCATGGAGCTGATCAGCGGCATCGAGGGGGTGCTGGCCGACCGGTCCTACGCGCTGCTGCTCCAGGTCGTCACCAGCCACCAGCAGGAGAGCGAGGTCTACCGGCGCTGGTGGGGCGAGAGCCGCATCGACGGCGTCTTCCTCGTCGACCTGCACACCTCCGACACCAGGATCGGCGAGCTGGAGCGGCTCGGCATGCCGGCCGTGGTCATCGGGCACCCGTCGCAGTCGGGCTCGCTGTCGGCGATCTGGTCCGACGACGGGCAGGCCGTCCGCGAGACGGTCGGCTACCTCGTGGCGCTCGGTCACCGGCGCATCGCCCGGGTGGCGGGGCTGCCCGAGCTGGTGCACACCGCGCTGCGCGACCGGGCCTTCGCCGAGGCGTGCCAGGGGGTGGCCGAGCCGGTCACGGTCCACACCGACTACACCGGCGAGGAGGGCGCCCGCGCCACCCGCCGCCTGCTCAGCTCGCCCGACCGGCCGACAGCGATCATCTACGACAACGACATCATGGCCGTGGCCGGGCTCTCGGTGGCCCAGGAGATGCGGGTCGAGGTGCCGCGCGACCTGTCCGTGGTGGCCTGGGACGACTCGCCGCTGTCGCGGGTCGTCCGGCCGCCGCTGACGGCGCTCACCCGCGACATCCCGGCCTACGGGGCGCACGCGGCGCAGCGGCTGCTCGCGCTGATCGCCGGGGAGAGCGTCCCCCCGTACGAGGACCAGGCGGCGGCGCTCACGCCGCGCGGCAGCACCGGCCCCGCCCCGCTGTAGCGTCCCGGCACGTGTCGCGCGGCCGGGGCCAGGCGGCTGGCAGACCGCGTGGCCCTGCGCGCGACACGTGCCGCCCCCTCCTTCGCGGCGGGTCCGACCTCACTGAGCGCTCGGGCCGACGGTCGAATACCTCCATGTCGCCACGAATCTGGACGGGCGCGTAACGCCAGGTCTGCGGGGTAGGCGGCACCCATGACTGAGAGCCTTGACACCGATCTGCTCTGGGAAGAGTTCCACCGCGCGGTCAACATGAACTCGGAGGAGCTGCGCTCGTACCTGCTGGCGGACGCGTCGAACGAGGACGGCTTCCCGCCCGACCCCGACCTCGGCATCGACGAGCTCGGACGGGGCGTGCTGCACGTCCTGAGCAAGCGCAAGGGCGATCTCACCAGGACCGATCTCGACGTGATGCGGCAGGTCATCGAGCTGGTCGAGACCCTGGACGGCCGGACCGACGACGAGTCGCGGCGCGAGCTGATGTCCGTCGGCCACGACCCGCTGCGAGGCTGACCCCCTACCGGGGGCGCGCACTGCAAGAATGGGTCTTCGTCCATCCGAGGAGATCCGTTGAGAGACAACCTCGACCTCGCCGCGAGCGCCCAGAAGCTGGCCGACGCCGCCCCGACGGGATCGATCGACCGCGCCGCCGCCTCGTCCGTGGCCATCACGCTCGCCACCACCCGCGACATCGACCAGGCCAGGGAGACCCTGGGCGGGCTCTCCCCCGAGGAGGTGCGCGAGGCCGCGCTGCAGCTCTTCGACCGGCTCTCCGCCGACTCCTAGGGCTCCCGGGCCGATGCGGGTCGGGATTCTGGGGCCGCTGCAGGTGGCGGGCGCCCAGGTGGGCGGGGCCAGGGTGCGGGCCCTGCTGGTGCGCCTGGCGCTCGACCCCGGCCGGGTCGTCCCCGCCGACCGGCTGATCGACGACCTCTGGCCGGACGAGCCGCCCGCGCATCCGGCTGCAGCGCTGCAGTCCCTGGTGTCGCGGGCCCGGCGCGAGGCCCCCGGCCTCATCGGCTCCCATCCCGCCGGCTACCTGCTGGACGTGCCGCCGGGCGAGGTGGACGCCTGGGCGTTCGAGCAGCTCGTACGCGACGGCGAGGTCCACCGGGCGCTGGCGCTCTGGCGGGGGCCCGCGCTGGCCGACGCGGCGGACCTGCCCTTCGCGGCGGGCCCCGCGGTGCGGCTGGAGGAGCTGCGCCTGACCGCGCTCGCCACCAGGATCGCCCACGACCTGTCCACCGCCGGTCCGGTCCTGGAAGGGCTGGTGGCGGAGCTGGAGGGGCTGGTGGCGGCGCATCCGCTGCGGGAGCCGTTCCACGCGCTGCTGATGCGGGCGCTGTCGGCGCTGGGGCGGCGGGGCGAGGCGCTGGCCGTCTTCGAGCGGATCAGGGCCGCCCTGGGCGACGAGCTGGGCGCGGGCCCCGGGCCCGAGCTGCGCGAGGCCCACCTGGAGGCGCTGCGGGAGCCGCCGCCCGCGCCGCGCGGCAACCTGCCCGCCCCGGTGACGAGCTTCGTGGGCCGGACCGGCGACGTTTCCCGGCTGCGCGCCCTGCTCGGCGGCGGGACCCGGCTGGTCACCCTGACCGGCGCGGGCGGCGCGGGCAAGACCCGGCTGGCGCTGGAGGCGGCCGGCGGGCTGGTCGCGCCCGGCGGGGTGTGGCTGGTGGAGCTGGCCGCCGCGGACGGGGTCCGGGCCGCCGTGGAGAGCGTGCTGCGGACCAGCGACCCGGCGGCGGCGTTACGCGGGGCCGGCGCTGTGATCGTGCTCGACAACTGCGAGCACGTGGTGGAGGAGGCCGCCAGGGTGGCGGGGCGGCTGCTGGCGGAGGTCGCGGACCTGCGCATCCTGGCCACCAGCCGGGAGCCGCTCGACATCCCCGGCGAGACCGTTCATCCCGTCCCTCCGCTGCCGGAGACGCAGGCCGTCGAGCTGTTCGCGGCGCGGGCCGCCGCGGCCAGGCCCGGCCTGCGGGTGGAGACGGACCAGGCGGCGCGGATCTGCCGGGAGCTGGACGGCATCCCGCTCGCCATCGAGCTGGCCGCCGCCCGCCTGCGCACGATGCCGGTGCCGCTGCTCGTCGAACAGCTCGGCGAGCAGCGGCAGCGCCTGGCCCTGCGCGGCGGGCGCACCGCCGAGCCGCGCCACCGCACGCTGCGCGCGGTCATCGACTGGAGCTGGAACCTGCTCTCCGACGCCGAGCGCGAGCTGCTGCGCGGGCTGACCGTCTTCTCGGGCGGCGCGACGTACGAGGCGATCGCCCGGGTCTGCGGCGGCCGTCTGGACCTGCTGTCCTCGCTCGTGGACAAGTCGCTCGTCGCGGTCTCCGGCGACCGCTACACGATGCTGGAGACGATCCGCGAGTACGCCGCCGCCGACCTGCCCGAGCTGCGCCGCGCCCACGCCCTCCACTACACGGAGCTGGCCGAGCGCGCCGAGCCGCACCTGCGCACCGGCGCGCAGTTCGCCTGGCTGGCGGTGCTGGACGCCGAGCACGGCAACCTGGAGGCCGCGCTGCGCCACGCCGAGGACCCGCTGCGGCTGATCCTGCCGCTGTTCTGGCCGTGGATCATGCGGGCCAGGCTGCGGGAGATCCGCGAGCAGGCCGCCGCCGTGCTCGCCCGGGTCGGGGACGTGCCGCCGCCGGGCAGGGAGCTGGCGCACGGGCTGTGCCGGATGCTGGCGGGCGAGCCGGCGTCGGAGGCGGTGCGTGACTCCGACCATCCGGCGGCGCTGAACTTCTGGGCGATGGGGGCCGTGCTGGGCACCCCTGACGACGTCGTGGCGCTCACGGAGCGCGGCGCCGAGCGGCTGCGCGAGCATCCCGACCCGTGGGTCAGGTCGGCGGCGCTGCTGGTCGCGGGCCTGGTGCGGTTCGAGTACGGCGCCGTGGCGGGCGCGGAGGACCTGCTGGAGCCGGCGCTGGACGGCTTCAGGCGGACCGGCGACCGGTGGGGCCAGTGGGCGGCGTCCTACTGGCTGTCGCTGGCGGCCGAGAACCGCGGCGACTTCGCCGCCGCCGTCGCGCTCACCGAGACGCCGGGGATGGCCGGGTCGCCGGGGCTGCCGGGGCTGGAGGAGGTGGCGCTCGGGCCGATGTCGTACCTGCTGCGGCTGGGGCAGCTCAAGTGCCGGGCGGGCGACCTCACGGGCGCGGCCGGCGCGCTGGCGCGGGCGCAGGAGGCCGCCGAACGGTCGCGGGAGCCCGAGCCGCTGGCCCGGGTGCTGCACGCGCGCGCCGAGCTGGCCCGGCGCGGCGGCGACCCGGCGGAGGCGCGGCGGCTGCTGGAGGCCGCGCTCGCCCTGGACGTCGAGGCGAGCGCGCAGTTCCGTGCGCTGCTCCAGGTCGAGCTGGCCCGGGTGGCCGAGCCCGGCCGCCCGCTGCGCGCGGCGCTGGAGCTGATGGCCGGCTGCTCCGACCGGACGGTGCGGGCCACGGTGCTGGAAGGCGTGGCCGGGCACCTGGAGCCGGCGCCCGCGGCCGAGCTGCTGGGCGCGGCGCGGGCGCTGCGCGGCATCGCCGAGTCCGCCGACCCGTACGTGACCGCCCTGGCCGCGCGCTGCCGCGAGGCGCTGGGCGCGGCCGGTTTCGCGGCGGCCGTGGAGAGGGGCGCGGCGCGGCCGGACCCGGAGCGGCACGCTCTGGGGTCGCTCGCGTCCCGGTGAAACGCCACGACCTGCGAAGCTTCCCTACCGGTGTCCGATACGTCAGGGTGGCAACAACGAATCCGTGAGGAAGGAGACCTGTGGCCAGTCCTGGCACGCTGGACGCTAGGGGAAGCGATTTCGCCCGGCTAGCCCATCGCATCGCGGACGCCGGTCTGCTCGACCGGCGTCCCGTCTACTACGCGGTCCGGATGGGCGTCTGCGTCGCCGTCTACGTCGCCTCCTGGACGCTGTTCGCCCTGGTGGGCGACTCGTGGCTGCAACTGCTCGTGGCGGCGCTGCTGGCCGTGGTGTTCAGCCAGTTCGGCTTCCTCGCCCACGATCTCGGCCACCGCCAGGTCTTCCGCACCCGCCCGCCCAGCGACCTCGCGGGCCTGCTGTTCGGCAACCTCGCGATCGGGCTCGGCTGGGGCTGGTGGAACAGCAAGCACAACCGGCACCACGCCAACCCCAACCACGAGGACCACGACCCGGACGTCTCGCCCGCGGTGATCGTGTTCTCGGCGGACCAGGTCGCGAGGAGCCGCGGCCTGCCCAGGCTCGTCGCCCGCCACCAGGCGTTCTGGTTCCTGCCGCTGCTCACGCTGGAGGCCTGGCACCTGCACGTGGCCAGCGTGAAGGCGCTGCTCAAGCCGGGGGCGCGGCGGCGGTGGCAGGAGCTGGGGCTGCTCGCGGCGCACTTCGCGGCCTACTTCGGCGCGGTCTTCGCGGTGCTGCCGCCGGGCAAGGCGCTGGCGTTCCTGGCCGTGCACCAGGGGCTGTTCGGGCTCTACCTGGGGTGCACGTTCGCGCCGAACCACAAGGGCATGCCGGTGCTCACCAAGGAGGACAAGCTCGACTTCCTGCGCAAGCAGGTGCTCACCTCGCGCAACGTGCGGGGAGGGCCGGTCCGCGACGTCCTGCTCGGCCAGCTCAACTACCAGATCGAGCACCACCTGTTCCCGAACATGCCCGCGCCGAACCTGCGCCGCGCCCAGCCCATCGTGGAGCGCTACTGCGCGGAGATCGGCGTCAGCTATCTGCAGACCGGCCTGGTCGCCTCCTACCGGCAGGCGCTGGGTCATCTGCACGAGGTGGGCGCCTCGCTACGCTGACTCCTCCTCCTCCAGGCGGGCGACCAGCCTGTCGCGGCGGCGCTCCAGCTCCGCGATCAGCTCGACCTGCTCGTCCGCCTGGCTGATCACCGCGGCCTTCTCGATCTGGTCGGTCGCGCCCATGTCCCGGATCTGCTCGCGGATGTCGTGGTTCTCCGCGCGCAGCCGGGCCAGGTCCTCGTCGAGCCGGCGCAACTCATCCTTGGTGCTCATCCACGGACGGTACCCGTACAGAATGGGAGGCATGCGAAAGCCCTCCACCAGCACGCTGGTCTCGCTCGCGGCGGTCGGCGTCGTGGCGGTGGGCACGGTGGTCACCGCGATGCTCAACCCGTCGCGGCCGCCCAACCTGCTGGACGTGCTGCTGCCGCTGGCGGCGAGCGCGGCGACGCTGGTCCGGCGCAGGTTCCCGGTCACGGCGCTGATCGTGGTCGCGCTCTGCGTGGCGCTCTACTACCCGTGGGGGCGACTCGACGGGCCCCTGCTGGTGCTGGCGTTCGTCGTGCTCTACACGGCGGCCGACCTCGGGCACCTCACCGCGGCCGTCGCCACCGGTGGCACGCTGCTGCTGGCGATGGGGCTCGGCGAGTCCGGCGGCACCCGGCACGTGGACGACACGATGTTCGTCGCGATCGGCGGCTGGGTGGTGGCGGCGGTGGCGTTCGGCGGGGTGACCAGGACGCGGCGGGCCTACCTGCTGGAGGCGGAGCGGCGGGCGGCCGACGCCGAGCACAGCAAGGAGGAGGAGGCCAGGCGGCGGGCCAGCGAGGAGCGGCTGCGCATCGCGCGGGAGCTGCACGACGTGCTCGGGCACAACATCTCCATGATCAACGTGCAGGCCGCGGCGGCGCTGCACGGGCTGAAGAAGCGGCCCGAGGAGGCCGAGCGCGCGCTGCGCACGATCAAGGACACCAGCAAGGAGACGCTGCGGGAGCTGCGCACCACGCTGGGGGTGCTGCGGCAGGTGGACGAGGGCGCGCCGACCGCGCCGGCCGACAGCCTGGCCAGGATGGACGCGCTGGTCGCCGCCTCGGGCCTGACCGTGCGCACCGAGCTGTCCGGGCCGCTCGACGCCCTGCCCACCGAGGTGGACCTGGCCGCCGCCCGCATCATCAGGGAGGCGCTGACGAACGTCTCCCGCCACTCCGGCGCGGCCGAGGCCCGGCTCTCGGCCGCCTGCCGGGACGGGGAGCTCGTCGTCCGCGTGGAGGACGACGGCCCCGGTGTCACGTACGACGGGGGCAGCGGCTTCGGCCTGCGGGGCATGCGCGAGCGCGCGAGCGCGCTCGGCGGCACGCTGGAGGCCGGTCCGCGCCCCGAGGGCGGCTTCCGCGTGGTCGCCCGCCTGCCGATCGAAGGAGCCCGATGATCCGCGTGCTGCTCGCCGACGACCAGACCCTGGTACGGGCGGGTTTCCGGTCCATACTCAGCGACGAGGACGACATCGAGGTGGTCGCCGAGGCCCCCAACGGCGAGGTCGCCGTGGCCGGAGCCCGCGAGCACCGGCCCGACGTCGTGCTCATGGACATCCGCATGCCCGAGCTGGACGGCCTGGAGGCCACCCGCAGGATCGCCGGCGACCCGCGGCTCGACGGCGTCAAGGTGATCATCCTGACCACGTTCGACCTGGACGACTACGTCTACGGGGCGCTGCGGGCGGGCGCGAGCGGCTTCCTCGTGAAGGACACCGAGCCGGCCGAGCTCATCCACGCGGTCCGGGTGGTGGCGCGGGGCGACGCGCTGATCTCGCCGTCGGTCACCCGGCGGCTGATCGCCGAGTTCGCCGGCCGGGTGAAGCGGCCCGAGCCGGGCCCCCGGCTCAACGCGCTGACCGAGCGCGAGCGGGAGGTGCTGACGCTGGTCGCGGCCGGGCTGTCCAACGACGAGATCGCCGCCCGGCTGGTGCTGAGCCCGGCCACGGCGAAGACGCACGTCAGCCGCATCATGACCAAGCTGGCGGCGCGCGACCGGGCCCAGCTCGTGGTGCTCGCGTACGAGGCCGGGATGATCACGCCGGGCTGGCTTACCACCTGAGCGGTACGCGAGGGACCCTCCTGCATCCCAGGGTGTACGGGCAATCGTCGTCCCCGGCATGACGCGGCGGCCGGTGCCGTGACCGGAGACTCTGCGGCATGGAAACGGTGGATCTCGCCCGGCTGCAGTTCGCGCTCACGGCGGGCGCGCACTTTCTCTTCGTCGCGCTCACTCTGGGCCTCGCGACCCTGGTGGCCGTGCTCCAGACCCGGGCGACGGTGACCGGCAGCCCGATCCATCTGCGGATGACCCGGTTCTGGGGCCAGCTCTACCTCATCAACTACGCGATGGGCATCGTCACCGGCCTGGTCATGGAGTTCCAGCTGGGGCTGGCGTGGAGCGGGCTCACCGAGTACGCGGGCGACGTCTTCGGCTCGGCGCTGGCCATCGAGACGCTGGTGGCGTTCTTCGTCGAGTCGACGTTCCTCGGGTTGTGGATCTTCGGCTGGAACCGGCTGAACCGGTGGGCGCACCTGGCGCTGATCTGGGTGGTGACGCTGACCGCGTACGCGTCGGCGTTCTGGATCATGGTGGCGAACGGCTTCCTGCAGCGCCCGGTCGGCCACGTGCTGGAGGGCGGGGCGCTGCGGATCGCCGACTTCGGGGCGATGGTCGGCAATCCGGCCGCGCAGCTCGCGTTCTGGCACATCCTGGGCGGTGCGCTGCTCACCGGCGGGTTCTTCATGGCCGGGGTGAGCGCCTACCACCTGCGGAGGCGCACGGCCGAGCAGGACTTCTTCCGCAAGTCGCTGCGGCTCGGGCTCGGGCTGGCGCTGCCGGCGGCGATGTTCACGGTGACGTTCGGCGGGCTGCAGTTCTCCTACCTGCAGCCGTCGAAGACCGCGGTGTGGGCGGACCGGGCGGAGCTGATGGCCGAGACGCAGGCCGCGATGGCGGCGCTGCACGGGCCCGGCGACTACCTGCCGCCGGTGGGCGCGGTGCGGGTGGCGGGCGTGCTGATGATGGTGCTCTGGCTGGTCATGACCGTGGTGGCGGGGCTGAGTGTGCTGCTCATGGCGTTCCGGCCGGCCGTACGGTCCTTCCGGCCCTGGCACTGGCTGCTGACGCTGATGATCCCGGTGCCGTTCGTCACGATGCTGGCCGGATGGGTGTTCCGGGAGGTGGGACGCCAGCCCTGGGCCGTGTACGGCCTGCTCACCACGGCCGAGGCCATGTCGCCGCTGACCGCGACGCAGGTGCGGGTGTCGCTGACCGCGTTCGTCGCGGTGTTCGCGGCGCTCATCGCGGTCAACTACTGGCTGCTGGCCCGGCACGCCCGGCGCGGCCCCGGCGCGGTCGCGCTCGGCGAGCAGCCGGTCGGGCCCGCCCCCGCCCCCGTCCCCACCTTCTAGGAGTACGCCGTCATGGAGATCTTCGTTCTCGCCTTCTTCGCCCTCGGCTACCTCGTGCTGGGCGGGGCCGACATCGGGGTCGGCATGGTGCTGCCCTACCTGGGGCGCTCCGCGGCCGAGCGGCGCGAGGTGATCGCCGCCATCGCGCCGTTCTTCCTCGGCAACGAGGTGTGGCTGGTGGCGACCGCCGGGGTGCTCGCCGGGCTGTTCCCCGAGCTGGAGGGCGAGCTGCTGAGCGGCAACTACACGCTGGTGGTCGGGCTCGTGCTGGCGTGGGTGGTGCGCGACATGGGGCTGTGGCTGCGCGGGCGGCTGGAGCGGCCCGGCTGGCAGGCGTTCTGGGACGGCGCGACCGTGGCGGGGAGCTGGGGGCTCGCGCTGACCTGGGGGCTGCTGCTCAGCCGCGTGCTGCTCGGGCTGGAGGGGCCGATCGCGGTGCTGCCCGCGCTGGTGGTGGCCGCGCTGTTCGGCACGCACGGGCTGACGTTCGCGGCGCTGCGGCTGCGCGGCGGGCTGCGGGAGCGGGCGGGCGTGCTCACGGGCGGCGGCGGGGAGGCGCGGGCGTACGCGCTGACCGCGGCGGCGCTGCTGGCCGTCGGGGTGCTGGCGGGGCTGCGCCTCCCCCTGCATCCGGGCACGTCGGGGCCGGTGCTGGTGCCGGTGGTCCTGGCACTCGTCCCGTTCCTGGTGGCGTCCCAGGCGTGGGTGTGGTGGACCTTCCGGCACCGGGTCACCGGGCCTTCGTACCTTTAGAAGACCGGAACCCCTTCCCTGGTGAGCTTCCAGTTGGAGGCGGCGAAGTCGGCCGGGTCGATGGTGCCCTTGGCGGTGGCGTACTCGATGAGCGCCTGGCGGATCTCCACCTGGGCGTTGTAGAGGACGGGGGCGGTGGTGACGTGCGGGAAGCCGCCGCCGCCCGACTGCCGGTAGTTGTTGATCGCGACCACGAACTCCTTGTCGGCCGGGACGGGCTGCCCGTCGTAGGTCAGGTTCGCGATGCGCTGCCCGACCGGCTTGCTGACGTCGATGTCGTACGAGACGCCGGAGAGCTGGTCGTAGTTGTAGTCGGGGGTGCCGGAGGCGTTGGTGAGCGTGGCCACGTCCACCGGAGCGCCGGGGGCGAGCTGGTTGAAGTACTTCGCCGAGTACTCCAGGTAGTCCTTGATCTGCGCGCCGGTCAGCTTGATCGCCAGCAGCGTGTTGTCGTAGACGTAGAGGCCCGCCACGTCCCTGACCCGGACGTCACCGGCGGGGAAGACCGCCGAGCGGCTGAACGGGGCCGCGATCGACAGCACCGGCAGCGTGTTGTCCGGCAGCGCCTGCTTGACCGTCTCGGTCTGCACCTGCTGGATGTAGTCGAGGATCGGCGTGTCCTTGTACGGCGACTCGGCCGCCGACAGCTCCTGCGCCGACTTGGCCACGACCTTGTTGACGTAGCCGACGGTGGTGTCGTGCTGCGGCTTCAGCAGCGAGACGATCTTGGGGTCCTCGGCGACCGTGTTGGTGTTGATCGTGGCCGAGGACTTGCCGGTCACGACCCACTTGCCGCGCTGCTTGGCGAGCTGGAAGTCCAGCCGGGACAACCGCTGGCCCCACCGGCCGGGCTCGGTGAGCAGCACCTGCTGCCCGGTGACCTTGTTGGTGACGAACTTCTGCGGCACGTCGTTGTGCGCGTGCCCGAACAGCACCGCGTCGATGCCCGGCACCTGCTCGGCGACCAGGGCCGAGGCGTTCTCGACGGGCAGGTCGCCGCCGTAGGAGGACATGCCGTTGTCGCCCGCGTGCGCGGTCACGACGACCACGTCCGCGCCGAGGCCGCGGATGACCGGCACCCACTTCTTCGCCGAGTCGACCAGGTCGGTGAAGCGCAGCTTGCCCTCGACGTTGGCCTTGTCCCAGATGGCCACGCCGGGGTTGGTGAGGCCGAGCACGCCGACCTTGATCGGCTTCTCGCCCTTGACCTTCATGGTCTTGATGACGAACGGCTGGTACGCCGGCAGGCCCGACTTCGCGTGCACGGCGTTCGCGCCGAGCACGGGGGCCTTCATCTGCTTGATCCAGGTGGCAAGCAGCGGCAGACCGTAGTTGAACTCGTGGTTGCCCAGGGTCACGGCGTCGTAGCCGATGGCGTTCATGGCCTTGGCCATCGGGTGCGTCTGGCCGGTCTCGGTGATCGGCTCGATCTTGGCGTAGTAGTAGGCGAGCGGCGTGCCCTGGATCGTGTCGCCGGAGTCGAAGAGCAGCGTGTGGCCCGGCCCGCGCTCGGCCCTGATCGTGTTGACCAGCGTGGAGACCTTGGCCAGGCCGACGCTGTTGCCCGCGCTGTCGGCGTAGGCGGCGTCCTTGAAGTAGTCCCAGTTGAGGACGTTGCTGTGCAGGTCGGACGTGCCCATGACGGTGACGGTGACCGTCTTCGCGGGTTCCGCGTGGGCGGCCCCGGCCTGAGCGGGGAGCGCTGCCAGGGCCAGCGCGGTCAGCGCGGCGGCCCCGGCGAGGGCGAGCTTCTTGGTCTGCATGTGCCTGGAGGGTAATCGGGACAAATTACTCAGTGGTTACGATTTACCCAACGGCTCCCGGGTCACGAACTCCCGGATCAGCGCGGTGATCTCGGCCGGGCGCTCGTGCAGGACCACGTGACCGCTGTCGAGCTCGGCGTACTCGCTGCCGGGGATGGCGGCGTGCATCGCGCGGGCGTGCTCGACCGGGACCAGGTAGTCGCGGGTGTTGCCGACGACCAGCGTGGGCGCGGTGATCTTGGGGAGCAGGTCGCGGACGTCCACCCTGAGGTCCAGCTCGATCTGGCGGAGCGTGCCGCGCGGCGGCTCCCCCATGAGCGCCGCGACGCCTGCCTCGCGGACGAACTCGGGGCTGAAGCCCACCAGCGGCCCGTACGCGGCGAAGCTCTCGGGGTCGGTGCGGGCGAGCCTGGCCCAGGTGCGCAGGCCGAGTTCGAGCCGGTCGTCGGCGAGGTGCGTCCAGCCCGCGATGAGCACCAGCCGCCGGACCAGCTCGGGCCGCTCGGCGGCGACCGCGGCGGCCACGACCGCCCCGAGCGAGAACCCCACCAGGTCGGACGGCCCCTCGAAGGCCGCGGCGACCTGCCCGGCGAGCAGGTCGAGCGTGAGCTCGCCGCCGGGGTCGGCGGTGGCCCCGCTGCCCGCGTAGTCGGGGGTGATGACGGTGCGCAGGTCGCTCAGGCCGGGCACGAGGTGGGCCCAGTTGGTCGCGGCGTCGCCGCCGGTGCCGTGGACCAGGACCAGCCCGGGACCCTCGCCGGCGCGGCCGTAGTGGACGGGGCCCGCGGGGTGCTGCGCGATGGGCATGGTTCTCCTCAACCTTTCTTTAGTGATCGCTACAGAACAGACAATAACATAGCGATCGCTATAGAATGACGGCATGGCAAGGCAGCGGACATTCGACCGGGACCTCGCGCTGGAGCAGGCGCTACGGGCGTTCTGGCGGCGCGGCTACGAGGCGACCTCCATCGCCGAGCTCACCGCCGCGATGGGCATCAAACCACCCAGCCTGTACGCCGCCTTCGGCGACAAACGCCGCCTGTTCGAGGAGGTCGTCGCCCGCTACCAGCGCACCTACGGCGCCTTCACCACCCGCGCCCTGAACGAGGAGCCCACCGGGCGGCAGGCGATCGAGCGCGTGCTGAGGGAGGCCGCGGCCGAGTACGCCGACGCCGCGCACCCGCCCGGCTGCATGATCGTCTCCTCGGCGGTCAACTGCGGGCCGGAGTCCGCCGAGGTGGAGGAGCTGCTGCGCGAGCACAGGAAGGAGGCCACGGCCGCGCTGAAACGGCGCATCGACGACGACCTCGCGGCGGGCCGCATCCCGGCCGGCACCGACACGGCCGGGCTGGCCGCCTTCTACGCCTGCGTCATCCAGGGGATGTCGACGCAGTCGCGCGACGGGGCGGGACCCGCCGAGCTGCGGCGGATCGCCGCCCTCGCCATGGCGGCCTATCCGGCTGCTGATCCGGCCGCTGCTCCGGCTGCTGCTCCGGCTACTGCGACATGACCCCCGCGTCCTCGGGGGCGATCTCCGGCGGGGAGGCCCGCAGCCAGCGGCAGTCGTGCGGCCCCAGCGGCAGCTTCACCTTGGCGTCGGCCGACACGTCGAGCGTGCCGTCCACCAGCAGGTCCGTGAGCTGCTGACCCTCCAACCCCGGCAGTTCCAGCTCGGCGTCCACCGCCGTGTCGCACAGGTTGTGCGCCACCACGACCGTGGCGCCGTCGGCGTCGCAGCGGTGCGCGAAGACCGCGGGGTGCCCGGCGTCCAGCACGGTGTACGTCCCCCACGCCAGCTCCGGGCACTCCCGGTAACGCTCGATGAGCAGCTGGAACCAGCGCAGCAGCGAGGCCGTGTCCCGCTTCTGGTCGGCGACGTTGACCCGGTCGGGGGCGAAGGAGCCCTCCGGCATCTCGCGCACCGGATCGGCCTGGCTGAAACCGCCGTCCGGCGTCCACTGCATCGGGACGCGGACCGCGAGCCGGCCCTCCTCGGCGAGGTTCTCGCCCATGCCGATCTCCTCGCCGTAGAAGATGACGGGGGTGCCGGGCAGGGAGAACAGCAGGCTGTAGGCCATCTTGACGTGGCGCAGGTCACCGCCCAGCATCGTCGGCAGCCGGCGGCGCAGGCCCCGGCCGAAGATCTGCATGTCCTTCTCCGGCCCGAACGCGTCGAAGACCTCCTGCCGCTCCTCGTCGGTCAGCTTGTCGAGGGTGAGCTCGTCGTGGTTGCGGAGGAACATGGCCCACTGGCCGTCCTTCGGCGGCTTGGGACGCTCGCGGAGGGCGTCGGCGAGGGGGCCGGCGTCCTGGCGGGCCAGCGACAGCCACGCCTTCTGCATGCTGATGAAGTCGAAGCACATGGTGACCTGGTCGCCGAGCCCGTCGCCGAAGTACTTCACCAACTCCGGGTAGGGCACGTTGACCTCGCCGAGCAGGATCGAGCCGCCCTTCCTGCGGGTCATGAACGCCCGCATGTCCTGGAGGAACTCGTGCGGATCGGGCAGCTTCGGGTCGACGTTCTCGATGAGGAACGGGACGGCGTCCACCCGGAAGCCCGACAGGCCGAGCTCCATCCAGAACCCGAGAATGCGGGTGATCTCGTCCCTGACCTCGGGGTTGGCCACGTTGAGGTCGGGCTGGTGCTTGTAGAAGCTGTGCAGGTAGTACTGCTTGGAACGGTTGTCCCACTCCCAGAGGGAGTCCTCCTTGTCGGGGAAGACCACCTTGCTCGGGTCGTCCGGCTCCGGCTTGTCGGACCAGACGTACCAGTCGCGCAGCGGCGAGTTCTTGCTGCTGCGGGACTCCTTGAACCAGGGGTGCTGGTCGGAGGTGTGGTTGACGACGAGGTCGGCGATGACGCGCAGGCCGCGGTCGTGGGCGGTGCGCATGAACTCCACGAAGTCGCCCAGCGTGCCGAGGCGGGGGTCGATGCTGTAGAAGTCGGTGATGTCGTACCCGTCGTCCTTGTTGGGGGTCGGGAAGAACGGCATCAGCCACAGACACGTCACACCGAGCCCGGCGAGATAGTCGATCTGCTGGGTGAGCCCGCGGAAGTCGCCGACGCCGTCACCGTTGCCGTCCTTGAAGGTCTCCACGTCCAGGCAATAGACGACGGCGTTCTTCCACCAGACGTCAGAGGTGTACGTCAGTCGCATGACCCCCCGACTACCCCTGCTTTGCCGTTTCAGGCGATTCGCGCGGCGACGGCGTCGAGCACCCAGTCGAGCTCCAGGTCGAAGGACGTCCCCGCGTCCGTCTCCGTGCCCTCGTGCACGAACCTGGCCAGCGCCGGATAGCGGCCCGTGTCCAGCATCCTCGTCAGGTGGGGGCCGTGGGCGCGCTGCCAGTCGTGCTCGGACAGCCCCGTGGCGCGCTCGGCGCGCAGGTTCGCGATCTCGCGCCTGATCGCGCCGGTGACGTAGGCGTTGACGGTCGCCACGGCGCGCGCCACGGTGTCCACGTCGGCGAGGCCGTCGAACGCCGCCAGCGTGACCTCGGCGGCGGCGAGGGCGTTGGGCCCGAGGCTCGGCCGGCCGCCGAGCAGGTCGGCCAGCCATTCGTGGCGGAGTGCGGCCTGCCGGGTGCGGCGGGCGTGGGCGCGCAGGGTCTCGCGCCAGCCGGTGGCCCGGCCATCCGGGGCGGGCAGGATCTCGGCGTAGACCGCGTCCAGCATGAGATCGAACAGCTCTTCCTTGGTGGCGAGGTAGCCGTAGAGCCGCATCGGGCCGGCGTCGAGCCGGGCCGCGACCTTGCGCAGCGACACCGCCTCCAGCCCGCCCTCGTCGGCCAGCTCGACGGCGGCGGCGACGATGCGCTCGCGGTCGAGCGGCACGGGCGCGGGCCGGGGCTGCGGCTCTGGCCGGTCCCAGACAGTCATGGAATACATCGTACGATTGCGATACGGCGTATCTACTCAATACAGTGTATCGACATGAGACAACGTATCGCCGTCGTCGGCGCCGGGCCCGGCGGCCTCGCCTTCGCCCGCGTCCTGCACCGCCACGGCCACCCCGTCACCGTCTACGAACGCGACCCCGGCCCCCACGCCCGTCCCCCGGGCGGCACCCTCGACCTGCACGAGAACATGGGCCAGTGGGCGCTCGACCGGGCCGGGGTGCTCGACGGCTTCCGGGCCCGCGCGCGTCCCGAGGGCCAGGCCATGCGCATCCTGGCCGAGGACGGGACCGTGCTGCGCGACTGGGCGCCACGGCCCGGCGACCCCCAGCATCCCGAGATCGACCGCGGCGACCTGCGCGACCTGCTGCTCGGGCCGCTCGACGTCCAGTGGGGCCGGGCCGTGACCGAGGTCGTGCCGTCCGCCGGTTCCACGGCGCGGGTGCGCACGGCGGACGGCGGCGAGGAGACGTACGACCTGGTGGTGGGCGCGGACGGCGGCTGGTCGCGGGTGCGTCCGGCGCTCTCGCCCGCGACCCCGCGCTACACCGGCGTGCGCTACGCCGAGACGTCGCTGGACGACGTGGACGCCCGCCATCCCGACCTCGCGCGCCTGATCGGCGACGGCTCCATGGCCGTGTACGGGGTGAACAAGGCCCTCGTGGCGCAGCGCAACAGCGGCGGCCACGTCAAGGTGTACGCCCAGTTCCGCGCCCCGCTGGAGCGGCGGGCGGAGCCGGACGGCGCGCGGGAGGAACTGCTCGCCCTGTTCGACGGCTGGGCCGATCCGCTGCTCGACCTGCTCAGGCGCGGCGGCCCCGTCGTCCACCGCGCGCTGCACGTCCTGCCCGTGCCGCACACCTGGGCGCACGTCCCCGGGGTGACGCTGCTCGGCGACGCCGCCCACCTGATGCCGCCGCTCGGGGCCGGCGCGAACCTCGCGCTGCTGGAGGGAGCCGAGCTGGCCGAGGCCGTGGCCGCCGCCGCTCCGGGCCGCCTGGACGAGGCCGTCGCCGCCTTCGAGGAGCGGATGCAGGGGCGGGCGGTCAGGTGGGCGAGGCTCACCGCGGCCGGGCTCGACCGCATCGTCAGCCCCGACCCGGCCGACGCGCTCGCCTTCTTCGACGAGCTCCAGAGCCCCGAGCAGGTCCGTTAGGGCGGCGTTTGCGGGGGAATGGCGTTCCATCGACGGGCTGCGATCCGCGCCACTAAGGTTCGAACGCGACGACAACCAGAAAGGCCCCCCGCATGAGCGACTACGCGATCACCTTCGATCTCATCGACGTCGACAAGGACGGCCGGATCTCGGCCGAGGAGCTCGTCCGGCTCATGGAGATCATGGGTCAGCCGGTGACGCTGGAGGCGGCGCAGGAAGGCGTGCGCAGGCTCGACAAGGACGGCGACGGGCTGATCGACGTGGAGGAGTTCGGCGCCTTCGTCAGCCGGTGAGCGGTATAGCCGGATGTGATAAAAGCAAGCACTTGCTACAAAACTCCTGTCGCCTGGGTCACAATGGCGACAGGAGGGACGATGGCCATCAAGAGTGACGTACGCGAAAGCCGGGCGCCCGCGGGCCTCGTGAAGACGCTCAGGTCGGGCATCGGCCGGGTCTCCGAAGAGGTGATCGAGGAGATCCAGAACCGCATCCCCGAGTACGCCAGGCGGGAGGACGAGCTCTACATCAAGGTCCTGCGCACCGCGGTCGAGCAGGCCATCGAGGGCTTCCTCGACCGCGTCGAGAGCCCCGACGCCGCCTGGGACCCCGAGCCGTTCCGCATGGTCGGCAAGGGCGAGGCCGCCGAAGGGCGCAACCTGGAGCCGCTGCAGACCGCGCTCCGGCTCGGCGCGCGGGTGGGCTGGCGGCGGCTCACGGAGATCGCCGACCCGCTCGGGCTCTCCCCTCAGTGCCTGTACGACCTGGGCGAGACCATCTTCGTCTACCTCGACCAGCTCGCCGACGCCGCGGCCGAGGGGTTCGAGGAGGCCAGGGCGCGGGCCGCCGGCGAGATCGAACGTCGCCGCGGCCGGCTGCTCGACCTGCTGCTCAGCCAGCCGGCCGCGAGCCCCGAGGCGATCGCCGACCTGGCCAAGGCGGCCGGGTGGCGGCTGCCGCGCACGGTCGCCTGCGTGGCGCTCGACGACCTGCCCGGCGTTCCCGCACAGGGGCCCGCACAGGGGCCCGCGCAGGGGCGGCGTGGGACGGTGTACCGGACGCCGGCCCGGATGCCGGCGCTGCCGCCCGACGTGCTCGCCGGGCTGGAGCGGACCACGCCGTGCCTGCTGGTGCCCGACCCGAGCGGGCCGGGGCAGGCGCAGATGCTGGAGCACGGGCTGCGCGGCTACTGGGGCGCGATCGGGCCCGCGGTGCCGCTGGCCGCGGCGGCGACGTCCCTGCGCTGGGCGCGGGAGGCGCTGGAGCTGTCGCGGCGCGGGGTGCTGCCGCGCGGGCTGCCACGCTGCGAGGACCACATGGCGACGCTGGTGGTGTTCAAGGACGAGGAGCTGGTCAACGCCCTGGCCGAGGCGCGGCTCGCGCCCCTCGCGCACCTCCGCCCCACCCAGCAGGACCGGCTGGCCGAGACGCTGCTGGCCTGGCTGCGGTACGGGCGCGGAGCCGGCGAGGTCGCCGCCCGCCTCCACGTACATCCTCAGACCGTGCGTTACCGGTTACGCCAGCTCGAAGAGCTGTACGGCGAGCAGCTCGCCGACCCGGACGTCCGGTTCGAGCTGGAGATCGCGCTCCGCGCCCGCCAGGCCGTGAACAGGACGTTCAGAGGGGCCGGCGGAAGAGCCTGAGCCGGTCCTCGCCGATCCGCGCCCGCAGCGCGTGGTCCTCGATCCCCAGGTCCTCCGACGGAGCGAGGGCGAGCACGCCGACCTTGCCGACGTGCTGGTTGAGCTGCACGGCGCGGGCCGCCTCCGCCGCCCCCTCCAGCGGGTAGACGGCCGACAGCGTGGGGTGGACCATGCCGAGCGAGATCAGCCGGTTCACCTCGTGGCATTCCTGGTAGTTCGCGCCGTGGGAGCCGATGATGCGCTTGAGCTTCATCCACAGGTGCCTGTTGTCGTACTCGTGGGCGTAGCCGCTGGAGGAGCCGCAGGTCACGACCGCGCCGCCGCGCCTGGCGACGTACACGGACGCCCCGAACGTCTCCCTGCCCGTGTGCTCGAAGACGATGGCCGGGTCCTCCCCCACCTGCCGCCTGATCTCCGCGCCGAGCCGCCGCCAGCCCTTCTCGTCCGCCAGGCCGCCGTCGAGCTGCGAACGGTCCACGACGTACGGGCAGCCCATGCGGCGCAGCAGCTCGGCCTTCTCCTGGCTGCCGACGACGCCGACCGGGATGCCGCCGCCGTTCCTGACGAGCTGCACGCCGTACCCGCCGAGGCCGCCCGTCGCCCCCCACAGCAGCACCACGTCGCCCTGCTTCATGCGCGCGCCACGCTCCCCGACGAGCATCCGGTACGCGGTCGAGGCGCACAACATGTTGCAGGCGGCCTCCTCCCAGCTCAGGTGCCGGGGCTTGGCGAGCAGTTGCGTGGCCTTGACCACGGCGAAGTCGGCGAGGCCGCCGAAGTTCGTCTCGAAGCCCCAGGCGCGCAGGTCGCCCGCCAGCATGCCGTCGTGCTGGATCACCGGGTCCTCGCCGTCCACGTACGCGGGGCTGGTCACCACCCGGTCCCCCACCCGCCAGCGGCGGACCGCGCGGCCGGTCCTGACGATCACGCCGGCCGCGTCCGAGCCGAGCACGTGCACCGGCAGGTCGTGCCGCGCGTCGCTGCGCCCGAACCGCTCCAGGAACGCGAACGTCGGCACCGGCTCGAACATCGCCGACCACACCGTGTTGTAGTTGATCGCGCTCGCCATGACCGCGACCAGCACCTCGTCCTCGGCCAGCTCCGGCATCGGCACCTCGCCGACGTGCAGGGTGCGGCGGACGTCCTTGTCCTGCTCGTCCTGGTCGAAGCTGCCGACCTCGTCCTTGCGCAGGTGGGCGGCGCGGTAGGCGGAGGGCACGTCCAGGCGCGCCAGCTCGGCCGGCTCGGCGCCGGCCACCACCGCCTCGGCGAGTGCTGTCGTCTTCACAGGAGTAGTCCCTTCAGGTGCTCGGCGATGACCTCGACGTGGGGCGGGTCGAGCAGGTTGAGGTGGTGCGAACCGGGGATCTCGACGACCTCCAGCCGGGGCGCGTACGGGGCGAAGCCTCTGGCCGGGTCGTCGGCGTGGGCGTACCGGGGGTCCTCGACGGTCCAGGGGGCGGGCTCGGTGGAGCGGTAGAGGACCGCGCGGCCGTGGTACGGGCCGGCGGGGCGGTAGCGCTCGATGGCCCGGGTGTCGTCGTGCGAGGTGAGCTGGTGGCGCAGGATCGCGGGCGGCAGGGTGGCGAGCACGCCCGACTCGGCGATCCTGGCCTCGGTGAGCGCGAACTGGGCCGGCTCGTCCAGCGTCTCCAGCTCGGCGCGGTCCAGGTGGATCGGGGCGCCGTACGTCCTGGTGAGATAGGCGGCGAAGGCCGCGTAGCGGCGGGCGGCGAGCCTGCGGCGGTCCGGCTCGCCGACCTCGTCGGGGAGGCCGGAGTCGATCATGGCCAGCAGCTCGACGTCGTCCTCGCCGAGCAGCCTCGCGATCTCGAACGCCAGGATCCCGCCGAACGACCACCCGCCCAGCCGGTACGGGGGCTCCGCGGCCCGGCGAATGGCTTCGGCGTAGCGGGCGGCGCGGTCGGGGATGTCGTCCGGCTGGTCCAGGCGTTCCAGCCCGAGGACGGGGACGGGGAGCCGGGCGGCGAGGAGGGCGTACACGCCGGTGGTGCCGCCCGCCGGGTGCGCCAGGAAGATCGGCGCGCCGGCGGGAGCGGCCGGGTTCAGCGACCGGACGACCCCCCGCCCCGCCTCGGCCTCGTCCACCCGCCTGATGGCCACGGCCAGGTCGGCGGGGGTGACGACCTCCCGCGCGGACTCCTGGCCGAGGAGGGCGAGGGCTTCGGGCAGGATGCCGGGCGGCAGCGGCTCGGTGACGGAGGGCTCACGGTCGAGCAGCCCCGCGAGCACGCGGGTGACCTGGCGCTCGGCCGCGTCCCTGGGCTCGACGACGGCGAGACCCAGGCTCTCGGTGACCGTCCGTGCCAGCGCGCCCAGGGTGCCGCCGTTGAGCAGCGGGGCCGCCGCCACCCGTACGCCGAAGTCGTGCTCGATCATGCCCCGCAACCGGGTGGCGGCCAGCGAGTCGAGACCGAGGTCCGTGAGGACGACGTCGTCCCCCAGCCGGGACGGCTCCACCCCGAGCACGGCGGCGGCCCGTTCCCGCAGCTTGTGAGAGACGCCCACCGGCCCCGACAGGTCCTCCAGGGCCGGGGCCTCGGCGACCTCGGAGAAGTACGGGATGCGCACCAGGGACGGGAAGAGCGCGACCGCCCGCGCAGGATCGAGCTTGACCACCCCCGCCGGGAAGTCACGGTGCAGCAGCGCCTCCAGCGCCTCCAGCCCCTCGTCCTCCGTCAGGGGCTCGACGCCCGGGGTGGCGGGCGCGGCGGTCCCCGCCCAGGGACCCCAGTTGACGGCGAGAGCGGGCAGCCCCTCGGCGCGGCGGCGCTCGCACAGCGCGTCCAGCCAGGCGTTCGCGGCGGCGTAGGCCGCCTGGCCCGGCGAGCCGAGCAGGGACGCCGCCGACGAGAACGCCACCCACCAGTCGAGATCCAGGTCCTTGGTGGCGTCGTGCAACCGCTGGGCGCCGACGACCTTGGCGGCCCACACGCGGGCGAGGCCGTCCGGTTCGAGGTCGGCGATCAGGCGGTCGTCGAGCACCCCGGCGGCGTGCACGACGCCGCGCAGCCGCAGCTCGCCCTCGGTGGCGGCGGCCACCAGCCGCTCGGCCGTGCCCGGCGCGGCGAGATCGCCGGTGACCGTCCTGACAGGCCCTGCGTCCGGATGGGGAGTGCGGCTGTTCAGCACGACGCGGGTGGCGCCGCGTTCGAGCAGCAGACGGGCGGTGAGGCGGCCGAGGTGTCCGTGGCCGCCGGTGATGACGTACGCCCCGGGTCCGGCCACGGGGCCATGGGGGGACGGGAGGGTGACACGGCGGAGGCGGGCCGCGTAGCGGATGCCGGCCCGCCAGGCCACCTCGTCGTCCTCGGCGTCGCAGGACAGTTCCCTGACCAGCGCGTCGAGGTCGTCGTGGTCGACGAGGCGGGCGCGGGTCTCGGGATGTTCCAGGGCGAGGACCCGGACCAGGGCCCGGAGGGCGGCGGGCCCGGGGTCGGCGAGGTCGCCGTCGCGTACGGCCTGGGCCCGCTCGGTCGCGATCACGATCCGCGCGCCCCGCCGAGCCAGTTCGGCCACCCGGAGCATGACCCGCTGCACCCCCGCCACCCCGAGCCCCGGCGGCACCAGAACCAGCACCCCGTCACCAGGCAGGACGCCGCCACCCGCCGGGGCCCCCTCGCCCGAAGGGGCGGGCAGGAGGGCGCGGAGGCGGGCGGCCCGCGCATCCCCCTCCTCGGCCAGGACGAGCCAGGGGCGGGACATGCCCGCCTCCGGCGGCGGTGGCACGCTCACCCACGCCCGCGCGACGAGCTTGGCGTCCAGCGTGACGGGGACGGGCCCCGGGAGCAGGTCGATGAGCTCGGCAGCCCCGGCCGCCGGGCCGAACACGGCGCTCCCGTGGACGGTCCACCGGCCTGCGGCGTTCTTCGCCGAGAGCTCGACGCGCCCGTCCGCGAGGGTGATCGTCACCTGGGCGGGAAGCGGCAGGTGGGCGTGCAGCGTCACCTGCCGGAGCTCCATCTCGTCGGAGGTCTCCGCGACGGCCGCGCGGGCGAGCCGCGCCAGGACGGCGGGCGTGAGCACCGGATGGCCGTCCCGGTGCCATTCCTCCGGCGGCAGCCGCCAGGGGGCGTTGGCGAGGTCGTCGAGCGTGGTGGTCCACGAGTGGCAGGACGGCGTCTCGACGTGCGCGCCGAGCAGCGGATGCCCGGTCGGCGGCCGTTTCGGCTCGGCCCAGTGCCGTACGTGCTCCCAGGGCGAGTGCGGCACGTCGGCGAGCCGCCCGCGCGTCCGGGGCGGCACGGCCACGGCGACGGCGGCGAGCTGGTCGTGGAAGGGCCCCTCGGTGACGCGGGCGGTCGCGGGCAGGGTGTCGCGGAGCGCCCCGGACAGCAGCGGGCGCGGCCCCAGCTCGGTGAAGAGGGTGTGCCCGTCCTCGGCCGCCGCCCGTACGGCCTGCATGAGCCGTACGGGACGGCGCAGTCCGGCCGCCCAGTACGCGCCCTCGAACGCCGGCGCCTCGCGCGGATCCTCGAAGACCGGCGAATAGTACGGGATGTCAGGCTTGCCCCCCGCGATCCCGCGCAGATCCTCACGCAGCAGCGGCACCAGCGACCGTACCTGCGGCGAGTGCCCCGCCCCCTCGGCCGTCAGCGTCCGTGCGAACAGCCCCCGCGCCGCCACCGACGCCGCGAACTCCGCCACCCGCTCCGGCTCCCCCGTCACCACGGTCTGCGACGGCGAGGCGTACACGGCGACGTGCAGGTCGTCCGGCACCTCCTCGGCCCCGGTCTCGACGACCGCCATGGCCCCGCCGCCGCCCAGCCCGCCGAGCAGCCGGGCCCGCGCGCAGATCACCCGTACGCCGTCCTCGACGCCGAGCCCGCCCGCCACCACCGCGGCGGCCACCTCGCCCATGGAGTGCCCGATCACGGCGGCGGGCTCGAAGCCGTAGGCCCGCCAGGTCTCGGCCAGCGCGAGCTGCGCGGCGAAGATGATCGGCTGGAGCGTGGCCACGCCGGCCGCGCCGGGGTCGTGGACGTCGATGCCGGCCTCGTCCCGCAGCATGGGGGCCAGCAGGTCGAGGGTGCGGCGGTAGGCGGGCTCTGCGGCGTAGAGCTCAAGGGACGGCCGGTGCGGGCTGTAGCCGCTGAACACCCAGACGGGCCCCTCGGCGGCGGCGACGGGGCCGACCGGCCGGATCTCGCGCAGCTTGGCGGCCAGCTCCCCGGCGTCGCCCGCCACGACGGCCGCCGCCACCCGCCCGCGCCCGGCCCGCCTGGCGAGGGTGTGAGCCACGTCCGCCAGGTCGGCGGGGGGCTGCCAGGAGGCGAGGACGCGGGCGTGGCGCTCGACCCGGCGGGGGGTCGCGTCGGTGAGCAGGAAGACGTGCTTGGCACGGACCGGGAGAGCGGCCTGAGGAGCGGGGAAGGCGTCCAGGGCGACGTGGGCGTTCGTGCCGCCGAAGCCGAACGCCGACACCCCCGCCCTCGCCGGGTCACCACCCTCCCGGCGCGGCCACGGCGTGGGCGCGGTGACGACGCGCAGCCGCTCCCACGGGATGTGCGGGTTCGGCTCGCGGAAGTGCAGGCTGGGCGGGATCACCCCGTGGTGCAGGGCGAGCACGGCCTTGATGAGCCCGGCGACGCCCGCCGCCGCCTCCAGGTGCCCGAGGTTGGTCTTGACCGAGCCCAGCAGGACCGGCGTCGGCACGGCGGCGGCGATGGCCCTGGCCTCGATCGGGTCGCCGAGCAGGGTTCCGGTGCCGTGCGCCTCGATGTAGTCGGGCCCGCGGCCGAGCCACCCGTACACCTGCCGCAGCAGCGACTCCTGCGCCTCCGGGTTGGGTGCGACCAGGCCGTTGGAACGGCCGTCCTGGCCGACGGCGCTCTCCCTGATCACCGCGAGCACCCGGTCGCCGTCCCGTACGGCGTCCGCGAGCCGCTTGAGCACCACGACGCCGCAGCCCTCGGCCCGCACCATCCCGTCCGCCGCCGCGTCGAACGCCTTGCAGCGCCCGTCGGCCGCGGTGCCGCCGCCCCGGTCGAAGGCCACGGTGACCAGCGGCGACAGGAGGAGGTTCACCCCGGCGGCGAGCGCCAGGTCGCACTCGCCGGCGCGCAGGCCGGTGACGGCCAGGTGGGTGGCGACGAGGGAGGAGGAGCAGGCGGTGTCCACGGCCAGGGAGGGGCCGCGCAGGTCCAGCAGGTACGACACCCGGTTGGCGGCGATGCTGAGCGCGGCCCCGGTGGCGGTCCAGGCGTCCACGGCGGCGAGGTCGGCGCCGGTCAGGTGGGCGTACTCGGTGCCGGAGAGACCTGCGTACACGCCGGTGCGGGTGCCGGAGAGCGTGCGCGGGGCGAGGCCGGCGTGCTCCAACGCCTCCCAGGCGGTCTCCAGGAGCAGCCGCTGCTGCGGGTCCATGGCGGCGGCCTCCCCCGGCGAGATGCCGAAGAACTCGGCGTCGAACCCCGCCACGTCGGCGAGGAAGCCGCCGTGCCGGGTGACGCCGGCCAGCGCCTCGCGGGTGCGCGCGGAGCCGTCGTCGAACGCCTCCCAGCGCCCCTCCGGCACCTCGCCGACCGCGTCCCGGCCGTCGACGAGCAGCTTCCAGTACGCCTCGGGGCCGTGCGCGCCGGGGAAGCGGCAGCCGACGCCGATCACCGCGATGGGCTCCCCCGCCGTCCCGCCGACCACGGCGGTCTCCTGGGGCGCGGACAGCGCGCGGGCGAGCCGGTCGATCGTCGGGTGCTCCCACACGATCGTGGGGCTCAGCTCGCGGCCCAGCAGCTCGCCCAGCTCGCCCGCCACCGCGACGGCCTCGCGCGAGGACAGCCCGTGCTCCTCCAGCGGCCGGCCGGGGTCCACGTGCCCGCCGAGCCGCTCGATGAGGAAGGTCCGGATCTCGCTCTCATCGGGTACGTCCACGAAACACTCCCGAGTGCGCCGGGGCCGGGGTGATCGGCCACCCTACTGAGGAGCGCCGGACGGGCGGCACGACCGTACGGAACATTCCTCGGTCATGTTTTGTCACGCCGGTGACAATCCGGGCGAAATTGTCCGACGGGCCACAAGGGACGGGCCGATTTCGTTGCGCCGCCTCATAGCCCCGGGCCGACGCCGCCTCTACTCTCGCCTGCACCCCGAGCGAAGGAGGGCTCCCATGCGTGCCCTGGCGGCACTGGCGGCGGCGACGGCGCTGCTGCTCTCCTGCGCGGCCCCCGCCTCCGCCGACCCCGACTGGTCGTTCGCCCAGGAGAGCGAGCCGCCGCGCGCCGAGCCGGCCACCGGCGGGTACGCCCCCGGGCAGCGCGCGCTGCCCGGCCCCGCCCGCGTGGTCGCCGAACGCCGGCTCGACGCGCGCACCCTGGACCTGCTCGTCTCCTCGCCGGCCGTCGGGAAGCTCACACCGGTCCGCCTGCTGCTGCCCCGAGGCTGGTCGCGGACGGCCGGACGGACCTGGCCGGTGCTCTACCTGCTGCACGGCGGCGCCGACGACTACACCTCGTGGACCCGGATGACGGACGTGGCCACGTACACCGCGAACCTGGACGCCATCGTCGTCATGCCGGAGGCGGGCCGGGCGGGCAACTACTCCGACTGGCACAACGCCGGACGGGGCGGGCCGCCGAAGTGGGCGACGTTCCACACCTCGGAGGTGCGGCGGCTGCTGGAGTCCGGCTACCGGGCCGGCACCCGGCGGGCCGTCGCCGGGCTGTCGATGGGCGCGTACGGCGCGATCAAGTACGCCGCCGCCAACCCCGGCATGTTCCGCTTCGCGGGCGCGTACAGCGGCATCATGGCCACCCGGCTGCCCGGCATCCCCGCGGTCATCATGAACGCGCAGGCCAGCGAGAAGCAGGACCCGCTCGCGCTGTGGGGCGACCCGAAGCGGAACGCGAAGGTGTGGGCCGCCAACGACCCCCTGGCGCTCGCCGCCGGCCTCCGCGGCACCTCGCTCTACATCTCCAGCGGCAGCACGTCGCTGAACGGCCCCCTGGACCGGCCCGACGCCGCCTGGAACCCCGCCCACCTGGGCGAGCCGATCTCCGCCTACACGGCGCGGGCGCTGAGCGAGCGGCTGAAGAGACTCGGCATCCGGCACACGCTGCACCTGTACGGGGACGGCACGCACACCTGGCCGTACTGGACGCGCGAGTTCAAGAGGTCGTACCCGATGATCGTGCGCGCTCTGGGGCTGCGGCGGGGATGACGCGGCGGGCCATCGGCCCGCCGCGTCATCCGCCTACGGGACGTCGAACGTCTTGCGTCCGCCCGCCCCGATCACCTCGATCCCCTTGGTGCCGAGGATGCCGTCGAGCGGCAGAGACACCGAGTAGGGCGCGGTCGCGGGCAGCCCGATGCCGCGCAGCCGCCCGACGACCTCGATCCCCCAGTATTCGGGCTGCCGGACGTACACGAGCGGCGACAGCTCGACGTGCATGGTCAGGTACGGCTTGGTGCCGTTGACGACCAGGATGAACGTGTTCGGCACGATCCCCGGCACCACCCGCGCCTCGTCGAAGTCGATCAGCCGCACGGACTGCGGCGCGGGCAGTTCGGCGAAGTCCTCCGTCATGGCGGAGCCCCCTTGCGTGAGATGGTCAACCCCCGTCGGTTACCGAAACTCTCACGCCGGCCCCGTCCGGGCAACGACTGTCGTGGGCGAGGCGGCTCAGGCGACGTGCAGGTAGACCTGGCCGAACACCTCGGACAGCCGCTTCAGGTCGGTGGCGAGGTCGACCTCGGGGTGGGCCGGGTCGTAGAAGGTGGCCAGGCGGGCGCGGAGCGAGCCGAGCTTCCCGAGCTGCTCCCACGCCGGGGTCGCGGCCCACTTGTCGCCGTAGACGCGGACCGTCTGGTTCTCGGGGTTCACCCAGCGGGTCCACAGGGTGACGGTCTCGGCGGCGTCCTCCTGGAGCGGCGCGGCGACGCGCTCGGTGAGCGCCTGGGTGACCTGCTCGGCGGTGAGCGCGGAGGTGACGGTGGCGTCCTCGACGGCGATCTGACCGAAGGCGTCCCAGGCCCGGCCGCGGATCTGGATGGACTGGTTGCGCTGGGCCTCGGCGGCGTCGATCTTCCAGGTGGCGTACCCGCTCGCGAGGAGCACGTTGTCCAGGGCGAGCTGGTCGGCGTAGCCCTTGGTCAGCCAGGCGCCGACGCGGTCGGGGTCGAGCAGCGGGTACTTCTTGCTCATCTCGGCCTTGCAGGCGTCGTTCGCGCCGCAGCCGAGCACCGGAGCCACCGTGTGCACCGACAGCTTGCGGCCCGGCACGGCGGCGCGCAGCGCGGTCGCGGCCGTGGCGACGAACTTGTCGATCTCGTCGGCGCTGTCGAACGTCTCGTTGAAGCCGAGCTGCGAGGTGAAGCGAATGCCGACGACGCCGGGCTGCGTGGCGGCCAGCGCGGCGACCTTCTTGACGGCCTCGTCCAGCTTGCCGGCCTTGTAGTCGTCGGCCAGCTCGGTCTCGATCCAGAGGCGCAGGCCGGTCGGGGTGGCGGCGGTCGCGGCCTGGCCGGCGGCGGTCTGCTTGGCGGCGGCCTTGTCGGCGGCGCTGATCTCGCTGCCGTCGGTGTAGCACTGCTCGCCGTTCTGGCACTCGGGGGTGCCGCCGTCCTCGGCGCCCTCGACGTCCGGGTCGCCCGCGTCGTGGGCCTCGCCGTCGCCTTCGGAGTCCACGGCGCACGCGTTGGCTGGGTCGGTGCAGTCGACGCGGATGGTGCCCTGCGGGCCGGAGTCGATCATGTTCTGGCCGTCGTTGCCCAGCCAGAACTTCGCGATGTCGGCGGCCTCCTCGGGGGTGGCCATCCAGGTGCAGACGACGTACGCGGGGGTGTCCGCGGCCAGCAGGTCGTTACAGCTGCGCGGATCGTCGGCCGACCAGGCCGGCAGGCCGATCCCGAGGAACGACAAGGTGATTCCGAGGACGAGGAGCTGCCGCAGCCGCTTTCGCATGGCACCTGACTTCCTGGGGGTGATCGTGGCCATATGCACCATATCTGGCTGATCAAGGACGTTCAATGAGATCGGCTGCCGTCCGCACTCCGTTCTCGACCGTCAGTCGCTCGCCGAGTCGGGCGGCCCGTTCGCGGTGCCGGGGTACGGACAGCAGCCGATCGGCCAGTTCCCGCCGGTCGAGCCGGCGGATCGGCAGCGGCGGCGGGCCGGCGCCGAGTGCCGCGACCCGGCGGCCCCAGAAGGGCTGGTCGGAGAAGAACGGGCAGACCACGCTCGGCACCCCGGCCGTGAGCGCCGTCCCGGTGGTCCCGGCGCCGCCGTGGTGCACGACCGCCGCCATGCGCGGGAACACCAGGTCGTGCGCCACCTCCCCCACCGGCAGCAGGTCGTCGCCCGCCGCCACCGGCAGTCCCTGGACGACGCCGCGCAGCCCGGCCAGCCGCAGCGCGGCGACGACCTCCCCGGCCACCCGCTCCGGGCACGGCATGCTGCCGAACCCGACGAACACCGGCGGCGGGCCGGCCGCGAGGAAGTCCTCCAATTCCTCGGTGCCGCCCTTGCCCGGGAGCCGCCAGTAGCCGGTCAGGTGCACGTACCCCGGCCAGTCGCGCGGGCGCGGCACCACCAGCGGGCTGACCCCGCACAGCACCGGCACCCGCTCCCGCCGGTCGGCGGCGAACGGGCTCCCCCGCAGCGGCCCCAGCCCCAGCACCTCGACGCGCAGCCGGTTCATCAGACGGGCCAGCACCAGCAGTCCGGCCCGCTCCACGACCGCGTACGAGGCCCGGTTCCCGAGCCGCCCCAACGTGGCGAGCGGCACCAGCGGGTTGGGGAACTCGCCGGTCGGCTCGCTCGGCTGGAACTGCAGGATCCGGTACGGCATCCCGTGCCGCTCGCTCAGATGCCGCCCGAACGCGCCCAGCGCGGGGGCGAGCACCAGGTCCGCGCCCGCGCAGGCGGCGTCCACCTCGGCGACCAACCTGGCGGCCAGCGGCTCGACGACCGTCCTCAGCCCGCGTACGAAGCCGAGGGGCCCACTGTCCAGCCACGCCCGCCCCTCCTCGCCGTCCAGGACGGTCGCGGGATCCACGCCCAGCGCGACGAACCGCACGCCGGGAGCCGCCAGGGCGGCGTAGCGGGCGGGCGCGGCGAGCACGACGTCGTGCCCGCGCCCGGCCAGTTCCAGCGCCAGCGCGGCGCACGGCTGCGTGTCCCCGCGCGACCCCAGCGCCAGCACCGCGACCCTCACGACAGCGCCCTCACGACAGAACCCTCACGCCAGCACCCGGCCCCGCGTCACTTGAGCGTCCTCAGCGCGATCAGCGCGCCCGCCAGCACCAGCCCGGCCGCCGCAAGCAGCCCGGTGGCGTACCCGGCGGCGAAGCTCGGGGCGGCCTGCACGACCGCCCCGACGGCGGCGATCCCGAACAGCCCGGACACCTCCCTGCTGACCGAGAAGACCCCGCCCGCGACCCCGGCCCGCGACGCGGGCACCGCGCCCAGCACGGCCGAGCCCAGCGGCATGGTGAGCGCCGAGCCGATCCCGATCGCGCACACGGCGGGCAGCAGCCGCCCCCATCCGTCGCCCGCCTCCAGCGTCGCCGCGACCGCCATCCCGCCCGCGACCAGCGTCAGCCCGGCCGCCACAGTGCGCCCCGCGCCCACCCGCCGCTCCAGGAGCGGAGCGAGCGGCGTGACCAGCACCACGAGCAGCGCGAGCGGTACGAACGCGAGCCCCGACCCGGTCGGCGTGAACCCGAGCACCCCTTGCAGGAAGATCGCCGTGTAGAAGAACACGCCGTTCACGCCGAGCCCCCAGAGCACCTGGGCCGCCACCCCGCCCGCGAAGGCCCGCACCGCGAACAGCCGCAGGTCCACCATCGGATCGGCGGCCCGCCGCTCGGCCACGGCGAACGCGGCCCCGCCGCCCGCGCACAGCGCCAGCGCGGCGACGACCGCCGGAGAGCCGTACCCGTGCTCGCCGCCGTGGATCAGGGCGAAGGTCCCCGACGCCAGGAACACCGCCGAGGCCAGCACGCCGGGCACGTCCAGCGCCCGCCGTACCGGCCGCGAGGCGGGCACCGCCACGGCGGCGAGCGCGACGACCGCCGCGCCCAGCGGCACGTTGACGAGGAACACCCAGCTCCAGTGGGCGTGCTGGCTCAGGTAGCCGCCGACCACCGGCCCGAGCGCGAGCGCGGCCGCCCCGGACGCCATCCAGACGGCCACGCCCGTCGAGCGCCGCCGCTCGTCGAGCACGGCGAGCACGGCGAGCGTCGCGGGCAGCACCAGCGCCGCGCCCGCCCCCTGGACGAGCCGGGCGGCCACCAGCGGCCCCACCGTCCCGGCCAGCCCGGCCGCGAGCGAGGCCGCGGTGAACAGCATCAGCCCGGTCAGCAACGTCGTACGGTGCCCCCAGACGTCGGCCAGCCGCCCGCCGGCGGGCATGAGACCGGCGAACGTCAGCAGGTAACCGGTGGCCACCCATTCCAGGGCGGCGAGGCTCGCGCCGAGGTCGCGCTGGATGCTGGGGAGCGCGACGGTGACGACGGTGTTGTCCAGGGTGGTGAGGAACCCGGCGAGGGCGACGGCGGTCAGCAGCCGGCGGCCGGTCGCCGGGCGGGTCGCGGTGCGGCCGGTCACCGGTCCACCTCCACCCAGGTCCAGCCGGTCCCGTCGGGGGTGGCCCGCACCACGCGGTCCCGTTCGCGCCCGATCCGCTCCCACCGTGGCCCGCCCTCGGCCCTGGGCCGGCCACGCCCTCCTGCGCACGGGTCCTCGCGCGGGGCCGGGGGCCCCGGAGCCGCCACGGGCTCGCGCAGGGCCGGGTTTCCCGGAGCCGCGGCCGGCTCGCGGAACTCCACGCGCCGGTGCAGCGCGCGCAGCGGCCGGGGCAGCCACCAGTTGGCCCCGCCCATGAGCCGCATCGTCGCGGGCACCAGCAGCGCCCGCACCAGGGTCGCGTCCACCACGATGGCCACGAACAACCCCACCCCCAGCAGCTTCACGATGGTGATCCCTGCGGTCGAGAACGCCCCGATCACCACCAGCAGCAGCAGCGCCGCGCTGGTGATCACCCCGCCGGTCTGCCGCAGCCCGGCGGCCACGGCGGCGGTGTTGTCCCCGGTGCGCAGCCATTCGGCCCGCACCCGCGACAGCAGGAACAGCTCGTAGTCCATCGACAGCCCGAACACCACGGCGAGGATCAGCACGGTCACGGTCGCCTCGACGGTCCCGGTGGAGGTGAAGCCCAGCACGGACGCGAGGTGCCCGTCCTGGAACGCCCACACGATCACCCCGAGCGAGGCCCCGATGGACAGCACGTTCATGAGCAGCGCCTTGACCGGCAGCACCACGGACCCGAACGCGGCGAACAGCAGCACCGCGGTCACCGACCCCACCACCAGGGCCATCCACGGCAGCCGGGCGGCGAGGCTGTCCATGAGGTCCATCTGCGCGGCCGTGGGCCCGCCGACGACGACGCGCCGTACGTTCGGCTCCGGCGACAACGTTCTGATGGCGGTGACGAGGCGCTGCGCCTCCGCCGACATGGGGTCCACGTCGTAGCGGACGGCGAGCCGTACGGCCCCGTTGTCCTGGGACAGCCCGGCGACGTCCACGCCGGTGACGTGGGGCAGCCGGCGCAGCCGCGCGGCGAGCGGGTCGGCGTCGTCCGGCGTGACGGGGGTGACGGCGCTGATCGCCGCGTGCCCCTGGCCGAGCGGCCCCGGCCGGGCGAGCGCCTCGGTGAAGGACCGCTCGACCAGCACGTGCACGTCGATCGCGGCCATCGAGTTGCGCCCGAAGTCCCGATCGACGATCTCCGCCACCCGGCGGCTCTCGGAGTCCGCGGGCAGCACGCGGTGGTCCACGTTGCCGAACGTGACGTGCAGGAACGGCGCGGCCAGCGCCACCAGCACGGCGGCCACGGCCACGAAGTAGAGCACGGGCCGGCGCATGACGCTGGAGGCGACGGCGTGCCACATGCCGCCGCCGCTCCCGCCGTCCCCGAGGTCGGGGGTGAGCCGGAGCGCGTTCACCCGCCGCCCGAGCACGCCGAGCGCGGCCGGCAGCACGACGAGCGCCGCGCCCATCGCGACCAGCACCACGGCCGCCGCGCCGAGCCCGATCGAGCGCAGGAACATCTGCGGGAACACCAGCAGCCCGAGCAGCGCCGTCGCCACCGTCAGCCCGGAGAAGGCGACGGTACGCCCGGCGGTGGCCATGGTCCGCACCACGGCCTGCTCGCTCGTCGCCCCGGCCGCGATCTCCTCGCGGAACGCCTTGAGCACGAACAGCGAGTAGTCCACGGCGAGCCCGAGCCCGAGCATGGTGACGACGTTGAGCGAGAAGACCGAGACCTCGGTGACCTCGGTGAGCAGCCGCAGCAGCACCAGCGCGCCGAGCACCGCGAACGCCCCCACGAGCAGCGGCAGCCCGGCCGCCACCAGGCTGCCGAACACCACGACCAGCAGCACCAGCAGCACCGGCATCGAGATGGCCTCGGCGCGGGCGAGGTCGGCGGCGGTCTGGTCGTTGAGCTCCTTCAGCAGCGGCACCGGCCCGCCCACCGAGACCTGGAGGTTCGTGGCCCGCCGCAGCCGGTCGGCGACGGCCGCGTAGCCGGCCTGCTTGTCGCCCTTGAGCGTGACCAGCGCGTACGTGGACCGCCCGTCCTTCGACACCATCAGCTTCGACCCGGTCGTCCAGTACGTCGCGAGCGCCCCCACGTGCTCGGCCGGCAGCGCCCGCAGCGCGTCGTGCACCGCCTTCTTGTAGCGGGGGTCGCGGGCCTTGACGGACGGGTGGTGGTAGAGGACGACGACGTCGGGGGCGTGCGCGCCGTACCAGTCGTCGCTCCAGCGGGCGGCGGTGGTGGAGTCGGCGCGCGGGTCCTCGAAGCCGCCGTCGGCCATCCGCCCGAACAGCTCCATGCCGAGCGGCGCGACGAGGAGGGCGGCCGCCAGGCTCAGCACCAGCAGCGTCCACCTGCCGCGGTAGACCAGGCGGCCCGCGCGCTCAAACAAGGGCGCCCTCCAGGTACGCCCGCAGGCAGGCGCGCCGGGCGAGCTTGCCGCTGGAGGTGCGGGGCACGGCCCCGGCCTCGGTCAGCACGAAGTCGTGCACCGCGAGGTCGTGCCCGGCCCGTACGGCGGCCCGCACCACCCGCGCGACCTCCGCCGCGTCGGCCCCCTGCCCGCGCCGGGACCGCTCGGCCACCACGACCAGCCGCTCGGTGTCCTCGCCCGGCACCGCGAAGGCCGCCACCCGGTCGCGCCGCACCGCCTCGTGCGCCTCCTGGACCGTGGCCTCGATGTCCTGCGGGTAGTGGTTGCGGCCGTCCACGATGACGAGGTCCTTGATGCGGCCGGTGACGTAGAGGCGGCCGTCGTGCCACACGCCGAGGTCGCCGGTGCGCAGCCAGCCGTCGGCGCCGAAGACCTCGGCGGTGCGGGCCGGGTCGCGCCAGTAGGCGCGGGCCACGTTCGGCCCGCGCACCCAGATCTCGCCGACGTGGCCGTCCGGCTGGTCGCCGGCGTCGCCGACGATCCTGACCCGCTGCCCGTGCGGCCGCCCGCAGGCGACGAGGTGACTCGCCGGGCCCTCGGTCCAGGGGACCGCGCGCCCCTCGCGCAGGGCGTCGCGGGAGAAGGCGGTCACGACGGGCCGCTCGTCGCGGCCGGTGGCGGCGACGAACACGGTGGCCTCGGCCAGCCCGTACGCGGGCGTGTGCGCCTCGGGCCGCAGCCCGCACCCGGCGAAGGCCGCGTCGAAGGCGGCGAACGCGCCCGGCCGGACCGGCTCGGCCCCGTTGAGCATGACCCGGACCCCGGACAGGTCGAGCCCTTCCTTGTCCTCGGGGCGGACGCGGGCGGCGGTGAACTCGTAGGCGAAGTTGGGCGCGCCGGTGAAGGCGTCGGCCTCCTCCGACAGCAGCCGCAGCCACCGTACCGGGCTCATGACGAACGCCACCGGGTCCATGAACACCGCCCGGTTCGCCCCCATGATCGGCATGGCGACGGTGGCGACCAGCCCCATGTCGTGGAAGAGCGGCAGCCAGAGCACCGCCGCCGAGACGCGGGGCCGGGCGCGGAAGACCTCCCAGAGCTGGGCGGCGTTGGCCGTGAGGTTGCCGTGCGTGATCTCGACCCCGGCGGGGGCGCGGGTCGAGCCGGAGGTGTACTGCAGGTAGGCGAGGTCGCCCGCGGCGATCGGCTCCCGCTCCCACTCGTCGGCGAGCAGGTCGGAGACGGCGTCCACGACGACGACAGGCGGCTCCTTTTCAAAAAGCCGGGCCTCCCCCAGGAAAGCGTCCACACCGGGCCGCGCGGCCGTCGTGGTGAGCACGACGGCGGGGGCGGCGTCGGCGAACGCCCGTTCCAGCCGCTCGCCGTGCCCCGGCAGCCCGGGGGCGAACAGCGGGACCGCCACCAGCCTGGCGTACATCGTGCCGAGCACGGCGACCACGTAGTCCAGCCCGGACGGCGCGAGCACGGCCGCCCGGTCGCCGGGGCGGGCCAGCTCGCGCAGCCGTACCGCGAGCGCCCTGGCCTTGAGGTCGGCCCGCGCCCACGTGTACGTCCGCCGGGAGCCGTCCCCGAGGTGGTCCACGAACGTGTACGCCGGCCCGTCCGGGACCTCGCGCGCCCACCGCGCCACCCGTGTGATCAGCATCTCGTCCGGCATGCCCGCGTCCCCTTGGCTGGAGCTGGAGGGACCTAGCAAATTACGGGAGGATCGGGCCGCGATTCTTGCCAAACCCCTGCACATTCCGCGGCCCGTCTTTTTTATCGAGTGACAAGACACGGGGCCGGATGGCAGGCTTTGACCGTTTTGTAGGGGGTTCTTGGTGCACGACTACGCACGCGATCTCGGCCTGCTCCGGGATCGCCGCTTCGCGCTGCTGTTGTCCGGGCGGACCATCTCCGTCCTCGGCAGCGCCTTCGCCCCGGTGGCGCTGGCGTTCGGCGTGCTCGAACTGCCCGGGGCGAGCGCCGGAACACTGTCGATGGTCCTCGCCGCGGCCTCGGTGCCCATGATCGCGTTCATGCTGGTGGGCGGGGTCGTCGCCGACCGGCTGCCGCGCCAGCAGGTCATGATGACCGGCGAGTTCCTGGCCTCCGCCGGCTACTTCGCGATCGGCGCCATGATGCTCACCGGCTGGACGCCGATGCCCGCGCTGATGACGGCCGCGGCGCTCACCGGCATCGCCACGTCGCTCGCGCTGCCCGCGCTCACCGGGATCATCCCCGACGTCGTGCCGCCCGACCGGCTGCAGTCCGGCAACGCGCTGCTCGGCCTCGGCGCGAACGCCTCCCGCGTCGGCGGGGCGGTGCTCGGCGGCGGCACGGTGACGCTGTTCGGCGGCGGCTGGGCGCTGGTGGCCAGCGGGGCGATGTTCGGCGGCGCGGGCGTGCTCGTCGCGCTCATGCGCTTCGACCGGATCGAGCGCCCGCCGGGCGAGCGGCACTCGGTGCTGAAGGACCTGCGGGACGGCTGGCGGGAGTTCCGCAGCCGGCAGTGGCTCTGGGTGGTCGTGGCGCAGTTCTCGCTGCTGATCATGGCGTTCGAGGCGGGGCACGGCGTGCTCGGGCCGCTGCTGTTCAAGGATCGCCTCGGGGGGCCGGCGGCCTGGTCGGCGTTCCTCGCGGCCGAGGCCGTCGGGATGATCGCCGGGGTGCTGGTGTCGATCCGGCTGCGGCCCCGGCGGCCGATCCTGGTGGGGGTGCTGCTGTGCCTGCCGGTGGCGCTGCCGTACCTGCTGCTCGGCAGCGACGCGCCGCTCTGGGCGGCCGTGGCCGCGGCGTTCGTGCTCGGGGTGTGCTTCGACGTCTTCGGCGTGCTCTGGCAGACCACGATGCAGCGGGAGGTGCCGCCCGAGGCGCTGTCGCGGGTCAGCTCGTACGACATGCTCGGCTCGCTCATGTTCGGGCCGCTCGGGCTGCTGCTGGCCGGAGGCGCGGCGGACGCGTTCGGGGCGGAGACGTCGCTGCTGGCCTGCGCCGCGATCATCGTGGTGTGCACACTGGGCGCGCTGCTGGCCCCCGGCGTGCGGAACCTGCGCGCGCCGGTCGAGCCGGTCGAGCCCGTCACTCGATGATGAGCCGGACCACCACGCCCGCGCAGTTGCCCGCCACGCAGATCCGCACCGGCACCTCCGAGATGCCGGCCTTCGCTGGGACGCCGCCGACGTGCCCGTCGGGGCCGATGGAGACGCCCTCGGGCAGCCTGCCGTGGTCGGTGACGGTGAAGGTGGGGAGCACGCCGGGCGGGCCGCCGTTGATCCCGATCTCGCCGTTCAGCGGCACCCCGGCCTTGCCGGGGAAGATCAGGTCGCGCGGCGTCCAGGGGACGTTGCCGAGCACCACCAGGGTCACCCGCGTCTCCCGGCAGGACGAGCCGGAACAGATCTGGACGGGAGCGACGTAGGTGCCGACGCGGGCGGGCTTGCCGTGGAGGCGCCCGCCCTCGTCCACGCTGACGCCGACGGCGAGGTAGGCCGGACGGACGGAGACGCCCTTGGCGGTGGGCAGGAGCTGCTGGGCGACCTCGATGCCCTCGGTGACGTAGAAGGTGTCCTCGACCAGCTCGCCCTCGGGGCGGTGGTAGGGAGTCTCCCGGGCCATCAGCTCGACGGGCGCGATCGGCTCGGTCAGCGACGGCACCGTGGCGGACAGCCCGCACACGGCCATCCCGGCCAGCAGGAAGACCCACCTTTGCCGCACGTGCACCCCCCGGTTCCGCTGCTTCCCGTACGTACCCCTTTCGCGGCGCAGCGTCACCAGATAATGGGGAGATGGCCGCTGAATCCGTACAGACCTTGGAACGCGGGCTTCGCCTGCTGCGACTGCTCGCCGACGGCAAGGCCGGGCGCACGCCGACGGAGCTGGCGGGTGAGCTGCGGCTGAGCCGGCCGGTGGTCTACCGGCTGCTGACGGCCCTGATGGCGGAGGGGTTCGTCCGCCGTGACGCTGATGGGCGGGTGCATCTGGGGTTCGGGGTGCTGGTGCTGGCGCAGGCGGTGCAGCCGCTGCTGCGGGCGGCGGCGGTGCCGACCCTGCGGCGGCTGGCCGAGGAGGTGGGCGCGACCGCGCACCTGACCGTGGCCGAGGGGGACGACGGCCTCGCCGTGGCGGTGGTGGAGCCGTCGTGGACCGACATGCACGTGGCCTACCGGGAGGGCTCCCGGCATCCGCTGACCAGGGGCGCGGCGGGGCAGGCGATCCTGGCGCTGCGCGAGGGGCGCGGCGACTACTTCGTCTCTGAGGGGCAGTTGCAGGAAGGAGCCCGGGGCGTCGCCGCGCCGGTGACCGGGCTGCCGTGGCTGGAGGCGTCGGTGGGGGTGGTGACGTTCGGGCCTCTGGACGAGCGCGCGGGGGCGCGCGTGGTGGCGGCGGCGGCCGAGCTGTCGGCCGCGCTGGGTTGACATCCTCGGGCACATGACGGACGGTTAGTACACATAGAGGACACTTGCGTCCGATAACAGGACAGCTTGGGAGGGGCCGGTATGCCGTACTACCGGGTCGTGGGAGAGGTGCCGCGCAAGCGGCACGTGCAGTTCAGGCGGCCGGACGGCGGGCTCTACGCCGAGGAGCTGATGGGCGAGGAGGGCTTCTCGTCCGACTCCTCGCTGCTCTACCACCGCCACCTGCCGACCGCGATCGTCAAGGCCGAGGCCGTCGAGCCGGTCGCCGGGACGCGGCTTGAGCCCAACCTGCCGCTGTCGCCGCGCCACTTCCGCACGCAGGAGCTGGACAGCGCGGGCGACCTGGTGGGCGGGCGCATGCTGCTGGCGGGCAACGGCGACGTCCGCTTGTCGTACGCGACCAGCGACCGCCCGAGCGAGCTCTACCGCAACTCCATGGGCGACGAGTGCGTCTACGTCCAGCGCGGCCGGGTGCGCTTCGAGTCCACCTACGGCGTGATCGAGGCCGGCGAGGGCGACTACGTCGTCATCCCGACCGGCACCATCCACCGCTGGGTGCCGGACGGCCAGGTCAACGTGCTGGCCATCGAGGCGTCCGGGCACATCAGGCCGCCCAAGCGCTATCTGTCGCAGTACGGCCAGTTCCTGGAGCACGCGCCCTACTGCGAGCGCGACCTGCGCGCCCCCTCCGAGCCGCTGCTCGCCGAGGGCGAGGAGGTGCCGGTGCTGGTGCGCACGCGCGGCGGGCTGACCCGGCTGGTATACCGCGACCACCCGTTCGACGTGGTGGGCTGGGACGGCTGCCTCTACCCCTACGCGTTCAACATCGAGGACTTCGAGCCGGTGGTGAAGAAGACGCACGCGCCGCCGCCGGTGCACCAGACGTTCGAGGGGCCGGGGTTCGTGGTGTGCTCGTTCTGCCCCCGGCCGCTGGACTTCCACCCCGAGGCCGTGCCGATCCCGTACAACCACCACAACGTGGACTCCGACGAGTTCATGTTCTACGTGGGCGGCGACTACTCCGCCCGCAGGGGCTCGGGCATCGACGTCGGCTCGGTGTCGCTGCACCCGGCCGGGTTCACGCACGGGCCGCAGCCCGGCGCGGTCGAGGCGGTCGTCGAGGCGGTGGCGAACGGCGTGACGACCACCAGCGAGATGGCCGTCATGGTCGACACCTTCCGCCCGCTCGACCTCGGCCCGGCCGCCCTGTCCTGCGAGGACTCCGGCTACGCCTGGACGTGGGCCCGATGAGCGCCACCCTGTACGCCGCGCTCGTGGACGACGCCGGGCTGTTCCCGCCGACGTCCCTGCACATGGAGGAGGCGCTCGCCCGCAACCGGCGCGACCTGGAGAGCGGCAACCCGGTGCTCACCAACCGCTTCCTGTGCCCGGCCGGCCGTCTCGACCGGCTGCGCGGCCAGGACTTCCGGCCGGAGCGCATCGGGCTGATCCTCGACACCGAGGAGCTGCCCGACTTCGGCGACCTGCCGATCGACCTGGTCGAGACGCCGCTGCCGGAGGGCGAGACCGTCGAGGCGCTCGCCGCGCGGCTCCGGCTGCCCCTGGGGGTCCGGCTGTTCGCCGAGGTCCAGCCGCGCAAGCTGGCGATCGACGTGCCCGAGGGCACGGGGCTCAAGGTGCGCTGCGGCGGGCTGACGGCCGACGCGTTCCCGGCGGTGGAGCCGCTGGCGGCGTTCATCAGGTCGTGCGTGGACCACGGGGTGCCGTTCAAGGCCACCGCGGGGCTGCACCACGCGGTGCGGCACTTCGACCCCTCACTCGGCGTGGACCGGCACGGGTTCCTCAACCTGCTGCTGGCCGTCTGCGAGGCCGTGCAGGGGCGCGATCCCGCGCACGCCCTGCGCATGACCGACGTGGGGCAGCTCGTGCGGATGGCGCGGGCGGTGCCCGAGGAGATCGCGGCGCGGGCGCGGCGGCTGCTGGTGAGCTACGGCTCCTGCGCCACCCACACGCCTTTGGAGGACCTGCGTACGCTGGGCCTGATCGAGGAGGATCAGTGAGCTGGGGCATCGACAACCTGCCGTACGGCGTCTTCTCCCTGCCGGGGCAGGAGCCCCGCGTCGGGGTGCGCTACGGCGACAGGGTGCTCGACCTGACCGCCGCGCTGCACGACGAGGTGTTCGCCGCGCCGTCGCTCAACCCGTTCATGGCGCGGGGCCGCGCGGCCTGGCGGGACACCCGGGCGCTCATCCAGGAGAAGCTGACGAGCGACCTGTCGGTCGTCGAGCGCCACCTGGTCCCCCTGGCGCAGGTCGAGCTGCACATGCCCGTCGAGGTGGCCGACTACGTCGACTTCTACTGCTCGCTGGAGCACGCGAGCAACGTCGGGCGGATGTTCCGGCCGGACGACGAGCCGCTGATGCCCAACTGGCGGCACCTGCCGGTCGGCTACCACGGCAGGTCGGGCACGGTCGTGGTGTCCGGCACGCCGGTGCGCCGGCCTCAGGGGCAGCTCGGCGCGGGCCGGTTCGGGCCGTGCGGGAAGCTGGACGTCGAGGCCGAGCTGGGGTTCGTGGTCGGGGTGCCGACGGAGATGGGCACGCCGGCCGGCGAGTTCGAGGACCACGTGTTCGGGGTGACGCTGGTCAACGACTGGAGCGCGCGCGACATCCAGTCGTGGGAGTACCGCCCGCTCGGGCCGTTCCTGGCCAAGTCGTTCGCCACGTCGGTCTCGCCGTGGGTGACGCCGCTGGAGGCGCTGCCCCGGATCCCAGGTCGGGCGCAGGACCCCGAGCCGCTGCCCTACCTGCGCAGGAAGGCGGACTGGGGGCTGGACATCGCGGTCGAGATCCTGCTCAACGGCGAGGTCGTGGCCCGGCCCCCTTACGCGGAGATGTACTGGACGCCCGACCAGATGCTCGCGCACCTGACCGTGAACGGTGCGTCGCTGCGCACCGGCGACCTGTTCGCCAGCGGCACGATCTCGGGTCCCGAGCGCGGCCAGCGCGGCTCGTTCATCGAGCTGACCTGGAACGGCGCCGACCCGATCAAGCTCGGCAGCGGCGAGACGCGCACGTTCCTGGAGGACGGCGACACGGTGACGATCAGGGCGACGGCCGGCGACGTGACCTTGGGGGAGGTTTCCGGAACTGTCGTACAGGCCCTGAATGTCACTCAAGGTGCTTGATCAGTGACTCCCCGCTAATCTTGGGGGACCCCTTCTCCCGGACAGCAGGAGTCATCTCTCATGCGGCGTGCCGCGACGCTTCGTGTCGCCTTCCTCCTGGTCTGCGCCATGGCGGCGATGTCCGTGGCGTGCGGCTGCGGGCCGGTCACCGCGGAGACGCCCGCCGCCCCGCCGGTCGTGAAGATCGCGCCGGCCCTCGACAGCGTCCGCGCCCGGCCGGGCCGCGGCCTGGTGATCAGGGCGACGGGCGGCACGCTGAGCGAGGTGGCGGCGCTCACCGGCGGCGAGCCGGTGCCCGGCCGGCTCGACGCCGAGCGCCGCGTCTGGCGCTCGGACTGGACGCTGAAGCCCGGCGCCGAATACACCGTGGCCGCCACCGCCACCTCGCCGGGCGGCCCCGCCACCGTGCTGGCCGGCCGTTTCCGCACCCGTCCCGCCCAGGAGACCTTCGGGCTCGCGGCCACCGCGCCGCTGCCCGGCGAGACGGTCGGCGTCGGCATGCCGGTCATCCTCGACTTCGACCGCCCGATCGAGGACAAGGCGGCCGTCGAGCGGGCCCTTGAGGTCAGGTCCGGGCATCCCGCCGAGGGCGCCTGGCACTGGGCCGGCGACACCCGCGTCATCTACCGCACGCGCCGCTTCTGGACGCCCAGGCAGCGGGTCACCGTCACCGCGCACCTGGCCGGGGTGCACGCGGCCGACGGCGTGCACGGAGCCGTCGACTCCACCTTCGCCTTCACCGTCGGCCGCGCCCAGACCAGCGTGGTCGACACCCGCACCCACCGGATGACGGTCGAGCGCGACGGCCGCACCGCCCAGCGCATGGCGATCAGCGCCGGCATGGCCACCACCCGCGAATACACCACGACCAGCGGCGTGCACCTCACCATGGACAAGGGCGACCCGGTCCGCATGATCTCCCCCGGCCGCGAGAAGGGCGACCCCGGCTTCTACGACCTGCTCATCGAGCACGCCGTACGCATCTCCGACAGCGGCGAGTACATCCACGCCAAGGACAACGTGTGGGCCCAGGGCCGCCGCAACGTCAGCCACGGCTGCCTCAACGCCCGCCCCGACCAGGCCGCCTGGTTCTACGCGAGCTCGCTGCGCGGCGATCCCGTCACGATCACCGGCACCGGGCGCGAGCTCGCGTGGGACAACGGGTGGGGTTTCTGGCAGCTCACCTGGGAGAGGTGGATCGAGGGGAGCGCCCTGCGGGCCGCCGACGCCGCAGGTGAGAGGGTGCCGCCGGGGTTGACTCCGGGGCTAGGTTAGAAGAGGGGGGAACCACCCGCGGCACGGGCCCGTTGTTCTTACAGGAGGGCCGGACATGGATGAATGGGTCATCTGGGTAATCCTCGCAGTCGTCCTCGGCGTGGCGGAGCTTTTCACCTTCACGGCGGCTCTCGGGCTGCTCGGCGCGGCGGCCCTCCTCACCGCCGCGACCGCGGCCATCGGCCTGCCCGTCCCGCTGCAGTTAATATTCTTCGCCGCCGCCTCCGCGGCCGGTCTCCTCGTCGTCAGGCCGCTCGCCCTGCGGCACATCAAGCAGCCGCAGCTCCAGCGGTTCGGCGTGGAAGCCCTCGTCGGCAAGCCTGCGTACACGGTCTCGGAGGTCACCGGGCGTGAGGGGCGGATCCGCGTCGGGGGCGAGGAGTGGTCGGCACGTGCCTACGACGAGACACTCGTGATCCCCGCGGGCGCGACCGTAGACATCATCGAGATCGAGGGCGCGACCGCCCTCGTATATCCCCGGGAGTAGGCATGGATCCGCTCTTGATGGTCGGCATCTTCGTCATCCTGTTCGCCGTCTTCACCGTGCTCAGAGCCGTACGGATCGTGCCGCAGGCCCGGGCCCGCAACGTCGAGCGGCTCGGCCGTTACCACCGCACGCTCAAACCCGGGCTCAACTTCGTCATCCCGTACATCGACCGCGTCTACGCCATGATCGATCTGCGGGAGCAGGTCGTCTCGTTCCGCCCGCAGCCGGTCATCACCGAGGACAACCTGGTCGTCGAGATCGACACGGTGCTCTACTTCCAGGTCACCGACCCGCGGGCGGCGGCGTACGAGATCGCCAACTACATCCAGGCCGTCGAGCAGCTCACCGTCACCACGCTGCGCAACGTCGTCGGCTCGATGGACCTGGAGAAGACGCTGACCTCGCGCGACACCATCAACAGCCAGTTGCGCGGGGTGCTCGACGAGGCCACCGGCAAGTGGGGCATCCGCGTCAACCGCGTCGAGATCAAGGCGATCGACCCGCCCAAGACCATCAAGGACGCGATGGAGAAGCAGATGCGGGCCGAGCGCGACAAGCGGGCCGCGATCCTGACCGCCGAGGGCCAGCGCCAGTCGCAGATCCTCACGGCCGAGGGCGACAAGCAGAGCCGCATCCTGCGCGCCGAGGGCACCAGGGCCGCGGCGATCCTGGAGGCCGAGGGCCAGTCGCGCGCCATCGACCAGGTCTTCCAGGCCGTGCACCGCAACGACCCCGACCCCAAGCTGCTCGCCTACCAGTACCTCCAGGTGCTGCCGCAGCTCGCCCAGGGTCAGGGCAACACGTTCTGGGTGATCCCGAGCGAGGTCACCTCGGCGCTGACGGGCGTGTCGAAGGCGTTCACCGAGGCGCTGCCGCGTTCGGCGGCCACCCGCGAGGAGGTGGCTCCGGAGCACTCGGCGGCCGACGAGGACGCCGCCCGCGCGGCGGAGGCCGCGGCCGAGGCCGTCGCCGACGCCCAGGAGGCCGACCCCAAGGGCCCGCGCCAGCTCACCCAGGCCATGCAGGAGCCGTCCCCCTTCCCCGACCTCGACCCGCAGCCCAAGGAGGCCGAGCGCTGAGCCCCTGGCGCACCGGCCCGGTCCCCTCGCGGGGCCGGGCCGTCGTGGCTCACGCCTGCCCGCCCGCGAAGTACGCGGCCAGGTCCGGATCGAGCGGCGGCACGTCGTACGGCATGCCGCCGTCGCGCAGCGACATCGTCGCCATGTAGCCGGCCGCCACGCTCATCCGCGCCGCCACCGGCGAGGTGTCGGTGGCCCCGCCCTCCTGGACGAACCTGCGGAACTCGCCGATGATCTCGGCGTCCGCCCCGCCGTGCGACCCCTCGGCCAGCGGCACCTTGTACGCGATGTCGCAGTCGTCCCGGTAGCCGGTCGGCCCGGTGTTCCAGACCTTGACCGTGTCGCCGGGCCCGTCGCCGAAGTTCTCCAGCCGCCCCTCGGTGCCGATGACGGTGTAGTTGCGCACGTAGTCGGGCGAGAAGTGGCACTGCTGGTAGGCGGCGATGACGCCGTTGTCCAGGCGCATGTTCATCACGGAGACGTCCTCGACGTCCACGACGTGGTGCAGGTCGCGGCGGGCGGTGGGCGGCCACTCGTACGTGCGCAGCCAGTCGTCCGGACGCGGGGTGCCGGGGGCGCGGCGCGGCAGGTCGCCGTAGACCATGAGGTCGCCGAGCGCGTTGACCCGGGTGGTGTAGCCGCCGGCCAGCCAGTGGATCACGTCGAGGTCGTGGGCGGCCTTCTGCAGCAGCAGGCCAGTGGTGCGGGTGCGGTCGGCGTGCCAGTCCTTGAAGTAGTAGTCGCCGCCGTAGCCGACGAAGTGCCGCACCCACACGGTCTTCGGCTCGCCGATGACGCCCTTGCGGATGATGTCGCGCATCAGCCGGACCACGCCCATGTGGCGCATGTTGTGGCCGACGTACAGGCGGGTGCCGGTGCGGCGGGCGGCGCGCAGGACGGCGTCGCAGCCCTCCACGGTGATCGCCATCGGCTTCTCCAGGTAGACGGCCTTGCCGGCTTCCAGGCAGTCGATGGCGATGCGCTCGTGGGTGTCGTCGGGGGTGTTGACGATGACGGCGTCGAGGTCGGGCCGGTCGAGGAGCGCGCGGTAGTCCTCGGTGAGGAAGCCGGCCTCGAAGCGGGCCGACTGGCTCTTGAGCACCGCGGGGTCGGAGTCGCAGAGCGCGGCCACGACCGATCCGCCGCCGGGACGGTGCGCGTGCAGCGCGAGACTCGTCCGCAGGCCGAGACCGATGACTCCGATGCGCAGGTCTTTCACACGAGTCCTTCCACGTTCGAGCGTTGTGTGACCTGCAGGCTAGCGGTCAATTATTAAAACAACTAGCTTTAATCCAGCGCAAACAGGTGCTGGTCGGCGTGGTCGAGGGCCAGGCGGACCGCGCCGATCACGATGCAGTCGGCGCCCAGCGCCGAGGCCACGACCTCGGGCGGATAGAGGCAGTGACGCTCGAAGACCTCACGCGCCGGCTCCACCAGCAGGTCGCCGGCCGAGGCCAGCGCGCCGCCGATGACCACCATCTCGGGGTCGAGCGGGTTGACCACGGTGACCAGGCCCGCCGCCAGCCCGCGAGCCAGCTCGCGCACGGCCGTCGCGGCCCGCTCCTCGCCCGCGCGGGCCCGGCCGATCGCGAAGTCGGCGCTCTGCCGCATCGAGCGCAGCTCCCCCGGCTCGGCCGCCATCGCGTAGTCGATGACGTGCCGGAACGCCGTCCAGTTGTCGTTGGGCTGGGAGCCGATCTCGCCCCCGGCCGCGTGCGCGCCCCGGTGCGGCCGGCCGCCGACCAGCAAACCCATGCCGATGCGGTCGCCGGTGAACAGGTAGACCACGTCGGAGCGGCCCCGCGCCGCGCCGCGCCAGTGCTCGGCCAGCACCGCGAGGCGCATGTCGTTGTCCACCAGCACGGGGACGGGCAGCCTGCGGGCCAGCTCGCCGCGCAGGTCGAGCCCCGTCCAGTCGTCCAGCGCGACGCTCTTGACCACCCGGCCCGCCGCGTCCACGGTGCCGGTGGTGCCGACGCCGGCGGCCACCAGGCCCTCCAGCGCCAGGCCCGCCCGGCCGGCGGTCTCGGCGGCCAGCGCGGTCGCCGCGTCCAGCCGCTCGGCCGCGCTCAGGTGCCGGTGGGTGGGCACGCAGCCGGAGGCCCGCACCGTGCCCGCGAGGTCGGCCACCATGGCCCGCACGCTGGAGCCGCCGATGGAGACGCCGAGCACGTGCCCGGCCCCCGCGCGGAACCTGAACCGCCGGGCCGGCCGCCCGCGCTGCCGGTCGCCCTCGTCCTCCGTCCACTCCTCGGCCCAGCCCTCGGCGACCAGGTCGTCCACGATGGTCTCGGCCGTCGGCCGCGACACCCGGACGGCCCTGGCCAGCTCCGACAGCGTGGCGACGTCCACCTCGCGCAGCACGCGCAGGATCGCCGCCGAGTTGAGCCTGCGCAGGAGGGAGGCGTCGCCGCTCTGCTGTCGCACATGACCTCCACATCGCGTCATCTTCAAGCCTATTGCGTAATTGTGCCTGCTCGCGAGCCCGCGTGAAGCTGAGCTGTGGGGGCACTTAAGAAGTCCTCGATGGACACCTCACGAGTGGACCGGGCACAGTGCGTTAGGTTCGACCTAGGGGGAGAGAGGGCCATGAAAGCGCTGGTCAAGGAGAAGGCCGAGCCCGGTCTGTGGCTGGTGGACGTCCCGGAGCCCGAGGTGGGGCCCGGAGAGGTGAAGATCCGCGTGCTGCGCACCGGCATCTGCGGCACCGACCTGCACATCCGCAAGTACGACGACTGGGCCAGGCACACGCTGAAGCTGCCCCTCGTCGCCGGGCACGAGTTCTGCGGCCACGTGGTCGAGGTGGCGCCCGGCGTCGAGGACGTCGCCGTCGGCGACCTCGTCAGCGGCGAGGGCCACCTGGTCTGCGGCAAGTGCCGCAACTGCATGGCCGGCCGCCGCCACCTGTGCCGCAACACGATCGGCCTCGGGGTCAACAGGGACGGCGCGTTCGCCGAGTACGTCACCCTCCCCGCCACCAACGTCTGGGTGCACCGCACCCCGGTCCACCCCGACATCGCCGCCATCTTCGACCCGTTCGGCAACGCCGTGCACACCGCGCTCTCCTTCCCCCTGGTCGGCGAGGACGTCCTGATCACCGGCGCCGGCCCGATCGGCCTGATGGCGGCGGCCGTCGCCACCCACGTCGGCGCGCGCAACGTGATGATCACCGACGTCAGCGACGAGCGCCTCGACCTGGCCACCAAGCTCGGGGTCTCGCTCGCGCTCAACGTCTCCCGCACCTCCATCGAGGAGGGCATGCGCCGGCTCCAGATGCGCGAGGGCTTCGACGTCGGACTGGAGATGTCCGGCAACCCGGCGGCGGTGCGCGAGATGATCGCGCACATGACGCACGGCGGCAGGATCGCCATGCTCGGGCTGCCCGCCGAGGAGTTCGCGATCGACTGGGCCACGGTCGTCACCTCCATGATCACCATCAAGGGGATCTACGGCAGGGAGATGTACGAGACCTGGTACAACATGTCCGTCCTGCTGGAGAAGGGGCTCGACCTCTCCCCCGTCATCACCCACAGGTTCGACTACCGCGACTTCGAGGCGGCCTTCGACACGGCGGCGGGCGGGCGTACCGGCAAGGTCATATTGGATTGGAGCGCTTGATGTTCACCAACGTGCGCGGGCAGCTGCGGGCGACCCTCGACGAGATCGCCGAGGCCGGGCTGCTCAAGCCCGAGCGGGTCATCACCACCCCGCAGAGCGCCGAGGTCGGCGTGGCCGGGCGCGAGGTGCTCAACTTCTGCGCCAACAACTACCTGGGCCTCGCCGACCACCCCGAGGTGGTCGCGGCGGCCAAGGAGGCGCTGGACCGGTGGGGGTTCGGCATGGCCTCCGTACGCTTCATCTGCGGCACGCAGGAGGTGCACAAGGAGCTGGAGTCCCGGCTGTCGGAGTTCCTCGGCATGGAGGACACCGTCCTCTACAGCTCGTGCTTCGACGCCAACGGCGGCGTCTTCGAGACGCTGCTCGACGCCCAGGACGCGGTCATCTCCGACGCGCTCAACCACGCCAGCATCATCGACGGCATCCGCCTGTCGAAGGCCCAGCGCCTGCGCTACGCCAACCGCGACATGGCCGAGCTGGAGGCCCGGCTGAAGGAGGCGTCGGAGGCGCGGCGGCGGCTCATCGTCACCGACGGCGTCTTCTCCATGGACGGCTACGTCGCCCCGCTGCGCGAGATCTGCGACCTCGCCGACCGCTACGACGCCATGGTCATGGTGGACGACTCGCACGCCGTCGGCTTCGTCGGCCCCACCGGGCGCGGCACGCCCGAGCTGCACGGCGTCACCGACCGCGTGGACATCATCACCGGCACCCTCGGCAAGGCGCTCGGCGGGGCCAGCGGCGGCTACGTCGCGGCCCGCGCGGAGATCTGCGCGCTGCTGCGCCAGCGCTCGCGCCCCTACCTGTTCTCCAACTCCCTCGCGCCCGTCATCGCGGCCGCCTCGCTGCGCATCCTCGACCTGCTGGAGACCACCAGCGAGGCCCGTGAGCGGCTGCGCGCCAACACCGCCCGCTTCCGCGCCGCGATGACCGAGGCCGGTTTCGACATCCTGCCCGGCGACCACCCGATCGTGCCGGTCATGATCGGCGACGCGGCCGAGGCGGGCGCGATGGCCGAGCGGCTGCTCGACCTCGGGATCTACGTCGTCGGGTTCTCGTACCCGGTGGTGCCGCAGGGGCAGGCGCGGATCCGGGTGCAGCTCTCGGCCGCGCACCGCGAGGAAGACGTCGACCGGGCGGTGGACGCCTTCGTACGCGCACGTAGCTGAGTATCCTCACCTGCGTGATAGACACGCGGCGGCTGCGCACGCTCCGTGCCGTGGCCGACCACGGCACGGTCACCGCCGCGGCGGCCGCGCTGCACCTCACGCCGTCGGCCGTGTCGCAGCAGCTCGTGGCCCTGGAGCACGAGGTGGGGCACCGGCTGTTCAACCGCGACGGGCGCGGCGTGCGGCTCACCGCGGTCGGCCGGATCATGCTCGGGCACGCCAACGAGGTGCTGGCCCAGCTCGAACGGGCCCGTGCCGACGTGGCCGCGTACGCGGCGGGCGAGGCCGGCGAGGTGACCGTGGCCTGCTTCGCCACGGCGATCAGCGCCGTGCTCTCCCCCGCGATCGCGGCGCTGCGCGCGAGCGCGCCCGGCATCCAGGTGCGGGTGCTCGACGCCGAGGGCGACCAGGGGCTCGCCATGCTGCTCGACTCGGCGGCCGACCTCGCGGTCGCGGTCGAGTACCGCGGGGCGCCCGACGCCGCCGACGGGCGGCTGTCCCGGCTGCCGCTGTACGCCGAGCCGTTCGACCTGGTGCTGCCCCGGGGCCATCCGCTCGCGGACTCGGCCACGCTGGTGTCGCTGTCCGCCGAGCGGTGGATCGGGCCCTATCCCGGCAACCCGGTGCACGACGTGATCACGTTCGCCTGCCAGCAGGCGGGCTTCACGCCTAACGTCGCCCACTGCTCCGACGACTTCCGCGCCGTAGTGGCGCTGGTCGGGGCGGGGGCCGGGGTGGCGCTGGTGCCCCGGCTGGCGCTCCGGGACATGGCTCCCGCCGGGGTGGTCGTGTGCCGTACGCAGGGGGCGGCCGAGCGGCGGGTCTTCGCGGCCGTGCGGCGGGGGGCCGACTCGCATCCGGTGGTGCGGCCGGTGCTGGCGGCGTTGCGGGAGGTGGCGTCCTCGATCGGCGGCACCCAGCCCGATACATCCTGATTTAACGGCGCATTGGTGCCCTATCGTTGATCTTCACATCGGATCACATCGAAGGAATCCCGAGTGCGCATGATCAAGCGGAGTGCGACCCTCTCCCTCGGCCTCGCGACCGCCCTCGCCGCGTCGGTGACCCTGAGCGGCCCGGCCGCCGCGGCGTCCACGCCCATCGGCGCGTGCGGCGGCGGCAGCTACCACGTCATCGACAGCCACGCCTATGGATCCAGCGCCGTCACGTACCTGCTCTACAACGGAACCACCAACTGCGTGGTGACGTGGAAGACGGGCGCGGCGGGCAACAGCACGTACGTGCGCGCCGTGATCTGGCCGTACGGCGGAGAGGGCAAGGTGGACGCGGACAACTACCGCTACTACGCCGGGCCGGTCAAGGTCAACGCGGCCGGCAAGTGCGTCAAGTGGGGCGGCACGTACGGCGGCACGTGGTGGGAGAGCGACTGGGAGCACTGCGGCTGACCCCGGCCCTCACACCTCGGCGCGGGCCAGGCGGAGCGCCTCGGTGAAGCGGGCGTGCCGGTCCAGCTCCGCGCGTACCGGCTCCAGCACGAGCCGATCGCTCACCTCGGCGATGGCCGTCCGCAACGCCTTCCCCGTACGGCGGGCGCGGCGGCGGCCACCCAGCCAGGCCAGCAGCCGGGACAGCAGCGCGACCAGCACCCCCGCCAGCGCCCCGCCCGCCAGCAGCACCGTCGGCCACGGGACCGGCCCGGCGGTGGGCAGTGGCGGCTGGGGCAGGCGCAGATAGTCCATCCCGAACAGCACCCCCAGCCAGAGCGCGCCCGCCAGCATGGCCGCGAACACCAGCCACTGCAGCGCGTTCACCGCGCTCCACCAGCGGGGGCGGCGGGTCGCGTCGAGCGAGGTCGTGGCGATCGCGCGGTCCACCGCGTCCATCAGCTCGGTGGCGTGGGAGCGGGCCGCGTGGCGCACCGCCGTCGCCCAGGGGCCGGGCAGGCCGGTGGCGGCGGACTCGCCGACGTCCCTGAGCGCGGTCTCGACCTGCGCCCGCTGCACGGCGGACGCGCCCGGCACGGACGTCCGCCCGACGATCTCCGCGTCCCCTGGCGAGGGGAGCTGGGGGCGCGCGTTCTGGACCGCCGTCGTCCCCAGGCGGAGCCGGCGCAGCGGGTCGGGGCGGAAGCGCCGCAGCCAGCGGGTGACCGGCCAGCCGGTCGCCACCACGGCCCGGTGCCGATGCCCCTTGGCCACGGCCTCCACCACCAGCGGCACCCCTGCGGCCCGCGCCAGCGCCTCCCTGAGCCCCTTGTCGACCCCCTTGCCGAGTCCTCTCCCAGGCCCCTGCTCCGGCCCCCTCCCAGGTCCCTTCTCCAGCCCCCTCCCAGACCCCTGCTCCAGCCCCCTCCCAGACCCCTGCTCCAGCGCCGGGACCTCGCCCCCGCCCCCGCCCCCGCCCTCGGCCGCACCCAGGTGGGCGGCGGCCGCGGCGACGTCGGCGCCCAGGCGTGCCGCCCAGGACGCGCGGGCCGCGACCCGCTCCCCCAGCACCTCCCGGAGCCCGGCCATCCCCTCACCGGTACGCGCCGAGACCGCCAGCACCGGGACGTCCGCCAACCCGTCGCCCTCCAGCAACCGCCGCAGGTCGCCGACGCAACGCTCGACGGCCTGCGGCGGCAGCCGGTCGACCTGGTTGAGCACCACCAGCATCACGTCCCGGTGCCCGGCCAGCGGCCGCAGGTAGCGCTCGTGCAGCGCCGCGTCCGCGTACTTCTGCGGATCCACCACCCACACCAGCAGATCGACCAGCTCCACCAGGCGATCCACCTCCAGCCGATGGGAGAGCCGGATGGAGTCGTGGTCGGGCAGGTCCAGCAGGACGAGCCCGGACCCGTCCGCGTCCGCGGCGGAGTGGCGGTGCGGGACGTCCAGCCAGTCGAGCAGCGGGCCCGCGCCCTCGCCGTCCCAGAGCGCCGCCTGCGCGGTCGAGGTCGTGGGCCGGGTGACGCCGACCGCCGCCAGCTCCTGCCCCGCCAGCGCGTTGTAGAGGGACGACTTGCCGCTGCCGGTGGCCCCGGCCAGCGCGGCCACGGTGTGGTCGAGGGACAGACCGGCCCGCGCTCCCGCCCGTTCGGCGACGGCCCGCGCGGCGGTCACCGCCTCCTCGGGCAGCCGGCCGTCGCCGAGCGTGGCCGCCTCCAGCAGCGCGCTCACCCGCGTGTCGAGGGACGGCCCCTCCTTGCGCCGCAGCAGCTTCACCGGCCCTCCTCCTCGGCGCCGGACTGGACCGGCAGCTCCATGGTGGCGGCGGGCTGCCACGCCCCTGGAGGGAGCGCCGGCTCCACGGCCGACGCCGGGAGGTCGGCGCGCCGCGCCCGCTGGGCCCTGATCTCGGCAAGGGCCTCGTCGAGCTGCTCGGCCGTGCCCTTCGGCGGTTCGGCGGACTCCAGGAGGGCGTCGAAGCGGGCCGCCTCCTCCGCCAGCAGGACGCGGACCCGTTCGCGCAGGTCCTCGCGGGCCGTGACGGTCAGCGTACGGACCGCCTGGTCGCCGAAGACGGCCTCCAGCACCTTCTGCGACAGCACGCTCGTGCCGCCCGCGATCCCCACCTCGATGCCGGTCAGCCCGCCCGTGGAGGCGAACACCCCCAGCATGAGCAGCAGCCCCGCCCCGTTCACCCCGAACGAGGCCACCCGTGCCGCGGTGCGCCGCTCGGCGCCCTCGTCGCGTACGAGGTCGAGCACGAACTCCTGCCAGCCGCGCACCGCCGCCTCCGCCCGCCTGCCGAGGTCGGGCGAGGCCCGCCCGAGCCGGGCCGACTCGACGGCCCCGAGCCGGTCGAGCAGCCCCGCGCCGCCGGGCGCCGCGGACCAGCCCTCCAGCGCCCGCTCGGCGGACCCGTCGGCGGCTCCACGGATCAGCGACTCGACGCCGCTCTCCAGGGCCTCCTTGAGCTGCGTCTCCGGCATCCGGCCGGTGAAGAAGCCCACAATGCGGTCGCGGAGCCAGCCGACGCGGCTCTCCAGCGTACGCATGAGGTCGCCGGTGCCGATGAAGTCCTGCCAGCGGGCCAGCACCTCGCCGCGCAGCAGCGAGCCGTCGCGCATGCCGCCGTCGAAGTCGGCGAGGCCGCCCGCGTACGCGTTCGCGACGATCGCGCGCAGCCCGTCGAAGCCCGCCTGCTGCCTCGCGACCGCCGTGGCCAGGGCGGGCACCCGGGTCTCCAGGCTGTCCAGCGCGCCGGAGAGCGTCTGGCGTACGACGCGGGCGCGCTCGGCGGCGTCCTCGGCCAGCCCGTTGAGCCAGGAGGCGATGGGGCGTACGTACTCCTCGGGCAGGCGCGCCTTCTCGTCCGGCAGGGCCGCCTCGGGGACGGTGAACAGGCGGGTGCCGTCGAGCCCGTTCTCGTCGAGCAGCCGGTTGAGGTCGCGGGCCACCGGCTCGATCGCCTCCCGCGACACCCGGTCGAGCACCACGGCGAGGGCCGTGCTCCGTTCGCGGGCCGAACGCAGGAAGCTCCACGGCACCTCGTCGGCGTACCGGGCGGCGGTCGTGACGAACAGCCACAGATCGGCGGCGGCGAGAAGCTGCGCGGCCAGCTCCCGGTTGGCGGTGACGACGGAGTCGATGTCGGGCGCGTCGAGCAGCGCCAGCCCGGCCCCGACCGCGTCGGAGGTCACCACGCGCAGCGCGCCGGGGCCCTCGCCGGTGGCGCGGGACAGCCCGGGGAGCACGTTCTGCCCCATGAACCAGGGCCGGTCGGCCGGGTTGACCACGAGCGTGGGGGTCAGCGTGGTGGGCCGCAGCACGCCCGGCTCGGCCACGTCCGCGCCGACCAGCGAGTTGACCAGCGTGGACTTGCCCGCCCCGGTGGAGCCGCCGACGACGGCCAGCAGCGGCGCGTCGATCGCCCGCAGCCGCGGCAGCAGGTAGTCGTCGAGCTGCCCGGTCAGCTCGCGCAACGCCCGCCGGTCCGCCGCCGCCTCGCCGATCGCCAGCGGGAACAGCTCGCGGTCCAGCGGCCGGCGCAATGCCTCCAACGCGCCCAGCAGATCCATACGCCTCACGCTACCCACGCGGGGGCCGATTCAGCGGTGCCATGTGGGGAGCGTCGCGGTGCGGAGCGGTACCGTGACACCTCTCGGATCTCGACCTCGTGGAGGACTCGTGTCGGACACGGGCTGGACCGACATCTCCGCCCCTTACCTGCGGCCTCGCCGCGCCGGCGACCCGGACGCCTGGACAGCGGAGGCGGAGGCGCACGGCCACGTCGGGACGAACCAGCTACGCGGCGTGGAGGAGGTCAGTCCTCCACAGGCGGTGGCCGACGCCTTGCGGCTCGGCCCCGGGGACACCGCGATCGTCCGGCGGAGGCTGGTGCTGCTGGACGGGCGGCCGACGGAGCTGGCCGACTCCTACTATCCCGTCGGGATCGCGGGCGGCACGAGGCTCGCCGAGTCCCGCAAGATCCCTGGCGGAGCCGTCACCCTGCTGGCCGAGCTCGGCTATCGGCCGCACAAGGTCGAGGAACGGGTCACCGCCCGCCCCTCGACGGAGCCCGAGCAGGCCGTGCTCGGCCTCCGCCCGCAGGACTGGGTCCTGGTCCTCACCAGGGTGTCGCGTACGAGCGCCGGGACCCCGTACGAGGTCAGCGTGATGACGATGGTCGCCGACGGGCGCGAGCTGCGTTACGAGATGACCATCAGCAAGGAGACGTGACAGCTTGGCAAGGCGGCCCGACCCACGCCCTCGTCATCAGCAGATCGCGGCGGAGCTGCGAGCCGAGATCATGTCCGGCGCACTGCGACCAGGTGAGCAGTTGCCTTCGACGCCGCAGTTGGTCGGCCGGTTCGAGGCGGCGAACGCGACGATCCAGCGAGCCCTTCAGTCCCTGAAGGACGAGGGTTTCGTCCGTGGTCATGCAGGCAAAGGCGTGTTCGTACGAGAACGCCGGCAGTTCGTCGTCGAGGCCACCGCCTACAAGCCGCCGACCACGGGTGGCTACAGCTACGAACTGCTTGAGGTGAGCGAGACGCCGCCGCCGTACGACGTAGCGACGGCACTCGCGACACCTGACGGCGAGAACGTCGTCCTGCGCCACCGCCTGCTGCTGCACGACGGCGAGCCGGTGGAGCTGTCGTGGTCGTACTATCCGCTCGACATCGCCGCCGACAGCCCCTTGAGCAGCCGTAAGAAGATCCGGGGCGGTGCGCCGCAGGCACTCGCGGACCTCGGCTTCCCCGAGCGGCGTTTCGAGGACCGCATCTCGGTACGGCAACCGACCCTCGATGAGGCCGAGGGTCTGGACCTGCCGGCCGATGTGCCCGTCTTCCGGCAGTTCCGGATGGTCTACAGCGATTCGGGACGGCCGGTCGAGGTCTCGATTCTGATCAAGGGCGGCCATCTCTACGAGCTGTCGTACCGTGACCAACCCGCGGAGGGCCGACCCGACGCCCCGGACCGTCAGGGGCCGGGCGGCGGTTCGCGGAGCACGTAGCCGACGCTGCGCAGGGTGTGGATGAGCCGTGGCTCGACGTCGTCCACCTTTCGCCGCAGGTAGGACACGTACGACTCCACCACCCCGGCGTCCCCGCCGAAGTCGTAGTTCCAGACGTGGTCGAGGATCTGCGCCTTCGACAGCACCCGCCCGGCGTTGACCATGAAGTAGTGCAGCAGCTTGAACTCGGTCGGCGACAGGCGCACCGACCGGCCGCCGCGCCAGACCTCGCGGGAGTCCTCGTCCAGCTCCAGGTCGGCGACCTTGAGCCGGGTGGCGGGCGCGCCGTCGACGCGGGTGCGCCGGAGCACGGCCCGGATGCGGGCCTGCACCTCCTCCAGGCTGAACGGCTTGGTCACGTAGTCGTCGCCCACCCGCAGGCCCGCGATCTTGTCCTCGGTGGCGTCGCGGGCGGTGAGGAAGAGCACGGGCGCGTCGATGCGCTTGGCGACCTCCAGGCCGTCGAGGTCGGGAAGCATCACGTCGAGGACCACGAGGTCGGGCGAGGCGCGTTCGGCGACCTCGACGGCCTCCTGCCCGTCGGCGGCGGTCAGGACCTCGAACCCGGAGAAGCGCAGGCTGGCGGAGAGCAGGTCCCTGATGCTGGGTTCGTCGTCCACCACCATGATCAGCGCCTCGGGTTTCGTCACCTACTTACAGTGACAAAACGACCTGAGGGTTAGCTGAACGGTCACTCCAAAGCTAGTGGGAGTTCGACCCGGAACGTGGAGCCGTCCTCGACGGTGCTGGTCACGGTGACCTCGCCGCCGTGGGCCCGTACGAGTGCCTGGACGATGGCGAGGCCGAGCCCGCTGCCCCGTTCCTCGGTCGAGCGGCGGCGGGCGCGGGCGCTGTCGGCCCGGTAGAAGCGTTCGAAGACGTGCTCGACCTGCTCGGGGGTGAGTCCGGGGCCCTGGTCGGCGACCTCCAGGAAGACCTGCTCGCCGCCGGCGCCGACCCGGACGATGATCGGCGAGGCGGGCTCGGTGTGGACGATGGCGTTGGTGACGAGGTTGCTGACCACCTGGCGCAGGCGTACCTCGTCGCCGGAGACGATCAGGGCCGCGCCGCCGACGACGTCGAGCTTGATCGTACGGTCGGGCGCGATGATCCGGGCGTCCTGCACGGCGTCGGCGGCCAGCGCCAGCATGTCCACGGGGCGCATCCGCAGCGGCCGCTGCTGGTCCACCCTGGCCAGCAGGAGCAGGTCGTCCACCAGCAGGCTCATCCGGCCGGCCGCCTTCTCCACGCGCTGCATGAGCTCGACGGGGTCGGCGCCGGGGTTCTGGCGGGCGTACTCGGCGAAGCCGCGGATGGAGGTGAGCGGGGTGCGCAGCTCGTGGGAGGCGTCGCCGACGAACTGCCGCATGCGGTCCTCGGAGCGCCGGGCGGCCTCCTCGGAGGCCGAACGGGCGGCGAAGGCGGCCTCGATCTGGGCGAGCATGCCATTGAGCGACCTCGCCAGGCTGCCCACCTCGGTACGGGGGTCGGCGTCGGGGACCCGGCGCCCCAGCTCGCCGCCGGCGATGGCCTCGGCGGTGCGCTCGATCTGGGCGAGCGGGCGCATGCTGCGCCGGACGATGGTGACGCCCACGACGGCGAGGATGAGCAGGCTGCCGCCGCCGCCCAGCAGCTCGATGAGCACGAGCCGCTTGGTGATCGCGTCGACCTCCTCCAGGTCCACCGCGACGACGAGCGTGGTGCGATGCACCTGCCGCTGCAGCACCCGCCATTCGCCGTCGCCGCTGGAGGCGAGGGCGGTGTAGGCGTCCTGGCCGGGGGCGCTGCCGAGGAGGGGCTTGGGCTTGGCGTCCACGTCGCGGTCGGTCAGCATCGGCACGAAGTCGCCGCCGGGCTCCTTGACCAGGACGATCGCGTCCGACTCGATGAGGATCGGCCGCTCGGGGGTCTCCCTGTCGTTGCGCCGGTCGTTGACGATCTTCTTGTGCATGCGCTCGCTGAGCAGCGTGAGCTGCCCGTCCACGCGGTCGATGAGGTAGCCGTGCAGCACCGACACGCTGACCAGGCCGATGAAGACCATGCCGAAGCCGAGCAGCGCCAGCATGGACGCCATCAGCTTGATCCTCAGCGGCAGCCGGGTCATCAGGAGCTCGGGGGCAGGCGCAGCACGTACCCGACGCCCCGCAGGGTGTGGATGAGGCGGGGGCTCCGGTTGTCGATCTTGCGGCGGAGCACGGACACGTACGACTCGACGATGCCCACCTCGCCGCGGAAGTCGTAGTCCCAGACGTGGTCGAGGATCTGCGGCTTGGACAGGACGCGCCCGGCGTTCGTCATGAAGTAGCGCAGCAGCTTGAACTCGGTCGGCGACAGCGGCACGGCGGTGCCCCCGCGCCACACCTCGTGGCTCTCCTCGTCCAGCTCGATGTCGGCGAACGTGAGCCGCGGCGGCGCGGCCGGCAGGTCGCCGCTGGTACGGCGGAGCACCGCGTGGATGCGCGCGATCACCTCCTCCAGGCTGAACGGCTTGGTCACGTAGTCGTCGCCGCCGATCGTGAGGCCGCGGATCTTGTCCTCGGTCTCGTCACGGGCGGTCAGGAACACCACCGGCGTGTGCAGCCCGCCGCCGCGCAGCCGCCTGACGATCTCGAAACCGTCCAGGTCGGGCAGCATGACGTCGAGCACGACCAGGTCGGGGCGGTGTCGTTGCACGGAGGCGACGGCGTCGACGCCGCTCTTCGCCGTGGTCACGTCGAAACCCGCGAACCTGAGGCTCGCGGCGAGGAGTTCGAGGATGTTGGGGTCGTCCTCGACGATCAGCAGGCGTGATTCCATCACCATAAGGATGCCTTTAACGGACGAGTGCTGGGACAATTCCGGCAACATGCCTGGCGATCGCCAGGCTCGACGTGGCCGCGGGCGACGGGGCGTTGCGGACCAGCACGACGTTGCCGTGCACGTCCACGACGAAGTCGTCCACCAGCCGGCCGTCCCTGGCCACGGCCTGGGCGCGGACGCCGCCGGGCGCGCGTACGAGGTCGGCGCCGCTCAGCTCGGGCACGTAGCGGCGGGCGGCCCGGACGAAGGCGCCCTTGGCGAGGCTGCCGCGCACCTCCTTGATCCCGGTGCGCCAGTGCTGCCGGGCCAGGCGGAGGGTGCCGGGCCAACCAAGAATTTGCCGGATATTTCCGAACTTGCGCCAGTTGTAGCCCTCGTACGCGAGCGCCAGCACCGCGTTCGGCCCCACCAGCACCTCGCCGCCGACCGTACGGGTCAGGTGCACCCCCAGGAACGGATAGCGCGGATCGGGCACCGGATAGATCAGCCCGCGTACGAGCTCCTTCGCCGCGCCCTGGAGCGCGTAGTACTCACCACGGAACGGGACGATCCGCACCTCCCCCGGCCGCCCGGCCATCGCGGCCACGGCGTCCGTGCCGAGCCCGCCGCAGACCACCAGGCGGTCGAAGGTGAAGATCCGGCGGGCGGCCAGCACCTGCACGCCGCCCGCGCGCTCGCGAATGCCGCGGACGGGGTGCGCGAGGCGTACGGACCCGCCCAGCTCCTCGACGTCCTCGGCGAGGCGGCGGGCGACGGCGGGGAAGTCGCAGATCGCCGTGTGCGGGGAGTGCACCGCGCCGACGCCCACCGCGTGCGGCTCGACCTCGCGCAGCCCGAGAGCGTCCAGCTCGGCGATGCCGGGGACGCCGTTCGCGCGGGCCCGCTCGGCCAGCGCGGCGAGACCTGCCCGCTCGGCGTGGGTGCTCGCCACGACGAGCTTGCCCACCTCCTCGTACGGCAGCCCGTGCGCCGCGCAGTAGTCCTTGAGCAGCGCCACGCCCTCCCGGCACAGCCTGGCCTTGAGCGAGCCGGGCGGGTAGTAGATGCCCGCGTGGACGACGCCGCTGTTGTGCCCGGTCTGGTGGACGGCGACGCCGTCCTCCTTCTCCAGCACCGTCACCTCGGCGCCCCGGGTGGCGGCGAGCTCGCGCGCCACCGCCAGCCCGACGATCCCGGCGCCCACGATCCCGATTCTCTCCGTCACATGACCGATTTTCCCGGCTTACCGCCCGTCCCCGCCATATCAGGACGAATCGAACATGAGTACGATGCCGATATGTACGTCCCGCCCGAGTGGCCCGCCGAGGTCCGACCGCCCAGCGTCCCCGACTGGGAGACCTCGGCCGTGGCCTGGCTGCTCGACGCGGTCCCGCCCGACTACCGCGCCTACGAGGTGCTGCGCCGCCACCCCGTGGCCCTGGCCAGCATGGCCAGGCACCACGTGCACTCGGCGGTCGAGGCCGCCCGCGCCGGCTACCGCGCCGCCGCCGTCGACCTCAAGGGCCACCTGCCGCCGCACGCCATCGAGGCGGTGCTCGACGCCTACCGGCAGGAGGGCCCGCGGCTGGTCCGGCTGTCGCGCTCGATCGAGGTGGTGGAGCGGGCGCTGCGCGGCGACATGTTCACCGCGACCATGCGCGGCGGCGGCCGCTGAGGCCGGTCAGGTGGTCGGCTGAGGTCGGTCAGGCGGTCCGCCGGGCGATGTCGGTGACGGCCGCCTCAGGCGGTCCGGCGGGCGATGAAGGTGATCACGCCGATGGCCGTCGCCGCCGCGGCGAGCCAGATGAGCACGTCCTTCAGCGCCAGCCCGCCCCCCGCCGCACTGTCCGCCTGCGCGTCCATGCCGCTCTCGGCCTTGGCCGGGCTGTGGGTGGGGGTGGGGGTGGGCGCAGGAGTGGCGCCCGGCGAGGCGGAGGCCAGCGCGCGGGCGGGCAGCGGCACCCGGTAGACCGGGCTCCGCGCCCCCTCGCTGCCGGTGAGCAGGGCCTTGCCGTCCGCCGTGAACGCGATCGACTCCGCCTGCTCCAGTTGCGGCATCGTCACCCTCGCGATCGTCTCGCCCGAGGGCTTGTAGAGGGTGGCGGAGAAGTAGGTGCGCACGACGTACGAGGAGCCGTCCGGCGCGTACGCCGCGTCCGTCGCCATGATGGGCGCGGTGGCCACCCTGCGCAGCACGTTCGTCCGGTCGGTGCGCAGCGTCTTCGGCGCGGCGTAGACCGAGCCCGCGAACTCCTTGGACACCACGTAGAGCCGCCCGGTCCTCGGGTTGACCATGATGCCCTCGGCGTTGCGCGCGCCGTCGGCGTAGCGGAACCGGTAGCGGACGGCGGGCAGCGTGGCGTCGCCGAGCCGCTGCGGCTCCATCACCTTGTAGATCGACACGTCGGGCCAGGCGCCGTCGAGGTTGTCGCCGATGTCGGCGAACCAGAGCACGCCGCGCCCGGTGCGCGGGTCCTTGCTCGCGGCCATCGCCTCCCAGTCGCGCGCCTCCGCGCCGCGCAGCTGGTACGTCGCCCGGGTGCGCCCCTCGCCGTCCACCGCGTAGAACGTCGGGGCGGCGGCGCTGTCGTTGTGCGTGTAGTAGATGCCAGGATGGGTGGGCGACACCGCCAGGCCGCTGGACTCGGTGATCCTCGGGTCCTTGAACGTGAAGAGCTTCTCCATCCGCTCGTCGTCGTCGGCCGCCGCCGCATGGACGGGCACGACGGCCAGGCAACAGGCCGCGAACACGGCCGCGAGCATCCGGATCAAGGCATCCCCCACGCCGCCATCATGCCCCACCGGCGCGCCGGGAAGCGTCTGGCCTGGAGTGCGCTCCAGGTCTTTAGGGTTGGATCCATGGACTATGTCAACCTCGGACGCAGTGGCCTTCAGGTCAGCCCCCTCTGCCTCGGCACCATGAACTTCGGCCCGCAGACTTCGGAGGAAGACTCCTTCGCGATCATGGATCGGGCCCTGGAGCTGGGCATCAACTTCTTCGACACCGCCAACGTCTACGGCTGGAAGCTGGGCGAGGGCATCACCGAGAACATCATCGGCAGGTGGTTCGCCCAGGGCGGCGGGCGGCGCGAGAAGACCGTCATCGCGACCAAGCTCTACGGCGGCATGAGCGAGTGGCCGAACGACAGCAAGCTGTCGGCGCTCAACATCCGCCGGGCCTGCGACGCCTCGCTGAAGCGCATGCAGACCGACTACATCGACATCTACCAGGCGCACCACGTCGACAGGAACACCCCGTTCGAGGAGTTCTGGGAGGCGATGGAGGTCCTGCGCCAGCAGGGCAAGATCCTCTACGTCGGCTCCTCGAACTTCGCCGGCTGGCACATCGCCAAGGCCCAGGAGACCGCCGCCCGGCGCAACTTCCTCGGCCTGGTCAGCGAGCAGTCCCACTACAACCTGCTCACCCGCGCGGTCGAGCTGGAGGTGCTGCCCGCCTGCGAGGACTACGGGCTCGGCGTGATCCCGTGGAGCCCGCTGGCCGGCGGCCTGCTGGGCGGCGTGCTCCGCAAGATCGACAAGGGCCGCTCGGCGAGCGAGCAGATCGTCAAGCAGCTGGAGAAGCACCGCGACAAGATCGAGGCGTACGAGAAGCTCTGCGACGAGCTGGGCGAGGACCCGGCGCACGTGGGCCTGGCCTGGCTGCTCAAGCAGCGGGCGGTCACCGCGCCGATCATCGGCCCGCGCACGCTGGAGCAGCTCGAAGGCAGCATGCGCACGCTGGAGATCGAGCTGGACGACGCCGTGCTGACCCGCCTGGACGAGATCTTCCCCGGTCACAGGACCGCGCCGGAGGACTACGCCTGGTAGGGCTCAGGTGAGCAGCGCGCCGAGCACCACGATCAGCAGGAGCAGGCCGAGCACCAGGGGCAGCAGCCAAGGACGAGGACGATCCACGCCCTGGAGCCTAGCCCGGCTCGGCGGGTGCGAGCGCCCATTCGGCGAGTGACTCGTACCTCACCTGCGGTCCGGTACGGCTGCGCACCAGCCGCACCGTCTCCGCCCGCCACGGCGAGCCGCTGAACCCCGACAGCGACTCCACCAGCGGGCGGAGGTCGGTCTCGGTCCTGGCGCGGGCCAGCGTGAGGTGCGGGTGCATGGGTTTGGCGTCGGTCTCGGTGGCCCCGGCGCGGCGGGCCCCGGCGCGTACGGAGTCGGCGAGCCTGGTCATGGAGTCGCCGGTGACGCCGATCCAGAAGACGCGGGCGCGGCGGGCGGACGAGAAGGCGCCGAATCCGGCGAAGGCCAGGTCGAGCGCGTGATGCCGGCGCACGGCGCGGGCCAGGCGGGTCTCCAGCTCGGGCAGCGCCCGCTCGGGCACCTCGCCGAAGAAGCCCAGCGTGATGTGCCAGGTGGCCCGGTCGGGCCAGCGCAGCCCCGGCACCTGCCCGACGTGCGGCGCGATCGCGCGTTCGATCTCGTCCAGCACCTCGTCGGGCGGCACCAGGGCCGCGAAGAGCCTCATGCCAACACATTGTGCCCGCTGGGAGCGGGCGCGGACGGGTCAGGCCATCGCGAGGGTGGGGCGGGAGACCCTGCGGCTGATCAGCCGCGACACCACGACCGCGAGCCCGGTCCCGGCCAGCACCAGCACGCCGGACAGCAGCACCCCGAGGCGCGGCCCGCCGAGCTCCGACAGCCAGCCGACCAGCGGCGCGCCGAGCGGGGCCCCGCCGGTGAAGACCAGCATGTAGATGCCCATCACCCGGCCGCGCATCTCGGCCGACGTGGCGAGCTGCACGCTGGCGTTGGCGGCCGTGTTGACGGTGATCAGCGCGACCCCGGTGGGCACCAGCAGCAGCAGGTAGACCGGGTAGAACGGGGCCAGCGCCGTGAGGATCTGGAACGCCCCGAACCCGATCGCCCCGGCGAACAGCACCTTGTTCGTCAGCTTGGCCCTGCGCGCCGCGAGCAGCGCGCCGCCCAGCGCGCCCACCGCGAACATGCTGGAGGCGAGGCCGAACGACGACGCGCCCGCCTTGAACACCTCGCGCGCCATCAGCGCTATGGACATCGAGAACGACTGCGAGAACATCGACACGAACCCGATGAGCAGCACCGGCAGCAGCAGCTCCTCGCGCCGTACGACGTAGCGCAGGCCCTCGCGGAGCTGCCCCTTCGCCCTAGGCACCGGCTCGGCCGGGTTGAGCTCGGAGGCGCGCATGAACACCAGCGAGGAGATCACCGCGCCGAACGTCAGCGCGTTGACCAGGAAGATGGGGCCGGTGCCGCCGAGCACGTAGATCAGCACGCCGGCGAGCGCCGGGCCGACCACGCGGGCCAGGTTGAAGATGGAGCTGTTGAGCGCGATCGCGTTGGGCAGGTCGCGGCGGCCGACCATCTCGACCACGAACGCCTGCCGGGTCGGCACCTCCACGCAGGAGATCATGCCGAGCAGGAACGCCATCACGTACACGTGCCACACCTGGGCGCTGCCGGTCATCGTCAGCACGCCGATGGTGAGGGCCAGCATGGCCATGAGGCTCTGGGCCGCGACGAGGATGGGGCGCTTCGGGTAGCGGTCGGCGAGCACGCCGCCGAACATGCCGAACAGCAGCATCGGCAGGAACTGCAGCGCGGTCGCCGTGCCGAGCGCCGCCGCGCTGCCGTTGGTCAGGTCGAGCACCAGCCAGTCCTGGGCGGTGCGCTGCAGCCAGGTGCCGACGTTGGAGACGGCGCCACCGGCCGCGAACATGCGGTAGTTGCGAATCCTGAGCGACCGGAACATCCCGGTCCTGGGTTGCTCAGGCTCTATATCCTGCTGAGCTTCTCCAGAATCGGCGCGGCCTGCCTGAGGATCGACTTCTCCTCCGGGGAGAGCTCCTTCAGCCGCTGCGTCAGCCACGCGTCCTTGCGTCGGCGTTCCTCCTTCAGCAGCTTCTGGGCGGCCTCGGTCACGGTCACGGTCACCTGGCGCCGGTCGGTCGGATGCGGGCCACGGGCGACCAGTCCGCGCTCCTCTAGACCGGCGATCACGCGGGTCATCGAGGGCGGTTGCACCTTCTCCAGCTCGGCCAGCTCTCCGGGCGTAATCCCGGAGTGCCGCTCCACGGCGGCGAGCGTCGCGAACTGGGTGGGCGTCAGCGAGTGCGCCGCCGCCTGTCGTCTGAGTCGTCGGTTGAGCCTTGTCAGCGACACGCGCAAGGCTGAAGCCAGACCCGCGTCGCCGCGCAGACCTGTCTTGTGCGGGGTGTTGGTTAGCATGAGTCATTACCTTTGCTAACTATACGGCAGTCCACGATATTTCCCCAACCGTTTAGGCGTCTCACCCCTTGATACCCCGGAGCCGCCCCGCGTGTGCGGGGCGGCTCCGGGCCTGCGTGACGCGCGATCAGATGCCGAGCAGCGCCCGGATCGGACCGATCGCGAAGTAGAGCACGAACAGCACCGCGGTGCCCCACAGCAGCGGGTGCACCTCGCGCGCCTTGCCGCGCACCACCTTGATCAGCACGTAGCTGATGAAGCCGGCGCCGATGCCGTTGGAGACCGAGTAGGTGAACGGCATGATGACGATCGTGAGGAACGCCGGGATGGCCATCTCGTAGTCGTTCCAGTCGATGTCGCGGATCGCGGTCATCATGAGGAAGCCCACGACGACCAGCGCGGGCGCGGCGGCCTCGTACGGCACCACCGTCACGAGCGGCGCGAAGAAGATGGCCACCAGGAACAGCGCCCCGGTCACCACGCTGGCCAGGCCGGTGCGGGCGCCCTCGCCGACGCCGGCCGCCGACTCGATGTAGGTCGTGTTGGAGGAGACGGAGCCCGCGCCGCCCGCCGCCGCGCCGATCGAGTCGACGAGCAGGATCTGCTTGGTACGCGGCAGCATGCCGTCCTCCTGCACCAGCCCCGCCTGCCGGCCGACGCCCACGACCGTGCCCATGGTGTCGAAGAAGTCGGTGATGAGCAGGGTGAAGACGAACAATACGGCCAGCAGGATCGTCACCCGCTGGAAACCGCCGATCGGGTCGAACTCGGCGAACAGCGTCAGCGGGTTGTGGAAGCCGAAGATCTGCTCGGGGACGGTGGGCCGGTTGAGCTGCCAGCCGCCGGGGTTCTCGGCCGAGAAGCTGCCGGCCTTGGTGAGCGCCTCGACGACGATGGCGAGGACCGTGGTGCCGACGATGCCGATGAGGATGGCGCCCTTCACCTTGCGCGCCACCATCGCGGCGGTGGCGAGCAGGCCCACGATGAAGACGAAGATCGGCCACGAGGTGAGGTTGCCGGCGATGCCCAGCTCCAGGGGCGTGCCCTGGGCCTTGCGCACGAAGCCGGCGTCCACGAAGCCGATCAGCGCGATGAACAGGCCGATGCCCACGCTGATGGCGGTCTTGAGCTGGGCGGGGATGGCGTGGAAGACCGCGGTGCGCAGCCCCGTCAGCACCAGGATCGCGATGATGACGCCTTCCAGGAAGACCAGGCCCATGGCCTCTTCCCAGCTCATCACCGTCGCGATGTTGAAGGTCACGAAGGCGTTGAGCCCGAGCCCGGCCGCCATCGCGAAGGGCACCTTGCCGATGACGCCCATGAGGATCGTCATCACGCCGGCCACGAAGGCGGTGCCGGCGGCCACCAGCGCGATGTTGGGCGCGCTGCCGTCGCCGATGTACTCGCCGTCGATGTCCTTGCCGGTGGCGATGATCAACGGGTTCAGCACCACGATGTACGCCATCGTGAAGAAGGTGGCCAGACCGCCCCGGACTTCCCGGGAGACGGTCGATCCTCGCGCGGTGATCGCGAAGAAGCGGTCCAGTGCGGATCGGGGTTCAGTGTTCTTTGTGTCGCTCACGACGCGAAGGGTGACAGTATGGGATGACCTGCGGAAAGTGTCAGTAATACGATCGAGACACTATTGGAAGCTAGGCTGAACCACGTGAAGCAGTGGCACCCCGACCCAGAGCCGATCAAGACCAACGACGTCGCCGCCGTCGGCGTCGGCACGGCCCTCTGGGCCGTCGCCCTGGTCGTCCTGTTGATCTTCCGTCCCGCACCCGGGAACGAGTGGTGGATCTGGACCTGCGTCACGGGAGTGGCGTTCGGCTTCCTCGGGATGTGGATGGTGCGCCGCCCCCGCGACAACTAGCCTCAGGGGCCCGCCGTCAAGCGGACCCCTGAGACGCGGCTACGACAGGTCGGCCTCGGCCAGCAGCAGCGGCACCGCGTCGGGATCGCGCAGCAGCGCGGCCACCGCGAGCCGGTCGCCCCACTGCCCCGTCGCCCAGGCGAGCCCCCGGGCCAGCCCGTCGACCCCCGTGCAGTGCACGGCGCCCTCGAAGTAGCGCCAGGCGCACTCCACGCCGTCGACCAGCAGCTTCTCGTGCTCGACGTACGTGCCGGGAGCCGCCGGCAGCAGCGAGCGCACCTCGGCCGGCACCTCGCGCACCTCGCCCGCCGAGGTCACCTCACCGGTCGTCAGCTCGCCCGCCAGCGGCAGGTCTAGCAGCTCCGACAGCGACTCGGCCAGGTCGTAAGGGGCCAGCACCAGCGGCCGGTCGGCGACGAGCTGCAGCAGGTCGGGCGCCTCCACGACCACGGCGTCCTCGGCCGCCGCCACCACGATCGACCCGCGCAGCACCGCCCGCACCCGCGACGGCGGCGCCACCCGCTCGGGATCGACGCCGGCCAGCGCCACCCACAGCGCGCGCAACTGGGCCCGGTCGACCTCGACGGACTCGTCGGCCATGAGGTCGAGCAGCTCCTCGGGGCCGCCGTGCGAGGCCAGCAGCTCGGCCAGTGTGGTGCGGACGCCGATCATCGACAGCGCCCCCTCGTCGAGCCCCGCGGGCGCGTCGGCGTAGAGGCCCTGCAGCAGCGGGTCCGCGCCGGGCAGGCGCAGCTCCAGCGGCTTGCGCCCGTCGAGCACCGGATGGCGGGCCAGCCACCACGCGGTGTAGGACGGCACCTCGACGCCCGCGATCCGCAGCGGGTGGAGCGCGGCCCGCAGCGGCGGCCTGGCCAGCAGCGCCAGCGCCGCCGGCCAGTCGGCGACCAATTCCAGGTCGCGCACGGCCGTGAACTCGGGGATCAGCGGGGGCACGTCGAGCTCGGGCAGCAGGTCGAGCACGTGGTCGAGCCAGTCGACCTCGCCGTCGAGGTCGTGGTCGCACTCGTCGGGATCGAGCAGGACGTCCTCGTCGTGGACGACCGCGAACCCGTCGAGCACGCCCGCCGCGGCCAGCACCCGCGAGCCGTACGTCTCCTCCAGCGCCGCCGAGGCGATGCCCAGGTGGCCGCCGGGCTCCAGCACGCCGGCCAGCGCGCCGTCGGCCAGCATGAGCTCACCGGCCGGGTAGAGCTCGCCGTCGGCGGCCGGCAGGGCCAGCTCGGCCAGCCAGGGCGCCTCCCCCGGCGCCAGCCCGGCGGCCTGGACGAGCGAGAGCACGGCCCGCGCCACCGGCTCGGGCTCTGGGCTGTCGAGCGACTGCGCCACCGCGGCCTTGGTCAGCGGGTCCTCCAGGACCGTACGCGGCGTGGCCTCGGCCGCCCCCAGCCGCAGCAGCGCCGGGTGGGCCGCCTCCGGGTGCACGATGCGCAGCCCGAGCGGCGTCAGGTCGAGCTCGGCCCCGCCGTCGGACAGGATGAGCGTGCCGCGCGGCCCGCGCACCACGCGCCCGTCGGCGAGCGGCACCGGCAGCGCGCCCAGCGACTCGGGGTCGTCGACGGGCAGCACCTCGTACAGCGAACGCCACCAGGACGGCTCGCGCCCCTCCACGGCCTCGCCCGACAGCAGGTCGACCACGTCGGCCAGCTCGACCCGGCGCACACCGAGCGCGGTCATCGCCGGATGGCGCGGCGGCCAGCCGGCCGGCAGCAGGCCGGGCACGAAAGCGGCGACCGTGGCCAGCAGCTCGGCCGACCCGGCGGCCAGCACGGCCGCCTCGCGGCCGCTCACCACCCAGCCGCCCGCCTCCGGCTCGGGCGCGGGCTGCTCGACCTGCCAGGCGGCGTCGGGCTCGTAGACCTCGGCGTCGGCGAACGACGGCGTCTGCACGGCAGGCGCGGGCGCGGACAGGGCGGGCAGCAGGGGCGTGCCCGGCAGCCGGTCCAGCACGGCCCGCCGGATCCTGGCGTCCAGCTCTCCCTTGCCCATGAACGCGGGCACCAGGTCGAGCAGCTTGGACGTGCGGGGCAGCTCGCGCAGCAGCCGGACGTAGGCGTCGGCCGCCTTCCCGACGAGGAAGTCGGCCAGCGGCCCCTTGGCGACGTGCCGCCGGTCGGTGGCCATCGGGAACGAGGCGATCAGCAGCGCGGGCAGGTCGAGCGGCTCGTCGCTCGGCGTGGGCGCGTGCACCACGGGCGGCACGCTCGCGGGCAGCGGCCCCGGCTCGCCGGTGCCGGTGACGGGTACCGCCCAGCGCAGCGACCAGAAGGGGCGGGACCGCTCCTCGGTGGGACGGTCCGCGAACAGCGCGGCCACCTGCTCGGGCGTGAACTCCCCGGAGTCGGAGACCACGTGCCAGCCGTCGGCGACGACCCTGCGCGTCTCGCCCTCGACGTCGATCTCGATGAGCTCCAGCGCGGGCAGGCCGAGCAGCAGCGCCGGGCTGGTCTCGGCCAGCATCCGCCGCACCGCCTCGACCGTGGCCGCGTCGCGCAGCGGCAGGCGTACGAGCGTGTCGAAGCCCTCCGGGATGTCGACCAGGGGCGGCTCGTCGAACGGCAGCCGCAGCAGCGGCACGTGCCCCGAGCGGTCGGCCAGCTCGCCGGCCAGCGCGGGGATCTCCGCGACCAGCGCCGCGGTGTCGGTGCGCGACCAGCGCACCGCCTCGAAGCCGCGCGAGCCGATGGACGGCGCGTCGGTCACCGAGACCACCGCGGCGAACCCGACGCCGAAGCGCCCGGCCGCGCCCGCCTCGTCGCGCTTGCCGGAGGCCCGCAGCGTGGAAAGGCTCTGCACGCCGGTCGCGTCGAGCGGGGCGCCGGTGTTGGCCGCGGTCAGCACGTCGCCCCGCAACGTCAGCCGCAGCACCCCTGGCACGCCCGCGCGCAGGGCCGCGTCGGCGGCGTTCTGCGCCAGCTCGACGATCAGCCGGTCGCGGTAGCCGCCGAGCGCGAAGTCCTCCTCGGCGTTGGCGTCCTCGCGGAACCTGGCGGGCGAGGCAGTCCACGCGGCGAGGACGGCGGCCCGCATCCGGTCACAGCCAAAGGTGTCGGTCATCGATCACGATCCTGATGAGGTTGAGGGTGGGCCAGGGTAGGTTAGCGGCCACCGGCGACAGGAAACCCGGTTATCGCTCTGCCCCCAGCCTGACACCTCGATCAGGAATGACCGAGCTCCTCCGACCCCGACTCGTCGACGGAACCCGGCTCCTCGGCCGAGCCCGGCTCCTCGGCGAAGCCGGCGACGGCCCCCGGCTCCTCCTCCATCAGGTCGTAGCCGAGGTCGTCGAGGATCGGGATGGCCTGCTCCACCGGCGGCGGCAGCACGGCGGCCTCGGAATGGGCGCCGCACCCGTGGTCGGCGGAGACCACCTTGCCGTCGTCGGGGGCGTACTCGTTAGTGCAGACCCCGAACGTCTGCCGCAGCCCACCCGCGAGCAGCCAGTAGAAGCCGCAGGTGGAGCACTGCGCGGGAGCGGCGTGTGCGATCGGTGTATGCGGCCCGTGCTCGCCGGAGTGCCAGCGCCTGGCAGCCCGGTCCTTGCCGATGGCCGAGAGCACACGGGCCCGGCCCAGGCCGTACTCGAAAAGCGCCTGATGGTCGGCGTCGTCGTCGACCTCGGTGAAACCCGGCGCCAGCCGGTCGTCGTCCTCGGCGGCCGGCAGCAGGTCGCCCACGCCCAGGTCGCCGGGGCGCAGCCGCTCGCTCCACGGCAGCCACTCGGGTGCGAGCAGCGCGCCCGTGCCCGGCAACAGCACCGCCTCGCTGACCGTCACCTTCTTCGCCCGCGAGGCGCGCGTGACCGTGACCGCCCAGCGCCAGCCGCGGTAGGCGCGGTCGAGGCAGGCGAAGTAATGGGTGACGATGCGGTCGCCCTCGCTCTCGAAGCCGAGGTGCTCCCCGGGCTCGCCCGGCCGCGCGAGCTCCTCGGCCGCGGCGCGTGCCAGCTCGACCGCCTCGGCACACGCCTGGTCGGGAGCGGGGACACGGGCCCTTGTGCGGCTCATCGGGCCGCCTCCGGCGAAAGGTGCTGTTCGCTCACACTTCATTCTCACCCATCACGGGACCTGGACGGGCCGGGAACGGCGCATCGTCCGCCGACTCTTCGCCCGAATCGGGTAAGACTGGTAGGCGTGGACGCAGGCTGGGACCGGGCACGCGAGGCCGCGCGGCGCATGGGGCGCGGCGTCGCCGACGCCGGCCGTGCCGCCGGACGGGCCGGCCGGGCCACCGCCGGAGGCACGGCCAGGGCGGGCCGGGCCACCGCCAACGGCGTGAAGTCGGTCGGCAGGGCCACGCGGCGGCTGACGTACGCGGGCGGCGCGGGCCGCACCGGCCTCGGCCGGCTGATCGAGCTGTCGGCCGGCAACAGCGCCGGCGACGCCCTGGTGACGGTGGCGCTGGCCAGCACGGTCTTCTTCGGGGTGCCGGTCGGCGAGGCCCGCGGCTCGGTGGCGCTCTACCTCGTCATCACGATGTTGCCGTTCGCGCTGCTGGCGCCGTTCGTCGGGCCGATTCTCGACCGGTTCAGGTCCGGCCGCCGCTACGTGATGGCGGGCACGCTGTTCGGGCGGGGCCTGCTCTGCTTCGCGATGGCGGCCGCCGTCGGTCCCGGGGACCTGCCGACGCTGTTCATCGGGGCGCTCGGCGTGCTGGTGCTGTCGAAGGCGTACAACGTGTCGCGGGCGGCCATCATGCCGAACGTGCTGCCCGCCGACATCACGCTGGTGTCGGCGAACGCGAGGGTGGCGCTGTTCACGCTGGTCGCGGCCGGCGTGGCGGTGCCGATCGGCGCGGGGCTGACCGCGTGGCTGGGCAGCGCCGTGGTGCTGCGCGTGGCCATGCTGGCCTTCCTGGCGCTCGGGGTCGTCGCGGTACGCCTGCCGCGCCACATCGACTCCCCCGACCTGGAGGAGGAGGGCGCAAGGCACCGCTGGCGGACGCTGCTGAAGGTGGGCCCGGCGGTCGCCGAGGCCGTCTGGGCCAACGTCGCCATCCGCGTCTTCTCCGGCTTCCTGCTGTTCTTCCTGCTGTTCCTGGTGCAGGACCACGCGGTGCCGTGGCTGGCGGGCCGGGACCCGTTCTTCGACGTGCCGCGGACGATCGCGCTGCTGGCCGGCGCGGCCGGGCTCGGCGGCCTGGCCGGCGCGGCCGTGGCCAACTGGACCCGCAACCACGCGCCGCAGCTCATCGTGCCGGCCACGCTGGCCCTGACCCTCGTGACCGCCGTCGTGACGGCGCTGCTGTTCGGCGTCTGGGCGGCGCTGGCGATCTCGCTGGTCACCGCGTTCGCGCAGGAGCTGGGCAAGCTCGCGCTGGACGCGATCGTGCAGCGCGAGATCGGCGAGGAGGTCCGCTCGTCCACGTTCGGGGTGGTCGAGGCGGTGCTGCAGCTCGCGTGGGTGTTCGGCGGGCTGGTCGGGCTGGTGCTGTCACTGGCCCGCGACGCCTCCACCGGGCTGGTGGGGCTGGCGGTGGCGCTGGCCGCCGCGCTCGGGTGGCTGGTGTTCGCCCGCGTACGGCGGGTGCGCGCCGCCAGGGCCGAGGCGGCGAGGAAACACGGCCTGTACGACCCGGACGCCGGCTACGACGCTGCCGCGTCCGCGCCGACCGCCGAGTGGCCCGCGCCCACGCCCGCGCCCGCGCCCGCGCCCGCCGAGCGTGACCCCAGGCGCGGGGACACGCTCGACTCCACCAAACCGCTGACCAACCCGTTCGGCTGAGCGGGCCGGAGTGCCGCTAGGCGTCGAGGTCGTCGGCGAGGGCGCGCAGCACCTGGGCGATCTTCTTGGCGTGCGCGGTCTCGGGGTGCTTGCCCCGGCGGTAGGTGCCCGAGACCTCGTCGAGCAGCTTGATGAGGTCCTCGACGATGACGACCATCTCGTCGGGCTTCTTCCGCTTGCCCTTCGGCTTGGGCTTGGCCAGGGTGGGCGGCTGCTCCAGGATCCGCACCGACAGCGCCTGCTGGCCGCGGCGGCCCTCGGCGACGCCGAACTCGACCTTCTGGCCTGGCTTCAGCGGGCCGGTGCCAGGAGGCAGCGCGGAGGAATGCACGAAGACCTCACCGCCGTCGTCACGGGTGAGGAAGCCGAATCCCTTGTCGGCGTCGTACCACTTGACCTTGCCACTCGGCACAGGAGGACCTCGTTCAAACAGTCGAAAAGGCTGGATGGATGTAGGTTATGCCCCGAAGGGCGGCGGAGCGACCGGGTAAATGCCGATGAATTACCGGACTTCATCGCGGCGGCACCAGCGGGCGTACCAACCGGCGAATTCGGTGAGGTCGGGAAGAGCCACATCCGCGCCGTGCTCGCGCAGCTCCTCCGCTGTGTACGGCCCCGTGGCCACGGCGACGCTCACGGCGCCTCCCGCGCGGGCCGCATCGATGTCCGCGACATGGTCACCAACATAGGCGGCGGCGCCGAACCTCGCGAGTGCCGATCCTTTGCCCGCGCCGAACAGCGAGCCGACCACTTCGTCGACGACCAGCCCCAGCTTCTCGACGGTGCCGACGGCGTCGCGCGGGTTCTTGCCCGTCACCACGATGACCCGGCCGCCGGCCGCGCGGACGGCGGCGATGGCGTCGTGGGCGCCGTCCATGGCCGTGTGTACGGGAACCCCTATATCCGGATATATCTCCCGATACAGGTCGGCCGCCGCCGGGACCTGCTCGGCGGGCATCCAGTTGGCCAACTCCATCTCCAAAGGCGGCCCGAGCCGCCGCACCACGGCCGCGCTGTCGATCGGCACCCCCAAACGCGCCGACAGCTCGTCCATGGCGGCCGCTATCCCCACTCGCGTATCCGCCAATGTCATGTCAAGGTCGAAACCTACCGATGTCATCACCCGTGCAGGATGCCAAAGGCCGCTCGGCCTCCGGTAACCGCCCTTGTTGTGGGATGGTGGAATGGCCAGAAAGGAATTACTTATCGAGGGGGAGGGCTCGGTCCTGGCGAGCCCGGTCCGGCGCGCCGCTCCGTAACGACTACTCTCCTTACGGAGGTATCAGGATAGACATGAGCAGATCCACCCGTGAGCGGATCATCGATGAGTCCCTGCGGCTGTTCGCCGAGCGGGGCTACTCCGCCACTTCCGTGGCCGAGATCGAGGCCGCCTCAGGGCTGTCTCCCGGCGCCGGAGGGCTCTACAGGCACTTCAAGTCCAAGTACGAGGTGCTCGCCGCCGCCATCAACGAGCACGCCGCCCGTACCCGTAGCCAGGTGGCCGGCAGCCTGGCCGAGCTGGACGCCATGGAGTCCTCGGCCGACCTGGAGGAGCGGCTGTCGCTCGTCTGCCGGGCGGGGCTCGCCAAGGTGCGCGAGGAGTCGGAGCTGACCCGCGTCTTCTTCCGCGACCTCAGCCAGTTCCCGGAGCTGGTCGCCGTCGTACGGGACGGGCTGCTGCAGCCCATGTTCGACGCGATCGTCACCTGGTTCCGCGCGCAGCCCGAATACCGCGACGTCGAGATCGACTGGTCGGGCATCGCAACCGTGCTCGGCGGCGCCGTCGTGCATTACCGGCTCTTCCAGGAGACGGTGGGCGAGCTGGCGGGGCACGCGGACAAGGAGCAGTTCGTGACGGCCTGGGTGCGGCTCGCCGTCGGGCTGCTGCCGAGCCCGGCTCCCGTGATCAGCTGAGGTCGGTGATCAGGTGAGGTCGAGCAGGCGGTAGGCCAGCCAGACCACGCCCAGCCCGGTGTCGATCATGAACATGGTGCCGCTCACGGCCCAGAACTCGGTCATGAACGTGTCGAAACCCGGCTCGGCGCCGACCCGCAGGCCGCCGACGAGCACGCCGCCGACCGCGTACCCGAGCAGCGGCGCGCCCGCGCCCAGGAAGCGGTCGCGGGCCTCCCAGCTCTCGCTCAGCAGCACGACCGCCGTGCCGGCCGCCCACACCACCAGGGGGACCGGGAAGATCGCCAGCGACGGCAGCCCGAACGGCACCAGCAGCGCGGCCGCCACCAGGATCACCAGGGCGCCGATCTCGCGCGGGTGCTCCTTGACCACGGTCCGCGCGTCCCTGCCTCCGGTGGCCATGGGGTTGGCGGTGGACATCGCGACCCTGCGCAGCCGCGAACGGCAGCCCCAGACCGGTCGAACGGCTCCCCCGCTGCTGCCCGACCCTGTGGGGGGCGTGCAGGGTGTCATCGCGGATGGCGGGAAACCGCCGCGTCCCGCCCGAGCCGGCGGCGGTTTCGGTGGTGGCGAGGCGGTGGGCCTCGCGTTCGACGAGCGCCGCCGGGTCGCCGAACCGGTCCAGCACCTTCGCCACCGCGCGCGGGTTCTCGCTGCCGCCCACCTCGGCCTCGATCCGGGCGCGCAGCCGCCGGGCGAAGTCCAGCCGCTGCTCGGAGCGCAACACGCCGTGGGCCGCGTCGGCGGCCCTGGAGACGTAGTTCAGCACGAGCTGATCGGCACGCTCTCTCACGTCTAGCCATGCTGCCCCAATCAGGGGGGACATACCATGGCAACGATGGAGTTCACGGAGTGGATCAGGGGACGCACCGACGACCAGTTGCGGGCGCTCGTCTCGTCGCGTCCCGAGCTGATCACTCCGGTGCCCGCGCACCTGGAGGGTCTGGCGTCCCGCGCGGCCAGCCCGTCGGCGATCGGCAGGGCGCTCGACCGGCTCGACCGGTTCACGCTGGCCGTCGTCGAGACGCTGGCGGTCCAGGACGGCCCGACGCCGAAGGAGCGCCTGAGCGCCCTCATCACCGCGGCCCTGCCCCCGTCCGCGCGCAGCGACCCTCCGGCCGCCGAGCCGGCGTTGTCGGCGGCGCTCGACCGGCTGCGCGACCTCGCCCTCGTCTACGGCCCCGACGACGCACTCGACCTCGGCCCCGGCGTACGCAAGGTGCTGGAGGACCCGGCCGGCCTGGGCCCGCGCGCGGTGGAGGCGTTCCGGCACCACCCGCCCGAGCAGCTCGACGAGATGGCCGACGACATCGCCCCCGGCACCGCGGGCACCGGCAAGGAACGCCTGGCCGCGGCGCTCGCCGACCCCGCCGCGCTGGTCGCGTCCGTGTCGGCGGAGGCGCGGGCCGCGCTCGACCAGCTCGCCTGGGGCCCGCCGACCGGCCGGGTGCCCAACGCCCGGCGCGAGGTGCGCGTCGCGACCGCCCGTTCCCCCATCGAGGAGCTGCTGGCCCGCGGCCTGCTCGCGGCGACCGGCGAGGAGAGCGTGACGCTGCCCCGCGAGGTGGGCCTGCACCTGCGCGGCGGCCGGGTGCACCGCGGCCTGCCCGCGGAGCCGCCGCCACTGGAGGGCCCCGAGCGCGATCGGGAGCTGGCCGACCGTACGGCGGCCGGGCAGGCGTTCATGTTCGTCCGCGCGGCCGAGGAGCTGTGCGAGCGGTGGAGCATCGAGCCGCCGGGCGTGCTACGCACGGGCGGCCTCGGCGTACGCGACCTGAAGCGCACGGCGGCCGACCTGGACCTGCCGGAGTGGGTGACGGCGCTGGTCGTCGAGGTGGCGCACGCGGCCGGGCTGATCGCGGCCGGCGGCGGCGTGGACGGCGAGTGGCTGCCGACCCCCGCCTACGACCTGTGGCGGGTCAGGGGCACCGCCGACCGCTGGGTGACGCTGGCCACGAGCTGGCTGCACATGGACCGCGTCCCGGGCCTGGTGGGCGAACGGGACGAGCGCGACCGCCCGCTCAACGCCCTGCACGCCGATCTGCGCCGCGCGGCCGCGCCCGGGGTGCGGGCGGCGACGCTGGGCGTGCTGGCGGCGGCGCCGGGCCGCGCGCCGTCCCGCGACGCGGTGCTCGAACGCCTGGCGTGGGAGCAGCCGCGCCGCCGGGGGCCGCTGCGCGAGCAGCTGACCGAGTTCGCCCTGCGCGAGGCCGAGCAGATCGGCGTGACGGGCCTGGGCGCGCTGTCCGGGCACGGGCGGGCGCTGCTGGAGGGCGGCGACACCGGGGCGGCGGCGGCCGCGCTGGCGCCGCTGCTGCCCGAGCCGGTCGATCACGTGCTGCTGCAGGCCGACCTGACCGCGGTCGCGCCGGGCCCGCTGACCAGCGAGCTCAACCGGTGGATGACGCTGACCGCCGACGTCGAGTCGAAGGGCGGGGCCACCGTCTACCGCTTCAGCGAGCAGTCGATCCGCCGGGCGCTCGACGCGGGCCACGGCGGCGAGGAGCTGCTGGCGATGCTGGCCCGCCACTCGGCCACGCCGATGCCGCAGGCGCTGTCCTACCTGGTGGGCGACGTGGCGCGGCGGCACGGGCGGATCCGGGTGGGCACGGCGAGCGCGTACGTCCGCTGCGACGACCCGGCGCTGCTCGACCAGATCACCGCCGACCGGCGCTCGGCCGCGCTGCGGCTGCGCAGGCTCGCCCCGACGGTCATCGCCTCCCGTTCCTCGCGCGCGGCCCTGGTCGACTCGCTGCGGGCCATGGGCTACTCCCCGGTCGCCGAGTCGCTCGACGGCGACGTGATCATCTCGCAGCTCGACAGCAGGCGCACCGAGGCGGCGCCGCCGGTGCGCGCGGTGGCCCCGGCGAACGGCATCGACCCCCACGTGGCGGCGGCGGCCGTACGGGCGCTGCGCGCGGGCGACGCGGCGCATCTCGCCCGGCGCGAGCCCGCGGACGCTCCCGACGGCCAGATCCCGCGCGGCCCCGCGACGGCCACGATCTCGGCCCTCCAGGACGCCATCAAGCAGGGCGTACGGGTGTGGATCGGCTATCTCGACTCGCAGGGCAACGCGACCTCGCGCATCCTGGAGCCGGCGAGGATGGAGGGCGGCTACCTGACCGCGTACGACGAGACCAGGGCCGCCGTCCACCGCTTCGCGCTGCACCGCATCACCGGGGTGGCGGGGGTCTAGCCGCCCGGCGTCATCCGCCTGGCCGCCGCGACGGCCGGTCCGTCGCTGAGGCCTCAGGCGTCCGGCGTCATCCGCCTGGCCACCGCCGCGGCCGGTCCGTCGCCGTCGGCCAGCCGCCGCAGGGCCCGCTCGCAGTCGGCCGGGTAGCGCAGCGCCAGGTCGCCGCCCAGGGCCACGGCGGCCGTCGTGGCGCGGGCGGGGTCGGCCGCCCACTCCAGCGCCAGCCGGAGCGCCTCGGGGGCGAGGGTGTCGCCGGCGCACATGGACGACAGCGCCTCCGCCGCCGCCAGCCGCTCCCCCGCCGTGCCCGCCGCCCACACCTCCAGGAACTCGGCCCTCGCCTCCTTGAGCGCGTACGCGGCCAGCGCCGCCACGCCCTCGGCGGCCCGCGTGCGCACCTCGGGATCCTCACCGGTCAGCGACCTGACCCAGGCGCGCAGCGGCTGCCACAGCCAGAACCCGTACCGGGCGGCCAGTTCGGCCAGCACCGGCCCGCGGTGCTCCGGCGTCGGGAAGCCGGCCTGCCCGCCGGCGCGGCTGATGAGCGGGTGCGGCTGGGGAGGTTCGGGCGGGCCGCTCTCATGCGCCTGCCAGATCGGGTCGAGCCGGGCGAGCCGCGCCTGAAAGGCATCCTCGGGCAGCGGCCCGGTGAACGCCAGCGCCGCCGCGGCCAGCACCTCCCGCATGGCCGGCTTGGTGTCGAACCAGGCGGCGACCTCCTCGGCCGCCCGCGCCGCGCCCGCCCGCGCCCCGTCCGGCGCGAGCCCGGCGGCCAGCCGGACGACGTGGGCGGGCGTGGGCAGCTCGGCCGCCCGGTGCCGGGCCTTGACGAGCGTGTCGGGCGCCAGGCCGACGCGCAGGTCGTACGTGCTGAGGCACAGGTCGAACAGCTCCCGTGGGTCGGGGGCGGCCCAGGGCTGCTCGACCTCCACGGCCCGCGAGGGCGCGCCGTCGCGGGTGATGACGAGGTAGGAGCCGAGCTCGGCCAGCTCGCGCGCCAGGACGGACAGCGCGGCCGGGTCGGTGCCGACCGCGATCCAGTCGTGCAGCAGGTACGCCCGCCCCGGCGCGTACTCGGTCCCGCCGATCAGCTCGGCGACGGTGCTGGCCGGCGACAGGACGGTGATCGTGCTCTCGGCCAGCGACATGCGCGACAGCAGGGCGAGCCCGCCCAGCCGTTTGCCGATCTCCTCCTCGCCCACGAGCACGAGCAGATGGCGGGCGGAGAGCCTGCGGACGGCCTCGGGGAAGCAGTGCGGCTCCAGGTAGGAGCGCAGCAGGGCGTCGGCCTCCCGCCGGGCGAGCTCCCCGGGGATGGGCCGGACGTCCGGCGGCGGGCGGCGCCGCGTGAACGTCAAGTGATCAAGGTCGAGCTCGCCTGGTTGAGGCGTGTCGGTCACGAAGTCACCTCGGAGCTGGACACGAAACTTGTCTCCACTAATTACCGTGCGAGCACGACTTTCTCCGTGCCGCACGAGCCGGTCGCGCTGCGTCACCGTACCGGCCTGACCAGGTGTTCCCCACCTGGGACGCCAACCCGCATCCCAGATCTCCCACATTTACACGATCTAGGCCACCGTGAAAACTCAAATGGCCCGAGTAGGAGATATCACTTTATTTACCGATAATGAAGACATCCTCCACAGTGATCAGTCAAGGGGGCCGGCAGGTCTTGACGTCACGCTCCCCCACCCAGCAGTTTGGGCATGTGACCGAGCAGACGCTGGGCCGGCTGGCCGAGGAGTCCTGGGGCCGTTTCGCCGACCACGACGCCATGTACTACGAAGGGGTCTGGCACCGCAGTCACGAGCTCGCCGAGCGCGCGCGCCGGATGTGCGGCGGCTTCGTCGCGGCGGGCGTACGGCCCGGCGACCGGGTGGCCGTCATGATGGCCAACTCGCCCGAGGTCCCGGTGCTCTACCAGGCACTGTGGGCGGCCGGCGCGGTGGTGACCCCCGTGGTGTTCCTGGTGGGCGCGGAGGAGCTGCGGCACATCCTGCTCGACAGCGGCGCCGTGGCGATCGTCACCTCCCCCGAGCTGGAGGCGACCGTACGGGCCACGGGCGTGGACATCCCGGTCCACGTGGACACCGCCGAGCTCGAACGGGCACCCGGGCGCGGCCCCGTCGCCCGGGACCCCGGGGACCTGGCCGCCCTCATGTACACGGGCGGCACCACCGGCCGCGCCAAGGGCGTCATGCTGAGCCACCGCGGCCTCTGGCAGGTGGGCAAGGCCGTCTGGGACATGTCCCACCAGGAGGGCAAGAACCGCATCATCGTGCCGGTGCCGTTGTCGCACTCGTACGGGCTGATCGTCACGATCGCCTGGATGCACGCGACCGAGCCGCAGCACGCGGTGCTCATGCGCTGGTTCGACCCCGGGCAGTTCCTCAAGCTGGCCGGCGGCCAGCGCGTCCACTACGGCACCGTCGTGCCCGCCATGCTCCAGATGCTGCTCGCCGAGCCGCTGGAGTCGTACGCGCTGCCCGAGCTGTCCCATCTCACCTGCGGCGCCGCCCCGCTGGGGCGGAGCCTGCTGGAGGAGTTCGAGCGCCGGCTGCCCGGCGTGCAGATCCTGGAGGGCTACGGCCTGACCGAGACCTGCGCGGTCACCACCTTCAACCCGCCGGGCCGGCGCAGGATCGGCAGCGTCGGCCTGCCGCTGCCCGGCTACTCGATCGTCGTGCGCGACGGCGACGGCGAGGCGGTGGAGGCCGGGGAGGTCGGCGAGATCTGCGTCGCGGGCGAGTCGCTGATGCTCGGCTACTGGGGCGAGCACGAGCCCGACCCCGAGGGCACCACGCTGGTGGACGGCGAGCTGCGCACCGGCGACATCGGCTGCGTGGACGACGACGGCTACCTCCACGTCGTGGACAGGAAGAAGGACCTCATCATCCGCGGCGGCTTCAACGTCTTCCCCCGCGACGTCGAGTACGCCCTCGACCAGCACCCCGACGTGGCCCGCTCCTGCGTGGTGGGCCGGCCCGACGCCCGCCACGGCGAGGAGGTCGTGGCGTTCGTGCAGCTCGAACCAGGCGCGACGGCGAGCGCCGAGGAGCTCGTCGAGTGGGCCCGCGACCGCGTCGGCCGGGTGAAGTACCCGCGCGAGATCCGCTTCGTCGACGACATCCCGGTCACGAGCGTGCTCAAGCTCGACCGCAAGGCCGTGCGCGCCCGCCTCTAGCCGGCACGCTGATCACGCGGCCGGGCCCGTCCGGTTCCGTGATAAGTGTTGACGTGTCTGGAGGTGACGATGACCCAACAGGACCCGCCGGGTTACCCTTACCAGCCCTACGGCGCCCCTTACGGCGAGCAGTCCCCGCCGGGCTACGGCTATCCGCCGCCGCCGCGCAACGAGGGGCCCAGCGCCAACGCCATCGTCTCCCTCGTGCTCAACCTCCTCGCCCTCGTCTCCTGCTGCAACGTCCTCGGCCTGCCCGGGGCGATCCTCGCCGGGCTGGCGCTCGGCAGGGCGGGCTCCGACCCCCGCGCGGCACGTAGCATGGTGATGTGGAGCTGGGTCCTGTTCGGGCTCGGCTTCGTCCTCATGATCGGCCTTTTCCTCTTCCTCGGCCTCAACGGCTATCTCGACGATTGATGACCCGTTCCGGGACTTTCCCTGCCGTCGGCTGTGTTGGATAAGGGTCAACCGTAGGAAGGGATGTCCGTGAACGACGGCCCGCTCATCGTCCAGTCGGACAAGACTCTGCTGCTCGAGGTCGACCACGACAAGGCCGACGAGTGCCGCAAGGCCATCGCGCCGTTCGCCGAGCTCGAACGCGCTCCCGAGCACGTCCACACCTACCGCGTCACCCCGCTGGCGCTGTGGAACGCCCGCGCCGCCGGCCACGACGCCGAGCAGGTCATCGACGCGCTCATCAGCCACAGCCGCTACCCGGTGCCGCACGCGCTGCTCGTCGACATCGCCGAGACGATGGCCCGCTACGGCCGCCTGCGCCTGGAGAAGGACCCGGTGCACGGCCTGGTGCTCACCTCCAGCGACCGCGCGGTGCTGGAGGAGGTGCTGCGCTCCAAGAAGATCGCGCCGATGCTGGGCGACCGGCTCGGCGCCGACTCGGTCGTCGTGCACCCGAGCGACCGGGGCAACGTCAAGCAGGCCCTGCTCAAGCTGGGCTGGCCGGCGGAAGACCTGGCCGGCTACGTCGACGGCGAGGCCCACCCGATCAAGCTCGCCCAGGAGGGCTGGTCGCTGCGCCCCTACCAGCAGGAGGCGGCCGACGCCTTCTGGCACGGCGGCTCCGGCGTGGTCGTGCTGCCCTGCGGCGCCGGCAAGACCATCGTGGGCGCGGCCGCCATGGCCCACGCCCAGGCCACCACGCTCATCCTGGTCACCAACACCGTCTCCGCCCACCAGTGGAAGACCGAGCTGCTCAAGCGCACGTCGCTGACCGAGGACGAGATCGGCGAGTACAGCGGCAACAAGAAGGAGATCCGCCCCGTCACCATCGCCACCTACCAGGTGATGACCACCAGGCGGAAGGGCGTCTACAGCCACCTGGAGCTGTTCGACGCGCGCGACTGGGGGCTCATCGTCTACGACGAGGTGCACCTGCTGCCCGCGCCGATCTTCCGGATGACCGCCGACCTCCAGGCCCGCAGGCGCGTGGGGCTCACGGCCACGCTGGTACGCGAGGACGGGCGCGAGGGCGACGTGTTCTCGCTCATCGGCCCCAAGCGCTACGACGCGCCCTGGAAGGAGATGGAGAACCAGGGCTGGATCGCCCCGGCCGACTGCGTCGAGGTGCGGGTCACGCTCACCGACGAGGAGCGGCTGGCGTACGCGATGGCCGAGTCGGAGGAGCGCTACCGCTTCTGCGCGACCACGCCGTCCAAGACGCGGGTCACCGAGGCGCTGGTGCGCCGGCACGCGGGCGAGCAGGTGCTGGTCATCGGCCAGTACATCGACCAGCTCGACGAGCTCGGCGAGCACCTCGGCGCGCCGGTGATCAAGGGCGAGACCCGGGTCAAGGAGCGCGAGCGGCTCTACCAGGCGTTCCGCGACAAGGAGATCCAGGTCCTCGTGGTGTCGAAGGTCGCCAACTTCTCCATCGACCTGCCGGAGGCGTCCGTCGCCATCCAGGTGTCGGGGACGTTCGGCTCGCGCCAGGAGGAGGCCCAGCGGCTCGGCCGGGTGCTGCGGCCCAAGGCGGGCGGCGGGGGCGCGCGGTTCTACACCGTGGTCAGCCGCGACACCGTCGACCAGGAGTTCGCGGCGCACCGGCAGCGCTTCCTGGCCGAGCAGGGATACGCCTACCAGATCATCGACGCCGACGACGTGCACGACGGCGTCTGAGGGTGGCTCTCAGCGGGTGAAGGCCCGGCCGCTCGCGCGTGAGCGGCCGAGCGCTCGACGTGGTGTCACGTCCACGAGACTCCGCGGGCCGTCGACAATCGAACCACCCCCCTCACCTGCGTACTATCACGCCGCCTGCGACATACCCCCATGATCCGGCAAACCCACCTGATATGCCCGATTTTTTCGGTATTCCCAGGTTGTCCTCAGCTCAGGGCCGGCGGGCCAGCAGCCCGCCGACGAAGAGCACGCCCTCGGCCAGCACCCACGCCAGCACCGCCGCTCCCATGAGCCGCCCGAACACCCGCAGGTCGCCGCGCGAGACCGGCAGCAGCCAGGCCGCCGCCGTGCAGCACGCGGCCAGCGTCGCGAACAGGCCCGACACCGTGGAGACCGTGCCGAGCCGCCGCGGACAGTCCTCGTCGCCCCCGGCGCAGAACGCCTCCAGACCCCAGCCCGCGAACACCGACAACCCCCAGAGCGCCGCGAGCAGGAAACTCGCGATCGTGGGGATGATCGGCGACACCCGCACCCGCGCCATCCCCACGTTTTACCCGCGCCCCCGGAACGCCAACCGCCGTTGCCCAAGGCACGCCCGTCCGCCGGTAAATGCTGTGGAAGCGCTCGCCGCGCATGGCTAAACTGACCGATTCGCTACCTTGACCACCTCCGACTCCCGACGAGGAGGCACTTTCGCATGCCCGCACACCAACTCGCCCCCGACATACCCGCCGACGTCCTCGCCGCCGAGCAACGGCACCTGGCCGAGTCCAGGGCCGCGCTGACGGCGATGCGCACCCACGCCCAGTCACTCTCCGCCGACGCGGCCGGCGACTGGGTGTCGCAGCAGATCCTCCAGTCCCTCCTCGACCAGCGCGTCGCCGCCCTCGCCGACCACCCGGACACCCCGCTGTTCTTCGGCCGGCTCGACCGCGAGTCCGGCGACGACCTGCCCGGCACGATCTACGTCGGCCGCCGGCACGTCCACGACGCCCGCAGCAAGCCGCTGGTCATCGACTGGCGGGCCCCGGTCTCACGGGCCTTCTACCAGGCGAGCCCGGCCGAGCCGATGGGCGTCGTACGCCGCCGCCGCTTCGGCTACCACGGCGGCACCCTGACCGCGTACGAGGACGAGCCCCTGGGCGAGGGGAACGTCGAGCTCGGCCCGTCGAAGATCCTCACCGAGGAGATCGAGCGCCCGCGCACCGGCCCCATGCGCGACATCGTCGCCACGATCCAGCCCGACCAGGACGAGATCGTCCGCTCGGGGCTCGCCCAGACCGTCTGCGTCCAGGGCGCCCCCGGCACCGGGAAGACCGCGGTGGGCCTGCACCGGGCCGCCTACCTGCTGTTCACCCACCGCGAGCGGCTGGCCAGGTCCGGCGTGATGATCGTCGGCCCCAACCGCGCGTTCCTGTCCTACATCTCCTCGGTCCTGCCCGCGCTGGGCGAGGTCAAGGTGGACCAGACGACCGTGGCGGGCCTGCTCGGCGAGCACGCCGCCCCGGAGGACCCGCTGGTGGCCGCGGTCAAGGGCGACGCCCGGATGGCCACGGTGCTCGAACGCGCGCTCTGGCTGCACATCGTGAAGCCGGAGGAGGGCCTGGTGTTCACCAAGGGCGCCTACCGCTACCGGGTGGCCGACCATGAGGTGCGCGAGATCGTCGCCTCCCTGCGCGGCACCACCCGCTACCTGCCGGGACGGGCGGCGCTCGCGCAACGGCTGGCCCACCTGGTGCTGGTGCGGATGGAGCAGCGCGGCGAGTCGCCCGACGACCGGGTGCAGGACGCCGTGGCCCGCTCCAAGCCGGTCAAGCAGCTCGTGGACGCGGTCTGGCCGAAGCTGACGCCCGAGCAGGTGCTCTACCGGCTGCTCGCCGAGCCGGAGTTCCTCGCCAGGGCCGCCAGGTCCGACCTGTCGCCCGACGAGCAGAGCCTGCTCCTCTGGCCGAAGCCGTACCGCAGCCACAAGTCCGCCAAGTGGTCGGCGGCGGACGCCGCGCTCCTCGACGAGCTGCGCGACCTCATGGAACGCACCCCCTCGCTCGGCCACCTGGTCGTGGACGAGGCCCAGGACCTGTCGGAGATGCAGCTTCGCGCGCTCGGCCGCCGCTGCCGCAACGGCTCGGCCACCGTGCTCGGCGACCTCGCCCAGGGCACCACGCCCTGGTCCACCAGCTCGTGGGAGAGCGTGCTCCAGCACCTCGGCCAGGCCGAGGGCGAGGTGACCGAGCTGACGCTCGGCTTCCGCGTGCCGCGCGAGGTGCTCGACTTCGCCGCCCGGCTGCTGCCGTCCATCGCCCCCGGACTGGCCGCGCCGCGGTCCCTGCGCCCCGGCGCGGGCTCGCTGAGCATCCGCCCGGGCGGCTCGGTGGCGGAGGCCGCCGACGCGGCCCTCGCCCAGGAGGGCTCGATCGGCGTCATCGTCCCGGACGCGCTGGTCGGTGAGGTCTCGCGGGCGCTGTCCGGCCGTCCGCACTCCGTGCTCGACCCCGACGCCCCGGAGGGCGAGCACCGCCTGCTCGTCGTCCCCGCCACGCTCGCCAAGGGTCTGGAGTACGACCACGTGATCGTGGTCGAGCCCGCCGACATCGTGGCCGCCGAGCCCCGCGGCCTGGCCCGGCTGTACGTCGTCCTGACCCGTGCGGTGACCTCGCTCACGGTCCTGCACGACAAGCCCCTGCCGGCGCAGCTCGCCATGTGACCGCGCCCCGCGCGGGAACCGGCGACGCCATGACCGGCGACCGGCCCGGCCGCTTCTAGGATGGCGATCAGGAACGCTTGCCTACCTAGGAGGATGCCGTGCCAGCACCGCTGCCCCATGAACACCTGCCGTCGGTTCCCGCGCTCGTGGTCGAGAGCGACGACATCCAGGACGGCGAGCGGCTCAGCGACCTGCACGTCTTCAACGACTGGGGCATGACGGGCCAGAACGTCTCGCCCCAGCTCCGCTGGTCCGGCGCGCCCGAAGGGACCCGGAGCTACGCCGTCACCTGCTACGACCCCGACGCCCCCACGGGCAGCGGGTTCTGGCACTGGGTGCTGTTCGACCTGCCGGCCTCGGTGACCGAGCTGCCCGCGGGCGCGGGCAGCGCCCCCGACTTCAAGGGGCTGCCCGAGGGTGCCGCCCACGCCCGCAACGACTACGGCGCCAAGGCCTTCGGCGGCGCGGCCCCGCCGCCCGGCGCCCCGCACCGCTATGTCTTCACCGTCCACGCCCTCGGCGTCGACAAGCTGGGCGTGGACGGCGACGCCAGCCCGGCGGTGGTCGGCTTCAACATCACGGCCAACACGCTGGCCCGCGGCCACATCGTCCCGGTCTACGGCGTCTGACCGCCGTCAACGAACACGCGGTCAACGAACACGCCGTCAACGCACAAGAGCGGCCCGGAAGATCCGGGCCGCTCTTGTGCTTCGGCTTCGCGAGCGAACAGACCTAGAAGTCCATGTCGCCGCCACCCGGCATGGCCGGGGCGGCGGGGGTCTTCTCGGGCTTCTCGGCGATGACAGCCTCGGTGGTGAGGAAGAGCGCCGCGATGGAGGCGGCGTTCTGCAGCGCGGAGCGCGTCACCTTGGCCGGGTCGATGATGCCCGACTCGAACATGT